>JAFZUT010000010.1 GCA_017618175.1 Alphaproteobacteria bacterium
CCGTTCGACTTGCATGCCTAAGACCTGCCGCCAGCGTTCGTTCTGAGCCAGGATCAAACTCTCAAGTTCTAAAAAACCTGTGGTTTAAGTCCTGTGCATATTAAACAAAGCTGACATTTATATCAGTTCGTCTTTACATATTGTATATTCGCAAGACAAGTTTCTTAACGAGGTTTAATCGTAAACCTACTACCTGTCTAGGATATGCACATTGACTTAGTCAAAGTTTGGATATTTCCAAATTCAACTGTCTGCATATCTCTTCTTGAACAGATTTTTGAAATGCATCAAAAATCATTTTGATGAGCTGCTTTTATTCACAATGTTGCGGATTTTCCGCATTCCAGAGGTTAGATTTTGCACCCTGAAACGTGCCCTAACTTAGAAAGCCCGTATACTATGAACTTATCTTGCAAAAAAGTCAAGCGTTTTTTCAAAAATATTTTTATTTTTTTGTGGCGCGATGGGATATTTTTCCAAAGCCCGCAGAAATCCGGACTTTTTTATTTTTATTATTTTTTAACTTTTTTGCTTAGCGCGGTCCATAAAACGTAAAAAATCCCCAGAAAACCGATTCGAATACCGATTCGTTAGTGGTTATCCATCTTCGCAATCTTGCGATTGCTAAGCCGAGACTGCGCCCGACACGGTCGGGCTTGGTGTTAGTGGGCAGTTGCGACAACCACGCCATACCGCCGTAATTACACCGTCATCCCGGCGAAGGCCGGGACCCAGTGTGAACAAAGTGAACGCCTGCGTCGCAGACAGTAAACATTCATTGTTGCGCCGCAACAATGAATCTCCTGCGGAGCAAGACTTCGTTGCACTCCGTCTGGGCCCCGCGCTTCCGCGGGGTGACGATGAAAAAAAATGCGGGGTGAATGCCCCGCATATCAATAACTAACACTTGCCACTAATCAACACTAATTTCAATCAGGTCGCCATAGGTACCGGCCTCGTCCGCCCCGATAAAGCAATAGATATGATTACCAACGTTGTTCATAAACTCTTGCTGGGCTTCGGTGAATTTTTGACGATTCGCCGCCTTGATATTCTGGCCCGTCGCCAAACCACCGGTTATGCCAAGTGCCGTCGCACCAATGGCATCCACCCCGATGCGCCACCCGGCAGACGCGCCTTTGCCACAGACCGCTTCTTCTTTTTCCGCCGACAAGTCCGTGTCTATATAATTTTGGACCGCTGAAGCACTCAAACATTCACCTTGCTTGTTTATAACCTTTCTGGTTGTAGTGGATTGACCAAAACTTGATACTTTTATAGTTTCACCCAAGCCAAACGTTCTGTTTTCATATCCACCACCTTCTACATCTCCGCAACTGCCGCTAGTTGAATTCCGTATCCAACCTTGTGCCTCTGTACGTGCAAAAGCGAATTTGTCGTGACAGGCCTGTGCAGAATTGCCATTGGTATTCATAAGCCCACCAAGACCGGTTTTGCTTTGCAGTAATTCCATACCTGCAACACCCAGGCCGGCACTGCCGATTGTGGCCGCTGCGGTCGCCCATTTTTGTGCAGTGGACATTTTACCGTCTTTTGCATCTTCAATTGACTTGCCCAATTTCTTGGCTGCGACGGTTTCGGCAATCGATTCCAAATCTTTCTGTGGAATCCATGAACCGCATGTGAACACGTCGCCGACCGCAAAGTATGCCGTGGACCATTTTTGGCCTTTTTGCAACAAAGTCTGCAAATCCGGGTCGTCTGATTGTATTGTCACGCGTGCACGACAGAACGAACCATACAAATCATTACTTGCCACAAAGTCATTAGCCGCCAAACCGTTGGTCGAATAATTCTTTGGAACCTTGCGGTTTTTCAATTTGACCCACATATATGTGCTGCTGTGGTCGTTACGTCCCATAATGCCACCACTGTTGGCATCAACACACATATGTTGTTCCGCCGTCAATTTCGCATTATACTTCGCCTGGGCTTCTTTTTCCAAATCGCCCATTACTTCTTGGAACAAAGTATCCGCTGCCATACTCAATTGGTAATCACGACGTGGCACCAATTGATCAACATCATACAAACATCCATCTTCATCAATATAGCCACATTGCCACGCATCTGTTATTTTTTCTTTGCACTTTGCATTGGTTGTTTTGGATTGGTCAATCGTGCAAAGTCCCGTTTCAACAACTTCGCCTTCGATATCAACCAATTTTGCGGAATAACCACTGCTGACCGCGCCAACCCATGCGTCACGAACAGTTTTGTTATCACCCCAACCGGTATTGCCATTACCATCGGTATAGTTTTTAACAACCTGAATCTTAAGGTGTTCATCACAAACATCCGCGTTCTTGACAGTTTCCAAACACAAACCACGAACAATCGTGAAATCCAAAACACCACCAACTTTGTTCATACTCTGGTTGAATTTTTCTTCATCGGTTGCATATGTGTCGGTCATAACGTCCGTACGGTTGCGATAGCAATTCTTGAAATCCGCACCACACAGTGAACGGATGCAACTGACCGCCGTGTTCTTGCACTGTTTGGCCATTTTTTCAATTGCCGCATCATTATAATTTTCCGCCAAAGACGCATTCAGGCGCGAAACAACACCAATCGGGTCTTTGCCGGTTGCAGACGCCGGGAACAACATATCAAACGCGCCCGCATCACTGTATTCATAACTGTATGTTTTGTTATCAACCGCCGCCGCCGCATATTTGCAATTCGCATCTGTATTCACAATGGATTCACAACCGCGTTGAATTTCGGCATATGTGGATTCACCGTTTATTGAATTCTTGAAATCCGCCATTGATGTGCCGGTTGCAAAAACCTTGCTGTAACACGCGGACCCAAGACCCGAACCGCATGAACGCATCGCGCACGCAGTAATTGTATCACTGCATTTATCTTTGGCTTTTTTATCAAATTCGTCTGCAATCTTTTTGATTTTATCACGCAATGTTGTGTTCATACGCGCCGCATAAATATCTGCATAAACATCCTCTCGATTTTCTGGGTCGGTTATCTGGGATGCGGTTGGAACCTTTCCTTCGTTTGCGGTCATATAGCAATATTTGTTCCCACCGATTGTTTCCGCGCACGCACTTTTGATATAACGCGAAATCAAAGAGGTTGTAATAATATCGGTGGCCGCCGCATCAGCCGATGTTGGCGCATTATCGTTCACATCATCGGTCGCGTTGACAACCGCGAAAGTGCTGTCCACTATGCATTTATACGGATTCGTGTTGCACGCAGAAAGAATGCATTGGTCTGCAACTTTATAACACGTGGAAACCGCGTTAACAGACGCCAAATCTGCACCTTCTTTTATCATAATGCCTAAACGACTGGCCGCCGTGGGATTAGACGAAGTATTGGTTGAACCGAACAATTCGGTTTTACCTTCGTCTTGGCACCGCGCCAATGTGGATTCACAGAATATTTTTTGTTTTTTGAATTCACTGTTGGATGTGCAAAGTTCGAAATCTTCGCCACAAACGCTTTCCTTCTTTAAGCACGAAGTATAACGTTTAACGCATGAACTGGTATCAAGGCGGTTATTGATTGCGCCGGCCTCGATAAACTGGCCCAGAATACTGCCTGCGGTGGGATAAACATATTCGTCATTTGAATTCTTGGTCGCCAGGTTTGTCGTACTGGTCGTGCCAAACAGCGCATTGATACCCGCGGATGAACATTGCAATAAAACACTGTTGCACTGGGGTTTTTGGGCGTAGAACAATTCGTTTGTGGTACATTCTTCAAAATCGGTGCCACACGCATCCGCATCCTTGATACATTCGGTGTACGCTTCAACGCACTCGGTCACCGCCATCAAAGACGATGTAGATGTCGAACTGCTTTCCGATGCAACAGTCGCCGCACTTTTCATTGTTGGCAAACGTCGCGCCGCCGCGGTTGTTGCATTCACCGGTATTGATGACACACGGGCACCCCCCACACGCAAATCCGCATTCGCATCATCAAAGACGCAGAAAACCGCGATTAAACCGAATATACTAGAGATAAATTTCATCCTCGTTCCCCTTTTGGTATCGATTTATTATATCATAGGGACGAAAAAAATAAAAGCAAAAAGTAGCGTTTAATTCGCACTGTCCAGAATATATTTTAATTCCAACATATCGTCTGGCAAATCGGTTTTGAAACGCATTTTTTCACCCGTCACCGGATGGTTAAATTCCAAGATTTGGGCGTGTAACATTTGACCGGTGTGCGTTTTTATAAAATCCAACAAATCTGCATCACGAACCGAACCCAAACGCGCCGACGCGCGACCATATATCGGGTCACACAGCACCGGAAAACCGTGCGCCGATAAATGAACACGAATTTGATGCGTGCGCCCGGTCAACAACGTGCAACGAAATTCCGCCACACCCACACGTGGCCACACGTTCAGCACTTCGACCGATGTATGTGCGGGTTTGCCACCCGATTTTACCATTGTCATTTTTTGACGGTTGCGCGAAGAACGTGCAATGTTGCCCGTTATGTCTGCACCGGTCCAATTTGGAACACCCCAAACAAATGCGATATATTTTCGTGTCAAATCGTGATTCGAGAAAGTTTTTACCAACCCGCGATATGCCGCGTCTGTTTTCGCAAAGACCATAACACCACTGGTATCTTTGTCCAATCGATGAACAACCCCGGGACGCGTTGCGCCACCCAACGATGACAAGTGCGTTATAGACAGCAGATTTTGAACCAATGTTCCAGTTTTGTTCCCCGCGGATGGATACATAACCACCCCACGTGGTTTGTTTATCACGATTATATCATCGTCTTGATATAAAATTTCCAAATCCAATTCGTTTGATATGTTATCGGTGGCAACATCCGTTTCTTTGTCGGGAATTTCAATTGATATTTTATCGCCAGCTTTGACCTTGTCCGAAAATTTTGCGGGCGCGCCATTACGCAACACATTAAGGCGTTGAATTTCACTGCGCGAAAATTCCAGCAAAGCACCAACCAAAAACCGGTCCAGGCGAACGCCGGCGGATTCATTTGATACTATAAATTCGCGCGTGTCTGCCATTGTTATCTGTATTCCTTCCAATCGGGACCGCGCGTGCATTTTGACATATCTATGTTCAATTCATATTCGCCGGTAACCGGGCATTTCAAGATGCCTGTGCTTTGTGCCTGGTCCGCGTCACGGGTGGCGTTGCGCCAAGTAAAACTGATTTCGGTTGGGGCGTGAACACATACCAGACGCAATTTGCCCGTCGATTGACGGTTAGGTCCCAACCAGATGCGAACACTGTCGGCCTCGCCATAACACGGGAACGCGTCAAGGTAATACATAACCATACCGCGGCCAACATCTGCGTTTGACCATTTGAAATCACCCGTGAACTGGCGCAAAGGCAACCCCGTCAACGCCGCCCAATCGGTTGTGGTTGAAAAAATACTAACACGCGGAACCGGTGCCGGCGGATTATCCGCGGCCATCGCAACAAAAGGAACCAACGCAAACACAAGACACGAAATTATCTTTTTCATTTCTTACCCCCTTGGGTTATATCCAACAATTCAACCGTGACGCGCTTTACCCCCGTGATATCGCCCGACAAAGTATGTGAAAAACGAACCGATTGTCCCGCATCCAATAATGTCGCAGATGGCATAAATTTCTGGCGCGAAATTGGCGCACCGGTCGCATCGTATGAAACAATTATCAAATCAGGGAACGCATATATATCATCAGACCGATTGGTGACCGTGCCGCTGACCACCATACGCGGTATGTTGTTATCGTCTTTTTGGGTTGATACATCGCTTATCGTTGCCACCAACGGGCGTTTTTCCGGATTATCGCGCCGCGATGTGACAATAACCGCAACCGCAAACACGGTCGCCGCAAGTAACGCACAAAGTGATGCAAAAAACACCAACAGACCGCTGCGGCGTGGGCGTTTTGAAACATTCCACACATTACCGCACACCGCGCACCGCACGCGCCCAGACGGTGCGGCGTTAACCGAATATTCTGTTTTACAAATATCACATTTTATTTTCATTTGCTTGCCACCTTTATACCATAAATTATTCCAAATTCAACATTTGATATTGTGCGCGGACATTTTGCCCAATTTCACGAATTGCATTCAGGTAATCACCAACTGTCGCATTTTTGTTTGATGACACAGACGAAAAAACCCGTGTTGCCGTTGTTCCCGACACAGATTCCCTGCGCAATATTCGCGGTGCCATATCCGACAATGTTGGCGAATTTATATCCACCAAGTTTGCAACTTTGGATTTTACATCCCAATAATAATCAGAATTCACAGAATCAATTATTTTTTCTTTGACGTTCAGGCGTGATGTGATTGAACCCGTAAATCCAACGGATACGAACATCGCACTGATACGACCTTCGGTCATATCCAAAGACCCATTTGAACGCAGAGTTGCCGCGACACCGGATGGCGTGCTTAATCCACCCAATGTTAGGTTATTTACCCAAAAATTATCCGCCGTGAACGATGATGCCTTGGCCGATTCCGCCACACTTAATGTGCCGGCAACCGATATATTTTTTGAATCCCCAGACATTGCACCCGAAACTATCGCCGTTTGAGTCGTAAATTTTGTATCAATTGTTGTACGGTTTTTGAATATCAAATCATTTGTGACAATTTTGTTCACCTCTAACGATTCATCCAAAGACAATCCACTTGCATTCACAAATACAGAATTTATTATATCGCGCCCACCCAAATTCAGTGCGGACAACATTGTCGCATCCGATGCATTTTCCGAAGGCACACGCCACAGATACAAAGAATTATCACGCTTTATCGCGGTCGTTTGCACAATCCCAGATGTCGCGTCCACGCCCAAATCCGCGGTATTGACGCGCCAAGTTCCAAACCCACCATATGCGCGCGTGCCATCAACGAAACCGATTTTGTCATCGCCCATTGATACAATTTCACGTGTGCGCAACGGTGTAATACTTGAATCTGTTAAAACTATTACGCCCTGAAGGGATGCTTGGTCACCATAATCATTAGACTTTAACACGCGTAGTTGATATTTGTCACCCACAGATTCAACAAACGCCGCATCTAATCCATAATCAATCAAGTCTGTCAATTTTACCTTGATTATATTACGTCCAACGGTGGTCAACATAGAATCTTTGTTTTCAACAATATATTTTTCAAATATGTTTTGAATTTTTTGCATTTGCCGCGTAACACGCACATTTTCTGCACGAATAACCGCACGATTTTGGTAACCATATATAAACGGCAACAAAGTCCCCGCCAACGCGATGGTCAACAAAAATTCTATCAACACCGTTCCACGGTGCAAATTAGAGCAAGAAAATATTCTTGTTTTTTTTATCATTTTGTTTGCCACCCACTTGTCATAATCGACTTGAACTCGTCCGCCTTTGGTGCGACCGGCATTGGTGCGCGGGCCAATGTCAAAGATGAAAAAGACGGCGGCGTCGTTGACGGAAAATACCACGCACCAAGTTTCACAGGCGAATTTGACGATACCAACAATTCCCCGGAAACCGTAAGGCCGAAATTTTCATGGAAAATTATCTGCTTTGTTAAAATATATGGTGCAAAAACTGAACCAACCGTGATACCGGAAAAACCACTGATTGTTTTCACAGAAGTAGATTTCAAAGTTAAATCACGCCCAACATTTACCACATTATTTATGGTCGCACGATCCGCAATTATGCGCCCATTCACATTGAACGAAGAACCGTTTAATGTTTTTGCGTTAATATTTCTAAATCCGTTTATATCGCCCGAAACACGCATTGAACCAATTTTGACATTATCACCGTTCATATTCGCGCCCGATGAAAAATATACCGTTCGCGCATCAACCGTATCGGCCATCACAAATGTTGCATCTAAACTGCGCACACGCAATGATTTACCATCTATGCCCCCAATGTTATAAACATCGTGTCCACCCATATTCAAATCACGTGCCATAACATTCAAATCGTCTTCACCGGATGAACCGCGATGCAAAAATCGCGCGGTATCAACGTCCGATAAATTACGTGATATTTTGTATATCAAATTACCTTCACGAAATCCCGGCGCGGTCACCGCCCAAGAATCACCGTATGCAATTTTATCTGGGCCAACAATCGCCGCATCTGGCCCCACATTATTTGCAATTTGGGCCACGCGTTTTATTGGCAATGGGAATTCGAACGCCAAATATACATCTATGATTGTACCGCCACGAACGGCATATTTATCAATAAAGCCCGCCGATATAGAATCCGAAAATTCGGCCAATTCGGTCTGCGACATTTGTATTTGCGCTTCGTCCGGCCACATATCTTGATTTATTCGCACAAAGTTCAATACACCATCACGCAGGCTTATTATATCATTTGCAATCGCCATATTGTGCATAGTGTGTGTTGTTTCCGCAATCATAGAATATGTGAACGGTGTTGCAATCGCGATAATTACCATCGCCAACAAAACCTCTACCAATCCGCCACCGCGTTGGGCCGCGTTTGTAGATTTATGTGCAAAGATTCTAAATTTATTTGCACCCATCGCCGCCCCCCATTAGACACCGTTTGATATTTATTCTGTGTTCCAACCTTTGCCAAAAAACATATTGGCAAATGATATACTGGGCCAAAGATTTTTGATTATATGTGTTACCCAACGAAGAAATTATTGATTTGCAATCCACTGTTTTATCATCGTCTTCGGCCGGGTTTGCAATAATAGAAATTGAACCATTGTTTATTGTGTCAACCAATGCATCCGGCAAAATGGATGTTCCCGCCGGACGAATGTCCAATATCGCCACCCCATCGCCACCGTGCGCCAAACCATCCGATGTTTGATCGCGCAGTGTGATATTTGATGCATAAATATAATCTGTGTCGATTCCGGTTGCGGTACTGTACGACAAACTGTCGGCATCGATAAACACATCTTGACCACGCGTCACATTTATAAAAGAACTTACATCCAAACGCTCAACACTGAATGTAATACGACTTGTCACCACATTACCGCCGACATTCCATTTTTCAGGCCCGGCAAATCCGGTACGTCCCGCCACCATATCAAAAGTATCAATCGCGGCATCTGTGAATGTCATATTGCCGGTATCACCGAACTTAGAAATTGTGCGTACCGATAAAGAATCCACATTCAATGTTCCGCGCGTCAAAGACAATGCCGATTCGCCCGCCCCCGTTTGAAACACGGTTTTATCGGTATTGATTATGGCAATTTGACTGCGCTCTTTGCGCCCAGATTCTGTGCCAGAAATTGCCAATGTTGTTAAATCTGCGGTTTCAAATGTTGCGCGATGCGCCAACATATTGGCGGCATTATCAAAACGAAACCCGCCTATATCTAAATCTGTTAAAAAACCCGATGCATCCGGATTTTTGTCGTTACGGCGCACAACATCCGAATACATATCGGCCAATTGAATTCCAATATCAATGTCCCCCGTTGGATTGTCCAAATCATACGCCGCAAAGAAACCTATGCGCCGCGCCAGTTCCGCGCGTTGCACCATACTTAAATCGCCACCGCGCAACCGCAGGAATGCCGAAATTTCCGTATTCGTTTTATCTATGATTAAAACGATATCTTGGCCCAACGCAGTACGTGGCACAAAGCCCAAAGGTAACCCATATGGTTCCAAAATCGTAGAAAAATTATCACCGGAAACGATGCTGCGGTCGTATGGAATACTGTTCGCATTTTCACGAATAAAAATCTTGGCGGCGGTGCGTGCGACATCAACCTGGCGCGTGGTGGCATACATTTGCGCCGACACATCACGCAGCGCAAGGCGCCGCGCAAAAAACGGAATAAACGCAAACACCAATGTCAGTGCAAGAAGTGCCTGTAACAAAAAATTTCCACGTTGCGCCCGCACGGGTAAAATCCCCCCTTTGGTGGTAAGCATAGCAATTGAAAAAAAATATTGCAATTGGTTTTAACTTGTTTTAATATTCGAGTGCTTGATTGGAACGATTGGGTGTAAATGCCCGTGGTTCAAAGTTTATTTCCATAAAAAACAAAAGAATGAAAATGCAAAACAAAAAAAATCAAACGGCCATCGGTATGATGATTCAACGCTGTCATAAATGGCGGCAAAAACGCAAACAATATATGGACCAGGCACGCCAGGCCACAGACGAAATCGAACGCGAACGCTTGCTCCAGGCGGCCGAACATTACGGTCGTATTGTCAACGAAGAACAGAGCAAAATCGATTCCACCCGTGATCCCAAAGATAAAACGCCGGTTGATGCGACCGCAAATGATTCGGTTGATTCGGGCGACACAAACGATGATGACGAAAATCCATTTCCCGAATTTTTAACGAATTTGAATTAGTGGAAAGTGGTTATTTTTGCCTGCACCCTTTGGGCTATGGCGAGATAGGGGTTAGTGAAAACGGCGCATAACGCGCCGTTTTTTTGCGCTACATCAGTGGTATAGTACAGACACTATTATAACATTCTGCCTGGGAATCACAACAGGGGGTTTGGTCACTACAATATTCCCCATTACCACTGCAAGATCGTCCGTTCCCATAAACCATCTTGCCGTGTAATTCCCACAATATACAATTGCCATTATCATATTGATAACACTCTGCATATGTGCCACCTGTTGTCGGCAGGTTATCGACCATATTAATAACCGAAGCAACCGCACCGGCGGTGACTAATTTATCTTCATCGGTCCCATCGTCCCAATCATACTCAGTATAATCACTAAAAATTCCACGTTCACCGATTACACCATTACCGGTTGTTGTATATGTTACAACGGTGTCACCGGGGGTTGATGCGTTTGTTCCAGTTGCCGGTATTTTATTTTGTTTCAATGCGTCTTGGGCATCTACGTAATCTTTGGATGTAACCGTGGAACTTGTTGCAAATGCGTTTAATGCTAAAACGGATGCGATTGCACCGATGAATAATGCTGGTTTCATAATATTCCTCCCTTTTTCATTCTCGTCATCCCGGCGTATCGGGCCCCGCAAAATTTGAAAAATTTTGTGGGTGGTTTCGGCCGGGACC
>JAFZUT010000011.1 GCA_017618175.1 Alphaproteobacteria bacterium
GTTACACTTTATACATACATAAACAAGCACAACAAAGGAAGAGAATATGAGAATTTCAATTCTTGCATTCGGTGCAATTGCATCGGTTATTACAATCAATTCAGTTCTGGCAACTTCATCCACGGTTACATCCAAAGATTACGTAGATGCCCAAGATGCATTGAAACAAAATAAGATTCCGGCAACCGGAACCAATGCATCAACACCCGGTGACACCGTTGTCACATATACCGATACCGCAGGGACGATTGGTGAGCGCGGAATTTGCGATGCGGATAAAGACGAAGTAGAAGGGTGTGATTATGCCGACATTGTAACTTGGGATTTAGTTGATTGGGCAATAGAAAGAGTGCCAACAATTACAACATCGAAATTGATCTGTATTGATGATCCGGATTGCACACTATGGCAAGTTGAATGGCAAACTGTAAATGGTGATTGTAGAACCGATGGTTCATGTGAAACACCAGAAACATGTGCGATTGTATGTTGCGATGCAAGGTTTCAGCTGACTAGTTATGGATACGAATGCTACGAGGATTCAGGTGGTCCCCACTAAAACGCCTGTTTAATCCAATTGATATGAAATCCGTGGATTATAATTACATCGAACCGCGCATTACCCATCCATCGTTTTTGCAACAGGTATGTTTCCGCCGCGGCGCGCAGACGCTTTATTTGCGTCCATGTAATTGCATCAAATCCCGCCGATATGGTTTTGCGTTTTTTGACTTCAACAAAAATAATTAAATTTCCGCGTTTGGCAATTATATCTATTTCGGCGCGCCCCGTGTATCGCCCCGTTGTATATCGCCGTTTCACAATTCTAAACCCGTGCAACATTAAATATGCGCACGCAATGATTTCTGCAAAAATCCCGATTTTATAAGAATTCATATTGAATTAAAACGCATAAGATTTCGCCGCAAAATTGTCGGTTGCACTTTGCATATTTGCCGCGTTGTCTTCCGCCATGCGTCCGCAATCAACCAATTCCAATTCGCCATAATATGCGGTCATCATCGGGTCATATGCGTTGTCTGAACTGACCCATTTGTCGGTGTCTGAATTTGGGTTGCCATATTTGTCCAATACATTTTGCCACCAAGACCAAATTTTTTTGTCGCGTTGGTTGGCAAATTTTTCGGCATCACCTTCGATTTCATCAACATCGTTTTTATAAACAATTTTCCACACGACGTTGTCGGTGGCGTTGCTGGTAAAATAAACATCAATCGTTTCACCGGTCACATTCCGCACCAAATGCAATTCGGACGCATACAAAACACCACGATTCCGCGCCAAAGAATTTATACACGCATTTAATTTTGCGGGCGCATAAACCCCACTGCGCCGACATTCGTAATCAAGGTTATATTTCCAATCTGGATGCATAGAGTAAATAACACTGTCTTTTGGACGATTGGTATACAGTCCATTTTCGCGCGCAATCAATTGCGCCTCGTCAAAATTCATACCCAACATTATACCGGCGATATCGAATCCGGAAACTGCGGTGGGTCTGTCACCGGTGTTTATTGATACAACACCCATATTGCACGCGGCATCGGTGTTATTATTCGTTTCAATCGCGTATTCATCAAAATTGTCGTATTCGGCATCTTCGGGAAAGCCTTCGTAATCAAAGACATCATCACTTGGTGCAAAGGCCGATTGCGTCACGGCACAGCATATAACGCACAATAAAATCCATAAACGTTTCATATCATCTATTCCCCATCAAACATTACATCGGTCACGTGAAATACGAACACAAGCGCCGGATCAATACCACTTAACAGTGCCTTTTGAACCGCGTCAATGTTGCTGTACAATCGACCAATCGTGCCGGCATCTTGAATTTTTATATACATTGTGCCACGCGTGATTGTCGGGACCGCATTCATATCATTTGGTTTATACCACGTTTTTAATTCATAATCAACATGCCAATAATTACTGTCCACTGGGTTAAAAATTTCGTTAAAAACCCGCACAGTCCTGCGTGCGCCGTTTGATGACAATTCCCGAATTTCTGGGACAAAATTTTGTTCCCATTTGCGCATAACGTTTGAATTTGACATTTGCCTAATAATTGCGGTGTTTCCGCGTGTTCGTCGTGCGACATTTTCAACGTCCGGCACAACATAGAAATATTCCGTAACGAATTTTTGAATAAGCCAATCCCGCATCTTGCGTTCGCCTATTTCGGATATATTGCGGGGCATACCGGTTTGATTCATCGCACTTAACCCCGTGCGAAAGAAATACGGTTCAATGGTTTCTTGGTTGGCCGTATCGTATATCGCACCCGCGATATATATCATCGCGAATACTGCGAATATTGTGGCCAGTCCAATAATGTATCCCAACAGTTTCTTCATATTATTCCCTGTATGCATTGAACCCCGTTATATAGTATCCCAAGGTTTGTGGATAACGCGATGCGTCATATGCAACCTTGACATACGCAACGATATCAAAATTTCCGTTTATGTTTGAATAAACACGCGCCCGTGCAACCCATGTGCCACCATTTGCATTTATTACGCCACCCGGAAATACGGTAATCTTGTTCGGGTCAATATGCCAACGTTCACCGGCCGATTCGTATGCCGTATATTGCGGTAACACATCCGCCACAAATTTTTGATACATACTTTCCCCGGAAATACAATATATGTCACACCCGCCAACACTTGCAAACGTATTTGGTACACGCCGTGTGCAATCGGTTTCACGGTTGCAACGTTGCCAATTCAGCGCATTTTTTTCTGTATTGCCGGTCACGGTGAACCATTTCTCGGTAAATATGCCAACCAATGCACGTTGCACAGATTGATAATACGGAATATTTTTTTCATCCCTTGGTCGCCCAATCAATTGCCATTCGCCGCGCGCACTGTCCACATAAATTACAAAAGGATTAATTGTTTGATTGCGCCGCAACCACGGTAATGCGATGCACGCGCCAATAATAACAATGAACGCGATAACAGACCATATCCCCATCGTCCGGGAAACGGCAACCCGCTTTCCCGCCGGAAAGGCCGACGTGTCAAAATCATCTGGGTAATCCAATGCTCTCTCCTTGGGCGTGTTATGGTGCGACCATTATGCGCGATACACCATAATGCATGCACACGGACTAAGTTTCAATTCGTTTGTATCATAACCGACACCAACCGGTTCGCGGTCATAAATCTGGCCACATCCCGCCAACGCCAATCCAACAAACAATCCAATAATAATTTTTTTCATATCCTTTCCCCCATGTCTACTTTGATTATAAGAAAATTTTGCGCAACCGGTCAAGTGCAAATAATACACTAAAACTGGGTTTCAAATGACAACAAGAAACGCCGTTCACGGTCATGTTTTCCCATCTTTAATGGCCAACCCCAACTGAAATTCATTGGGCCCATCGGCGTGTTCCAATAAATACCAAACCCGGCGGATGTGCGAATACCGCTGTCGATATAATTGGGTCGCCCAAGGTACGTATCTTCACGGGATGGCGGTTTGCCCAAAATACCATAGTCCGCAAACACAAAACCTTTTATCTGGTATTCATCAGGAATAAATATCGGGAAATTCAACTGGGTTGAACCGTTGACCTTCCACATACCACCAAGTGCATAGGAATTATAATACCAATTGCGACTTCCTATGCCGGCAATTTCAAACCCGCGCATTGATTCACCACCCAAAAAGTACCGATATACACGCGGGACATAATCATCACCAATCGATTGAATATATCCAAAATCCAGTGATGTTTTTAATTGCCACCGGTCGTCCAAGAATTTCACCATCGCGGTTGCATCCGCACTGTATCGCATAAATGTTTCGGTACCGCCAAACCCGGTGTACGCCACACCCAAATTTCCAACCAAACCGGTATGAGTGTTTTGTTCAAAATTCGTATCCAGGTTATAGTATTTCAAATATGTCCCCAGTGTGTAAAGTCGCGCATTTTGCCAACCGCCAATTTGTAAATCATAGTTTTGATCAAAAGACGCCGATAAACGTAAAGTCTGGGACCAATGATCGGTCAATTGCCACCCAAGCCGCCCCGCAATGGTAAGGGAATCACGGTCATAACCGAATCCACCCAAATGTTTATAGTTGTACATTGTGTACGAAACATCAAAACCCGCAGACAACGCACGCCCAAACAGGAACGGTTCGGTAAAACTGAACAACGCTTGTTTTTGATATTGTGCGATGGATCCGCGCAGTTGCACCGTTTGACCGCGTCCCATAAAGTTATTTTCCGTGATACCGGCGTCCAACATAAATCCGTTTATATTTGACCAACCAAACCCACCCGACAATTCACCGGTGGGTTGTTCTTCAACCTTGATATCCAAATTCATCATGTTCGCATCGGCAATGCGACTTGGCACCATTTGCACATCTTTGAAATAACGTGTCCGCATTAAACGTTGACGTCCCTGTTCAATTGTTTGCAATGAAAATGGGTCGCCTGCGCGCATAGGAATCAATTGGTTTATAACCGAATCAAATGTCCGCACATTGCCAAGTATATTCACGGAATTCAAATAAATTCTGTTTGTTTTTTGAATCTTGAAATCTAAATCTATGGTGCGCGCATCATCATTTTTTGTCGGCACCGGTTCAACATTTATAAACGCGTACCCATAATCAGCAACCGCACCACGCAGTGCCGAAATACTGGATTCCACTTTGTCTATGTTATATGTATCACCACTGGAAATTTTTAACGCGTCATTCAAAACATCGTCCGGCACATCATCAAACGGATTATCAATACTAAGTTTTCCAATTTTGTATTTTGGTCCTTCGTCAACATTAAATACCACAGAATAATATTCGCGATCGGGCGTAAAGGTTCCCTTGGCATTTTTCACCTGAAAATCTACATAACCATTGCGCAGGTAAAATTGGCGCAACATTTGTTGATCATACAATATGCGGTCTTCATCATACACGTCAAATTGTGACATAAAACGCCACCACGCGTGTTCGCGCGACAATATTTCACCGCGCAGTGTTCGCGAACTGAATTTCTTATTGCCCTCAAAATCAATATCACGGATATATGTTGGATGCCCTTCGGTAATTTCATAAACAACATTAACACGATTATCGTCCAGCGATATCTTTTTAGGTTCAATTTTCGTTCCAAAAAAACCTTTGCGCTGGTACACGGTCAGCATTCGTCCAACATCGGCGCCAATCACAGATTGATCAAATGCGGAACGTTCCTTTAACTTTATTTCTTTTTTCAAATCATCGGTTGAAACCTCGTCATTACCTTCAACGGTGACCATATTCACAATTGGCGCCTCGGTAATATCTATTTTCATAACATTCCCGACCATTTGAACCGACACATTGGAAAAATACCCACTTTCTTGCAGTTGTTTTGCAATTTTATTTGTACGTTCGGTTGTGATATTTTCGCCAATTTTGACATCGGCCAATATTC
The DNA here is from genome assembly GCA_017618175.1 of Alphaproteobacteria bacterium. Lineage (GTDB taxonomy): Bacteria > Pseudomonadota > Alphaproteobacteria > Rs-D84 > Rs-D84 > Enterousia. Next base: position 5,477 of record JAFZUT010000011.1, read on the forward strand.
GCACAGATTCCGCATCCATACGATTGTTGCCCACCACATCAATGCGCGAAAGTGTCGCGGCACCTGCGGGTAACGCAAAAATCATCAAAAATAAAAACAAATATTTTTTCATAATCCAAATACCCGTACCAAATCATTCCACATTGTCAACGCAAAAACAAATGCCAAGAAAACCCAACCGCACACGATAACAATTTCCATTCCTTTACCACCCAATTTTTTGCGGGTTATGCCTTCTATTATCAAAATCAGCAAATATCCCCCGTCCAAAACCGGCAACGGCAACAGGTTTATAACACCCAAATTCACCGACAACAATGCGATAATCGCCATTAACGCAAAGAATCCGTTGGCCATGGCCTGGCCAGAAACCTGGGCAATGGTGATGAATGAACCCAATTGACGTGAAGAACGATCACCGGTAATAATCTGTTTTAATACGGTAAGTAAAGTTTTAGATTGATAATATGTCTCGCGTGCACCAGAATACAGTGCGCCAAAGAAACCTTTTTTGCGGAACTCGGTCTTACTTCCATCTGCAACCAATCCCCAACGTTCCGCGGGCGCCAACGCCACCTCTAATATTTTCCCTTTGCGGGCAAGCGTTACGCGCGCCGGCCGCGATCCCGCCAATTCTTTGGCAATGACCAATTCGCCCCAATTTGTGATTTTCGCGCCGTCAATTTGAACGATTACATCGCCCGAACGTACGCCGGCATTGAACGCGACACTTTCACGAATAACCTGGCCCACCACAGGCAACTGAACGGTGCGCGGTTTGAACATAAATATACTTGAATATATTGACCACGCCAAAAGAAAATTCATAATAACGCCGGCGGCAATAATAATAAATTGCTTCCACGCGGGTGCGGAAAGATAGTGCCCAACCTTTTTATTCGCGGGCAATTCGTTGTATTTTTTGCGGTTAAACATATCTTCTTGGCCATATATAGATACATAACCACCCAACGGCAAACATGCAATTTTCCAAACAGTTCCGCGCCGGTCGGTCCATTTTACAATTGCGGGTCCAAACCCAATAGAAAACGCATCAACACGAACACCGGCCCAACGCGCCGCCAAAAAATGCCCCAATTCGTGTATGAAAACCACCACACCCAAAACAATCAAAAGTGCAATAATGGTCGTTATCGTATGCATTCCTTCCGTCCTTTCTTGTTACGCCAACACCGCCCAGATAATGGGCAACACGTAAATCCAACCGTCAAACCGGTCGATAATTCCACCGTGCCCGCCCAAAATATGACTGTAATCTTTGATTTGTAATTTGCGTTTTACAAAACTTGCGGTCAAATCACCATATTGTGACAACAATGCAATTCCAATTCCAATCCAAACCAATTGCGAAACAAATGTTCCCAATACCCAGTGTCCATATGCAATTGCCGCGGTGGTTCCGCCAATTATGCCAAATATTTGTCCCGCCCAGGTTTTGTGTTCTGAAATTCTTTCCCACATTTTATCGCCACCGATTTGCCCACCAAAGAACCACGCACAAATATCGGTCGCGCATACAATTACCAAAATCATCAAAATCAGCATAGGACGCCGCGCCAATGTCAACAAAGACACAAAATCCATACCCAACAATCCCAAGAATAACAAAAATATTGCGATGTTTTTGCCATTAAACATTACATCGCGTGGCGCACGCCAAAGGCACACCATAAATTCCACAACCATCGCCAATGCAATGCCGATGCAAAGCCAATAAACGCCCGGAATGCCGATGCGTTCCAACAATGCCACCATAACGATAACCGCAAGCATTCCACCCGCCACTAAAATCCTGTTCATTGTTTCTGACATTTTGATTCCTCTATTTTTTACGTCCAGAATAGTTTGCCTTTTTGCCACCACCGAAACGGCGATTACGTTTTGCATATTCGTCCAAAACAAATTGCCACAGTTTTGTGGATTTTACCAATTCCGGCCAATGCTGGGGTACAAACAATAATTCGGCATATGCCAATTTCCAGAGCAGAAAGTTCGAAATTCTAAATTCATTGCTTGTTCGCACCATAAGGTCAATAGGTAATAAATCCCCGGTGTCCAAAAACGTTTCAAATGTTTCGCGTGTGACGGGTGTGCCCGCGGCGACCGCGGCATTCGCGGCATTTACGATTTCATCTTGCCCACCATAATTCAATGCGAATACAACCGTTCCACCGGTGTTTTCCGCGGATTCGGCCTCTAACCGGTCGCACATGTCGGCCAATTTTTTTGGCAATCTTTCGCGGGTTCCAATCACACGATAACGCAGATTTTTTTCGATTGCGTGTTTCAAATTCTTTTTTAATTCCGAATAGAACAAATCCATCAAGAAATCGACTTCTTCTTTGGAACGGTTCCAATTTTCGGTTGAAAATATAAAGAAAGTAATTGTCGTAACGCCACGCGCAATAAACCAATCAACCAAATTTTCAAAATTCGAAATACCCGCACGATGCCCCATCAGCGGCGGCAAACCGCGTGCTTCGGCCCAACGGCGGTTGCCGTCACAAATAAATGCGATATGCTTTGGAACTTTGACCGGCGTTGCCGATACAGATTTTTTCTTGAACAATCTTAACATTTTTGTATCCAATGTTTAATATTAAATGACGCGCCCAAAAATTACACAGACATAATATCTGCTTCTTTTTGTTTTGCAATAGAATCAACCTCGGCCCCGCGGGCATCAAACACCTTTTGCAGGTCACTTTCGAATTTCCGTTGATCATCTTCGGAAATTTCTTTGTCGGTGACGGCGCGTTTGATTTTACCCATTGCGTCTTGGCGAATGTTGCGCATAGAAATCTTGGCTTCTTCGGCGTATTTTCCGGCAACCTTGGTCAATTCGCGCCGGCGTTCTTCGGTAAGCGGTGGCATATTCAGGCGGATAACCGCACCCGCGCTCATTGGGTTCAAACCCAATCCAGAATCACGAATCGCCTTTTCAACGGCGCCAACATTTGACATATCCCACACAGTCACGGCCAACGTTTGATTGTCGGGCGTTGAAACGGTCGCCAATTGATTCAACGGCATATCAGAACCATACGTGTTCACACGCACCCCATCCAACAGGTGCACAGACGCGCGTCCGGTGCGCAAACCGGCATATTCACCGCGCAAAACTTCGATTGTCTGGGCGGTTTTTTGTTCGACTTCGGCTTTCAAAGATTGATAATCCATATATAAAACTCCTTATGCTTAGGCTTAGGTTAGCAAATCTATTTGACATTTGGCAAGAAGAAATATAGAATACCTTTTCGTTATGGGGTTGTAGCTCAGTTGGTAGAGCACTTGCATGGCATGCAAGGGGTCGTCGGTTCAAGTCCGATCAGCTCCACCATCCGTCTTCGCTTCGCTCCGTCGCGATTGGTACAATCGGGCGGGGCGATGTGATTTTAATCACGCGAAGCGGATGTCGCGACGGAGTGCGCCCTGCGCACGCAGACGGACAAAAATTATGTTTTACGTATACATTTTACAGAGTATAAATTTTCCAGATAATTTTTATATCGGTTATACCGATGATTTGAAAAGGCGCATAAAACAGCATAACTATGATCATGTTGGGCACACAGACAAGTATAAACCATGGCGTATAAAAGATTATTTTGCAATTGATGACGAACAAAAGGCAAAAGAATTTGAAAAATACCTAAAATCCCAATGTGGTCGTGAATTTATCAAGAAACACTTTTGAAACCTGATACCTTGCGACAGCAATCGGCGAAGGCGGGCCAAATATATAATGTAATACAATTTGACATCTGTCCCATTTATTTTATACTGGTCGTATGCTTTACATTGTACGTCATGGAAAAACTGATTGGAACCTTGAAGACAGAATTCAAGGTGTTGCGGATGTACCGTTAAATGCAACCGGACGGGATCATGCATATAACGTTGCAGAAAAATTAAGCGGTTTTCAAATTCAAAAAATTATTTCATCGAATCTTTCGCGGGCGCGCGAAACGGCGCAAATAATCGGCGATAAATTACACATTAGGGTTGATTATGACGCGCGCATTCGTGAATACGATTTTGGAAAATTGACGGGATTAAAACGCGCGGAAATTGACCCATTGGCCGTGCAAATGTTCTTTACCAACCCAACCGAATTCGGTGCGGAAAGATTGGAAGATGCCTTTGCGCGTGTTGCATGTTTCTTGGAAGATAACGATTACGATAAAAACACTTTGGTTGTCACGCATGGTGGGGTTATCAATTTTATAATGTGTTATTTAGAAAACAAAAATACTTTCCACGCGCATTCATACCTTGATAAATGCCTGAATGTAAAAATTGATAACGCGTCCGTATTGCGAATCAAAGATTTGAAATCGAATTTAGACATACTGAAAAACACACGTTTTTACCGGTTACAAAAATCAAAATAATAAAAAACGCCCAATCGGACGTTTTTTTGATTTAGTTTATACTCCACAACAGACAATTTGCATCGGTGTGTTCGTCACCCAACCACTGGGTACAGGTCATTTTATTTTGTTTGGTGTCAACCACACCGGCGGTCACCAATTTATCTGTATCTGTGGTTGAATCATATGTTGTCGAACCATCGTAAATTGCACGCTCGCTGAAAGCTGCGCTTCCGTTACTGCTACTTATTGTACCGTTATACGTTACGACACTGCCGGTTGTACCCGGTGTAATTGTTGCCTGTTTTTGGCCAAGGGCATACGATATATATTTTGCGGGCACAAGACTTTGATCCAATTCTTCACCCGTTTTATTCAATTGAGTTTGTAGTCTTAGGCCACCGTCACCACTAAAATCAACTCCGGTTACAAGACCAAATTTTATTGCGGTCTCAACGCGGCTGTTGTCGCTTTCCATAATAAATCTTTCCTGAACATCACCGGCGGTTCCGCCATATGTGACGACACTGCCGTTCGCACCATCTGCGCCGGCGGGAATTTTTTCTTGGAATTTATTATCAACATAATTCTGGGTCGGTATAGTTGATGTTGTTGTTTCTGCAAACGCGTTTAATGCTAAAACCGATGCAATTGCACCGAATGTAAGAATTGAAATTCTCATATTCTCTTCCTTTGTTGTGCTTGTTTATGTATGTATAAAGTGTAACAAAAAGGTACCTTTTTTTGACCACCCTGCAAGATTTCGTAAGTCATTGATTTTACTGAATCGCACTTTCTAAAAAAAGTGGTGGACAAAAAGGTACCTTTTTGTGACCAGGTTAAATCGATGCACTAAATCAAATAAAATATATACGCCGCGTATGAAATTAAAAATATAATTCCGGCGGTACGGGTAAGTTTTGCGCCCCGTGATGTGAAAATCATCAGCATTATAATGGCCAACATCGCAATTGCGCCGTCAAATATAAATGCCGGGTTAAATGGCAACGGGTGAATCGCCGCCGCCGTTCCCAAAACAAACAGTATGTTAAATATATTCGACCCGACAATATTTCCAACCGCCATATCATATTCGCGCTTTAACGCGGCGGCAACGCAGACCGCCAATTCGGGCAAACTGGTCCCTAAGGCAACCAATGTCAATCCAATCACACGATCCGAAACGCCAACACGTGTGGCAATATCCATGGCGGAATCTATGATTAAATCGCCGCCCAGAACAATGGCGGTGATACCTGCGACAATCATTACAATTGTCATCGGTATGGAAAACTGTCTTATTTCGGGTTCCGGTTCTTTTGAACGCCGTGCCATAATTATTGTGTATGTGATAAACCCGGCGAACATTGCCAAGAATATAAATGCGGCAATTCGCGATACCGACCCAAACCACATCCCAAAACCAATCAACAACAATGTCACCAAACCAACGAACGGTAATTCATATTTCTTGGTGTTTTTATGTATCGGCAATGCGCCAATCAACGCTGTTATTCCCAATATAAGGAAAATGTTCGTAATATTACTGCCGATGACATTGCCGATTGAAACGCCGTCCGATCCCTTTAATGCTGCGGCAATGCTGATTGCGGCCTCGGGCGCACTGGTACCGATGGCGACAAGTGTTGTTCCAATTATAATTGCCGGAATGTTAAATCGGCGCGCAACACCGGCCGCCGCGTCAACAAAAGCGTCCGCACCGCGCACCAATAACACAAACCCGATAATCAACAAAATCAAAGGTTCAATCATACCAAATAATGTATCATAAATTCACTTTGTTTGAAAGACTTTTTGTGATAGAATATACACTGATAAAATTAACGCTTTAGGGGAGATAAAAATTATGCCAGAAATTAATGTTCGTGATAACAATGCTCGTCGTACGACCGATGATAACTTGATTGCGTTGGCCAAGAATATAGCCCGTGCGTATCGTGCAACCAATGTTTTGACCAGACGCGAATATAAATCTACATGGAACGAGAACAATGTAAATGCGATAAACGATGTTATTGCGAATATTCCAAATATGGATGCGGAACAACGTCAAATTTTCTGCAAAAATTTTGTTGCCGATGATACAGAAAACTTTAATGGTGCAACCCCGGTTATTTTGGCGTATGCCTATCTTGCGACGCGGGGCGAAGATACCCCAATGGCACGTGCGTTGGCGGCGCGCATTGATGATATGTCGGCGGATTTTGCAAATTCTGGTGGGTTGGTTTTAGATAATGGAACGAAGTGGCCTTTGGTTGATATAACAAATATTGCCGATGTTTATGAAGGCTTTACCGCCGCATTGAACGCCCGTATTGCGGATTTGGATGAAACGCGTGATGCCGAAAAAATCGCAGAAATTAAATCTAATTTGGTGCAAATGGAAACGGTGATTACCGATTACGACCGTGCATGGGGACTGGACAAGGCGCGGCCCAATGATGCCGTGGAATATGAACGGCGTTGGGATAAATTAAATGATGTGTTAAATCGTGCAGGTTTGTTTGCATCCGGCAAAGATCAGGTCAAAAATTATACTTTTACAGATGAAAACGGTAACCCGATTCCCCAAATTTTAGAAAACGGTGAACTGGACAAAGAAGGTCGTGCGGCCGCATTATTGGATTTAACGCGTGGTGATATTGCGCGTCGTCGTGTCACCAGGGCCGATGAAAAAATAGATGCAAACGAAATAGAACAAGAATTAAATGACGAATTTTTGTTCAAATTGTACGAAGTGGCAAACGCCGACAAAATTGTCCAAATGGCCCAAGAGAACCCTGAGGTATTTACTGACCCGGAAAAACGGAACGAATTTATTCGTGGATTGATGACCCAGGGCGGAACAATATCAAACGAAGCCTACAATGCCGCATTGGATGAAAATGCAAATGCCACCGCCGGTTGGGCCGCGCGGTTAAAAACGAAATTGGGGACGGCCGCGGAAAACATTGGTGGATTTTTTGGCAAGGTTTTCCGGCGCAACGAAGATGTTGACCGATTGGCCAATGTGCGTATGGCGCGCAGGCCGGTTGATAAACGTCAAAAACGTATAGAACTGTTTAAGCGCGTGTTAAAAGGTTTTGCCAGTGCATTCATCGCCAGTATGTTAATTACAACCGTCGCCACCGCGGCGGCGGCAACGGCCGGAATATCTTTGGCGGCATCTATGGCGGCAATTGGAATCGTGACCGCAATTGGTATGGGTGTGGTCCAAGTTAATCGTTGGCGCCGTGCGCAACAGGCGGCGGGATTGCCGACCGATATACGTGCGTTCTTGGCGGATAAACGGCTTGTGACATCGTTGGGCGTCAGTACCATAGCGGTTGTCGCCATGTGTTTCGGCGCGGCCGGTATGGCCCAGGCGGCCATGGCATTGGGTTATGGCGCGTTGGCGGTTGGCGGTGCCAAAAATGCGGTCGAATCGTATCGCGATGCGCGTGATTCGCGTATGTCTGTGGCGGAATCTATTGCGTGGGCAATCGCAAATGCGGGCGCGGTTGTTGCCGGTGGATTGACGGGTCGTTATACTGCGAACGTGGCAATCAACGCATATAATAACGCAAACCAAGAAAATACTTTGTTGCAAAATGCAAACGAACGGACGATTAAACATACAAATACCACGACCGAAACGCGCGTGGAATATACCCAAGATGCGTTGGATAACGCGGAAAAAATTGCGAATATGTGGTATCGTGATAACCCGGACATCCTGCAACAACGTGTTGATGCAATAAATGCGTATAACGCGGAACACGGGACAAATATTGACCCGTATCGTGCAATTATGATAAATGGCGATGCGGGCGGCCAAACATTTGATAATATGCGCCTGCACGTCAATAACAGTCACATCGACCCGAATGTAAATGATATATACAGTCACGGTCACCATCGTGTCTTGACCGATGCATGGGGGCGCGCACACGGATTTACCCACGAAGAATTGAATGCGGCGGCACGGTTATTTAATGCCGATGGTTCGGTTAATGCGAATGGTATGAATGTGGTGTCGCGTCTTGATGGCGTGATAAGTGAAACCAACACGGTGGGTGTTGTTCCGGGACGCCCGGTTCAAACAGATGGTTATTTCAAACCAAATGACCCAAAGGGGTGGACAACATATACCGATGGTCGTCCGGCAATGGTTGAAAATACATATGAAACAACCGAAACGACATATAAAGATGTAACAGATTATACCCGTGCGCGCGGGGACGGTATGGCGGCATTTGGAAATTATAATCCGCGCGAACGTAAAACGGTACTGCGTGACCGTATCGGCGCGTTTTGGGATAAAATAAATCAAAACAAAAAAGAAAAGCCGGTCATAGAACCTGTCTTGACCGATGAACCAAAGGACGAATCACGGGATGATAATCCATTTATTCCTGTTGTATCGTTTGTTAACGATAAAGACAAAGATAAAGCGGAAACACCGGTCATAGAACCTGTCTTGACCGATGAACCCAAAGATGAAAAGGTCAATTTTGACGATGTGTTTCCTGGGCCGGGTGATGTGGTTGATACAGAAACGGTTTATACATTGGACCCGGAAAATACCCCGGTCATTGAACCTGTGATTGAAAACGTGGAACAACCGGTTGCCCCGGTGGCGGACGACAAAATATTGGCAATCACTCGGTCCCAGGCGAAATCTTGGCATGATTTACATGCGCGTTTAGAAAAAAATCAAAAGAAATTAAGCAAGAGTCCGCATGGTTCCAAAGCGGACAAACTGCACGCCGAAGAATCAAAATTGCAGTATCTTATCAATAAACTGCGCAATGAATTGGGACATTATGATGATGATACAATAGAACGCGCCGCGCGCGAAGCGTTATTGCGTGAAGACCTGAATGCGAAACAGGCGTTGGTTGCCGCGGGTCCGGGTGCGGGCGCGACCAGGTGGGATGAAGCGGATTGGCGCGGTGAAATTGCAAAATTGGACAACAAAATAAATAAAAAGATAGAACAATGGGGCGCCGATATAGAATCTGGTGCGCGGGCGGATAAATCCAGATTGCGTTTTCCAACCCCGGTTCCGGGTGTCCAACGTCAAAAGAAAAATGAACGGGGTGATGTAAAATTGCCGACCGAAAACGAATTACATCCGCGCGCCCCGGAAATCGTTGTTGAACCACGCGATGAACAACCGGTTCAGGTCAAAGATGCGGAACCTAAGCCGACACGTGCGGAACGCAGGGCGGTACGCCGTGAACAAAAAATGGAACAAAAGGCCAAACGGCGTGCGGAACACGAAAAAATTGTCGCGTCATTACCGCAAAAGGTTGAACGTTTCAATTTGTTTGGCGCGTTAAAACGCGCACTTGGCAAAGTGGCGAAAAATAACAAGCCTGAACGTGAATATTTTGTTCCGGAATCGTTGGAACAATTGGTGTACAACGCGAACCTTATCAATACGCCAATTACAACAATTCGTGGGGTGCCGGTGCGTCTGTTCGATTTAGGTGGCAACGGAAATCCAATTACGCAAAATCGCGAGAAACCGATTGTCGTTGTTGAAATGAAACAAAATGTCGTACGCGATGGAATGGCCGATACAGATATAATACGTATCCCATTCTATCTTGCCACCGGAACCGAAGAAAAGTCTGGGCGTCCAACCGGCCATTGGTATCCTTTGTCAAATATTCGTGCCAATGGGGATATAGTTGTAGACGAAGGTTATAATACACCGGAACTTATGCACATTGCCAAGGCATTGGATGCAAATATCGGCGATATTCGTAATTGGCGTAATGATACATTGACACAAAAACGCGAATTGGCGGGTCGCACGGGATTTGTTGGTGGCGCAGATGCGATGCAGCACGTTAACCCGGAATTGGTAAAGAAAATTGTTGCGGAATCTGTTTATGACAACAAATCATTGTATAATTTCAGTTCAGAACACACAGCAGTTGCACGCGATTGGATGAACGCCGCGTTGGTTGAAATTCAATCCCCAGACTATGTTGAACACAGACGCAGAATTGGCGCGGGTATAAAAAATGTTGCACATCGTGCGTTGAATCGTTTTGGATTTGGACGTGACGATTACGAAGATGAACACTAACGCATAAAAATCACGGGAACATCCCGTGATTTTTTTAGAATAAAATCTGTTTTATATTATGAATTTTTGTGATATAATATCTGGTATGAAAAGAGGAATTTTTGGTTTTTTAATTGCGTCTGTGGCACTGAATACTGGTGCGGCGTTGGCGAATTGGCAATATTCCGGCGAATATACGTATGATATGAATTCATATGATAATGGCGGGCGCGTAAGTGTTTCGGTTCGTGGCGGTGCAACCTACGCAATGTCAAAAATGCACAATGATGTTGGGTCTGTGGTGTATTCGTATTGTATGGATCCCGCAACCGGTGAATTATATTCAACGGAATCTGACGGTTCGTGTGCATCGGGATTGGAATATGCCGGCACGGGCAGTTTGGGTTCACTGTCGATGGGCAAATTGGATGAAATCGCGTTCAGTGGTGGCGCAAGTATCGGTTGGATTTTACCCGAACATCCCCAATGGCGTCTGGAATTAGGTTGGGACCATTTTGCCGAGGTTGATTATAACGAAACCCCACTTTTTTATGGTGATATGAAGTTAAGTAACGGGTCGGTTGACCGCGGGTTTGCCGCCGGTTCCGTACAATCAACAATGTCCACAGATTTGATAAGTGTGATGGCGTTTTATGATTTCTTTGATGGATATGTCAAACCGTTGCATACTATGATTCCATACGTTGGAATCGGGTTTGGTTACGCCGATACTAAAACCGTTATGAATTTTGCTGATTTGTACGGAAATCTTTCGGATTTCGAAGATTTGACCAACTTTGGCGAATTGGATGGTGGCGTTATTCATTTCTATAAATCAACAACCAATACGTCAAATATCGCAGGTGTTGCGGCGCTGGGGTTTTCTTATGGTTTGGTGGATAATCTGTTTTTGGATTTTGGTGCGCGCGTGTCTTATATCCCGCGGGTTAAATACCGTTTGGTTAATGCAGATGATACCCGCCATATGGATTGGTTCAGTGCCAAGAATTTGATTTACGCCAATATTATGGTTGGTGTGCGTTTGGAATTCTAATTGATTTTATTTAACACCGTATTTTCCGCGGTTGATTGGACGGTATGATAATGCCTCGACCAAATCGGGTATTTCTATATCGGGTGCACCACGCAGATCCGCGATAGTGCGCGCAATGCGTTTAATGCGGTTATACCCACGTGCAGACATCCCCATCTTTTCCGCGGCGGTATTAAGAAAGTTTGTCATTTCATCCGACAACGTGGCATATTTTTCCAAATCTGCCCCGTCCAGGCGCGCATTCACATAGCCTTGACGTGACATTTGTGTGGCGCGTGCACGCGCGACACGTTCGCGGATTAGTGCGCTGGATTCCGCCGGTGCGGAATCGCCCGTTTTCATATCCCACGGATTTACCGCATCAACATCAACGTGTAAATCAATTCTGTCCAATAATGGGCCGGAAATCTTGTTTTGATACGCCTCGGCACATCTGGGCGCGCGTGAGCAGGACAGGGCGGCATTCCCCAGATGCCCGCACGGACACGGATTCATTGCCGCAATCAATTGAAATTGTGCCGGGTATGTGGCGTTACGCCGGGCGCGTGAAATCATAATCTTGCCCGATTCCATTGGTTGCCGCAGTATTTCCAACGTTGCACGGTTAAATTCCGGTAATTCGTCCAAGAACAAAACACCGTTGTGTGCCAAAGATATCTCGCCCGGTCTTGCATCGGACCCGCCACCCGCCAATGCAACAGGACTTGCCGTGTGATGAACACTGCGAAACGGACGCTGTGACATCAATGTTTTGCTGTCCAATCCGCCGGCAATAGAATAAATAATCGATGTTTCTAACATCTCGTCCGCGGTTGGCTTTGGCATAATTGTCGGCAAACGCGATGCCAACATTGTTTTACCCGACCCCGGTGGCCCAATCATCAACATCGCGTGACCGCCCGCCGCGGCAATTTCCAATGCGCGTTTGGCGGCGGCCTGGCCATGAACTTCGGCCATATCAAGTTTGGATTCATTCGATTCGTTTAGTGTCGGCATATCAGGCACCACAAGTGGGCATTTACCATTAAAATGATTTATCAATTCCAACACGTGATGTGGCGCCAATATGTTGCCGTGTCCGGCCAGGCGCGCTTCGCCGCCCTGGTCACCCGGACATATGATTCCAAATTTATTTTTACCGGACCAAACACTGGCCGCCAAAACGGCGTTTGTTTTAACAATTGCACCGTTAAGGCCGACTTCGCCGATAATTATGTATTTAGATAATTCTTCTTGGGGCAGTATATCAAACGCGCATAAAATCCCGCACAGGATGGGTAAATCAAAATGCGCACCGCTTTTTTCCACATCCGCCGGCGAAAGATTCACCGTCAAACGCTTTGGCGGCAATTGCAATCCCAATGCAGACAGGACGTTCACAATGCGTTCGGCGGATTCTTTGACCGCACGGTCGGCCAGGCCAATTATCTTAAAATCTTGCTTGCCCAATCCAGCGGAAATTTGCACCTGGACATCGATTTTTGTCGCGTCCATCCCGTTAAAGATAATAGAATTCAAAGAAATCATGATTTTGACATTATAGACTTGCCATAATTGAATTCAAGTTCTAAAATGCAAAACGTGAAATTTTTGAAAAGAAAGGAAAAAATATGCCAATTAAATCTAAAAATCGTGCACGCGAATGGTTTGATACACTGTTTTATGGTATCCTTATCGCCGTTGTTTTTCGCAGTTTATTTTTGGAACCATTTAATATTCCATCGGGTTCAATGATACCGTCTTTGCACATTGGCGACCATATTTTCGTGACCAAATGGTCGTATGGATATTCGCGTTATTCTTTCCCGTTTGGTTCGTGGCGGCTTTGGAATGGCCGCGTATTCAAGAAAATGCCCAAGGTTGGGGATGTTATCGTCTTTCGTAACCCCAAGAATGAATCTGTGGATTTCGTAAAACGCCTTGTGGGATTGCCGGGCGATGTTATCCAGGTCAAAGAAGGTCGTCTGCACATAAATGGGCAAATGTTGGAACGCAAAAATCCGCGGCCGTATGTCGTTGCGGTATTACCACGTTCTTTGCGCCGTATTGGATATTTCCGCGATAATATGACGGTGCGCGGCAATAAGATTCTGGTCGATAATAAACCGGCGGAATTTAATTACACCGTTGAATACAAAGATGACCGCCTGTGTCGCGCAAACGAACGGTTATGCGGTGTATTCCCCGCCACCGAATATACCGAGGTTTTACCCAATGGGGTCGAACACCCAATCATAGAATTTTCAGACAGCGAATATATGGATAACACCGTTGAATACACCGTTCCGGAAAATCATTTGTTCTTTATGGGTGATAACCGTGATAACAGCAACGACAGTCGCGCCGATGTCGGCTTTGTTCCAATGGAAAATGTGTTGGGACGTGTGTGGTTCATTTGGTATTCGCACAATTATGCGGCACCAATGATTGCATTTTGGAATTGGGGTGCTAAGATGCGTTTTGACCGGTTCGGCCAAGGTGTACATTAAAAGGACAAAACGATGAAGTTAAAATATAAATTCAAAGACGAAGCATTATTGGATTTGGCAATGACCCAAAGTGGTGCAAATATCGGTCATAATAACGAAAAGTTGGAATTTGTTGGCGACCGCGTGTTGGGATTGGCGGTGGCATCGTTACTTTATCGTATGTTCCCAAACGAAACCGAAGGCGAACTGGCACGCCGCTTTGCGGTTTTGGTTTCGACCGACACATTGGCGGCCGTTGCAATGAAGATGGAATTGGATAAATCTTTGCGCCACGGTCATTTTACGGGTGGTCGCAAACGTCACCTTATTGCGAATGCGATGGAGGCGGTCCTTGGTGCGATGTATTTCGACAGTGGTTTCGAAGAAACATCTAAGTTTATCGCGGAAATTTGGCGTCCATTGGCGGCGGCCGAGGCCGAGGCCCCCAAGGATTCCAAAACAAAATTGCAAGAATATGTGCAAAAACACGACAACGGTGCATTACCTGTGTATGAATTTCTGGATGTGACGGGTCCGGCGCACAGCCCGATTTTTACGGCGAATGTGACTGCGATGGGGCAAACGGCGACCGGTTCAGGCACGTCAAAAAAGGCGGCCAGTATCGCGGCCGCGGCGGGGTTATTCAAAAAACTTGCAATTTCGTAATTTGATAATTACAATCGAACGGACATAAACAAAGGAATTAAAAATGTTTTCAATATTGTTGGTTTTGTTGATTATTGTTGCGGTATTTATGACCGGTATCATCTTGTTGCAGAAATCAGAAGGCAGTGGTATGTCCGGTTCGGCCGCGGCGTCCATGTTTGGTGGGGCGCTTACCGGTGCGGCGGCGGGAAATTTCCTGACTAAACTGACCACTTGGTTGGCGGTTTTGTTCTTTGTGCTGTGTGCGGCGCTGGCGATTGTTTCGGCGAAATCGGGCATCGGTGATGCACAAAGTGGCCTGCGTGAAGAATTGGCGGCGGATGAATTGGCCGGTGAACCAACCCCGGCACCGCAATCAAACATTCCGGCCACCCCGGCCGAGCCTGTATCGGTTGATGACAAAAAATAACTATTTTACGGTTAAAAAAAACGCCCAATCGGGCGTTTTTATTTAGAATTTTTCTTGCCAAACATACGCGCAAAGAATCCCGTTTTCTTTGGCATTTTGACCCATTCGCCTTTGTCGTTCCTGTAATAATGGTTATCGCGATACCCATAACACTGGTTTTTAATTGCACCGTAAATGTATATAAAATTCCGCGAGTATACATTATTAAAAATGTTTTCTTGACCGTTTGCATTTACATATATTTTATTCCTTTCAAACACAATTTTGAAGGTGCCTTTGTCCGATTTACCAATAATGGTTTCAAGTTTATTTGTGCCAACTGGTTGAATATCAACATCAAAGTTGCGTCCGCGCATAATTGTTTTAATTGTACCGATTACGATATTTTCGAATTTTTCTTGTGCGTTCATTTTGTATGACCCCTTTTTTTCAACGATATTGTATCACAAAGTGGCAAAAAGTTCAATTAAAATGGCGTATGTGCATTTTTTCTGGCGCACCCGAACATTGCCTTGATAAACAATAAATAAAATCAAAAAAATCTCCATCTGTCGATTTTTTAAGATTTTCTTAATTGTTCATCTGCGTATTGTGTGCTGCGCCGATACCGGGCTCGCACACATCCTTCTGGGTGCGCTGCCACAGAAATTAAAAACCGGCCAAACGGTCGGTTTTGAATTTCTGGCGCACCCAGAAGGATTCGAACCCTCAGTCTTCTGATCCGTAGTCAGACGCTTTATCCAGTTGAGCTATGGGTGCAACGCGTACTATTTTATATCAAAATATAGCGATTGCAAGTAAAAAGTTCTTGCCCAAATTTTGATAGTTTGTTAAAATTGCAAATGAATCGGATGGGAATCCGTTTCGGGGCCCTGAGAAGCCCATACTATCCGGTGCCAAAGACATCGTTATTCCGCGATTTCCGTATTTTGGCATCGAAATTCCCCGAACATATTTGGTTCGGGGTGCGGTGGTTATAAAACAGGCATTGCCGAAATCCACTGGGATTACTGATAGTATGATTTCTCAACACCCCGACCGTCAATTTCCATTGACGGTTCTTTTATTCCCCTCTGGCCAGAGGGGTGGCGCAAAGCGACGGGGTGTCGCAGGGAATAACAGGAAAGGAGAATACAAGCAATGAAATTCAACAATATATTACTATTCGTCACAATCGCATCAGTTTTAACACTGAACGCATTCGCGGACCCGGCGACAATCACAACCCAAGATTATGTCGATGCCGCGGATGCATTGAAACAGGATAAAATAGAAACTGATACTGTAAGTTTTAGTGGAGAAGGAGGTGAGGGAGCATTTTCTGTTGAGGTGCCCGCGATAATTTCCTATGATACAACTGATGATTTGACAGGGGACAAAATAGGGCTTTTGAGTCGATCAACTATAGACAATGTTGATATAATGTTTGAAGAGATAGATGAGAATGTATCTGATTCACTGGTGCCGACTGTTGGTGCGGTAGATCAGGAACTAGGGTATATATATGCATATACAGGCAGGCTCCATCAAGAACAACAAATGATGATTGGAAAATCTGGGTATAGTGGGAAGGATAATATGGGCCGATATGACCCTGTGGATGCTCAATATGGCAGTAGTTGGTTAAATTCTATGGTCAAAGGGACTGGCCTGGTCACAAAAACATCAAATGATGGTCACCTTGGTGAACGTAAGATTTTTGAGGCGAGCGATGTTTCTGGGTATCATGCAACCGGGTTAACACAAATCCAGAAAGATATCCAGGATATATCAATTCCAACCGTTGGGGCAATGATGGCTGCGATTAGTAATAACCAGGTGACACTGCCAACCGGGACGGCCAACAGCATCGTTATGTATGATGCCAACGGGAATATCGGTGGTTCGCGCACAATCGCAACATCGGTTGGAACAAACACTTCGGCAACAACGATTCCAACAACTGGTGCTGTTGTGACCGGATTAAACACTAAACAAAACAAAATGACATGTACGCGGTGGTTGGATAATGCCGAACATACCGATGCAAATTGTTTGTTATGGAATATAAACTAAGTTCTCCTCCTGTGGAGGAGTACGGTGTGGAACACCGGGAGGTGGTCTTTAATTCCAGATATTTCATTATGACAGGACCACCCCGCCGGGTGCTACCCGGCACCCCTCCGCAGGAGGGGAACTAAGCGCTATCTTCCGCGGTACATTTCGTTAAAATGTTGTCTGCATACGGACTTGTAATTGCTGTCGCCCAGGGCGAATTGTTCGCCGGCACGTATAACACGACCGTTTGAATCAAACCGCAAATGGTGTGTTGCCAACCGCATGCATCCCGGAATTTGACAACTGGATTCCAACCGATGCAGTTTTGCGCCAACTTCTATTAACCTTTTGGATGCGGGGAACAATTGTTCGTTGCTGTCCACCATTAAACCATAGCACATAACAATTTTGCCGTGCGCATCGGCAATTTGAACCAATTTATCAATATCGGCGGGTGAAAAGAATTGCACTTCGTCCACCAATAAAACCGCGGTGTTTGGATTGATGCTATAATTATTCAAATTGGGCAATGCGACGGCGTCCACCGACAAATCGCCCGCGCGGGATTTTATTTGGGATTCTCCGAAACGGTTATCAAATGCGGGTTTGATGATTTCTATATTCGTTCCCTTTTGACGAAAATTATACGCCTCGATAATCAGTTTTGCCGATTTCGAACTGCCCATGACCCCATAATGAAAATGCAGGTTTGCCATTTCTTTTTCTCCTTTCACAAAACCTTAGATAACCATAGATTCCAATTTCTTAATTCTTTTATCCACGGGCGGGTGTGTCGCCAAAATTTCGCCCAAGAACGCCCGCCGGCCCAACGGATTTTCAATACATACCGATGCCATCGCGCTTTGGTTGGATAAACTTTGGACATTTGAATTGCCCGATATTTTTCTCAGGGCGTTTGCCAACGCAATCGGGTTACGTGTAATAAATGCACCGGTCGCGTCCGCCGCATATTCCCGCCGGCGCGAAATCGCCATGCGCAATACCGGCGTAATAATCACATTGAACACAGTAAACGCCAACCAAACCATCATTATAACCGCCGCACCGTTATTTTTTTCATCACTGCGATGATTGAAATAAGTGATGTTGCGTAATAACACATCTGCAATAAATACTGTGACACCGATACCGGTTATAATAAACATATCCAATCGTATATCGCGATTGCCAATATGTGCCATTTCGTGTGCGATTACACCCTCCAGTTCCGTGCGGTCCAACTTTTGAATAATTCCGCGGGTCAGGGCAACCGTTGCATCACGCGGTGACCGCCCGGTCGCAAAGGCATTCAGTCCACCTTCATTTATCACATACACGCGCGGTGTCGGCAAACCCGCCGCCAACGCAACATTTTCCACAGATTTATAGATATATTTATAATCCGGGTCGGTTTCATTTATCTGTTTGGCACCGGCCATAGAAAGCATCATAGAATCGCCAAACGCCCATGAAACAAGTGTCCATATTATGCACACCACAAATGTTGGAACGGCAACCATTGTCGCAGTATTCATCGCGTCTTTCATCGGTTGAACAATCCAAGTGAACAAAAACACCAGCGCGACAAATATAATCGGAAATAAAATTACCAAGATTGTGGTCTTGATATTGTTCGCGCGTATATGGTCATAAACGGTTCTAATTTTTTTCATATTGAAAATGGTATTAAAAAAAATAACCCGTATCAACACATTTATTTTTACCCGAAAATGTGATAAAATGCAGTATGCGATTAAAAATGATGGCGTTTTTATCGGTCGGTCTTTTTTGCGCGGTTGCGGCGCGCGCCGGTTTTTTGCAACCAACAGAATTCCCCAAGGTTGTTGATGATTTGTCTTTTGTTGACCGAATGATGTTAAAAAGCGCAGATTATGATACACTGGAAAGTGTGTATGATGCGAATGGAAATTGTGTGTCGGGATGCGCGTATGTTATGCCAAAATGGGAAGACCAATTGGCCGCGACCGAACGTTGGAATCGTATGGTGCACCAAGAATTGATAGACGAACACGGATACACCGAAAATGACGATGGTTCTTTGACCCCACCGCCGGCGGAAGATTATGAATATTATACGGATGAACAACCAAAGGTTGACTTTCCGTCAACCGTGTCCGATACATCGTATGTTGTGGAAAATTCAAATTGTGCAACCCGAAATTCGTCTTTTGCCGCGGTGGATATTCCACGCGGCAACCCGTTGGGGTATATTGCATGTATAACATCACCATATGGCCCACGCAGCCTTTTTGGTCGCAATTTTCATCACGGTATGGATTTTAATGCAAGAAGGGGAACGCCCGTCTACGCGCCCGCAAACGGTGTTGTGGAATGGGTGTGCCACGGCAGTAAATCGTGTGGGAACGGTATGCAAATCAAACACGCCAATGGGTATTCTACGCGATATTGTCATTTCGATTATGTGGCGGTAAAGCAGGGTGACACTGTGTCGGCGGGTTGTTTAATTGGAAAAAGTGGCAACACCGGCCAAAGTACCGGGCCGCACCTGCATTATGCGGTTTTGAAAAATGGGACCGCCGTCAATCCCATTGATTATATCGAGATTGGCCATAAAAGTTGTTATGCTAAGAATTAATTTGCCGGAATTTTACGGCGAAACTGCCATTATTCAACGGGGTGCAAGAAACAATGTACGGTGTTAAAAGGCTGTTCTGTACCCATTCTTGGAATTTTATTTTCAATATGCCACTGGCACCCGTGATAATTGTTGCGGTTTTTGTCCCAGACCGCGCAATTTCCATAATTTCACCCCACGCCTGTTCAATAGTATGCATATGCAAATCCAGCGTGGTATGTGTTGGTATTTTGACCGGTTTTGGTATGCGTTGCGATAATTTCAATTCTCTGCGTACACGCCGACGTGTATCGTTATCATCGGGCGTAAAGGGCGCGCCAATCATATCGGCAATGTCTTGGTCGGTAAGGCGTTTCATATTATTTATCTAATTTTTTTGTCCAATCGCTGTCGGGGAAATTCAATTTCAACATTTGTGCATATCCGTCTGCCTGTTCTTTTAACCCAATTGCGGTGTATGCCTCGGTCAGGCGGTACATCGCCTCGGCCGGCATAACGGTTTCCGGCGCATCGGTGATAATTGATTGGAACTTTGTAATCGCCGCACCCCAATTTTCTTTCTTCATATCATTTCGCGCAGAATACATAACTTTGCCGGCAATATAGTTCTTTAAGATATTGATTTTATTTTTTGCGTTTTGGGCATATGGCGAACGGGGAAATCGATCAACCAATTGTTGAAATTGCTGCAACGCATATACCGACATCCCCGGTTCGCGGCGAACATCGCTGACCTGGCGATAATAACACATTCCGCGCAGGTATAATACATACGGAACATCGCTGTGCCCCGGGTGGAACCGCATAAACCGGTCGGTGGTCAGTAATGCCCCTGCAAAATCATCATCCAGATATTGCGAATATGCCGCCATAACCAGGGCGTCTGCGGCCCAAGGACTGGCCGGATACTGGTTTTCCGCGGTCAAGAATTTTTCCGCGGCATCATCATAATCGTGGTCTTCAAATTCGGCGTATGCGGCATCATACAGGTCCGCCAATGGTTCTTGGGGGACAATTTTCTGGGATTCCCCGGCACATCCGGCAAGTATCGCACCAATCAAAGTCGCAAAAAATATTTTTTTCATTTCTTTTAATCCTGTCTTGATTTTGTTATACCCAGGTGAGTATAATTCAAACTATGAAACTTGGCAAACATATTTTCGGGGTCGGCGTTATGACCGGGATAAGTCGCGTATTTGGGTTTGTTCGCGATATGCTGATTGCGCGTGTGTTGGGCGCGGGGCGGCTTTCCGACATATTTTTGGCGGCGTTCAAATTGCCGAATTTGTTTCGCGATTTGCTGGGTGAAGGCGCATTGTCCGCGATATTTATTCCTATGTATGCCGATTCCAAACACGACGAATCGTTTGCGAAAAATGTGTTTTCTTGGTTGGCGGTTGTATTGCTTGGCATAACAATCATATTTGAAATATTTATGCCGATTGTGGTTTGGATTTTGGCGCCGGGGTTTGCGGACGTGCCGGGCAAGATGGAATTGACGGTTGTTATATCGCGCATAATGTTTTTCTATGTGATATTTATTTGCAGTGCGGCATTTTTGTCGGCGGTATTGAATGCATTCTCGCGCTTTATGTTGGCGGCGTTTATGCCGGTGTTGTTGAACATAATGCTGATTGGTGCATTGTTGGTATCAATGTCCATTGGGGCATCCGCAACGGTTTTGTATATAATGGCGGGAACGGTTGTTGCGTCCGGAATAATTCAGTGTTTGGTTTTGTGGACGCGCATAAGGCATAAGCATTTTGGATTGCATTTGGTTGTGCCGCGTTTTACACCGGGAATCAAAACAATGTTCAAACGTTTCGGGGTAAGTATCATTGGTAACGGTTTCTATCAAATAACAATTATTCTTGGCACTTTGGTGGCCAGTTTTGAAAGCGGCGCGGTGTCGTGGCTGTATTATTCCGATCGCATTGTTCAATTGCCGTTCGCCATGATTGGTTTGGCGGTTGGAACGGTTTTAATGTCTTCTATTTCAAACGCATTGGCGGACAAGAATATGCGCAGTGTTTATATTCAACAAAATTCGTCAATGCGTCAATCTATGATGTTGATAATGCCGTGTGTGGCGGGATTGTTCGTGTTGGCGGAACCAATTATTAGATACCTGTTTGAATATGGTGCGTGGACACCGGAATCGACACATGCGGTCGCCATTGCGATAATGATTCAGGTCTTTGTTTTGCCCGCCATGTTGATAAGCCAGATTTACAGTAAAACCCTGTACGCATCCCAAGATGTCAAGACCCCGGTAAAAACCAGCATAACATCATTGGCGGTCGCGTCTGTGATATATGTTGCGTTATTCTGGTTCGTGGGATATTTGGCAATACCGATTGGCGTGGTAATCAGTGGTTATGTTAAAAATTATTTATTGGGACGTGCGTGCCGTCGGCGTGGCTTGACGCGGGTGGATTCGCGCACGGTTCGTGCGATGGTCTTGTTTGGGGGGCTGTCGGCGGCGTTGGGCGTTGTGTTGTGGTTTGTGCCGATAACCGGGATTATTTCATTGGGATTGGCAATTGCGGGCTTTGGAATTATTTATTTGCCAATTGCATTTTTACTAAACAGAAAAATATAACAAAATAAAGTTGAAACTTCGCTTTTTATATGATAGAATGCATTACATAAGAATGTAAGGAGTCCCTAATGAAAAAATTGGTATCATTGGCGGTGTTGACCGCTTTGCTTGCGGCGTGTGCCGAAACGACTAAACCGGCCGAATATGGAACGGACGGGTTTGGCGAAGAAACGCTTGCCACGGAAACATTTAATGACACATATTTGATGGCCGCGGCACCACGCTATTACATTGGTAATGCGTACAAGGTCGAAGATATTCAATATATCCCAACCGAAGATTATGCATATAATCAAACCGGTATGGCGGGTATAATCCCAACCGAATTAAACGGCACCAAGACAAGCAATGGTGAAACATATGATATGAATCAAATGGTCGCAACCAGTAAAACTTTGCCGTTGCCGACAATTGCCAAGGTCACGAATTTAGAAAATGGTCAATCGGTCACGGTTCGTGTGAACAATCGTGGACCATTTGTGAATACACGCATTATGGATCTGTCGCCGGCAGCGGCGGGTAAAATTGGGCTGACCAATCAATCAAAGGTCCAAGTTCAGGTTTTACCGGAACAATCCATTGCGGTGAAAAATGCAACAATTGGTGAAAAAGTGACGACCACGGTTGAAGAAACCACAACCGTTACCGCGCAACCGGCGCCGGCCACAAGTGCATCTGGTGACTACAGTGTCCAAGTCGCGGCGTTCTATGCCGAAGACAGCGCCAACGCGTTGGTCCAAAAAATGCGCGCATATGGTGACGCAACCGTCGTCAAAGAAGGTGATATGTTCAAGGTTCGTATTGTGAACCTGGATGCACCGTCTGCGCGTCGCGTTATTGATGCATTGCGTTCCAGTGAAGGTATGGCACCGGGTCTGTTAAAGAACGGCCGTTGGATAAATGCCGACAGCATTTAATCCCTAAGATTTTGGTTATTCAAAACCCCGTCAAACGACGGGGTTTCTTTTAATATGATTTTTGCTGTAATTTCGTAATGCATTGCATCATATCTTGGGCGGTGCCCAAAGATTTGTATTTTACACCGGCTTCGTCAAACATTTGAAACGATATATTAAGTGAATCGCGCCACCCCGGAATTTGTCTATCGGGTTCAGGATCCAAATAAATTATTTCCCGAATTCCGCTTTGAATTATAGAACCCGCGCAACGCGTGCACGGTGCCATTGTTGCATATAAAATCCCGCCATTTAATCTGGTTCCGTTTCGACCCGCATTCAAAAGGGCGTTTTCTTCGGCGTGAACGACAAAATCGTATTTTGTTGGACGGGTCCATCTGGCGGGAACATTATCTTGTATTCCGCGTGGAAAACCGTTGTACCCCATGGATAGTATTGTTTTATTTGGACTAACAATCACACATCCAACCTTGGTGCTGTTGTCTTTGGACCATGTGGCGATAAGTTGCGCCATTTGCATAAATCTGTAATTCCATTTGTCATTGAACGTAAGTTCCATAATAAGGCCTTTTTATGTTACGTTCTCTCTCTAATTGAACAAATTACAATAAATCTGTGAATTTTCAAGTTTTTTGTTCACTTTTGAAATTTGTGTGTTATTCTTTTGGTTATGACAAAGACATATTCTGGATTTATCGCAATTGTGGGACCCACAAATGCCGGCAAAAGTACCCTGATTAACCAAATTATGGGGCGTAAAGTGTCCATTGTTTCGCACAAGGTTCAAACCACGCGAACAAACCTGCGCGCCGTAAAAATGGTGGGGGCGCGGCAACTTATTTTCGTTGATACACCGGGGGTTTTCCGGCCCGCGCGGCGTCTGGACCGGGCTATGGTTGGTGCGGCGATGGATGCGTTGGCCGATGCGGACGCGGTATTGTTAATAATTGATGCGGGCCACGGTTTGACCGACACAGTGCGCGGTTTGATTGAAAAAATTCGCGACCATAAAAACCTGTTTGTTGCATTGAACAAGACGGATTCTGTGAAAAAACCGGAACTTTTGCCGATTGCGGCGGAATTAAATGAATTGGCACCGTTTCGTGAAATATTTATGATTTCGGCGTTGAAAAATGATGGTGTCGCGGAAATGTTAAAGTCTTTGGCGTCGGTTATGCCGGAATCTCCGTATTTGTTTGATGCGGCGGATTCGGTCGATGTGCCAGATAATTTATACCTTGCGGAATTGACACGTGAAAAGATTTATCGATTTATTCACCAAGAATTGCCGTATCACATAAATGTTGTGACGGAGCGCGTTGATGTTGATGACGCGGGCGTTTTGGACATATACCAAAAAATAGTGGTGGCCAGCGAAGCGCATAAAAAGATTGTTGTCGGGCGTGGTGGCGCGCAATTGAAACAAATTGGTGTGGCCGCCCGTCACGATATACAGGACCAATGGGGGGTAAACGCACGGTTGCATTTGTTCGTGCGGGTCGAGGAAAATTGGGAAAATATGGCGGAAAATTATACCGACCAAGGTCTTGAATTTAAAAAATAGAGGAATCAAAATGAAAAAAAATGTAAAAAAATTAACTTTTTTGTCGCTTCTGGCGTTGGCCGGTTGTGCAAACAATAAAAATGTTGTGACCGATGCAACAATGAATCGCGCGGTTTTGCGCGATATTAAAACCGGTCGTGAACGCGTGTACGATTGTTCATATAACGATGCAATGAAAAGTGTTTTAATCTGGTTGGCGTCGGGTGATACGGTTCAATTGCAATCCAAAGATTATGCGCGTGGCGTGTTCTTTACACCGGATAATTCGCAACTGATATATGACGATGCCGAATTGGCGCGCAGAAAAGACGCGTTGGAACGTGAAAAAATCAGACAAATGGTCAAGATTGAATTTGAAAAACAAGAAGAAATGAAACGAAAAATGCGTGACGGTAACCACAGATAAATGCTGCATACATCAGATTTTGATTTTGACCTGCCACCGGAATTAATCGCGTCGCATCCATTGGAACGACGCGATGCTTCACGTATATTGGTGATCCAAGAAAGCGGGATACAAGACAAACATATTCGTGATTTTTTGGATTACCTGCGGCCCGGGGATGTCGTCGTGTTTAACAATTCGCGCGTTATTCCGGCACGATTCGATGCGGACGGCCATGAAATTACGTTGCACACCGCGGTGGACGACAAGAATTGGTGGGGGCTGTGTAAAAAGTTTAACAAAATCAATATTGGCGATACGCTGACCATGGTTAATGGCACAACAATCACCGTTATGGATAAAGATGAAGAAAGTGGATTGTTGTTGCGGTTTAATTGCGATAATGTTTTCGATGTGCTTGGGCGCGTTGGTAAAATGCCACTGCCACCCTATATGAAGCGCGATGCCGAAATTGCGGACAGCACGCGTTATCAAACGGTCTATGCCGATCCATTGGGGTCAATGGCGGCACCAACGGCGGGTTTGCATTTTACCGATGAATTGATGCGTGAAATAGAAGCGCGTGGTGCAAAAATTGTAAAAATCACACTACACGTTGGTGCGGGCACATGGATGCCGGTCAAGACCGAAAATTTGAATGAACATAAAATGCACAGTGAATGGTGCTGTATCACACCGGCCCAGGCGGAAATTATAAACAACGCCACGCGTGTTATCGCCGTTGGCACGACATCATTGCGAACATTGGAAAGTGCAGCACGTGGTGCGGCGCCGTCTGCGCGGGTTGCGCCAATATGTCAAACGACCGATATATTTATCACGCCGGGATATAAATTTCGGGCGGTTGATGTATTGTTGACTAATTTTCATCTGCCAAAATCCACACTGTTTATGTTGGTGTCGGCATTTTCGGGCCTGGATGAAATGAAGTCGGCATACGCGCACGCCATCGCCGAAAAATACCGCTTTTTCAGTTACGGCGATTGTTGTTTATTATTTAGAAAGGAGAGCACAGATGAAATTTGAGGCGACATTACATAAATTATCAAACGGTGTGACGGTAATTCTTGACCCGATGGATGTAGCAACCGATGAAGTATGCATTTGTTTCCGCACAGGCAGTGGCGATGAAGAACCAAATGAATATGGTATTACCCACTTTTGTGAACACATGTTCTGCAAGGGGACTCCGCGTTTTCCAACATCGCGTTCCGGTAAAGATTATATTGCCAATAATGGCGGTAATGTAAACGCCGTAACAAGTCTTGATTATTTAAGGTTTGTTGGACGAATAGTATCTGAAAACCTTTGGATATTGTTGGATTTTTTGGCGGACCGTATACAGAATTCTTTATTTGATGCCGACACAATTGAAAATGAGCGCGGTGTTATTTTGGACGAATTGCGGCGTTCTTTATCTAAAAATGGTGTTAAACAAACCATTTTTGTGGAAAAAAACTTGTATAACATAGAAGTTCCAAATGGCGAAATGACGCTTGGCAACTCGGAAAACATAAAATCTTTTAGTCGGCAGGATTTGCTGGATTTTGCCGCCCGTCGCATGTCTGGGAAAAATTGTTTGATATGCGTTTCCGGTAAAATAGAATCCAAAGATGAATTGTTAAATAAATTGGAAGAACGTTTTAATTTCTTGCCCACACATAATGTAGAAAAAAAACGCCATTGGCAATACACGGCACGCACGGCGCACAATTTGATGCCTGAATTAAAGAACGATGTTATTGAAATTTTGTTTCCGTGTTTGTGGCCGGCAACAATTGAATACAAATATCAAGACATATGTGTTTCTAAATTTGAACATCTGTTGCGTGAAAAAATGTTTGATGTCCTGCGCAGCGAAAATGGTTTGGTATATGGTTGCGGTTTTTCGAATCGTGGTGATATACTTTCACCCGTATGTGGCCCATATACCGAAACGGCACCGGAAAATGTTGCGCGCGTTGTCGGGCTGATTGCGAAAACCGCACATGATGTATATGTATCCGGTGTGGATGCCGATTTCTTGACCAAGGATAAAAACCTTAACAAATTAAGTCGCGCGAACTTTCTGGAAAGCAATGCCGAACGTTGTCGCAGAAATGTGTGGGATTGGGGGTATTTTAACATCGCGCATGATTTCTATCGTGATTGTGAATTGGCGGATTCTGTGACCCCCGGGGACGTCATGAAATATACCCGCGGAATATATGATGGGCCAATGTCAATAATCACCCACGGTCCAAAATTCGATGGCGATTTACAACAAATTTGGAAAGATAATTTCAAGTAAAGGGATACAAAAATGATAAATCCAAAAAATGTCACCAAGGCACAACTTATCGATTTGAACAATCGTTTCCATGGGACGATATTTGGTATGGCACTGTATTTGGGAATATGGCTTGATGATGCCGAGATAAAATATATTGAAAATAAAATGCAAACACATAAATTATACAGGTTGGTGTCTGGTAAATCCGCGGGTATAGATTGTCGTGATGTATCAGCGGCATCATTGTTCAAATTTCAACGCGATTGGTTGTTGGGCTTTATGGATGACCCAGAATTACCGATTGGCGTCCGGGCATTTATATATTATTATGTTGGTCACGAACAGATGGCAAGGCAATATGGAAAATATGACAGTATCAGCACTGCAGAACGATTTTTGGCACAAAGGTGGATGGAAACATGTCGTTAAAATTTAATTTGATTAAAACGGATGGAAACGCGCGGCGCGGGTCGGTTGAAACCGCACACGGAACTTTTCAAACCCCAAGCTTTATGGCGGTTGGCACGGCGGCCACGGTCAAGGCCCTGACCATGGACCAAGTTGCGGCAACCGGCACCGAAGTAATTTTGGGCAACACATATCATTTGATGATGCGCCCGGGTGGCGATTTGGTGGAACGCATGGGCGGTCTGCACAAATTCGGTGGCTGGCATGGCCCGATTTTGACCGACAGTGGCGGGTTCCAAGTTATGTCGCTGTCTAACTTGGTCAAGATGAAAGAAGAAGGCGTGGAATTTACTTCGCACATTGACGGCGGAATTAAACACTTTCTGCGTCCCGAAGATTCTGTGCATATTCAACATCAATTAGATTCTAATATAACGATGGTTTTGGACGAGTGTTTGCACCTGCCGACTACGCGGGAACGTGCGGAAAAAAATGTTGATATGGTGACGCGATGGGCGGCGCGCAGTAAAGCTGCGTTTGTTGACCGACCGGGGTATGGAATTTTTGGCATTGTCCAAGGCGCAGACTTCCCCGACCTGCGCGAAAAATCGGCACGCGCATTAACCGAAATCGGCTTTGACGGATATGCGATAGGCGGTCTTGCCGTGGGCGAACCGCAAAATGTTATGTTTGATATGATATCAACGGTTGCACCGATGTTGCCGACGGACAAACCGCGTTATTTAATGGGGGTTGGAACACCACTTGATATTCTGGGCGCGGTGGAACGTGGCGTAGATATGTTCGATTGTGTTATGCCAACGCGCGCGGGGCGCACCGCAATGGCGTTTACTCGCCACGGCACAATGAATATGCGCAACGCAAAGTATCGTGATGATAATGCCCCGTTGGACGATAAATGTAATTGCCCGGCATGCAAATTGTCGCGTGCGTATTTGCATCACTTGATTAAATGTAATGAAATTTTGGGTGCGACATTACTTACGCAACACAACCTTTGGTTCTATCAAGACCTGATGCGCGATATTCGGAAAAGCATAGAACAGGGCCGTTTCGCCGAATTCAAAGCCGAATTTATAAAAAATTACAAGCAAGAAAACTAACTGTTGATTTTATTTTTCAAATGTTGAAATATTCTCTCATAAAAAGAAAGGATTCAACATGGCAAAAAAAGAAATTGAAGTAATTGACCGCGGTGGTGCAAAAACCGTGGCAAAGAAAACATCTGTTATCACGCATGCAAAACGTGTGTTTTTAATTGTTAGTATTTTGTGGCTAACATTTGTTGCAATATTTCCATTGTATGTAAAATCGCATTATGCATCGCCAATAAAGAAATCAATTGTTGTGTCAATGTTCTTTGATTTGCAACGCAACATTGTTGAACAGTATGAAAAATTACTTGGCGGAATCAAGAACGCAATCAATTTGGAAAAACCGGTTGGAATCGCAATTCAAAAGGTAAAAATTGTTGAATCCCAGGTTGATAAAGTGACCGATACAACGGCACGTGCAAAAGAACAAACCGCCAAGGTCAAAGAACAAACATCCGGTGTGCGCGCATTGACCGGTTTGGCAAATAAATTTGGCGTGAAAACCGATGCGGTTGATAATGTTGTCGATAAAGCGGATGGTGCCGTTGACAAGGCGAATGCCGCGGTGGACAAGGTGGACAATGTTGCCAAAATGGTAAATGAAAAATTAGATACCGTTGAAAAAGAATTAGTCAAAGTCACACAAATCGAAGTCGATAAAATGATTGATGAAGCCGTCAAAAAACAAATCGACAAAAATACCGGTGGATTGGGAACAACATTGTTGACCAATTATGGCATCAAACACGTGTACCCATGGCGTCCGTCATCGTGGCCGGTTGCGGTTAAAATCTATAACGATTTGGAAAAATCCAATGTCGGTGTGGTGCAAATTTTAACCCGCACAGTGAATAAATATTTCGGCTATGTTGCGTGGGGTTTGGTAATCGCGGCATGGGCGGTGGGCCTTTATATCTGGATGTTTATATACAAGAAATACAAGGCTACAATTGCACCGTTTATCGTATGCCCGCGCTGTGGCCACGCGTTTGCAGACCGTCGCACGGCGATGAGTATGTTGAAATTACTGCAACCATGGAAATGGTTCTAAGACAACGCCCCAGACGGGGCGTTTTTTAAAGGATTATTTTTTTGCTTGCAAAATGGTTTTTTGTATGTAAGAATAACCCACGCAATGCGAGCGTAGCTCAGTTGGCTAGAGCGCAACCTTGCCAAGGTTGAGGTCGAGGGTTCGAGCCCCTTTGCTCGCACCAGATATTTTGGAACCACCCGAAAGGGTGGTTTCTTAAATATCTCGCGCAAAGGGGCGAGAACCCGCAGGGTTGCGAGGCGAGGTGGCGACGCCACCGAAGTACTTTGCTCGCACCAAAAATTTTAAAAACCACCGTTAGGTGGTTTTTTGATTTTTGCGTCAAACGGGCGATAATTTTTTTATCAAAAACGCCAAAAATCGCTTGCACCAATCTTTGCAATTTTAGTAGGATTTCATATAACAAGGGAGGTAAAATAATCATCCGTTTTTTTCGGGTAAGGGAAGGTTTTACCGGAATTCTGGGGATGATACCGGGTTGTAAGGAAAAATGCGAGGATTTTTCGTTGCGATTTTTGTGTCGATAACAAGCGTGTTTATCGGTATGGCTTACGCTGATACAACGTGTACCGGCGCGACTTACTATGATGCTTCCAGCAATACGTGTGTCGCATGTCCCACTGGATACACAGATAACACAACATCTGGCAAAACAGATGTGAGCCAGTGTCAAAGAAGTTGCGCCGCTGGGACATATGTTGCAACACCCGCCACCGTTGGTTCAACCGCATATACACGATTGGAATACATTGAAAACCCGAATGGAAAGTATATCGACACCGGATTCACGCATAATGCGAATGCGACCACTGTTCGTGGAGTATTACGTGTTGGCGTATCAAGTACTTTGTCTAGTGGAAACTACAACTTCATTGGAAACCAAGTATCTGGAACTGACGCTGGCGGTTATTCTTTGGGATGGCAGGGAAATTTCAAACTTTGGACCGAAGCAACAAAAAATCGACTTGATGGTCCGGCATATGCGATGACGGCCGGGACCGTTCATGAAGTTGAATACTCGGTAACAAACACATCTCGTTCATTAACATATGATACCGGTGAAACAAAATCCGACACAATTAAAAACGGTAAAGTAATAACCAGCAATTCAATCCACATTTATGATGGTGGTAATCATCAAAGTAATCGTCAGTTCAAAGGTCGCATTTACGATTTAAAGGTGTACGAAGACGGGGTGTTGGTTCACGATTTTGTTGCTGCCCGCAGAAACCAAGATAGTGTCGTTGGTATGTATGATATTATAACCGACACGTTTTTGACCGGTACTGGCACATTTACCGCTGGGCCTGTCGCTGGTGCTTGTTCGGACGTCGGTGTCGGGTACTATTCCAACGCATCACTTACCGATTATGGTTCGGTCGGTAACCGTATCTTGTGTACGAATGGTGCGGCACACTCACACTATACCGCGTCTGCCACATCTAATTCATGCCCATATGTGTGTGATGATAATTATGTTATGGAAAATGGCGTATGCGAATTCCAGGACAAATTTACCGTCACCACAACATCCGATGCAACACAATTACTGTTTGATATATCTGCGAAGGGCACGTTCTATGTCGATTGTGGTACCGATGGCGAATTGACTCAGACCGACTGGGACGGTGAAAATAGCGCAGTGGGAACCGTCGTTACACGTGTCAATACAACAAGCCGAACTTATTCGTGTGCGTGGCCAAATGCAGGTGTGCATACAGTAAAATTTGCCGGTACTGCAACAGCATATGATGCAGAAAATATGAAACCCGCAATAGCTTTTTATAGTTCCAAGGCCACCACCGCTAGTAAAATCGCGTCTATTTCTGGAACACTGGCCACAATATTCCCACAATTAGGCACGGCAAGCGGAAAGTTTCCACGTTTTTACCAGACATTCAGGGGAGCAACCAACCTGACCAGTATTCCGTCAGGGTTGTTCACGGGCTTGAACCCCGGCGCAAATGCAACAAATATGTTTTATCAAACATTTTATGGTTGTTCGGGATTAAACACGATACCAGATGGATTATTCGCCAGTGTAACAACCAGTGCAACCGAAATGTTCCGCGAAACATTCAGTAATTGTACATCATTAACGGCAATTCCGGGTGATTTGTTTAGCAATGTAACTACTGCGGCCTCGGGGCTGTTTAGGGAAACATTCAAGGGGGCAACGAACCTGTCAAGTTATATTCCGACAACAACATTCGCGGGTCTGATTGCGAATAATTCGCCGACCGCAACTGACATGTGGACTGACACGTTTGCAAGCACACACGTCGCCACATCCTGTCCAACGGGCATGGATGAATACCCATCTGGCTATGAATCCGCGTGGAGCCCACGCGTATCGTGTTATGTCGCATGTCCCGACGAGCCACCTGCAAACAGTGAATGGTTCGTTATCAATGATGCATGCGAATGGTTATGCGATGCAATGTATTACAGTGCAGACAACACATCTTGTACCGCAGTGGGGGATGGTTATTATTCTGCGGATGCGGACAATACACGCACAGCGTGCACCAATAAGCCGGCGAACAGCCACTATACTGGTTCGGCGACAACCAACGATTGCCCGTGGCAATGTGATACGGGGTATGGTATCGATAATGGATCTTGTCGCGCATGCACTGCGGGCGAATTCTGGGCCAACGGTAGTTGCGAAACCGCAAAATTTACTATCACAACCACAAACAGTACAAGCCAATTTAAGTTTTTCATGTGGGAACCGACTGGAACATTCTATGTCGATTGGGGCGATGGCACCGTTGATACAATTACGCGAACCAGTTCCACTGGGAACACATATTCCCACACATATGCAACGGCCGGTTCATATACAATTCGCTTTGGTGGTGTTGCGACTGGATATGACGGAAACTCGGCACATACCACAATAAGTTTTTATGCACAAACCGGCGGGACCCAGGATAAAATCGCATCTGTTTCGGGATCACTGGTTGCGTTGTTCCCGACCCCCAGCAACAGTGCTTTGCCGTACTTCCGCGAAACGTTCAAGGGGGCAACAAATCTGCACTCGGTTCCCAATACATTGTTCAGCGGTCTAACCCGGACTCAGGGTCACATGTTTTATCGTACATTTGATGGTTCGGGCCTGACCGCGATTCCGTCGGATTTGTTCAGTGATGTTGGTTCATTGGGTATTGGTATGTTCGAATATACCTTTGCTAACTGCACTTCATTGAGCGCGATTCCCAGTGGATTGTTTGATGATATGACGGCCAGTGGGGTGGCGGGCAATATGTTTGAGGGGACATTTGCGGGTTGCACATCGCTTGCCACGATACCGTCGGACTTGTTCGAAGATGTTATTAGTAATGCGGCCAATGGAACCGATAAAACAGGTTGGTTCAAGGACACATTTAACGGCTGTACGGGGCTTGCCGCGATACCGGATGGATTGTTTAGTGGTATAACCACTGGGGCCGAGAGTTTGTTTTCTGGTACATTTTATGGTTGTACGAATTTGTCGGGCTATATACCCCCAAGCACATTTGCAGGTCTGATTTCGAACAACAGTCCAACTGATACAGATATGTGGGAAAATACGTTTGTTGGAACAAATTTGGCGACATTGTGTCCATCTGGAACGACCCAGTATATCACGGGCTATGAAGGTTCAACAAACGGAACGACCTGGAACGGCAAGGTTTCGTGTGAACCGTGTGCGGCGGGAACGTATAAAGCATCGGCAGGTAATATGGCGTGCACCGCGTGCGAAAGTGGAACCTATGCTACTGGTGGTGCGGCGTTTTGCGCGGAATGTACCAATACTAAACCAGCAAATAGTTTATATACCGGTTCTGCGACGTCAAACAATTGTCCGTGGTCATGCGATGCAGGCTATTACAGCACGGACAACGCGTCATGCACCGCGGTTGGTGCCGGTTTCTATTCCGCCGCCGGGAACAATACGCGCACTGCATGCCCCGCCGGATTGACCACCGTGGGTTATGGTCATGGCGCGGATGAAGTGGCCGACTGTGGTCGTCAATTGCATTTTGGAGATTATGTTGTGTATACCAAAACAACCAAAGATACAACCCCATCCATCAATTTACAGATGAACGGAAATGAACGATATTATATAGGCCTTAGTCCCACAGACCACACTTTATCAAAATTGCATCTTAAGTATAACGGCCAAGAATATACTGCATATGATGATGGGTTGGCGTACGGTGAACGAAACCCAACAACCGACGAACGAATACAGTAATAAATTCCTTGAAATCTGGGATTTTATTTGCTTATAATGCCCTGTAAAAGGGGTTTTTATGACGCAAATATTACCGGAAGTTTATTTAGATTATTCTGATATTTTAATTCGACCCAAAATGGGCATAAATCTGAATTCACGTAAAGAAGTAAATTTGCAACGGGCTTTCAAATTCAAACACGGTCAAACGCGCACCGGCCTTGGCGTGTTCAATGCTAATATGGCAACGGTTGGCAATTTTGTCGTGGCAAAAAAATTGTTGTCGCGTGGAATGTTTGCAACTTTGCATAAACATTACAGTATTTTAGAAATTGGCGTTTTTTTGGATTCGTGCAGGGATGAAAATATTCCACTGGATAATTTGTTTATAACCATCGGGTTAAAGAATGCCGATGCGGAAATTCGAAAATTGAAAGATTTGGAATCTAAACATAAATGGACGGCGCCACGTAACATATGTATCGATGCGCCAAATTTCTATATTCCAAATGCATTGGATGTTTTGGCGCGCGTTCGCGCCGAATTCCCGGACAGCGTGATTATGGCGGGTAAT
This sequence comes from Alphaproteobacteria bacterium, assembly GCA_017618175.1. Lineage (GTDB taxonomy): Bacteria > Pseudomonadota > Alphaproteobacteria > Rs-D84 > Rs-D84 > Enterousia. The sequence goes on from JAFZUT010000011.1 coordinate 40,338, forward strand.
ATCGCCAGTGGTGATATATGTCTTAAACTTTTGGATTATGCGGACATTATTAAATGCGGCATTGGGTCTGGGTCTGCGTGTTTGACGCGTCGGCAAACGGGTTGCGGAACACCAATGGTATCATTGATTTTGGAATGTGCGGATATTGCGCATTCTGTGAACGGGCATATTTGTGCAGACGGTGGCATTGTCGATGTTGGTGATATGTGCAAGGCATTATGCCTTAATGCAGACTTTGTTATGGCGGGTGGAATGTTTGCCGGCACGGACGAGGCAGAAGGCAACATCATTGAAAAGCATTTTGAAACGAACGAGATTATTGACGGCGCGCACGTTATCCAAACAAAATATTTCAAGGCGTATTATGGTATGTCGTCTGAATATGCAAATAATAAATTTGCGGGCGGTATGGCGGACTATAAAACATCTGAAGGACGCGAATTATTGATACCATACACCGGTCCAATTGATAAAATATTGCAAGATATCACCGGTGGAATTGCGTCTTGTTGCACATATGTTGGCGCGACTTCGGTTAAACATTTATCAAAATGCGCTACAATTATTCAGGTTCACAATCAATTAAATAAAGTATTTGAAAAATATTCTGTGTGATAATACAGATACGATATTTATAATTGTCAAATTTGATGTTTTGTGGTAAAATACGCCATAGAAATAGGGGCGTATTATGAAACAGGCAAAGAAAACAAAACTTACGAAATCTGCATTGGGGGTTGCAACGGCTGCATTGGTCGCAGGCGGTGTTGCAATGCACGGTGGCAAACAAAAGACGCACGCCAAAGAAACCGTGCCGAATGAACAAGACGTCACACCCAATCGCAATGAAATACAGAAAAATTTGACATTTGGTGAATACAAAGAAATGTTGGCACCGGTCACGCCTTATATTATGTTAGAATTGATTTTGAATGAAGGAATAAAACTGGATAAATCCGGAAAATATTGTGTCCCGTATAAAGATTCCCGTGGTGTTTGGACAATTGCGTTTGGCGTCACCACAACCAGTGATGGAAAAAAGGTCACAAAAAATACGAAACCGATACCGATTGCGCGTGCGTGGGACGAATCTATACACTTTTTGGAATCGCGCGAGACTTATTTTTTAATGTATTGCTATGATGTTGGGTGTGAAAATTTGCATTTAGATAATGCGGCGCGTGCGTGCGCGTTTGCATCCGTGTTCTATAATGCCGGAACAAAACTTATGGAAGAACCAAGTGATAAAAATCACCGTGAACGCAATGAAACCCTGCGCAATTTATACAAAGAATATGGCGATAATATCACCGCGGATATGGTGCGCGAATGCTTTGCGAAATATCCAATTGTTGCGCCACGTTCATTTGGCGCGCGTGCAATCGCCGGTGCATCGGATAAAGAATTGGCGGATATTCTTGGAATCTATACGGTTGGTGGGCGTGGTCTGTGGTCGCGGCGTTGGTTAGAAGGGCAAATTTTAATGGGGAACATCACACCCGAAGACTTTTTGAATTTGCCCGAACAAAGTCTTTATGAATTCTTTCGGTTGATGGGTGAAACACGTGAAGTGTTCTGGATTGGTAAAGACCAAGATACAGAAATAAATATGCAAACGTTGCTCGCGTTTAAGCAATGGATAAAAAATCCGGTCACGCACGATGGCAAAACAAAGTTTTCCGGGAAAACCATAGGGCAAATGTTGGAAAGTATGAACCCAACCATATTGGCCCAGTTCAATGGCGGCAAATATGAATTGGGTGATATTAAACAATTTGATAGACACCCGAATGTTAAATCAATGACGGATTCTTTATATTTCTTGGCAAATGCGGATTTCTTGGCGGGCGATTATGCCGCCGCCGCGGAAAAGTTTGAAACTTTGGCGGAAAAAAATCCAAACAACGCGCAAATCTTTAATGATTTGGCCGCGACATATAACAATATGGGTGAACACGAACGCGCATTGGCCGCGGTAAATCATATTATCAAAGAAATCAAAGACAAATCCGCATTTGCGGCGGCATATTATAATGCCGGTGTTGCGCGCGAATCATTGGGTGAATTTGATAAAGCATTAATAAACTATAATAAAGCAATCGAAAACGGAAATAAATCGCCACGCGTTCCCGATGCGATTAAACGTGTTGAATTGAATAAAAACCTGGCAAGGCAAAATACAGGTCAAACTCACGTTTAATCAACAAGATACTAATGATTTTTGTGTTTGCAGCACATTGCATAATATGATAAAATATGCATCGTAGGTTTTATACAACAAGCAACAAATTAAAATGGAGGAATAAGATGAGAAAACTAACAATCTTAACATCTATATTGGCATTGGCCGCATGCAGCAGTGGCGGCGGCGGTGGCACCGGCGGTGGATATACACACAGTGCATCCGGCACACCAACGCCAAGCACGTTCGTCCCTGTCCCCAGTATAAACGAAACAGAAACCGTTAATCCTTCAAATACGGGCGTGACGGGCATGACATCATCAACCGTTACGAACGAGGCCGAAGTTCGGTCGGCGACGGTTGATTATGTGGCGACCAAAATGCCGGACATTTATACAATCGAAAATTTGAATTCGCTTAATAGTGGTCGTGGCGCATCAAATCGTTCGCGTTCGGGTGAACTGACCGATGAACAAAAGTTCTTTATTGCGAATACCAAAATAAACGCGATGAAGACAACATTAACCGAAATGGCGGATGCAGATGATAGGGGGGGCATATATTGCCGCGCATGAAACGGCGGTGGCCGAGGCTTTGTTGTTGTTTGGTGAAGATATCGATTTAGAAAATATCGATCCGGAAACATTGTTGACAGATTTTAATACAATTGTTGATGGAACCACAATTGCGGCGGCGATTAATACATTTGAAAACGAAAACAATATGGTTTATGACCGCGCAATGTTGGATACTGTTCGTTTCCAAGATGCCGGCGATGCGAACGCATATTTCAAATTTCATCTGACCAATAATGTGATTGATCAGGTTGCAATGTTTGAAGGCGAAGGACCGAACGATTATGGTTGGTTTACCAAAACCGCCGATCCCGCCGGAAACATATTTGAGAAGACACTTTATTCATACAAGTTTGCAATGGGGACTTTGCCAACATCGGGCGAATTTACCGAAGAACAACTTGCTGCATTTGCCTGGTTTAATGGGGTGGATGGGAAAGACGATATCGTAAACCTGATATTCCGCAGTGATAAGGGGAATACTGGCGATGGTGCTTTGACCAATTTGGAAAAGAAGAACGCAATGAAGACCCAAATAAACAAAGAATTTGATGATTTTAAAAATGGTCAACATGATAACACACACAATGACGAAATCGAATTGGCGCGCACTCAGTATCTTAAAATGATAGATGATGCGTTCGATGCATTGGGCACCGGTTGGGAAACGGGCGTAAATAATGTGTTGGGCCAAACAACAAATGATTTACAATTGACGGCAACAATGAATGGGGTCGGTAAAGATTTGGGATTAAAATATTCTGATTTAGGCTATGCCGATTTGAAAGATGTTCATGAAAAAGCGGATGGCAGTACGAAAGTAGAACATACATATGCGCCATATGCCGGTGGATATACCGATCGTATAGTTGATCCGGGTAATAATACCGCAACATATACCGGAACCGCGGTTGTTGGTGTTGATTTAACAACCAAAGATGTAAATGGAGATACAGATCGTGACGGTATGTTGTTGACCAATACGGGCGCTACATTGCGATATGATGGTTCCACACATAAATCGTTGTTGACTATGAACAACCTGCGTAATGCCGATAACGAAAAATGGTATAATGTCACAGTAGAGGGCGATTTTAGTGGTTCTGCCGCGGATTCCAATTTGAAATTCACATTCAATGGAACCGGGAAAACAACCGATGAGGCATTTGATTTCATATCAAACCCAACCGAAGTTGCGTTTGCCGATACAGATTGGCAAGAAACCAATCAAATGTTCAAGCAAATCAATGCGGATGATTCGACAATTGATTATCGTGGCAGTGCGGATGCAAATTACTATGGGCCGGTTGATACACCAACCGAGGCCGGTGCCACGTTCCATTTCAGCGAAGAACAACATTACGTACCCAGTGGTGAATCCAATGAAGTGCATCACGAAATTGGTATGTATGGTGCGTTTGGGGGTAAAAAATAATATCAATTGTGCAAATAGACTAAATCCGCCGGCATTGTTCGGCGGATTTAAGCAAGGTTTTGAATATAGTGAAACGAATAGTTTGTGTTTTTTTATTATGCATTGTGCCGAGTATTCTGGATGCGACACCGCGCATTGAACACAAAACCGACAATACAACAGAGATTACAATGTCGGCATTGGATGCGGTCAAAATGGCGGGAAATTTGATTGATAGGGGCGATTTTGAACATGCATCACAAATATTAACCAAAATGCCGGAAACTAACAATTTACCTGTGGAAATTGAACGGTGGTATTTGATTGCGCAAATCGAGCAACGGCGTGGCAATATTGATGAAGCAATTAAAATCTATCGCAAATTGTTGGACGAGCAACCCGATTTGGTCAAGATTCGTTATGAATTGGCCCAATGCTATATGTTGCAAGAAAAATGGTATCGTGCCGATTATCATTTGCGCCTTGCGATGGCGGGTGATGATATTCCAGAACCGGTAAAGCGCAATATGATGTATTATCGTTATCTTGTGCGCCAAAATAAAAATTGGAATGTATGGTTTAATTTTGGTGCCGCCCCCGATAATAATATAAACCAGGTCGCCGGTGGTGAAGAATGTATCAAAAACCAATGGGGTGTGTTTTGTCGTCAATTGCCCGAACCCGTATCCGCGGTTGGGTATAATATGACACTGGGTGGTGATTACGAATTCAAATTTGGCCAACATTGGCGTTGGAAAAGTGATGCCAATTTATACACCAACACATACAATAAACACGAATATGATGATTTGTATTTTGGTATGTCCACCGGTCCGCGCTATGTGTGGCAAAACGGCGATATTTGGTTGGCGGGAATCGGTTTGCGGCGACTTTATGGTTGGGATGGGTACAATTGGTCATATGGTGGCAAGGTAGATTTTAATTACGATATATCACGCCGTTGGGCAACGGGATTAAACATTAGTTTTACGAATAATGTGTATGATGAATTCGCAGATTATATGAACGGTCAAACATATTCTGCAAATCAAAGAATTTCTTATTCGTTTGATGCATCAAAATATTTAATTCTGCGTGGCGGGGTTGCACGTGAAAATGCGGCCAGTGATATATATAAAAATTGGCGATATATGGCGTCTTTGGGTTTCGGCGCAGAATTGCCGTGGGGATTTCACGTATATCTGGAACCGTCCATTTCGTGGACAAATTATGATGGGGCGCGTTGGGCGGTTCAGAAAAATCATTTTACACAAATTACCGAACACGATGTAACGCAAAGATATACGATATCATTGTCAAACAATAAATTCGATATATGGGGATTTGTGCCGACAATAACATTCGGCTATACGCGGCGCGATTCAAATATTAAAAATCGTGGGTACGACAAAATGGTGGTGGAATTTACTATGCGCCAAAGATTTTAGCGCGATTGTTGTGATATGAATTCCCTGAATTCGATTAGGTAATTTTCCAGTGCAATTTTTTCGTCGGCCAAGACGTTTTGTGTATTTCCACTGGTGGTCACATATTGCAACAACCATTTACCATTTTCGCTGTCCCATTTAATTGGATATACTTCCTTGACCATTTCTTTTTTCCTTTCCTGTTTTATTCCCTGATTATACCGCGCCGGGTCAATGCCGTGATTAAATCCGGATAATGTTCAACGCGCCCGCGCAGGTGATGATTATACGGGGTGTCTTTATTTGAAATCATCACAATATCAATATTATTTGTCAAACAGTCCGCGACCACAAGTGGCGAATCATCAAAGCATAAATTAATTTCATAATTGCGCAGAGCATCGATTTTAGGTTTATAATTCACGACTTGATTTTTATCGCATTTTATTTCTGCGCGTTTTAATTGGCCGATATCCATATCTGCCGTGGCAATCGGGCGTTCCGTAATAAAATATACATCTGTATCTGGACGCGCCATTATCATATTTAGTGTCTCTGGGATTCTTTTATGCAAAACCGGCATATCGCGTAATTCGACAGAATCGAATGCCCCCATTATTGCATCTGCGACATGTTTGGGAACACATTGATAAGGATCATATGAAGTCAATAAATCAAAATCGACCCCGTTTCGCGTGCAAATATCGCGTATCATAATCGCCGTATTAAACACAGTGTTATCCAGATCGATTGCGATTTTTAATGTCATAACGCTTCCCTTTTTCGCGGTATTATACACGCGGTATATGAACCCGCCAAGTAAAATTTGATATTTTTTTGCATAATTACTTTGACAATTGGAATAAAAACGTCCATAATGCGACCGTGTGCAAGGGCACGACGGGTAAAACAAAATGCGTACATATGGCAAGAAATCTTTGTTATAATGGTGCGACCATAAAGTAATTTACGGGCGCACTTTCACGGTGCCCCGTTTTTTTAAGAAAAACAAAAAGGAAAAACGTATGTCAGAAAATGCAACAACAATGTCCACAAACGAACTTACGGCACGCCTGCAAAAGGCGGAAAATATCCGCGCGCGCGATGGTGTTGTATGGAAAGATAAATTTGATCGCACCCACACAATCGCGGAATCACGCGAATTGGCGGACGGAACGGCGGTGAAACTGTGCGGCCGTGTGACTGCATTGCGTTGGTTGGGCAAATTGATGTTTGGTCGCATTTATGACATAAACGGTGAAATTCAATTTTCTATGTCACGCGAAGAATTGGGCGAAGAAAACTATAAATTTATGAAGGCCAATGTTGATATGGGTGACTTTATCGGCATTACCGGCGAATTGTATCATACGACCGCCGGCGAATTGACGGTGCGTGTGTCGCAATATGAAATCTTGGCCAAGGCACTGCGTCCATTGCCGGAAAAGTTCCATGGCCTGACCGACATGGAAACGCGTTATCGCCAACGCTATCTGGATATTATTTCAAATCCGGAATCGCGTGCGGCACTGCTGGGGCGGTTCAAAATGACGCAACATCTGCGTGACTTTATGAACGACCATGGATTTTTGGAAATTGAAACTCCGATTATGCAAAATATCGCGTCCGGGGCGGCGGCGCGTCCGTTTACAACGCATCACAATGCGTTGGATGCCGATTTTCAATTGCGTATTTCGCCGGAATTGTTCTTAAAGATGGCGATTGGTGCCGGATTTGACCGTGTGTACGAGGTTGCCAAAGATTTCCGTAACGAAGGTATGGATGCGATGCACCTGCAAGAATTCACAATGATTGAATGGTACGCGGCATATTGGGATTACAAACGTAATATCGAATTTACATGGAATTTGGTTCAAGATTTGATTAAACGCGCCCGTGGCACATTGCAAATTGAATACCAAGGCACCAAGTTGGATTTTTCAAAATATGAAATGATAGATTATACCGCGAAAATGAATGAATTGTTCGGGTGTGATATATTGGAATTTGACGATGTGAACGCACTGCGCCAAAAATTGGTGGACGAAGGTATGTTCCCAATGGCCGAATTGGAAGATTTAAAATCGTTGCCGGCATTGGTTGATTACGTTTACAAACGCAAAATCCGTGGCAATATAATTCAGCCTACATTCCTGTACAATTATCCGGCGTATATGGTACCATTGGCACGTCGCAACAACGATGATGTTCGTCGGTTGGATATGTATCAATTACTGGTTTGTGGTGGCGAATTGTGCAAGGGATATTCAGAATTGGTAAATCCAATTCAACAACTTGCCGCGTTTGAAGAGCAGGCCAAAAATATCGCCGATGGCGATGACGAAGCTTTCAACCCCGACAACGATTTTGTTCGTGCGATGGAACACGGATTTCCGCCAATTTCCGGTGTGGGTATGGGCATAGACAGATTGGCAATGATTGTCTTTGACCAACCAACTGCGCGTGATGTCGTGTTGTTCCCAATTATGAAATAATGGATGGGTAAATGGTTTCTCAAGACGTCAACCTTTTAACCGCAGATCACGATCGGCACAATATCGCCTTTATTGACAAGGCGCGTGCCGCGGGACGCATAAACGATGAAGCGGCGGAATACCTGACGCGGCTTTACAGTGATGGTATGCGTTCGTATCGCGAGGTTTTTCATGTCTTGGGAAAATGTTTTGGTGCACCCAAAACGGCGGTAACGGAATATGACCCGGTGACGGATTTGCCCGTAGATAAACCGATTAAGATTGCGGACATAAATCCACTGTCGTCATATTTGGTAAACCATCGTTTAGATGCGGACCCGATGCGAAATCAATTTTTTACTTCGGGTGCATCGCATAAAATTGATTTGTCTGTGTCTTCAATTGTGACGGTTATTGTGGCCGCCCAGAAAGATGTCGAACGTGCGGTGGACAAGGTCACCGGTAAATATTACCGTTTCTTTACCGAAGATGTTATCGATTCTGTGTGGCATGTTTTGTCGGGCGCGCGTGGTGAAAAATATGCGGGCGCGGTGGTCGAAAAAATTCGTAAATATTTTGCCACGCGGTATGTGACAGATGCATCCGAGGCGGTTTTGTCCATCGTAGATGATGCAGACAAAAAATTAATTGCAAACCTTGTGCGCGAATTGGACCAGATTAAAAAACCGTATCAACACTTAAACGATGTTTGGCGTGTGAAATGTTTGTTTGATTTGATACCCCAGGCGCGCACATTTATCGAACGGTTAAATGTTATGATGCCGGAACGCGTGCTGACGGTGCGTGATAAATTTTATGATATCGGTAATCCGCGCAATTATCGTGATTCCAAGGTTATTGTGAATATCGGTACACCGGATTGTATTATCCCCATGGAAATTATATGCCAGGTTCGCACATTCTTTGAATTCGAACGCAAAACGCACGAATATTATGCACTGATTCGCGAAAACCCAAATATGGAAAATGCCAAGATTGAAAAAGAATTGGCGGGATTTATGGAAAACGGAATCCGTGAATACAACCTTATGATATGCAATTGTTTGGACGATTTGTTTGATAGGGTCGGGTGGAATATTTTATACAGTCGCGCCGGCGATGTCACACTGTTCGAAGGTTTTCCCCGCGAATGCAAGTTATATTACCCGGCGAGTATGTTGGAAACAATATTGACTAAATTGGACCGTGCGGTCAAGAACGAGATTTTCCATATTACCAATTCATCATCGAAATTGGATTTAACGCAACAAATTGCGATTTTCCGTTTTATGGCGCGTTTTATCTTGGTTTCGGCATTGCCGCGTGCGCGTGCGGGTGCGAATATTCCGGGCGATGGTTTGGCGACGCGCCTGTTCAATTTTGTTATGAACGAAGTTTATCGGTATTACAAGAAGTAGGGTGGGCCGGGGACAAATATCCTTTTGGTCATATATGATATTTTCTTGATTTTACATTTTAATTGTGACAAGATTCAATCAGATGCAACCAGACCCGGTTGAATCATAACAAAGGTAGCAAAGGAAAAAAAGATGCGCCAAGGTAAAGTAAAATGGTATAACGGCAAAAAGTGTTTTGGTTTTATTGCGCCGGACACGCCAAACGAAGACGGCAATACAGATGATGTGTTTGTTCATTCCAGTTCTTTGAAAAATGCAGATTTGCGATTCCTTAACGAAGGTGATATTGTTGAATTTGAAGAAGAAGTTCGTAATGGCAAATTGTCTGTGACAACAATCAAGTTGATTCAGCGTGATGAAGAATCTGCAAAAAGATTCCAAGAACGTCGCGCCGAACGCAGACGCGCCCGCGAAGAAAGAAAAAGTCGCGAAGAACACAAAGAAAAAAAATCCGGCTTCGCGTTTTGGAAAAAATAAAAATTTTTGAAATATGGCCGCGCAATTCCGCGCGGTTTTTTATTGTTTGATTTTAATATAAATTGTTATAAAATATACGCGAATAAAACAAAAGGATGAAATATGTGGACGGTAATTGGTATTGTGGCGGTTTTGGTTTTGTATGTTATCGCGGTTTACAATGGTCTTGTTTCCCGCCGGAACCAGGCACGCGAGGCATGGGCAACCATAGACACACAATTGAAACGGCGATATGATTTGATACCAAATCTTGTTGAAACGGTACGTGGTGCGGCGGCACATGAAAAAGATACTTTATCCGCGGTAATTGCGGCACGCAACAGCGCGATGTCCACAAATCCATTGGATGGTGCGTCGGCCGAACGTGGATTGACCGGTGCATTGAATAAACTGTTTGCGTTGGGCGAAGCATATCCGGCGTTGCGTGCCAATGAAAATTTCTTGGAATTGCAACGCGAATTGACGGACACAGAAACCAAGATTCAATCTGCACGGCAATTTTATAATACGGTTGTGATGGCATTGAATACCCAAATTCAACAGTTCCCATCCAATATTGTTGCGCGTATGTTTGGTATCACACCGGAAAAATTGTTCGAAATGGATGAAACCGAACGCCACGCCCCAAAGGTATCGTTTAAGTAAAAAATAAAAACCGGCGGTTTTCCGCCGGTTTTTATTAGCCACTAACAACTAATCCGGCAAATTCCACAGTAAACAATTTTCACTGGTTTCTTCGGCGTTTTCAATATACTGAACGCATACCTTCTTTTTCTGTTTAAGATTTATCCGTTCAAGATGACCCTCAAATGCCGAAGTGATAATTCCGGCAGGAATCACCCCATTTTTTACGTCATCTTCGGTTAAACCTATAACGCTTGCGCGGTTTCCTAACGTATCAACTAAGGTCCCATTCTCTAAACCCATTACCATACCATTTTCATTCATTCTTAAAACGCCGGGGTCCAAAATTATACGTTTTGCGACTGTGCCATCTATGGTTGTATCGGTTATAACAGAATCTGGATACATTGCCGATGTTGAATGACCGGTGATTTTATCTTGCTTCAACGCGTCCGCCGTATCAACGTAATCCTGGGTCGTTATTGTGACCGGGTCCGCAAATGCATTTAATGTTAAAACCGATGCAATTACACCGATACTAAGAATTGAAGTCCTCATATTGTCCCTTCCTTTTATTTTATGCTTGTTTGGTATGTATAAAGTGTAACAAAAAGGTACCTTTATGACCACCACTTCGGTCAAAAATTGGACCATTGAAATTACTGAAAAATTTTTTTGAAAAAAATGGTGGACATAAACGTACCTTTTTGTCCACCACTTTTTTTAGAAAGTGCGATTCAGTAAAATCAATGACTTACGAAATCTGATACCTGGTCACAAAAAAGGTACCTTTTTGTTACCATCTTGTTATGTATAAAAGGACGGGATTTATGAGGAAATTTGTCGTATTCTTGGGGTGCATTTTTATGATTTTTTCTGCATTTGGTGTGGGTGAAAATATTCCAACAAGTAAAAGTTATGTGGATGCCGAAATTGCAACAAAACAAGACAAAATTACGGCAAATGATGGCACGCCTCAGGTTTTAACCAACACCGGAACATCCGGTGAATACGGCACAAAAGGTATTTACGATTCGACGAATTCATATGCAACGCAAACCGATGCACTGATTGACGCCGTGACCATGAACACCGCAGTCCAAAATGCGATAGACAGCGAGTTTCAATGTGTGGAATGGGCAAATCCCAACGACCACACCAGTGAATGTTTATTGATGGATGTCCGCGGCGAAACCGGGCAATCCGTTTTACCCACCGGATACACCGCGTTGGAATATATTGAAAGCACAGGGACACAGTATATTGATACAGGAATTAAAGGCAATTTGAATACAAAGGCAATATTAGATTTTCAGATACACAATTATAGTGATAACGGTTATATCTTGGGTGGCAGAACGGGCCAAAATGCCAATGCTTTTATTATTGGTTCAAATAGCGGTCTGATGAAAAACAATACTTATCCTTTTGCTCAATTTGATACAATACAACCGAGACAGGTCGTGCGGCCGGCCAATTTTGATTTAAATCGTCATATTTATGAATTGTCATCTAATGGTTTTTACATAGATGGAACGTTATATACAAGGTTTCCTAACCCGACTTCATTTACCACACAAGAAAACATCACATTGTTTGGCAGATATAGTTCCGGAGAATTTAAACTTGGTAATTTTATGTCATATGGTCTGAAACTTTATGAAGGTGGCAACTTAATACGCAACTTTATCCCCGCACGGCGTGATAGTGACAGCGAAATCGGAATGTATGATATGGTTAGTGGCACGTTCTTTACCAACGCGGGCAGTGGTGAATTTATCGCCGGGCCGGTTGTAAACTTGTATTTACCAAGCGGAAATTAAATCAAAAAAACGCCCGATTGGGCGTTTTTTTTGATTAGAATCCGAAAACCATTCTTTGTTTTGATTGACGTTTCTTTTCGTTGCGAACGGCTTCTTCTTTCAAACGTTTGCGCTTTGTTGTTGGTTTTTCATAACGCTGGCGTTCTTTCATTTCGCGATACAATCCTTCTTTTTGGGATTTGCGTTTTGCAACGCGCAATGCCTGTTCGACGTTATTATCACGTACAAGAACCTTGACCATAAAATATTCACCCCCTTTTGGTGATTTGGTGTTTTATTATTTTTACTGTCTGCAACGCAAGACTTCGCGATTGCTCCGTTTGGGTTCCCGGTCTGCGCCGGGATGACGCGTGCGCGTTACGCACTCCGCCGCGGCACTCAATTTTTTTAATCGTGCGCCTTGCGCGCGATAACAAAAATTGGTGGTGGAGCTGATGGGACTCAAACCCACGACCTCCTGAATGCAAATCAGGCGCTCTAATCAACTGAGCTACAACCCCATAACTCTGTGCCGCGTATTCTATGCGGTTTTAGGTTAAAAGTCAATAAAAAAATAAATCTTTACACGCACGCGGCGAATTTCTATAATTGGTTCACTATGAGAAAAATTATAAACGCAATTAGAAAATTTATTCGTGGCGATGAATCAAACGCCCGTATTAAATGGTCTTTGTATGGTCGCATCTGGAACGAGATTGGTAAACCACAATGGAAATGGTTGACCGCCGGAATTATCGCAACAATTTGCGCCGCCGGTGCCGAAGGTTATACCATAACATTGGTTCAACGCGTTGTGGACCAGGCATTTATCGAAAAAAATATGCAATCAACATATATCGTTGGGGTGTTGATTATACTGGCGTTCGGCCTTAAAGGGGCGTTTGGATATGCGCGGTCGTTGCTTATGGCCAAGGCGGGATTGACCGCATCTGCGCACCTGCAAAAACGTATTTATTCGCATATGATGCATATGGATATTGCCGGATTTTATGGGGATGGCATCGGCAAATACCTTAACTATTTCGGGGTCCAAGCGGGTGCGGTTTTGAACCTGGTGACCAGTACGATTGTTAAAACAATTCAGCAAATTGCGACTTTGGCGATTACATTGGGATTGATGGTGTATTATGCGCCACAATTGTGCGCGGTGCTGGTGTTCTTGGTGCCGGCGTTATTGGTGCCGATGGTCGCCATTATGCGCAGACGCAGAAAATTATCACGTCAATCGTTCGGCATCGCCAATAACGTATCGCAACATCTGAATCAAACACTGCGCGGAATGAAGACTATTCAGGCGTTTTCAAATCAAAATACAGAAATCAAAAGATTTGAACACGTTTTGAATGATGCCATGGTCAATTCATATAAAAGTACCCAGGCCAACGGTCTGCGTTCGCCGTTGATGGAATTGGTTATTTCGATTGGGTTGTGCCTGGCCATGATTTTGGGCGGACATTTTATTGTCAGTGGCGCAATCTCAACCGGTGATTTCACGGCGTTCTTGTTGGCGTTGACCGCCGCGTATAAGCCCGCAAAATCTATCACGGGCGTGGGTGACACGGTTCAACACGGGCTTTTGGCGGCGGAAATCCTGTTTAATTTCTTGGATACTAAGCCGACAATTCGTGATGCACGTGACGCAATAGAATTGCGCGCGGTGCAACCTTCGGTGGAATTTCGTGATGTAAGTTTTTCCTATGTTCCCGAAGAACCGGTCTTGCACGATATAAATCTGCGCGTGCCGGCGGGCTGTGTCTGCGCACTGGTCGGCCCCAGTGGCGGTGGCAAGACGACCATGTTCAACCTGCTGGAGCGGTTTTATGAGCCACAAACCGGCATTATCGCAATAAATGGCCGCGATATACGGAAATTCACCCTGGATTCACTGCGGCGCAATATTTCTGAGGTTTCCCAGGACGTGTTCTTGTTCAATGACACGATAGAGGCAAACATTAAATATGGCGCGCCAAACGCGACACACGACCAAGTGGTCGCCGCCGCAACGGCCGCAAACGCACACGATTTTATTATGGATTTCCCCAAAGGTTATGAATCAAATGTTGGCGAAGGCGGCGCATTGTTATCGGGGGGGCAAAAACAACGCATCGCAATTGCGCGCGCAATATTGAAAAATGCCCCGATTCTGTTGCTGGACGAGGCAACATCCGCACTGGACACCGAAAGTGAAAAATTGATTCAGGCGGCGTTAAAGGATTTAATGCGCGGCCGTACAACCTTTGTTATTGCGCACAGGTTATCAACCATATTGGATGCGGACATAATTTGCGTTATCAAAGACGGCCACATAATTGAACAAGGAACAGATGCAGAATTGGTCGCGTTGGGCGGCGAATATAAAAAACTGCGTGACATTCAGTTCAAATCAAAAAAATAATATCAATAAATGAAAAATGATATTTTTATGATTTTTTCTTGATTTTTTATAAAAGTATGTCATAATTTGCCCCGAACTGCTGGAAAAAGGAAGTTCTGGGGCTATAGCTCAGTTGGTAGAGCAAATGACTTTTAATCATTGGGTCCAGGGTTCGAGTCCCTGTGGCCCCACCAAAGAAAACTGTTAACCCACGCACCGATGCGTGGGTTTAGAATTTTTTAGTGTCGCGCCGTAGTATTTTTCATATGAAAGAAAATTTGTTATATTTTCGCACGCAGCCGGACAAAAATCAAAAACCGACTTTATGTCGGTTTTAATTTTGGTTTTGACCCGCGGATTGGGCGGGCGTATTTGCCGCATTCAAAACTGCATCAAAGTCTTTTGCGATATCTGCCCCAGAATCCAGCCAATCATTGATTTCGCCAATTATGTTTTTAATGTGTCGTGCCACAATACGCCGATTCCCGCCCAGGCTGTGCATTGCAACCAAACGCGACATATCCCGCGCAAGGGTGGACATAAGGCTAAGTTGATCCGGCGACATGGTGTTTTCTTTGCCAAACCCGATAATCAGGTGTTCTAATTCTTCGTAATATTGACGCAGCAAATCGATATATTCTTTGCGAATCTGCATTTTTTCGGCGATACGGCCTTCGGTCCAGTTTCGCATAGCCATTACACCGCCACTTGTCAGGCGCCCGCGCATCTTTAACATTTTCCGCAGAATCAAAATTACGTGCAGAATAATCGTGTCAATTTTGTCGTCCATACCCGCAATCAGGGTTTCTTGTAACCGGCGCGACACACGTTTCGTCGTGTAATCGTACAGCAAAAAAACCAAAGGTATCGCCAACAATGACGCAGAAATATTACTTATTAACGCTTCGACCGCCGGGTCATGCACATTGTCCAAAGATATAGAAAACAAAATCACGCCGCCGGCGATAGATATAAGGTAAGGCAGACTGCGCAAAGCAAAATTTCTAAGATTTTTCCACATATTGCACATTATGCCATACTCCACCCGCATTGTCATTGTGATTAGATTCCCTTTCACAGGGGAAAACTTATAAACCTTGAATTTCTACACATTTTATACTATAATACGCGTGTGTGTGGCAACGCATCCAAAGGAGTCGGTCATGGCAATGAGTATGAAAGATTTTTTGTTTGCTTATTACAAACAACTTCATTTTGATGATATGTCGCCAGAGGTGCGCGCGCGTTTTGATGATTACGCTAAAAATGAAGATTTTGCCGGTGATATGAAAGATTGGTATACAAACCTTGATGGAAAATCACTGCCGGATGCCAACACCGAATTAAATAATGAAGATTGGGAAAAACTGTTCAATGTTTTCAATACGGCACTTGGGCGTATGTCCCAGGATAAAGACGGTTTGGCCGATAATAAAAAGGCCCGTGATTTTGTAAATGAATATTATGGCCTTGGAAAATTGTTTTCAATTGAACCTGTTGATGGTGGTACCGAAAGAGAGATAAATAATCTAAAAACTAATATTGATGCTCTTAAGGGGGCAATTCAAAACTTTTTGCCCGAAGACGCGTCTTTCGAACAATTTAAAAAAGATTTAAATAGCGGCAAATACAACACCGATGAAAAATTTAGGGACCTTGTATTGCGGGTAGTCGATAGATTAGATTCTGCAAAACAATGGGGGTTGGATGGCGCAAGTCAGGAAGCAATAAATGCTTTGAATGCCATTGATACGGCAAAAATTGTCGCCGGATTTGAACAAAAACCAAACCCCGGCAAACTTGCATCTTTTAAACAAGAATACAAAAGTATACTGAACAGGCTACATGACGAGTCGAAATTACGCGAAATGTTTGCTCAATACGATAACGGCAAAATTTCTAAACCGTTAAACAAAGCTCTGGATAAAGTTGCGTATGATAACAAAGATTCAAAAAGTTATGTTCACCCCAAAACTGAAGATGAGCTGAATCTGTTACAGCAAGTCAAAAAATGGGTTGGTGACACATATGAAAATCATCTTAAAAAATATGCCACATTGCGTGGTGATAGAATGTTTTTTTCTATGCCTGCACAAATGATTTGTCGTGGCATAGACAGTGCAAAAATCAAACCAACTGATGGTATAGCGGCCGTTCTGGATAATGCCGATAAGATTAAAAAAGGTATGCAATATAAATCTAATGCGGCCGTTAGTCATTTTGATTGGTTTGTCAAGGAAATGAATGTATTAAAGGACGCAATGCCCAAGGCGTTTGAGGGTGGTTTAAGAAACGGCCCGCAACTGCGTCATTTGATTGAAAAATTGATAGCCGATGCAATTGAACAAAACAAGATAGAAGAAGCCAAAACCGCAATGGAGGTTTTGTCTGTTATCAAGTATGCAAATACAACCAGTAAAATTATGGACGCAATCAAAGAAGATAAAGATTTGTTTACTTTGATGTCAAATAAAGATTTGTCTTGGAATAAAAACGAAGGGGTTAAATTCGTTACCACCGCATTAGACAAAAGTGTTCGTGCGGCATTTATTGGTTTAGGATACGGCGCAACAATGGCAATAAATGGTATACGAAAATCACGCAGCAAGATTAATCGCCCTGGAAAAACATTAAACAAAGCACACGAAGATTGGAAAGCGAAACTTGATTCGAAAAAACAAGACACACAAAATATGCATGATCGGGCCGAACGTCGCAAAACATGGGCAGAACGGTTTGTAAATAATTCTCGATCACAAACAGATATTCAAAATGATATCACGCAATGGGAAATGGATATTACCAATACAAAAAATAATCTTCAACCTATGGTTGGCAGATTACGTAATGTATTGCAACAATTGTTAAACGATCCGCAAACTGCTAATGACCCGGATGTCGCGGTTATTGATGATTATTTACAAAAGATAAGAAATAATGAAACAAACATTCCAAGGCCTCAATTGGGTGGTGCCGCGGCCGGCCAACAAAATTTAATTGATCAAATTGATGCTCTGCGGAATATATTATCGACCCAAAATGAACAATTGAATACAACACAAGAAGAATTGCAGGATGTTTTAGGGGGGATAGCCGTAATAAATGCCGCAGATCAACAAATCCAAGACACCCAAGCCAAACTTAGGACTTGGGATAATGACCATAAAGATCAATATAAAGAACTTATCAATTTCTGGAATCGTTTGGAAACTGGGCGGGATTCGCATACCGGTGAAATGTACAGTTGGCGACCGGGCAGCGCCAAAAAGAAACAAACCGATTTTTGGCGAGATCAAGGCGGTCGCGGAATATAATTTATTTCCCCCACTTGGGGGATTTTTTGTGTTGAAATCGCGCAGACTGGGTGCTAAGATTCCCGCGTAATAATTTCTCAACCAAAAGGAAAGAATATGTATATTATGGCGTTGAACTGCGGTTCTTCCAGTTTGAAATATCAAATCTTTGACGCGGATTCTAAAAAGCAAATTGTCGGTGGAAATGTCGAAAAAATCGGGTCGCCGGATTCTTTTATTACGCAAAAATATCCAGACGGCACAAAACAGAAAAAAGAAGTCCCAATGAAAAACCATAACGAGGCATTAAATGTCGTTATGGGAATGCTGCGCGAAGCATCCATTGATATGAACGAAATTCGTGGTGTTGGGCATCGTGTTGTTATGGGCGGTTCTAAATTCGCTTCGTCTGTTGAAATTACCGATGATGTTATGCGCGAAATTCAAAACTGGCGCGATTTGATGCCGTTGCATATTCCGGCGTCCCTGATGGGAATTGAAAGTGCGCGCCAAATGTTGCCAAATGCGACCCAGGTTGCCGTGTTTGATACCGCGTTCTTGCAAACTATGCCGGAAAGTTCATACAGATATGCAATACCCGAGGCATGGTATAAAAACCTTGGGGTGCGCCGCTATGGTTTCCACGGAACCAGCCACCTGTACGTTTCCAAACGCGCGGCGGCAATGCTGGGCAAACCGGCCGATAAATGCAATTTGATTACTATGCATATTGGTTCGGGTGCATCGGGCGTTGCAATTAAAAACGGTGTTGCGGTTGATACCACATTGGGTATGACACCGACCGCGGGTTTGGTTATGGGAACACGTCCCGGCGATGTTGATGCGGGCGCGTTGCTGTATGTGATGGAAAAACTGAATTTGACACCAGCGCAGATGACCAAACATATGAACAAAGATTCTGGGTTAATGGGTATTACAAAATGCTTTGCCGACCGCCGCGATGTAGAAAGCAACCGCGAAACAAACCCAGATTGTAAATTGGCATTGGAAATCGAAGTTCATAATGTCAAAAAATATATTGGTGCGTTTATGGCGGAACTGGGGCATGTTGATGCGTTGGTCTTTACCGCGGGCGTTGGTGAAAACGATAATTACCTGCGTGCAAAATATTGTGAAGGCTTGGAAGAATTGGGAATCAAAATTGACCCGGCCAAGAACGACAAGGCTTTGGCGCGCCTGGATGCCGGCGAATGCGAGATTTCTGCACCCGACAGCCGCGTAAAAATCTTTATGATTCCAACAAACGAAGAAATTGTTATTGTGGAAGACACAATTGGCATTATGAACAAAACATACGATGCCAACCATTTGAAAATGAATTATTCGTTTGCCAAAATGAACTAAAAGCAGAAATAGTGGTTATTGGAAACGGCGCGTTGCGCCGTTTTTAATTTTTCTTGTATTTTATATAAATTTTCTGTATTATCTCACTTGTGGTGCGATTGGTATGGCACCGCACAGCCCCGCAATCACAGATTCACTGCAAATAAAGCAAACTGCTCTATTGGTAATGAATTCGCGTGATTGCGGAAATGTTTAATTACAAAAAAAGGATTTTATTAAATGGTTAAATTACATAAACATATTGAACCAGAATTGGTTGAAGATATTGATACCGGTGATGAAGATTTAAGTGTCCATGTTTCTGCGGACAAATCCGGAGATTCAAAAAAACATACCAACCCAGAATCAGATGAAAACGACGACAAAGTATATTTTATGGCTCTGGGCGGATTGGAACACGTTGGGCAAAATATGTACCTGTATAAATACAAAGGTAAATTCTTGGTTGTCGATTGCGGTATGGGTTTTTTGGAAGAAGAAATCGGTGCCGGCGATGTGCAATATTGTGACACAACTTGGCTTGAAAAACGCAAGAAAGACGTGGTTGCTTTTGTCGTGACCCACGGCCACGAAGACCATATTGGCGCATTGAAATACATTTGGCCAAAGTTCAAGAAACCAATTTATTGCACGCGGTTTCCGGCAGAAGTTCTGCGCCGCACTTTCCGCGGGATAGAATTGGATTTCGACCCCAAGAAAGATATTGTGGAATTTGACGCGGCGGGCGCAACGTTGGATTTGAAACCATTCACCGTTGAAACTTTCCACGTTAGCCATTCTGTACCCGAAGCGCAAATGTTGATTATCAAAACCGGTGCCGGGAAAATTCTGCATACCGGCGATTGGACATTTAATGACGACAACCCGATTGAGCCCGGAACTGACTATGCGCGTTTGCGTGAAATTGGGGCCGACCCGAAATTGTTGGCATGCGCGTGCGATTCAACTTCGTCTTCACGGCAAACCGTTCAAACGACCGAGGTTCAAGTTCGTGATACATTGACCGAAATTATGCGTAATGCCCCGGGACGCGTTATCGTAACGGGATATTCGCGCAGTTTGGCACGACTTAAAATGTTTGCCGATGCCGCACATGCGGTGGGACGCGTTGCCGCAATCAAAGAACGCAGCAACCCAAGTCCCGTGCCATATGTCGGTCTGCCCGAATTCCGCGAAATGGGTGTAGAATTCAAATATTTGGACGAAGGCGATATATATCAATTTTCGGAAATCAAAGATTTACCGGCCGAAAAACAGGCAATATTCTTGACCGGGTCCCAAGGCGAAAAGTTCGCAATGCTGACCCGTCTGTGCCGTGGCCAGGTAAAAGAAATGAAACTTATGCCGACCGATACAGTGGTGTTCAGTTCTATTATTATTCCGGGCCGCGAACAAGATGTATCGTTCCTGTATAACAAATTGGCGCGGATGGGGATTCGCACGCATACTATTTACGACACGGACCATGTTCACGCCAGTGGCCACGCCGGCCGGCCGGAATTCGAACGGTTCTATGATATGGTTCATCCCCAGGTTTCAATCCCGATGCATGGCGATTATATCAATGAAATGCTGAACGGGAAAATGGCGATGGAACGTGGTGGCGCGAAACATATGATGTTGGTTCGCAACGGCGAAATGGTCGCATTGGCCGATGGCGCGGAACCATATGTTTGTGAAACAATAGAAACAGGATTCGTTGTTATGGAAGGCGAAACCGAACGCAGCGCCAATGACCAAGTCTATAAGAACCGCAAGAAAATCGCATCAAACGGCGCAATATTTGTGACTTTGCCGGTCGATAAACGCGGTTTTTTGAAAGGAACGCCCGAGGTTTCCAGTGCCGGTATTTTCGAATCTGACACAACCGGGTTTATGAAACGGCAAATTCAAATTGAAATAACACGGGCGATTGACGCATTATCCAAGGCCGAAAGAAAATCGCAAGACAACCTGGCTCGCACGGTCCAAACCGCCGCAAACAAAGTTGTGCGGGCGTCATTGGGGGCGGATAAAAAGCCGCAATACAGTGTGCATTTCGTTCAAAAATAGTTAACGCCCCGTTTGGGGCGTTTGTTTTATCAAAAAAATTCTGGACATTAAAATTTAATTTTTATAAAATGAATTTGTCAAAACCAAAGGAAGGAAATATGCCAAAGACAACAAAGACAACTAAACGCACCACGACAAAATGTGTCGTAAAGCCCGCCGCGGCTCCGGCACCGGAATTGCACGAAATGCATTGCGGTTGTAAATGCACACCGTTGAAAAAGACGTTTTATTTGGGTGGAATGTTTATACTGGGATTTTTGGTTTCACACTTTTTCGTGTCCCCATGCCATCATAACGGCCCAAAAATGCCGCATATGCACCCGGTATTTGTGAACGGATGTTTGGATATGGAATCTGTTAAATGTCCAAAAATGCAGGAAGCATTGGCGGTTGCCGATGTTGATGCAAACGGTTGCGTGACCGAAGAAGAATTTCGCGCGGTAAAACGTGCAATGCGCCGTGATATGCGCGGACATAAAATGGAAGATTAATTCTGTTGAAAATAAAAACACCCGCATTTGCGGGTGTTTTTATTATTACAAACTGTCTGGAATTATCAAACAACTGGAAGTTTCCAGATGGTTTATTATTTTTCCTGATATTTAATATCCAAAGAATTGTCATCCCGGGCTTGGTCCGGGACAGAGTCTATAAATCTGTGATGAATATTACAGAATTATTACGCGGCCCGCGTCACAAACTGCCTGGCCCTATGGCGGACCCCGGGGCCCGCAAAAATGCGTTCGCTTTTTTGTGGGTGGGTTCTTGCCCGCCATGACAGTTTTTTTGACCAGTTTGAAAATAAAAAAATTGAATAATCAAATAAAAAAATTGCAATTGATGCATATTCATATATACTGAACTTCCAAAGTTATTAAAAAAGGTGTGTTTATGCGTCCATCTTTAAGAAAACCAAACCAGATGCGACCCGTTTCAATGGAAACTGGGGTCAACAAGTGGGCCGAAGGCTCGTGCCTGATAAAAATGGGCGGAACAATCGTGTTGTGTACTGCAACCGTTGATTTGAACCAACCAACGTGGAAACGTATGCAAAATAAAACCGGCGGATGGGTTACGGCGGAATATTCAATGTTGCCGCGGGCGAATGCAATGCGCAAAACACGCGAAAATATTATGCGCGACCACCGTGGTGCCGAAATCTCACGTATTATCGGGCGCGCCCTGCGCAGTGTGGTTGATATGGAAATTCTGGGGCGGCACACAATCACAATTGACTGTGACGTGATTCAGGCAGATGGTGGAACGCGGTGCGCATCGGTGACCGCCGGGTTCGTTGCGCTTACATTGGCCGTACGTTGGCTTTTGGGCACAGGGCGCATACACGAAAACCCTATACGCGAACACGTTGCCGCGGTTTCCGCGGGACTGTGGAATAACGAATTGGTATTAGATTTAGATTATGACGAAGACAGTGCGGCCGAATTAGACGCGAATTTCGTGGTTGCTGAATCTGGACGATTTATTGAAGTCCAATCCACCGGCGAACAGCATCCGTTTGAAAAAGCACAACTTGGACAATTGATGGATATGGCGGCGAATGGCGCACAAAAACTGATTGAATTGCAAAAACAGGTTTTGGCGTAACGTCCGCTATTTTTCACCGTTTAATATATCCTTGGACTTTATGTATTCGGGCGTGCCGGGTTTAAGGCGACTTTTTGCACGACGTGCATATTCGCGTGATTTTTCCCGATTGTTTTGCAAACGGTAAAATTCCGCCATTGCCCAATCTGCGCGACCATCATCCGCACCAAATGTGCGCGCCAACACCCAATATGCAACCGGTGAGGGGTCGGTTAAGATAACACGCCGACACAATTCCGCCGCACGATCAACATCATCGTTTTTCGCGCGTTCGACCAAGACCAATGCCAATGCTGTTTCTATCTGGGGCGAATTTGGACGCAATTTCAACGCGTGTTCGTATGCGGTGATTGCATCATCATAATGGCCGTAACGATATTCTAAATCGCCCAACAATTCATAAAAATACGGATTGTTGGGATTGCGCGATACCAATGTTCGTGTACCGACCGCCGCGCCCGACAAATTTCCCCATCGCATATTTGCAATCGCGCGGGCATAAATTGCCGCATCCGTCTTGTCCGCCGATGGATATAGAGTTTTTACACGCGTTGCATCATCCAAGTACCCAACCAATTTTGCACGCACCATGTCATATTTTTTAACAATTGTGGCAGAATCGGTTTTGAATTGTTTGGATTTAATATCTGCGGTGGCCAATTTATCGCGCACGTTTTTTAATCTTTCGGATGTCAATGGATGGTTTATCGCATTTGGGTTTACACGTGATTCGATATGCGCCGTCATGTCATTCATTTGTTCAAATACATCCAAGAACCCATTTGGGTTATATCCTGCGCGCACCATTAAATCAAAACCCATATCATCGGCAACACGTTCTTCGTCACGCGAAAACGCCAACATAGATTGCCGTGCAATGCCGGATGCACCCGCCATAACGCCCGCACCCAAAGATGGATTTCCGCCCGCCAACATTAAACCGATGCCTAACGCCTGAATCATCATTGTGCGTTTTATTTCCGATTCCATACGCGCAGACATTTGCGCCATATGTCCACCAATTGTATGTCCCAATTCGTGTGCGATAACCGCCCGCAATGCGTTCGGTGTACGAACCCGTGTCAGCAACCCGGTATAGATATAAATATCGGTCCCGCCCATAACAAATGCATTAAAATTATCGTCATTTACTATGCGGATTTGTGTATCGGGAATATTTGCCACGGTTGTTATGGGTTTAATAATTTCCGCAATAACAGATTCTATTTCGGTGTCTTGGATTACAGATGCCGCGTGTGCGGGCAATGTGAACATGCATATCAAAATCGCAATTATTTTCCGCATTATGCCCCCAATGTTGCCGTTCGGTCAAAGACGAACATTAAATCGCGCACCCATGGTTCTATGGTCACCATATCGGTCGCCGCACGTGTTGCCAATTTGAATAAATCCCGATGTGCGCGGTAATCAACAAAGTGATAATTTATCCAACCGCTTTGGCGCGTGCCCAATAATTCGCCAACGCCGCGCATCATTAAATCTTGTTCCGCGATAACAAAGCCATCATCGGTATCACACAACACATCCAACCGTTTAAGTCCATCCGCCGAAACGGCGTTTCCATACAGCAATATACAAAACGATTGTGCCGAACCACGCCCCACACGCCCGCGCAATTGGTGCAGCGCCGCCAAACCGAACCTGTCTGCGTTTTCAATAACCATTATCGTTGCATCGGGGACATCAATTCCAACCTCGATAACCGTGGTTGCAACCAGTATTTTAATATCACCGTTCGGCCGCGCAAATTCCGTCATAATTTTATCACGTTCTTCACGTGACATTTGACCATGAACCAAGCCGACACATGTGAAATGTTTGCACAGTTCCCTGTATCTTTCTTCGGCGGCGGTTGCGTCCGTTCCATCAGATTCCGCCACCAACGGACACACCCAGAAAACCTTGGCCCCCGATACAATTTGCGGACGCAGGCGGTCAATCAATGCATCAATGCGCGCCAATGGCAATTTGGTGGTTTTAATTGGTATACGACCGGCGGGTTTTTCATTGATAATGGAAATATCCATATCGCCGTAAATCGTCATAGAAAGTGTCCGCGGAATTGGTGTTGCAGAAAGCGCAAGAACATCCGGATTTGCCCCCTTGTCCCGCAGGGCTTCGCGCTGGGAAACGCCGAAACGATGCTGTTCATCAACGATAACCAGCCCCAAATCTTTGTATTCTACATCATTTGAAAACAGCGCATGTGTGCCAACAACCAATCGCGTGCGCCCCGAACGCAACGAAGTCAATTTTTCGCGGCGAATGGCGCCTTTGTCGCGACCGGTCAAGATATCGCAAACCAAACCCAATTTGTCGCAAATCGGTTTTAATTTAGCATAATGTTGCCCCGCCAATGTGTCGGTCGGCGCAAGAAGCGCCGTTTGCCCGCCCGATTCCGCCATCATTATCATTGCCGCCGCCGCAACCATAGTTTTTCCACAACCAACATCACCCTGGATAAGGCGCATCATTGGAAATTCGCGTGACATATCGGTGGCGATATCGCCAATGGCGGATTTTTGCGCGCCCGTCAAATCAAACGGCAAAGACGCATAAAACTTTTCCATTAAATCATATTTTTTGGCTCGCACCACACGGCGATGACGCGCATCGGTTCGGGTGCGACGACTGATTGCTATGGCAGTTTGGTGCGCCAATAATTCAAAGTACGCCAATTTAACAATGTCGTCCGCCATCGGGGATAAATCTTCATTTTTTTCCGCAAAGTGTGCACGGCGCAGCGCATCGAAAAATTCCGCAATTTGCGCATCTGCACCGACCAATTTATCGGGCAGGGTGGCAAAAACCTGGTCCCGGATATTCATAAATGTTTTTTGGGTTATACCTTCGCCGGAACGATAAATCGCCTGGACCCGCGGAATTTTGTTGGCGTTATCGGGTTCTTCAATAAAATCCGGATGATTTATCGTGGGGGTGCGCCCCGCTTCCAATTTACCACTGATAATCCGCCATTCGCCAATCGGCAGTTTTTTAAGCCAATAATCCAAATAATTCACATTAAAGAATTGCACAACAAATGTTTGTCCCGCCCGGTCAACGCAGGTTATGCGCGTAGGACTGCGCCGGCGACCAAATGTACGGCCCGCCTTGTGCGATTTAACCATTGCCATAACCGTCACAACTTCGCCGGGTGTTGTGGTCGCAATAGAATCTGTCATGCCGCGGTCTTTGACATAGACAGGTATATGCAACATAAAATCCAAAATTCGCCGACCACCCAACAAATCCGCGAAGCGCGCAGCCAACACCGGTCCCACCCCGCGAATAAATTGCAGGTCCGTGTTTAGAAAATCGAACAGTTCTTTTTTCATCTGTGTTAAAAATACTAAATTTTCGGCCGATATATCAAGAGAAAAGAAAAATCTTGAAAACCGAATATTTTAATGATAGACTGCACCTCGCACATGGCGGATGTAGCTCAGCTGGTTAGAGCGTCGGTTTGTGGTACCGAATGTCGCCGGTTCGAATCCGGTCATCCGCCCCATCCGTCTTTGCCGTCGGCAAAGCCGCGATTTGGCGGGTTTAGCGCGTTGCAAAACGGAATGCCGCGGCTTTTTAGTCGCAGTTTTTTTATAAAAAACAAGACAAAAAGACGGGCCAATCATATTGATTCTCATTTGCGGTATTGGCGAAGCAATCCAGTCATAATCATTTGACAACAGCCAAATTCTTTTTATACTTTTACATAACAAAAATTAAAACAAGGACACGATATGGAAAATCTTATTGATATGTATGCGACATTGGAAAAATATCCGGTAAATGTATCATATCCCGCCGGGCAAATCGCCCCAGATGCCGACAGCATCAAACTGCATGATTTCAAATATGCCAATGATTTTATAACATACTATACATTTGGACCGTATAAAATGGAACATCGTGAAATCGCGCGTCAGTATGAATATGTTCGTGGATACGGCAAAACGCTGTGTTTCACAAAATGTGATACAACAATGTACAAACAGGTTTGTGTCAATAAACGCATATCAAATATTGATAAAATGTTCGTTAGTTTAGCAAAAAATATCATTGCCAAAGCCAACGGAAAAACATTTACGAACGTTTTTGAAAAACAGATTGCCGATAATACATCAGATCTTATGTACTATTTGCGTAATATGCCCGGTACAATAATGCCGGCTGATGAAGTCGATGCATTGATGAATCAATTGGAAGAAATTAAACGCAAATTGTTGCTGACACAAAATATAAAATTTATGTAAAACGAAAAACCGCCGATATTCGGCGGTTTTTTATATGCATCGATTTTTATTTCTTAATCTTTACAATCTTTTTTAATTTCTTGATACCTTTGTTCAAATCACTTTCTTCGGCCGGTTTTACTTCGCCCGGTGTCAGAGATGAACAGCAATGTGGGCATTTTGTTGCGGTAATATCGACACTTTGTTTACAATATGGACATGTTGTTGTTGTGACCGCCTTTTTGCTTTTCATCTTGTTGACGGTGCGCACAATCAAGAACGCCGCAAACATTGTAATAATAAAACTGATTACCGTGTTCAAGAACACACCCAGATTCAAAGTGGTGGCACCTGCGGCCTGGGCTTCGGCAATAGTGTTAAATGTTTGACCATCACCGCCCGCCAACACAAAGAACCATTGCGAAAAATCAACACCACCAATCAAAAGCCCTATTGGGGGCATAATAACATCTTTGACCAATGAATTGACAACGCTGGTCATCACCGAACCTACGATGATACCAATCGCCATATCGATTGCATTACCGCGTTCCGCAAAACTGCGAAATTCTTTTAGAAAATTACTTACTGCCATTTTTTTGTTCCTTTTGATTCAAATGTTGTTCCAAAGCGGCAACAACCTTGGCCAACGTTTTTCGAAGATTTTCGTCAAACGTTTCAACGGTTATATCCGCCAACGCATATGTGTTATACCGCTCTGCAATCAATTGGGCAAGGATTTTTTTACTATCCGTGTGCAAAAGTTGCGGGCGTGTATCACGAAAACGGGTTCGTTTCACCAACAAATCCAAATCCGCCTTTAACCATATGCTGACCGCCTGGGTCAAGATTTTGTCCCGAACCGCAGGCGTTATGAACGCGCCTTCACCAGTGGACAAAACCTTGGGCACCGGCGGCGTATCCAACAGACGCGATACAACCTGTTGTTCAACGCGCCTGAATTCTTTTTCACCATAAAGCGAGAATATATCAACAACACTGCAACCGGCGGCACGTTCGATTTCTTTGTCCGAATCGACAAACGGTACCCCCAAATGGTGCGCCAACGCGCGACCAACACTGGTCTTGCCGGCACCCATAAGGCCAACCATAACAATCGGTCGGTCCAATTTAATTGCAGATTCTTTTTTCATGCCGGTAATTTTAGATAAAAAATTAAATTTTAACAATAAAAACTTTTCAAATGATATTTTTATGTGCTAAGATAAATTTACCGTAAAAGAAAAACAGGGGGAAACCTTATGAAAATACATTATTTCACAATCGGTTTGATTGCGGTCTTGGGCGGACGCGCCGCAAATGCGACCGAATTTCAATATATGGTCAATGGCGTTGCCGCGCATAACATTATGGCGATGCAGCATAACATTTCAAATCGCGCCGTTGTTTTACCGCCGCGAACCAAGGTGATGCGTACCAAAAATGATGTTGCAAATACAGATGCAGACGAATATGGTGAAATGATATATTACGGTGAATATGGCGATGACACCGGGATTCTGCCATTGATTGGGCGCAGCGGTGGCGATTTTGCAACCGCATATGTTAGCGCGGATTGGCAACATTTTGATGAAACGGTTCAATTCAAATCTTATTCGCATACGAACACAAAAATGGATTTGGGAATGGTTGAATTCGGCAACAACCACGAAACATTAAATGGAAATCCGTTGGATATGAAGTTCTTTGGCGGATATGTCGGTGGCACAATTAAAAACAGTGATATTAGTATGGGCCAAGATGGCGGATTTATCGGCGCGGCGGCGCATCAACAAATTGAAAATTTTGATATCAGTGTAATCGCAAATCTGGGGCTGATGGTAAATAATGTTCGCAGACCCACAACCACAGACGATTTTAATAATATCTGGGCGGCGGCGACTTTGGATGCGGCGTATAACATCGCACTGGATAAAAATGTCGTTTTGCGTCCAAATTTCCGTGCGGGATATATGTGGATTTATTCACCCAACTATGTATTGAACGATGGGCGGGATGTGAATAACAAAAACCTTGGGGTGTTGGAATTGACCCCGGGGCTTGATTTGAATGCAAATATCGGTGATGGTTGGTCGATTGGTGCGCGTGGCGCATATATTATAAATTTTGTGAACGGTGGCGAAACATACCTGGAATATTCAAAATTGCCAAAACTTAGATCCAAAGATTATTTTGAATATGGCATCAATATTGAAAAATCCGTTGATAATTTGAATTTCGGCCTGAACGTGGGACGCCACGATGGCGGACGCAGTGGTTGGTTCGGCGGCGCCAGGATAAGGTATTTGTTTTAGTATTAGTCCGTCCCGGCGCCATTTGGTGCCGCGGCCGCGACGGGTGTTAATGGTTAGTGGGTAGTGGGTATAAAAAAACGGTGCCTGGCACCGTTTTTTATTTTTTGTTACCCAATTGACGTTTTAATTCCGCAATTTCTTGGTCACGCAATTTAATCTCGTTTCTAAGGCGCGGTATTGCGCCATCAATCGACCAAAACAATGGCATATAATTACACGTTATAAAATATATGCATTCGTTTATGTCCGACAATGTAGGTTTATAATTTTTATGCGTTTGTAAAAATTTATTCATCGCATCTGCCAGTGTTAGTTTCTGTTGCATTTTTTTACTCCATTTTCATAAAATAAAAAACCACCAAAAAATATTTCTAGTGGTTGGAGGTCGATAGCAACATCAAGTATTGCGTGCCTATTCAATATATTACGCACCCTCCAACCCTGAGTTGGAGTTTTTGCCGTATTGGCAACTTGATATGGAGCTATCGCGCTCCACCGACGGAATACCCGCCGACAATTTAATCATATCAAATAATTACATAAACGCAATGAATTTTTACACACTAAAACACCGCCCGATGCGGGCGGTGTTGAACATAAATCAAACCATAGTTTAATTCAAAGCATCTTTCAAAGCTTTGCCAGGTTTAAATTTCGGCTGAGTAGAAGCCGGAATTTTGATGGCGGCACCCGTTTGCGGGTTGCGGCCTGTTGTGGCTTTACGCTTTGCGGTTGTGAATGTACCAAAACCGACCAAACGAACATCACCTTTCTTTTTCAATACTTTGGTGACAGTGTTGATAAATGCATCCAAGCATGCCGCAGCGGTTGCCTTGGTTACATCTACTTCGTTTGCGATTGCTTCAATCAATTGTTGTTTGTTCATATGTTTCTCCTTTCATAAATTTATTTAAGGTGTCCCAGCACCACATGGCAATGTCCACAAAAACCATATTTTACGCCCAATTCAACAAAACAATTTGCCAAATCAAACCATTTCTGTGGGCATTGCCTGTGTTGCCTAAACGAATCGTAGAGAATTCCGCCATTTAAGTCAAGATTTATTTATAATATTTGAAAATTTTTTATTTTCTCATTTTCTGTGGACCAAGTCGCTGCGCACGACAATCGCGCCCGGCGAAGTGTTTTCACACAAAACATAATCGCCCGATTTACCGGTCACTTCGACCGCCCGATAACGATTCGGTGTGTTGAAAATCAATATCAATATTACACCCGCCCAAAATAACAACTTGGTAAATCCCCATGGTTTGGAAAAGGCGTCTTTATTAAACGAATCTTTCAACAGGTTTTGATACAACGCCCATCCCCACATAAATGCCAAAACAATCGCCGCAAAAAAGAATATTATTAAAATGTAACGCGTGAAAAACGAAAATCCCGCCGCGATTGTGTCCCAAAAACTGCTTGCCGCAGGGCACACGAAAAGTGCGCGACCACTTATATCCGGGGGCAACTGAATTGGGGGCGAACCATCCAACGAAAAATCAAACGAAGCCATCAACACGATGATGGTCAACAAAACTATCGCGAAAAGCATTGATTTTTTCATTTTATCCGTCCCACTGTATGCATATTATATCATAAATAACTAACCAATTGCAATTCTTGTAAGTTTTATTTACAATTTAACTATGTTTGGCCATAAACCACATCTTGTTGTTGCCATAACCACCATGGATTTGGATGCGCTGCGCGTGTCATTGCCACCACTGCGCCGGTTGCGGCAAAAATTTACTTTGGTTATTCATAATGATAATCCGGTAATGCAATTGGGGCGGGGAATGGTTCGCAGAATGTATCCGCGGGGCAAATTGCACATTATAAACACTGACCAAAACCTTGGGGAATTAGAATCGCGAATTAAAACAATTGAATATATTCGTGATAACAAGATTCCGTGCGATTGGATTATCTTTGCAGATGATGACGATGTATTGATTGATGTTGGTATCCCAAGTGTGGGCGAAAATATATTTGCAATTGTCCAAGATGCAACCACGATTTATGAATCGTTGACCGATATATTCAAGATATCAAATAAATGGACACTGGGCGCGCCCGTTGGTAAAACCGGACCACATTTTGATATAACGGGCACAATGATACGCGCAAAAATCTTGTTTGAATTTGCCGAATTTATGCGCGGAATTATACCAGATGCAGATAAATTGTTGGCAAATACGAAATACAGGGTGCCGATTTCAACGCTGTTGTGGGCGGGGCTGAATGCGTTTGCGCGTGTGCGTCATCCGGATATGTCAGCCATATATATGAATCGAACAAATTATGTCGCAATAAAAATGGGACGTGCAACAACCAAGTATGGGCGCACAATTCCAAATAATACAACGGCGCACAAGGCGATATCTGAAACAATTAAGAAATTTACCGGATTAATAGATACGGTCGCCGCGCAAAATATAGTTGCGGAAAATCAATAAAGTTCTATAATCCGGGCATAAAAACAAGGAAATCACACTATGACATATGATGAAATAAGAAAACTGTTTTTGAATTATTTTGAATCGCATGGACACAAAATCGTTCCGTCTGCATCATTGATACCGAATGACCCAACATTATTATTCACGGTTGCGGGCATGGTGCCGTGGAAGAATATATTTTTGGGTACCGAAAATCCGCCGGCCCCACGTGTGGCCGATGTACAAAAATGCATCCGTGCGGGTGGAAAACACAACGATTTGGAAGATGTCGGTTTTGACGGTCGTCATCATACATTCTTTGAAATGTTGGGAAATTGGTCTTTTGGTGACTATTTCAAAGAAGGCGCAATTGAAATGTCGTGGGATTTGTTAACCAATGTTATTGGAATTGACCCGGCGCGATTGGTTGTGACCGCGCATGAAAGCGATGATGAAGCCGCGGCAATTTGGAAAAAAGTTGCCGGCAAAGAGGCAATTCGTTTGGGTAAAGACAATTGGTGGTCGGCCGGGGATACCGGTCCGTGCGGCCCGTGCAGTGAAATTTTCTATGATTTCGGCGAAAATGTTCCGGGCGGCCTGCCGGGCAGTCCGGATGAAGACGGTGGCCGATATGTCGAAATTTGGAATGATGTTTTTATGCAATATGACCGTGATGCGAATGGGAACTTGACGCCACTGCCCAAGAAAAACGTTGATACGGGTGCGGGTTTGGAACGTTGGGCCGCAATGTTGCAGGGTAAAATTGACAACTATGATACCGATTTGTTTGTAAATCTTAAACGCGCGGTCAGTGATGTCACCGGCGTGCGCGAGACACCAAACAATATCACCAGTTTCAAGGTTATTACCGACCACTTGCGTTCCGTTGGATTCGCAATCGCGGATGGTGTTATCCCGTCAAACAGTGACCGTGGTTACGTGATTCGTCGTATTTTGCGGCGCGCAATGCGACACGGACAAATATTGGGGCATAATGGCGCATTGTTGTCGCGGCTTTATCCGGCGTTGGTGGAACAAATGGGTGCGGCGTATCCAGAATTACGCACGAACGCGGCACACGTTATGGAAATTATCACGAACGAAGAAAATTCTTTTGCCGATATGTTGAACAATGGTATGAAATTATTGGAGAATGAATTACCAAAAATTCACGGCAATGTGTTACCGGGTTCTGTTGCATTCAAACTGTTTGATACATATGGGTTCCCATTGGATTTAACGCAAATGATTCTGCGCGACAAAAATATAACTGTTGATGTCGCCGGGTTTGAATCCGAGATGGCGGCACAAAAGGAACGCAGTCGTGCGAACACACGCGGAACAAAAATATTCTGGGAATCGCGTGCTGATTTGCCGGCAACGATTGACGCGGCAAAATACGCACCGGATGAAAATATGGAATCAAAAGTCTTGGCAATATTGCGAAATGGCGAATTTGTGGATTCGGCCGATGCGGGCGATGAAGTCGAAGTTGCATTGGATAAAACAAATTTCTATGGCACCCAGGGCGGCCAGGTCGGCGACAGTGGCGAGATAAAAATTGGCGACACAAATGTGATGAACGTGACCGAGGCCGCACGTGCGGATGGCATAGTTCTGCATCGCGGGGTGGCCGCGGGCAAGATTTCCGTTGGCGATGCTGTGCGACCAATTGTAAATATGCAAAATCGCAACGCGACCGCACGCGCACATACCGCAACACATTTATTGCAATCTGCATTGCGCCAGGTTTTGAATACGGATGTGGAACAACGCGGGTCCAAGGTCAGTCCGGATTCTGTGCGTTTTGACTTTTCATTTGGGCGTGCGATGACGGACGATGAAAAGGCCGCGGTGGAAAAATTGGTGAACGAATGGATTGATGCCGATATGAATGTTGCACACGAAGAAATGCCTATTGAGGTGGCAAAAAAACGCGGTGCGATGGCGTTGTTTGGTGAAAAGTACGGAGATATGGTCCGTGTTATAACGGCGGGTGATGTGTCGTGCGAACTGTGTGGCGGAACGCATATCAATCATACCGGCGAAATTATCCGGGCGAAAATAAACAAAGAAAAATCTATCAGCAGCGGCATCCGCCGCATCACAATGTCTGTTGGTGCACTTGCGTGACGGATTTTTGAAAAACGCTGCGTGTAATGCGGCAATCAATACCGATATGATGCAACGTATTGAAAACGGGTTCAAAAAACAGTGTTGTAAATAGGTATTGCCATTTGGTGTTTTCCGTGCTATGATTTTCCCACATAACCAAAAGGAAAGTAATATGTTATTAAAAGGTAAAAAGATTTTAATCACGGGTGTTGCGAATGATTGGTCTATGGCGTGGGCAATTGCAAAACGCGCACATGAAAACGGGGCGGAAATTGCCATGCCGTATGCTATGCCGGCGTTGGAAAAACGCGTGCGGCCGTTGGCGGAATCAATCGGTGCAAAATTCGTCCAAGAATGCAATGTGCAGAACGATGAACAAATGGATTCTTTGTTTGCAAATATCGAACGCGAATGGGGGCATTTGGACGGAATGCTGCACGCGATTGCGTTTTCCGATAAAAATGAATTGATGGGGCGCTATGTCGATACTACGCGTGAAAATTTCAAAAACACAATGGATATTTCCGTATATTCTTTGGTTGATTTGACACGCCGGGCATCTAAGTTAATGACGGACGGCGGTTCAATTGTGACATTGACATATTTCGGTGGGGAGAAGTCTGTGCCGAATTATAATGTTATGGGCGTGGCCAAGGCCGCGTTGGATGCATCGGTGCGTTATTTGGCATCGGACCTGGGACGCGATAAAATTCGCATTAACGCAATCAGCGCCGGCCCAATTTTGACCTTGGCGTCCAGTGGCGTTGGCGGAATTAAAACTATGTTGCGCCTGAACGCGGAACAAACCCCATTGCGCCGCAATATGACATTGGACGATGTATCGGGTGCCGCGATGTATTTGTTCAGTGATTTGTCATCCGCCGTCACCGGCGAAGTGCATCACGTTGATTGTGGTTATTCCACAACCGGTATGATGCCAAACGAATTAAAAGATGTTTTATTAAAGGCATTGGATAATCAGTAAAAACAAAAACCCGCATAATGCGGGTTTTTATAACTATTTTTTATTGGTAAAAATCTTTTCCGGATGCTTGATATTTACAATGCCAACAATCAGGTCAACCAAAGCCCAAATACAAACCGCAAAGCCCGGCACAATCAACAACCACCCAATTGTCCCCATCAATAACATCGCGATGCCTTGACCGTTTTTCCCGGCATAAAACTTATGCACACCCAATATGCCCAAGAACCATACCAAAACAAGGTATATCAGCATTGATTTGTCTGCGTCAAACGCGACATAACCACATTTGGGGCATGCCTTGGCCCGGTCGCTGTGCCGCGCGCCACATTCACGACAATAAATCATCGCCATATTTAATCCTTTTTTTATGATTATGTTCACATTTTATCATATTTTTTGCGCTTTTTCAATTGTGTTTGCGTGCAAGATTTTCTATAATTAAAACATGGCAAAACAGGCGGACCTTTTTATTCGCGCAGAACACGCAGATTTAATGAAAAAACTGAACGCGTGGGATATTGCGTATCATCAAAATGATGCGCCGGTTGTTGATGATGCAACATATGATGCCGCAAAAAAGCGCGCCTTGGAAATCGAGGCTGAATACCCCGAATTGGCGGCGGCCGGTGCATCGACCCATGTTGGTGCGGCCCCATCGACCAAGTTCAAAACTTATCCGCACAGTGTGCCGATGCTGTCCATTTCCGATGTGTTTGATGAAAAAGAAGTTGCCGATTGGTTTAACAAATTACCAAATAAAGATTTGTTTATTGAATTAAAGGTTGACGGTGTGTCGTATGCTGCACGTTATGAACACGGCATACTGGTGCGCGCCCTGACCCGGGGCAGCGGGGTGGCCGGTGAAGACATAACCGCGAACATTAAAACAATCGCCGACATCCCGCAAAAACTGGCCGGTGAATTTCCCGATGTTATCGAGGTGCGTGGCGAAGTGTATATGTTGCGCGATGATTTCTTGGCGTTAAACGCGGCGGCGGCGGCGACGGGTGATAAGGTCTTTGCAAATCCGCGTAACGCGGCGGCCGGATCTTTGCGTCAATTGAATCCGCAGGTTACGGCATCACGAAAATTGTCTGCGTTTGGTTATACATATGGTGAAATTTCAAATCGCAATTGGGCAACCCAGACGGAATATTTCGACCGGTTGGAATCTTGGGGTTTTAAGACTACGCGCAAATGGGCGCGGCGTGCGGCATCCACAGGTGAAATTCAATCAATGTATAACGATATTATTTTGTCGCGCGCCGATATTCCGTTTGATATTGATGGCCTTGTTATCAAGGTTAACGATATCGCAACCCAAGAACGTATGGGGGCACGCGCCAACAGCCCCCGGTGGGAGGTTGCGTATAAATTCCCGGCGGCACGCGCGGTAACAACGCTGCGCGGTATCACGGTCCAGGTTGGACGCACAGGCGTATTGACCCCGGTGGCAGAATTGGAACCGATAAATATTGGTGGTGTGGTGGTGTCGCGCGCAACACTGCATAACGCGGATGAAATTGCGCGATTGGGCGTGCGTGTTGGCGATAAAGTGACGGTTCAACGCGCGGGCGATGTTATTCCGCAAATTGTTGGGGTCGCCGAAAGTGCGCCGAATGCCACACCATTTGAATTTCCGCAAAAATGCCCGGTTTGTGGCGGCGAAGTTGTGCGTACGGACGGCGCGGTTGCATATCGTTGCGTCAACACATTGGGATGCCCGGCACAAAGAATTGGTGAATTGGAACACTTTGTTTCGCGGCCTGGTTTTGATATTGAAGGCATCGGCACAAAACAATTGGAACTATTCGTTGAACGCGGTTGGATTGAAAATCCGGCGGATATTTTCACACTGGTTGAACGGCACGGGAACGAGATTAAAAAAATGGACGGGTTCGGCGAAAAATCTGTGGCGAATTTGCGGGCGGCGATTGATGGCGCACGCACAATTGAACTTGGCCGATTTTTGACGGCGATTGGAATCCCAGATGTTGGCAAGACGACCGCAAAATTATTGGCAAAACATTTTGGTAATTTGGATTCACTGCGCACGGCAACAATGGATGATTTAATCGCAATTGATGGAATTGGCGATGTGATGGCACGTGAAATTGTTTCGTTCTTTGGAAATGCGCGGAACATTATGGTAATTGAAAACTTATTAAAACACATCACAATCAAGTCTGTGTCCAAGAACACAAAAACGACCGAATTAACAAACAAGAAAGTTGTGTTGACCGGGACGCTTGCAAAGTACAGCCGGGATGCCGCACGTGAAATTTTGGAACAAATGGGTGCAATTGTCACGGGTTCTGTATCGCCGAAAACAGATATTGTTTTGGCGGGAACCGATGCGGGGTCTAAATTAAAACGCGCAACGGAATTAGGTATCACCATTTGGGGCGAAGACGATTTTGATCGTGCAATTAAAAACGCGGGGGTCAATAATGGCACGCGATAAAAAAGCAAACGATGATAAAAGGCCCGTATCTTGGAAATGGCGCCTGTTTGTATGGATTTTCAATTTGTTTTTGGTTGTGGCATTGGGGGTGGTGTTCTATGTCGCGATTATATATTTTCAAATGCCATCATTGGATGCGATTTTGAACGAAACGCGCGCGCCCGCAATCGTATTTTTGGACCAAGACGGTAACGAAATTCGCGCATCTAATAAAATTATGGGAACACCCGTATCAATCAAAACATTACCGCCCCACGTATGGCAGGCGATTGTTGCCATTGAAGACAAACGTTTTTTTAATCATGGTCCATTTGATACGCGTTCAATGTTTCGTGCGGTTGCATTGAATATCTTTCGTGGACGGTTTGCGGTTGGCGGTTCGTCCATTACGCAACAAACGGCAAAAAACATATTCTTGTCACGGGAAAAGAAAATCTCACGCAAGGTGCAAGAATTGATTTTATCATATTGGTTAGAAAATCGATTCGATAAGAATCAAATCATTGACTTGTATATGAACCGTGTGTCTTTGGTTGGTGGTATGCGCGGCATTGACGCGGCGGCACGCACGTTGTTTCGGCGGTCTGCGACCGAATTGTCCGTGGCCCAGGCGGCCCAGATTGCGGCAATGTTAAAGGCCCCAACGACGTACAGTCCGTACAAACATCCAAATAAAAATTTTGAACGTGCGCGAACAGTTTTGCAAGAAATGGTGCGTCAAGGCTATATTGACATAAACACTGCGCGCGCGGCGGCGGCGGAATTGGCACCCGCGGCCGGCGCACCGGACACGAACCTGTATAGATATTGGACGGATTTCGTGACGGATGAATTAAAATCGCAAATTGGAATTATGGACACCGATGTGTACGTTTATACCACATTGAACACCAAATTACAGGGCAAAATTACGCGCGTTATGCCGGAACATTTGGGCGTGTACCAAGGTGCCGCGGTTGCAATTGAACGTGACGGCGCAATTCGCGCGATGGTTGGCGGCGCCGATTACCAGGCCAGTCAGTTTAACCGCGCCACCGCCCGGCGTCAGCCCGGCAGTGCCTTCAAACCGGTCGTATATTTGGTTGCGTTGGAAAACGGTATGACACCCGAAAGTTTTGTGAATGATTCACCGTTTGCAATTGGTGACTATAACCCGAAAAATTACAATGAAAAATATTATGGCGATATTACTTTGGCGACCGCATTCGCGAAAAGCGTGAATTCTGTGCCGTTAAAATTGACGGCGCAATACGGCGTTGATTCTGTGTTGGCGATGGCATCGCGTTTGGGGGTTGGGAACAAATTGCGGCGCGAATATTCGACAGTATTGGGGGCATCGGATATGAACCTTTTAGACCTGACCACAATTTATGCAGTGATATGGAACAATGGAAATTCTGTGCGGCCGTATTCCATCACCCGCGTAGTGAATGCCGCGGGCGATGTTATTTATGAACGCGACCCATCGGACAGCATCCAAATTCTGTCGCCGGACACGGTTATGTTTATGACCGAATTATTGGGTGACGTTATAAAGCCCGGCGGCACGGGTCACCGTGCGGCGGCAAATGGTGTTATTGGTGGCAAAACCGGAACCAGTAATGAAAACCGCGATGCGTGGTTTGTTGGTGCAACCGATAAATTCATTTTGGGTATATGGGTTGGAAACGATGATTTTACACCAATGAGTTCCAAGATAACCGGTGGCACAATCCCCGCCCAGATTTTCCACGACGTGGTGGAATAAAAAAATCCGCCGGGTGCCGGCGGAATACAGGTATTTTCGGTTTAGATTACCGTGTCGGTCTTTCAATGAACATCAATATCAACCATATAACCGCGGCAATACCAATGATTGCATAGACGATATTAGATACCATCGTGGCGGGACCAAACAACCATGCGACCAAATCAAAGCCGAATATGCCGACCAGTCCCCAATTTATCGCACCAATGAATGTTAGTGGCGCAAGAACGTAATCTGTTAACCCTTTCATTTTATTCTCCCATATTGTTGGTTTTGTCATAATTGACATTGGCATTATACCGCGTGTAGGGAACGCATACAATACGAACAAATACCTATTAGTCTATTGGTGGTTAGTGTTGGTGGTTCCACTAACCACTACTTGCTTTTTATTTGTGTGGGTGATAGAATTCACCCGTAAATAACATAAAAGGGGATAAGATAATGAAACGTTCTGATATTATTCGCACTATCCAGGTTCATTTTAAACGTATGCGCCTGCATGATGCGGCCGTGGTTGTAGATACGGTTATGGAATCGATGATCAATTCTGTGGCCGCGGGTGACCGTATCGAAATTCGTGGATTTGGCACTTTTCAGCCGCGTCCACGTGCGACCAAGGTTGGATATAATCCGGTGACCGGCAAACCGATGAATTTGCCGGCAAATACCACGATTCTGTTCAAGCCCAGTCGTGAACTAACCAAAAGAATGAATGGATAAGTTATGTTGTTCGGTAAAAAATCCGGAATTAAAAACAAAAATCGTGAAAGATACGACCGCGTGCGCAAATTGATGTGGATAAAATGTGAAGCATGCGACAAATTGGTATATTACAAAGATTATAAAGA
The DNA here is from genome assembly GCA_017618175.1 of Alphaproteobacteria bacterium. Taxonomy (GTDB): domain Bacteria; phylum Pseudomonadota; class Alphaproteobacteria; order Rs-D84; family Rs-D84; genus Enterousia. The sequence continues at coordinate 80,618 of JAFZUT010000011.1, forward strand.
TAACCATTATATATGTCCGCGGTGTGGACGCGCGTTCATTATGAACCCAAAACAGCGTTTTGATTTGCTGTTCGACGACCGCACGTGGGAAAAAATAACGTTGCCGACCATGCCGGACGACCCATTAAAATTTGTGGACCGAATACCGTACAAGGAACGTTTAGAAGAAGGGCGCAGCGATACAGGATACAATGACGCGGTTACGACCGCAGACGGTACAATCGGCGGAATCCCAACAACAATTTGTGTTTTGAACGGCGAATTTATGATGGGGTCTATGGGACGTGTCGCCGGCGAGGCAATCGTGGCCAGTGCCGAACACGCAATCAAAACACATCACCCAATGATTATGGTCGCGTGCAGTGGTGGGGCGCGGATGCAGGAAAACATACTGTCGTTAATGCAGATGGCGCGTACGACTGTTGCGGTCAACAAATTGCATGCGGCGGGAATTCCGTATATTGTGCTGCTGACGGACCCGACCTATGGCGGGGTGACGGCATCTTTTGCTATGTTGGGCGACATAAATATTGCGGAATCTGGTGCGCGGATTGGGTTTGCCGGTCGCCGCGTAATTGAACAGAATATTCGTGAAAAATTGCCGTCTAATTTCCAAACGGCGGACTATCTGTATGAACACGGTATGGTCGATATGGTTGTGCCGCGTGGCGAATTAAAATCGCGTCTTGAAAAGATTTTGGCGGTCTTGATGCACCGGCCCCACGCGCCCCACGAAATAACTGTCACGACACCGGACGCGTCCGATACATCTAAAAAGTCGCGTGGCATGGGTGAAAACCCGGCTTATGATAAAGTGTTGTTGGCACGAAACGAAAATCGCCCGCACTTTTTGGACTATATAAACGGCATTGTGGACGATTGGACATATCTGGCCGGCGACCGGCTGTTTGGTGAAGACCCGGCGATGTGTGGTGGTTTGGGATATTGGAACGGGTTCCCGGCGGTGATTTTGGGCCAAGAAAAGGGTCGCACAATTGAAACACGTCAATTGCATCGCTTCGGCATGCCGAACCCCGAAGGCTATCGCAAAGCGCAGCGTTTGATGCGTCTGGCGGAACAATTCAAATTGCCGGTTGTGTCTTTGTTTGATACGGCGGGTGCCTTTGCGGGTAGTGCGGCCGAAGAACGTGGCCAATCCCAGGCGGTGGCATCATCAATTCAAACCGGGCTTTCCATTAAAACACCATATATCGCCGTTAATGTAGGCGAGGGCGGATCCGGTGGTGCCATTGCAATTGGCACCGGTGACCGGGTGTTAATGTTGGAAAACGCGATTTATTCGGTAATTGCGCCGGAATCCTGCGCAAGTATTCTGTGGAAAGATAATAAATTCCGGGCAACTGCGGCGGCGGCAATGAAACTGACCGCGGCGGATATGATGGAAATGGGTGTAATTGATAAAATTATCGCGGAACCGGATGGTGGCGCACATAAAGATTGGCAAAAAACAATGGAAAATTTGTCAACTGCGGTTGGCGAGCAAATAAAACTGCTTAGTAAAACCGACCCGTCAAAATTACCAGAGTTGCGCGCCGAAAAATTCCTTAAAATGACGCGCAAAATTGATGCGACACCGGCCAAGAAAACGAAATAAACCGCCAAACGGCGGTTTTTTTATGCTTTTTGTGAATCTTTGGCCCAACGGTATATGATGTTTGCGGTGTGAAAATCTGGAAATGGATTTTTCTTTTTTAATTTTTTCAGTTTGAATTCTTCTTTGATATTATGCACCAATTCTTCCAACGAAATTTGCCGGTCAATTTGAATTGTTGGCGCGCCACACTGGGTCAACCCGCGAAAATCATCGCATTTTTGTTTAATAACCGGCCCAATAGGTGTTATTTCATATATGGCAATTTTATCGGTCGGTTTGGTCAAAATTTCGTACCACATCAATGTTTCGAAGGCCGTTTCTGAAAAATGAATAACCGGCACATCGGATTTTATACAAACGCTTTTATCGTACGGATTATTTGCGGTGAATCGCGTACCAACCGTCACCGCTGTCACATCGGGGATATTATATTCACCTGCAAAATGCGAGTTGTTCGTAATAATTTTATAGTATTTCGACATTTCATCATCCTATACCAGATATATAGTGCGCAAAACACATTTGTCAAATGATGGAATTGTTTGGGAATCACTTTTGCAACAGAGTAAGCGAAAGCGGACAAGTCGCGGCTTTGCCGTCGGCAAAGACGGATGGCGGAGCGTATAGGACTCGAACCTATGGACCGCTATAACACGGTCACGGATTAGCAATCCGCTGCATTACCACTCTGCCAACGCTCCGGAGCAGTGTGACGATTATAACAAACCCCGCGGCCAAAAATCAAGACAAATTTACAATATTTTTACGCATATATTACTATTCGGCCGGGTCAACACCATAGCCCATCTGTCCGGTTCCCGCCGGCAGATATACCTGTTTGCTGACCGTGTCCCACATAGCATTCGTTGGTACCGTGTATCCACAAATATCCGTTCCCGCCGCCACCGGTTGGTAATTGTGGATCATTGTGCCACTGCTGTTATACAGTTTGATATTATATAATTTTATTCCATCACTTAAGGCTGGATTTACCCCTGTTATATAATCATTATTTAACACCAACATGGTATTTGTTCCAGTGCAATTGGTAACTTTTTTACTGATATTGCTTAACTTGGTGCCATTGACATAGATATATTTATTTGTATAGGTGGTCGCGGTGCTTGCTGTTTGGGTGCTGTATGTGTTCTTGCCGTTTGGTTGGGCATCAACAAGTGGGTATGTCGTACTGCCGTTTGTCGACATTGATACGCCCAGTTTGCTGTTTTGATTTAATGTCATATCGTATTTGCATGTGGCATTCAATGTACCGAATATGCGTGCGTTGGCACCATTGGCAACCTGCATTGTCACAGATATATTGTTTTTGGAATTGATCGGCACCTTTGTATCAAAATACTGATTTCCATCGGACAGCAAATATGCATTTGAATTTGTCTGGGTCCAATCACAACTGGATGGTAATTGTTCGGGTTCGGGTGGAACTTCCGGCATTACGTATTCTTCACCGCCACCACGCAAAATGGCGTTAAACACAACCCTAAAAATACCAGCAACCTCCTCAAAATCCTTGCCTTTCGGGGTATTACAACAGTCGTGGCACAATACCACTCGTACTCAGTGTAGAAAAATTATATAAACCGGGGCAAGTGTTATTTTTATCTGAGGTATATTTTTTATATTGTTTGAAATATACGCGAATATATATTACAATCGTCACAGACAAGGATGCTTTTAATGCCATCAACCAAGGGATATATGGATTTTGTTATGGACCAATTGTCAGACATAAATGATGTGTCGTATCGCGCGATGATGGGCGAATATGTGATATATTATCGTGGCAAAGTTGTTGCGGGTGTTTATGATGATCGGTTTTTGGTTAAACCTACGTCGGGGGCCAAGGCCCTGTTACCAAATGCGCCTATGGAGATTCCGTACCCCGGTGGCAAACCGATGATAATGGTTGATGATATCGAAAATCGCGAATTGCTGTGCGATGTGTTTAACGTCATTTACACCGATTTGCCGACACCAAGGCCCAAGTTAAAACAATAATAAAAAACGCGGCACATTTACCGCGTTTTATTATTATCGTACTTTTTCGATTGTTCGTGACATCAGTTGTGTTAGTGCAACGGGTGGTTGGCCCGTTTTAACCGGCCAAATTTGATTCAGGGCCGTATCAACAACAATATCATTTGTATACCCGTCCTGGGCCAGGGGTCTATATTTCGCATCTTGTCCGTCAAAATATTCCAAATATATTGGTCTGGACATATCAATGAATTTTTTGTTTTTTAGCAGAAAATTTGGAAATTCTGCATTAAACATCGGTTCAATATCTGACGCATACAACAATTTATCGGTTGTAGACAAAATTATCGATAAATTCATATCGGGAAAGATTACAGATTTGAAAAATTTCCTGTCGTCCATGTCGGTGATGGTCACCCGGCGGGCCAAATTGATGCTGTATGTGGTTTTGTCCACGCCGGATTTAGCAAAGTCTGTAAAACTAGCAATAAATTCACGGAATTGTTCCAGGCTGTCTATAACTTTTTCATATTCACGCAGCCCCAAAAATCGTCCATCCGGCGTGCGGGTTTCAACCACAAATTTCGTTGTCAAATCAAAATTGACTTTACTGACCAAATCCATGCGCAATCCTTTCTTGTATATTTCATAAATATCACAAATTTGAATCATGTCAAATACATTGTGCTTTTGTTCTTGTTGTGTTTGTGGGTGGTCGATAATAGCATGATATATAACCAAAGGGGGGCATATATGAAAATTGCAAAAATATTACCATTAACTTTGCCGATAATGTTTGGTGCATCCGCAAATGCGGTGCCGGCAAATCCGCGTGTTTTGGTTGCTTATTACTCATTGACCGGAAAAACAGAACGGGTTGCCAATGCAATCGCAGACGCATCTGGTGGGCAATTATATCAAATAAAGGTGGCCAAGGCCTATCCAGATGATACCAAGGCGCGCCGCGACATACTGGAACAAGAAATCGAGGAAAATTATTTGCCACCGTTACAGGCAACAAATATCAACCCGGAAAATTACGATATTATATTCCTTGGGTCACCGGTGTGGGCAAATCATATATCACAACCAGTGAAAAGTTTTTTGGCAAAATATAATCTTGCGGGCAAACGCGTGATTCCTTTTGTCACGCACAGTGGTGGTGGCCGTGGGCAAAGTTTTGATGATGTTGCGGCATTGTGTGCCGGTTGTGTGGTTGATATGGACGGATGGTCAAATTGGGGTTCCGGTACAGGCCGCAAATTAAACAAATGGGTCCAAGAACAAATTAAAAATATGGAATAAAAAATGCCTATGTTGAAAATCGGGCGTTTTGACATTATCACCTAATTGAACTGTGCCGCGTATTTTGCAATCTCATTTTTTAAACTGGGGTCTGCGGGCAGTTCTGCAATTTTCTGCAGAAATCCGCCGTATTTTACATAGGTGGCTCACCAAGGAAAATGACACACGAATTAACAGTGGCCCCCAGAAAATCGCAAAAATTTTATACGCGCCTTCGCAATACTGCGGAATCTGCGGGTTTAAGCGTGTGTAGCTGTGTATCCACTGTGTAGCAAAAAAAATTGCACTATGATGTGTTTGTATGGCTTTAAAAACACCCAAAACCACATACTAAAAATCATTATAAAGGTATTTTGGTTTTAAATGAGACGTATAAACATATTGACTTTGCTTTATTTTGTTCTACACTAGTGTTAGACAAGAGGTTGATTGATGCGGCTATCATCTGTGCCATATTCTCAAAATATAACTTTTAATAACTTGTCTTCGTCGCTTTCCTGCAATCAAATATTATCGGATACCAAATTGGTTCAACAGAGCAACGCTGGGCATATCATTTATACACCAATTATTCAAAAAATTAAAAGAAACGTAGAAAACATAATATTATCACATGCCGAATCATACGGATTCAATGAGATGCTGTTTCCTGTTTTAATGGATGCAAAATTATTAGATATATCAGGGAAAACGGATGAATATGCAAACGAATTTTATGATATATCTGATAAAAATGCAAATCTGGTGGTTTCGCCTACAACCGAAGAACGGCTTATAGATTTTGTTTCACGTAATGGAACTTTATCACACAAAAATTTACCTATGCGTTTTTCACAGGTTTCGAATGTATATAGAAATTTAAAAAGACCAGAAGGATTATATAAATCACGTGAAATTTCTTGTGTGGTTTTGACGGCTGTTGATGCGGGGCGTCAACAGTATTTAGAAACAATGAAAGATTTCAGACTATTATGCGAAGAAACATTCGCCGATATTGGCATTCCTAATTTTTATATTCAAGATAAAATGTCCGGGGCAATAGAGTTTTTCTATGAAACAGAATTGGCTGACCGACCGTTGGATAAAAGTATCATAAATAATTTTGGCAACAAGAACATTTTTGATACCCAGAAACAGTATGGCAGTTTATCTATGGGGTATCCCTTTTATCAAAGTGAAAAGTTTAATTTATTTTATACCGACAAAGACGGAACACGAAAACAGCCAATTGTAAGTACGTACGGTATCGGAACCCAACGTTGTATTTTGGTAATGTTTGAATATGCCAAGAACGGCAAACCAGATGCTTTTAAGCAAAAGGTCAGACCATTTGATGTTGATATCGTTGTGTTGGCTAAGGATAAATATAATTCACACATTCAAACACTGGCGGATAAATTGCGTCAGAATGGTGTTCAATATTGCATAGATGATCGTAACAACAGCATGCGAGACAAGATGCGTTTTTCTGAATTTTTTTCAGTTCCTTGTCGAATTATTATCGGTGACAAAGAGATTCAACAAAACCAATATGCTATCAAGCCGTTGGGAGATAATGAAGTAATAACGGCAAATTTTGACAGTGCATTAAACATAGCTAAACAATTAACACAGGAGAAAGTACGATGATAAAACCGGCATCTTCTTGGAAACAACCAGAACAACATTTAGAACAATTGCTAACAACACCATGGTATCGTGCTCTTAACAAAATATTTTCTCAAATTTTATTGTTAACGCACGATTTTTATAAAACAGAAAATATCACACCAACAATTTTCCCAATAACGACAGGTTCTGTTAGCAGCCCGTTTGGTTTGGGTAGTGATTCTTTGCCGGTTAAAATCAATATTAAAAATAATGATATGTTTTTGGCAGATTCTATGCAATTTTCGTTAGAAATAGCAACCCGTTTGAACGACAAGGGGGCATATTATATTATGCCGTCTTTTCGTGGTGAAAATATGGATGCGCGTCATCTTAATGAATTCGTCCATTCCGAAGTGGAAATCAAGGGTGGTTTGGATGATGTTATGTCTTTGGCAGAACGCTATATTAAATATTTAATTCGTGGTTTGAAAGATACTTGTTCCAAAGAAATAATGGAAATTTGTGGCACAACAGAACATCTGGATAAAGTGTTAAATAAACCTTTTTATAAAATAAGATTTGAAGACGCTATGTGTGAATTGGATAGTGTTTCCAATGCATTTAAAGAATTGGATAAAGATTTATATGCGATAACATCTGTTGGGGAACGCGCTTTGATAGATAAATATGGCGATTTTACGTGGATTACGCATATGCCATATAAGTCAGTCCCGTTTTATCAAGCCAAAGAAACAGGTACAGATTTTTCAATGACAGGTGATTTGTTGGCTGGTATTGGCGAAACGTTGGGTTGCGGTCAGCGTGTATTAAGTTCACAGGATGCTATTAACTCGCTGGATGAACACAATGTTGATAAATCTGGCTATCAATGGTATATAGATATGCGTGACATCCAACAAATCCAAACAGCTGGATTCGGTATGGGTATAGAACGCTTTATTTTGTGGTTGCTAAAACACAATGACATCCGCGATTGCACACTTTTGTTGCGCGATCATAACAATGTCGTTTTTCCTTAATGTTTTATAACAGTTAAAGAACCATCTGATATATTAACCGTCCCGCCCAACGGTAAAACTGTCATTGGATAGGTATGTCCAAAATCCACATTAGCAATAACAGGGATATTTTTTAATTCTGGATGAATATTAAATATAGAAACTATATCATCTTTTGATATCTCACTTTTGCTTTCTGTACGACCAATTATCAATCCGCGAACATTCTTAAACCACGGTTGATGAATAGTAGATTGCAGAATTCTGTCTAAGATGTGTTTATTACCACCTTCTATTTCTAATGCCAAAATTAAATTATTATCAGTTGGTATATATTGTGTGCCATATAATAATTGAAATGTTGTCATTTCACCGCCAATCAAAGCCCCAGTGGCAGAACCAGAATTTATAACCCAAAATCCATCGTTTTTATTAAAATGTCTGTCTTCTTGATTCATAAACCATTCTGGATCGTCGCTCCATTCCTGACATGATTGAACGGAAAATTCTGAATCATCAAATAAAATTCGTCTTAAATAATCAAGAGTATAATCTGCGCCATATTTCATACCAAGGCTGGAAAAATGTGGCCCATAATATGAAACAATACCTGTTTTTGCCAATATCGCGTTTTGTAATGCCGCGATATCAGAATATCCGATTAACATTTTTGGATTTTGCTTTATCAGTTCATAATCTATTGAATCTAATAATTGGTTTGAATTAAAACCGCCAATAACAGTAAAGATTGCTTTTACATTCTTATCAGTATACGCATCGTGCAAATCTTGTATTCTGGCATCAATTGGGGACGAAACAAAAGAATCAATGATACCTAAATTTTTACCAAAAGATACTTTTAATTCCATTTGTTCAAGACGTTCTGTAGCAATTTTTCTAACATCTTCACCTATGATTTGGTATGAAAAAGCAGGAGCAATAATGCGCACTTCATCGCCTGCTTTTAATTTTCGTGGAAAAATCATTCTCGTCTCCTTGTTTAATTGTTTGTTCCAAATACAAAGATATTATTGCCACGTGCCGCAATATCGCCATTTTTGATATGTTGTTTTTCCATATCAAAAATTTGTTTAAATATTTTTTTATTTTCCAGTATGTCAGCAATTTCGCCCGTTTGTCCACGTAATTGTGTTTCTTGGTAACCCGGATAAATCAAATTTGGAAACCCTGAACAAAAATCTACTTTGATATTATGCTTTTCCATTATGTTTTTAATACTGTCTGGTGAAAACATATTGATATAAGGCATTTGGTCTGTAAAACGTCCAGAACCAGATAAACATTTGTTTGCTTCGTCTACGTTGCCCAGTTTCGTATTAAAGAACGCAGCATGATACATATTTGGAGCCAGTGTGCAAATTATGCCACCTTTTTTAGTTATAGATTTTAATTGGTCAAAGAAATTATCAATATCTGGTCCAACAAAACCGATAACATTGTGAAAATTGAACACGAAATCAAATTGTTGTTTTATATCTGATAAATCATTCAGATCTTGTAATATAAAGTTCCATCTGTCTTTATATGGTGCGGATTTTTGTTTTGCGACATCTAGCATTTCTTTGGAAAAGTCTATGGTAACACCAGAGCATTCAGGAAATTCTTGTAATAATTTTTGTGACCATCGACCAGTTCCGCCACCCGCATCACAAAATCTAAAATTTTTCGGTAATTTTGGAATGATATATGTTTTTATAGAGTCCCATAACAAAGCATCAGATAAACGCCAGTAACTTTGATTTTCTACAAGATCATATTCAGAGGCTTTGTCGGCAAAATATTTTAATACGGATTCTTTGTACATGCTTCACCCCTTTTGCTTATTTGCATTTGGTTTTTGTTACAAGTTGAATTAAATCAGAAACGCTCATTTGTTGAGTATTTCCTGTGGCACGGTCTTTTATTTCCAAATTACCGGTATTGAAAAAGTTTTTCCCGGCAATTATTTTATTTGGGATACCAATCAAATCGCTTTCTGCAAATTTATTTCCACCACGAACATTTTGCCGATCATCATACAGCAAATCAAAATTCGCGTTTTGTAATTGATGATATAAATTTTCAACCTGTGCCATTTCGGCATCTTTAATCGCTAAAGAAATTAAATGCCATTCAAACGGGGCTATTTTTTCCGGCCACACCAAACCTTTATCGTCACTTAGACATTCTGCAACAGTTCCCATAACGCGACTTGGGCCAATACCATAACACCCCATAATAACAGGTTTTGTTTGACCGTCTTTATCAACAAAATTGGCATTAAATGGTCCTGTAAAACGTGTGCCCAGTTTAAATATATTTCCTACTTCTACGGCGCGTCTTTGTTCAAAAGAATTTTCCATACCATCTGTGTAATTTGGAACAATGTCTCTTAAAGCCGCCTTGTCATCAATGATTTCGCGATTGATGGCTATTTTCGTTCCTGGTAAAATAAAGATTGTATCTTCACCGGCATCAGTCAATGTTTGAAATTCATGTGAATATTTTGCAAAAGCACCACCACTGGCATATGTAAAATATGTTTTATCGCCAATGCCGCAATTGGTATAAAACTTCATATACATTTCTGCCACCTTATCATAGTAAGAATCTAAATCTTCTTGTGATGCGTGAAACGAATATAAGTCATTCATTCTAAATTCTTTACAACGAAACAACCCAGATTTAGAACGTGGTTCGTCCCTGAATTTATTTTGAATTTGAAATACAGACATTGGTAAATCTTTATAAGAAGAAATAAAATTTGTCACAAATGGCGTAACAACTTCTTCGTTCGTTGGGCTTAAAGCATAATCTTTATCGCCATGACCTTTTATTTTATATAAAACATCTATTTTATCCCAGCGTCCTGTTTTGTGCCATACATCTGCAGGTTGCAAAACAGGCATAATAACTTCTTGACCATTTACTGTCATCATATACTGACGGATTAAATTTTCAATTTTGTTTAATGTTCTATAGCCCAACGGCATATACGAATAAATTCCGCCCATCAATTTATGAATAAAGCCCGCGCGTGTAAGCAGCTGGGCATTTTTAGACATTTCTTGGTTGTTAAATTCTTTTTGGGTTTTATAAAATAAACTACTTTGACGCATAGTATAGGCCTTTTTGTATGTTCTTTTAGTACCTACCTCTCTTTTGATTAGAGTAGCATGGCAAAGAAAAAAAGCAAGTTTTTTAAAAATGGTTTTACTGTGTAGCTAATATGTAGATTTTTTGCTTTTGGTGGTAATTAGCCACAAAAACACAAAAAAATTAGCAGACACACGGACTAAGGTTCGGTTTTCTTCGGTTTTTAAGAGGTTGTTTGTTGTGACATACGGACTAGTCCGTATGTTTTGATATGTTTTTTGTAAAAATGGACATTTTTTGACTTTTGCAAACAGTTAATATTTAAACGAAATTCCGCAGAAATCCGCAATATTCAGCGTATGTAATTTGTCTATAAAACTGACATACGGATTAACAGCTGCCCCTCAATGAATATTTATTTTAATGTGCTTGAGTGTAAACCTAACGCCTTGTGTGCCACAGATGCCGTGGTGTTGAGGGATTTGGTTTTGTTTGGATTTGACTTAAAATGACACAAAAATTTGTTCTAAAATTGTCCCAAAATATAACCTCTGTGTAGACCTTTTTTAAGATAGCAAAAAAGCCTTACAAAGCCCGATTTGACTGGATGTGACTGTATAAAGATAGTGTAGATTTGTATTTAAAAATTCACTTTATTTGTTAACAGAAATTCTATTGCAAAAAACATAATTTTTTATTATGTTAAATTTGAAAAAATAATCTAAAGAGGTATATGATAATGACGTGGTCTGATTTCTTTTCGTCTCAATTATTTGGGATTATTCTTGGGGCATTATTGACATCCGGTTTTACATGGTTTGTAGACTTTTTAAAAAGCAAACGAGATAGGGGACTTTATATAAAACAAAAACGAGAAGAATTATATATCAATGTGTGCCAGGTTTTAATGGAACATGAAAAGTATCGTCGTTCCCATGAATGGCCAAAGAAATGTAAAACAATGTTTAATGCATTGCAGGGGCAAATGTTGATATATGCATCTAAGAAGATTTACGGTGCATACTATGCTTTGGATACAGAAATATGTAATTGTTACGATACAATGCGTAGTCAAAAGCAGATAGAAGCAAAATCAAATGAAATAGCAGATAAGATAGTAAAACTAGCAACTAAAATGCGTAAAGAGTTGGGGATAAAGGGGGGGTGATGTTGTGTTTCTGTGAATCGTGTATGTTTTCTCAAAAAATATATACTAATTTCAGCACGAAAATCACATCTAAAATCTAACCTGAAATCAAGATTGATAATTTAGTTAATAACAATACTGATTTCTAGAAAAAATAAAATTTCTGTTTTTGTACGGGTGTGTCAGAGGAAAAAACAATTTTTAATATTTTCTGTTAAAAACGAAAAAGACTATTGAAAAATATGGTTTTTTTGTTATATTTCATATTGAAAAAGGATATTTGATAATGAGAAATTGGTGGTATTCATTTGTTGAACATTTTAGAACTTGTTCCTCATGGTTTGGGGCGATAGTTTCTTGGTTGGCTATTTTTTTCGTTTTTATTACAGCGATGGTTGTTTTTGCTAAGCCGTATGTATCTCGGATTTATGCAGATACTTATATAGTGGCAGATACAGATATAAATTTAGTTACAGAAAAAGATAGAAAATCGATAAATAATTTAATAATGAAAAACAAAATTGTGCCGGTTTCGATTGTATATGAAGATACACTTAGGTATTATGAGGAAATAATAGCAATTTTAATAGCTTTATTAGGTGTGTTTGCGGTTGTTTCTTGGTTTTTTATGGGTGGACGTATGCGAGAGGGCTTGCACAAAGAAATTCAATCAAAATGGTTTGATATTTGTTTAAATGACAAGATGTCCAAATTATTAAAGTCTGATATGGGGGATTATTTAGCTGAACAATTTGATGATGAAAAAATTCGAAGTATAGCACGTGAAGAATTTGAAGGTATGACTAATAAGCTTTCCGATGATTTACAAGAAAAGAATAATGCTGTGCTGCATCTTAAACGAAATTTGCGGGTAAGATCAAAAAAAGTGGGAGGTAAATAATGGCTACAGATTTGTCTAATTGGTCAAATTTTATCTCAAATAAAGATATTGAAACTTATGCAAAAAAACAGAAAAAGAACAACGTATCTAAGACGTTAAGTGCTCAAGATGTCTGGACCGCTGCGTTAGAAGCAAAAAAAACAGAACCGTTAGATATAGAATGGGTTGCAGAAAAATTATTTGGCTTAAATGTTGTGAAAAGGGATTTAGGAGAAGCTTCAGGTTTTTTAAATGTGTTGGATGATCAGTGGTGTATTTTTGTTAATAAATTTGAAAACGAACGGAGACAACGTTTCACTATTGCTCATGAACTAGGACATTTCGTATTGCATAAAGACAAGAGCATAACCTCAAAAGATATTATATTTTTTAGAGATGAGAATACCAATATTGAAGAACAAGAAGCAAATAATTTTGCTTCAGAGTTATTGATGCCTGAAAGAAAGATTCGTGAATATATAAAAGAGGGATATAATACAATATCTTTGTTGGCAGATAAGTTTTGTTTGTCGACACCTGCAGTGCGTTATAGACTTTACAAACTTGGTTTAATATCGGAGTATTGATTATGTCAAAATATTGTTATTTCCCGATACTGAAAACACGCCCGTCAGAAGTCAATGCTTACGACTCTTTGGCAGATAATATTAAAGAAGAGGTGTTGCCTATTATTGAAATGACGGGAGAACTTGGTTATACATATTCTAAAAATTGTAAAGATGAAAATTGCAGAGGAGTTAGACGCCCTGGGGATATAAATAAAAAAATTACGAAAATTTTAGATTTTATGGGGAATAAAAGGTTTGTTTTAGATATAACAGATGATTCATCTTTGAAATATGATGGTTTAAGCGCCACAGGGAGTGGTTTGTTGAATCCAAATAATGGATATAGAAATTGGCTAGATTTTTTACAACGAAACGATACTTTTAAACGTTTAGTAATTCCTACAATTCAATTTGACACAACCTATCGGCAAGATGTACAAATGCAGATAGAAGAATTAAAAAATCATTTTGATTATATGGCTATAAAATTACCATCTACAACGGATGCCAAGATTATAAATCAGGTTATAGATTTTGTTACTAATATTATAGGGGTAAATAAATTATTTGTGATATTAGATTTTGATTTTATAAAATCTTTTACCCAAAAAGAAACGTCTGAATATGTAAAGCCAATCGATGTATCAAAAATAAAAGCTTTGATCCCTGTCTCTTCTAGTTTTCCTGCATCGGTTATACACATAGATAAAATTTGTGGTAGTATAGATATTTTAGAAAACCAACTCAGTGATTGTATAAGACAAACCTTGGGAAATAAGGTTTTTCATGGTGATTTTTCTTCTATACACCCAACTCGTTATGAGATGGGCGGCGGAGGTTGGTACCCAAGAATAGATTATATAGAGAGAGATTTACGAACAAAAAAACCTATTAAATATCATTTCTTTAGAGGAACTGGCCGAAATACCAGTTCTGAATATGTTGAGTTAGCAAAACGGGTAACAGAAGCTAAAAACTATGTTCCCATAAGCGAATTTAATGTAGCCGGAGATTTGCAAATTAAGAAAAAAGCCAAAGGAGAAATGGAAGGTAAGGCACCTTCTTATTGGATTGCTGTAAGATCTAATCTTTATCTAACCATGCAGTATTTATATTTGAGAAGACAACCGGATGCTTTTTTGTATTTGTAATATAATTTAAATCCTCAAGTATGACCTTTTGCCCTTTTTCTTTAAGAAATAATTTATAGCCATCTCCATAGCGTCTTTGTAAAGATATGATTATTTGATTTTGAATGTTCACTGTCGTGCATTCTTCGATAGCTCTTTGTTTAAGTTGTTCAAATGCGGATTTTTTATATTTTGGTAGCAACTTTTCTAAATCTTTGCGCCATAGAACAGAAGTCATATATGTTTTATCTAAGGAAATTTTTTTCCTTGCTTTTCTTTTTAATATTAACTTGTTGTCGGAGCTTATTACTATAAGGCCTATGTTTTTTGGTAGTTTAGTAAGTTCCTTAGATTTTGCAAATTTGCACGAGTAAACCAAATAAACAAAATTGAAAGTTTTTCGGTAATCTGATATTTGATCTAGCATAGTTTTAAGATTGTCGTATTTGCTTTTAATTTCAAAACCTATGGACATTCCATTATTTATCGCGACAAGATCTGCAGAACGTTTACAGCACAAAAACGGCAATTCGTTTACTATCAGCTCATATTTAGCGTGTTTAAGCAGAAAGTCAATAAGCTCTGCTTTGATAAAATTTGCTTCTCCGTATTTCCCCTTTTTTAATCCCATGACACGCTCTCGTAATTTTATGATGTTATATATGTGTTATTTTAATGTTGTGTTGGAACAGGTAAACCAAACTTTTGTAATGGGATATATTCAAAATAATATGAACAACCGACCGAAACTATATAATCTAAGACATCTTGATAACAAGGTTGTTTGAACCAGTCGCTTAATAAGTAAATATACTCAACTTCCATGTTCAACTGTGACAACAATTTTTTATATTGTTTTTTCTTGAAATCACAAGTTTGCAATTTTTCGTCTACAGAACCGGCAACACGTTGAAACTTACATTCAATAACAAAAAACGTGTTGTTTATAACAACATAAATAGAATCATCCGGTAATAATTTCTTAGATAAAATAGATTTCCAATCAATTCCACGATATTCTAAAAATTTATATAAAGCAGATTTCTTGAATATTGATGCGACTTCTTCGCCTTTATATAACACTGACACCCAACCGCGTTTATCATCAACACAATTGTACCCTGGTTGTGAACATAAAAATGTACGCAAATCAGTTTTACCTTCAAAAACTAAACCTGTTTTGGTATTTGCTCCGCCAATTCCGTTCGCTTTCATTTTTTATCCTTTTTTTCAGATATATCATATAACCTTTTTTCAGCCAGTTCAACAAATTGTGGCTCTTGGTCTATACCCACAAATAGACGGCCATGTTTTAATGCTGCAACCCCCGTCGTTCCACTGCCCATAAACGGATCTAAAATCAAGTCGCCTGGATTTGTAGAAGCCAAAATAATGCGTTCCAACAATTCCACTGGTTTTTGAGTCGGGTGTTTGCCAAATTTCTTTTCTTCTTTGGTTGGCGTTCCAATAGCCCAAACACTTCGCATTTGGCAACCTGGCTTTTTAATAAAGTCTTTTTGGAAATCTCCATTTTTCATGGCTTCATAATTAAATGTGTGTTTTGCTTTTTTATTTTTGCGCGCCCAAAGCAATGTCTCGTGGCTTGCGGTAAAGTACCTGCAGGACATATTCGGACTGGCATTTGGCTTAAACCAAGTTATGTCGTTCAAAATATGAAAACCAAGTAATTGCATAGCAAATCCGCACGAATATATGCTGTGGTATGTGCCGCTAATCCACAATGTTCCATTTGGTTTCAAAACACGATGACATGCACAAAGCCACTTTTTATGAAATTCAAAATCATCACTAAGACCATGTGATTTATCCCAATCGCCTTTGTTTACAGACACAACGCAACCATTTTGACATGTGATACCACCATTAGAAAGCATGTATGGAGGGTCCGCAAAAATCATATCAAATGTATTTTCTGGAAGTTCAAGCAACTTTTCAAGGCAATCTGCACAATAAAGACGATACTGTTTCTTAGTCATAATTTGTAATCAATAATTCACGAATTGCATCACGACCGTCTGCCTTGGAATTGATAAGACGTCTGGCCAAAATACGGTTAATTTTATAATCTTTGTATAAATCATCAAAGAACGGGTCTTCAATATAATTGGTTGGGTCTGAATTGCTCAACATCTGCAAAGCCCCCATTTGGTGACATGTGTCAAAGACCTGTTTCAAACGTTCCTGTTCAGCATCGTCAAAATCACCCACGGCATAAGAATTGAAAGATGATGTTTCACGAATTGGACGATATGGAGGGTCATAATAAATGAATGTGTCAGCTTTTACATAATCTGGTGTTGCGCCAAAGTCTGCTTGTATAATAGTAGCAATTTGCAAAGCTTCGGATACGTTGCGTAAGTTTTCTTCGTCCAAGATACGTGGGTTTGTATATTTGCCCATCGGAACATTGAATTTGTTTTTGCTGTTTACGCGGAACAAACCATTAAAGCATGTCCGGTTCAAGAATATCGTTAGGGCAGCGCGGCGAACAAAACTTGTGCGGTATACATTGGCATCAACATTTTTATCACAATCGTTATATTCATCGCGTCTGGCATAATAATACGCCTTTGTATCATCTGTATGTCTGTATTCGGTCTGAATCTTGGTCAACTCAACAATCAAACTTTCCACATCGCGTTTTATAACGTTGTAAAGAATCACTAATTCTGGATTGATATCAAATAAAAACGCTTCCTGGATTTGATATCTATTGTATATGTCAAAGAATACGGCACCGCCACCAACAAAGGGTTCTATATACCGTTTGATGCCCCCCATCTTTAGTTTCAAAGGAAGTTTTTGTTCAATTTGTTCCAACAATTGCCCTTTGCCGCCGGCCCATTTTAACACAGGGCGGCATTCTGTATAATCTGGCAATCTGGCTGGTATCGCTATCAAAACTCATCCTTTCCTTGTTGATATATTAGAACAAAATGCCGTATAAAATCAAGGGGTTTATTAGAATTTTAATATAACATCGGCTATCTGTTTCACGTCTTTCAAAGTCATACTAGCCTGCATATTCAAGCCCCTTGGAACATTGATTTCAAGTATCTTATCAGCAGTTTCTTGTGTGATATTTAACCAATTTATTATCTTCGTAGTATCAACGATAAAAATATTTTGAATATAAGTTTTATTTTTATCTGGGATAAAGAAACAGGTTATGGTTTCGGGACCATGATGCTTAACTATTTCCGCGTACCGCCTCAAGTCCAACCATATGCTATTCCCCTTTTTTATTTCTATATTTACCCCATTGCAAACAGCATCGAAATATCTGTTTTCTTGGTCTTGCCATAGTGTTTCTTTGCATAAATCTTTTTCATAGGTGTTAGGGCGCTTTACCCAATCACCAACAAGCTTTTTATCTAATGTCGAAATTATCAGTTCTTTCCAATTACTTTGCACTTTACAAATCCTATACGACATAATTCTATCATATATGACATGTTTTTGCAATTGTGATGTATCCGTATTTATGTGTATGTGTTTCCACAAAGCAGCCATTTGAAATAATTTGTAATACAAACGGCGAAATAACCAAGTTTGTTTGCAAGTTAGGTTGTCGTTTTGTTTATGGCGCACATTCGATTCCAATTCGCGCAAAGATCGGCATGCTGCGAAGTAGAGCATGATGAAATCGGTTTTGTGGTTTGGTTTGATATCTTTAAAATGTTTATACTTCATGTGCCACCCCTTTAAAAGTTGTTGTATTTGTCCTTATCTTTCAACAAAAGTCCAGTCATTTCTTGAAATTCTGATAATTAAAAATGTATACATTTTGTATACAGCAGATATACGGACTTCGTTCCGTTGTTCTCAGGGCTGTATAATCTTCTGAAAGGCTTATAAATACTGGGTTGGCTATCATTTTTATAGGCGTTTTTTCTACAGGTCGTGTATAACTCCGGTATAATTGTTTGCTATTTTTAACACTTTTTTGCGTTTTATACCAGAACAAATTGCCGCAAGCAAAAACAAAAGAAAATGCCGTAATTCCAAAGAATTACGGCTAATTTTTGGCTCGGGCAACTGGACTCGAACCAGTGACATACGGATTAACAGACCTAATGATAAAATCAAAAAATCTGCTGTAAGCCACAGGTTCCGCCGGTTTCCCGTTCTTAACATGTTTTCAGTGTGCGGATTAGTGCGCCTCACCCCAAAAACATGTCTGAGCCAGCCATATAGCACATGATATTTTATATGAAATCATTTCTGATATCAATATAAAAATGCCTGTGGATATCATTCACGATTTCAAATATGAAACAAATGCCGATTATTTATCCGATTTTGAAAATGGTTCTTATATGAAATCAAAAATAACATACCAGATTTGAAGAACGATTTATAAAAAACAATGTAGATATTTTTAGATATTTGTGAATAGAAAAATCCGATTTTATCCATACCATAAAAAATGTACAACAAACCAAAAGGACACATCATGAATCCAAAAGAACCATTGTTAACACCAAAACAAGTTGCAAAAATTATTGGAATATCCGAATACAGCATCGCCAGATATAGAAAACTGGGGATTGGACCAAAATATTTGCGTTTTGGGGAAAAATTGATCCGGTACAGAAAAGAAGATGTTGAAGAATGGCTGAACCGGTTCAATGATGAATTATAAAAAATCGCACAACCCGTTCTTTTTACTTGCTTTTTAGTTTTTTAATGGCAGTGTGTGTGTCGCAACAAAGAGGTATGCAAAATGACTGAATGGAAATGCAAAAGAAGAATTTTTAAGGATTCATGGATTGCACAATTAAAATCCGATGTGAATCTGCAAATTATGGATGGAACCATTCCGGGCCTGCAGTTAAGATATTATGCAAAAACCAAAGGGATCAGTTTTTTTCTTAATTGCAGAGTAGGAACAGGTCATGAAAGAAAAACTTTAATGCTGGGCAAATGGGCCGATTTTGTGGATGTGGGGGAAGTTTATAAAAGAGCCAAAGACATCCGCGCAATGATACTTAAAAACAAAGTATTAGCCACAGTAAGAGGCACAGCAACAAATGATGATGCCACAGAAACGGCGAAAGGATTGATCCGTAATGCACAAGAGAAAATATTTGAAAACGCTTTCGCGGTTTATATGGACAAGTATGCATCTGTACACAAAAAACCAAGTACGCAGCAATTAAATCAATTGCATTTCAGATTGTATTTAAGACCGGTATTTGGAAAAAGATATTTGGAAGATCTTACAGAAAGAGATATCATGGATGCATATACCGAATGGGCCAAGAAAACATCTTTTTCAACCGCGAATAAAATATTGTCGTTGTTATCAAATTTTTGGGATTGGTGTGAATCATATGGATATATGCCAAGACGATCAAATTTATGTGGATTTATTAAAAAAGGTCATGGGCCAAAATATAGAGCCACAGTATTGGATTTGGATGGATATAAACGACTGTTCAAATCATTGGATAATGGCCCGGCAAAATCGAGAATGCATCCAAGATTATTCCGGGTATTAAAAGTTTTGGCATTGACCGGATGTCGTTGTTCAGAAATTCGGGATTTGGAAATGGATGAGGTATCATTGCCAGAAAAGAAAATCCACTTGAAAGATAGTAAAACTGGGCCAAGAGATGTGATGCTATCAGATGATGCAATAAAAGAATTGGAATTTGCAATGAAAGAGGCAGAATTGATCGGCAGCAAATTTGTATTCCCTGGGATATTGGATAAAAACAAATCGGTGGACAATGTTCGAAAACCTTTTGAATGGGCATTGAAAGATGCTGGATTGCCACATATGCGCATCCATGATTTACGACATTCATTCATTACCATGGGTGCCAACATGGGCGAAAGTATAACAGCACTGAAAGATGTTGCCGGACACAGCAAAATAACGACTACGGAAATGTATACGCATTTGGCAGATGCACAAGCATTCAAAGCAGTGAATCATATTACACAAACCATATGTCAACAAGAGGGATAAATCATGATCAGAAAAAAGAAAAACATATATTTGGCAGCATTTTATCATGAAATAGAAACATATGCAGGCATAGGCAGAATTTGTCGTGCGCTTGGTCGCGATGCCAGAGAAAGCAATGCATATTGTTGGATCGAAGATGGTCGCACAGAAAAGGAAATCGTTGCATTGCTGCGCAAGATTGGATATGACATTCCAAAGGACTTCAAGGGATCCGCGGATATAAAATTTGATGGCACAGAGGATTGAACATGGTAGAAATAAATAAAAAGTTTGGATTTTATGGCACGATTAACAATAGTTTTAATGCGATAGATACACAAAAGATTTGGGATGTTGTAACGCAAAAATTAGAAGAAATATATCCCAACAAAACGGAAGATGAAATCTTTGAATTTTTAAATGCGAAAACTGGGCGACATTTTGCAGATGAATTGCTGGATGCCCCGGAAGAGATCCCAATAAATGTGTTGATGATGAAGATCGCAATGTTGAATAAATTGAAGATGGCCAAATGGTGGGCATATCATTATGGCATTAGCATGGCATTTGCCATGCTGGATAAAAGAGAGTTATTCAAAGCAGCAATAAGAAATGAAATGCGCAAAAGACAAATAAAAGAACTTGTAATATCCGTTGTTGGATGTGGTACTGGCAAAATATGGCCGACACCGGAATCATGGTTGGAATCAGAGAATACCACAACAGAGGAAATGCATTTTATGTGGGGATACATACAAGACAAACTGCATAAAAAGAACGATCGTGGAAACAATCGCATTTTAATATAAAATGTCGATAACAATATAGGAAGAAACAATACCTAGGACAGTTTTCTTATATGGGGGGGAAAGTAGCCATATTATAACATAAACAGCAGAAAAATCAAGCCATCCAGATTTTATTTTTACAGGCGTCTTTTATTATTGCAAATCAAAAAAACATATTGTATTTTGCAACCATAAGGAAAGGAGTTACCCTTTGTGGTAGCCCCTTTTTCTCTTTTATAGAACCACACAACAAAAGGACGTTCATGACTGGGTTGGACATCCCCGTTGAGTTCTTGGGTATAGAGGACTTGGCACAACGTTGGAAATGCAGAGTTTCCACAATAGAATCCCTGGCCGAAACCGATAAAATAAGATTCTGTTTACGACCTGCTGCGCTGGAAGTTGCACTGGCACGAACCCCACCAGAAAAATATAACACTATGGTTCGACAATTAGCTGGCATGCATATAGATCATAGATATATCTATATGATGTTCAAAAACAAAGAACATAAAATAGAAATTGCTCGTATCGGCGATTACGATATGAAAGAAATCCTAGAAAGTCCACTCCGCGTGGATTTTTTTGATCTCATAATCCCAATGACACAGGTTGAAGATTTTGAATTCAAACATGGCAATATCAATGAAAAACAATACGAATTCAAACTGCTATCAGATGATTTCACTTGTTTTATTTGGTGCGGAAAGGAATATCGGTTTGGCGAAATGCAAGCAAAGGTCATCAAGCGATTATGGCAGGCAAGAGAAGATGGTAATCCTTGGATGTACGGCAAACGCATATTGACTGACATTGGTGCCAGCAGCGACCGAATTCGTAGCATATTCAACCACAATCGATATTGGCACCGAATAATCAAATCTGATAAAACAGGAAAATACAAATTAAATTTGCCACCAAAAGGAACACCATTATTGGTCTGCAGCCAAGATATCTGATAAAGTGATTGGCCGTTTTTTATGAGCATATTGGGCTATCACACCCGTAACCATACGATCCACAGTATCGTAGGAAATTATATACTTACAATTCTTCCCATCAATAGTAACGCACAGTGGCCGCACACCCGGATTTTGTTCAATCGCAGTATCAATTTTTAATCTTATAAAATCCTTAGTAAATTTTTCCATGTTTGAATCATAGTAAAAACAACCGATTGTTTCAAGTTTATTCAAGTGCCACACCAAAAGGCTACAAGCTCCGTTCACTTGCCACACCATCGCCACACCATGCCACACCAGATGGCATCAATCTCCGTTCAACGTCCCCACCGACAAACGCAAATTATGTTCGTACAGTTAAAACAAGTGAAAGCAAGCAAAAACAACCAAAAGCAAGGAATTTTACGATGGATGACGATGTGATATTAAAAAAGATCATGCTTACAGAAAAAGATCTTTCTGAATATTGGGGAATCAACCAAGCGACTTTACGAAAATGGCGTTCATGTGGAGGTGGACCGATATATTTGAAGATTGGTGGCCGGGTTTTGTATCCACGCAGAGCCGTTCAAGAATACGAACAAACAAGAACGTTTTTCAATTCATTCACGCGGATGGATAAAAACAAAGGGGGCAACGATGAAAAATAATGTTTCTATATGCCCCATGTGTGGCCACAAATTGGTTGAATACAAACACACCATGAATAAAACATTGGTTTCATGTTTGGCCAGATTGAATGCGATGGGTGGTCGTGCCAGATTAGACAAGATGAATCTGGATAATACACAGTTCGCAAATTTTCAGAAATTGAGATATTTCGGTTTGGCAATACCAACCAATGAACACAACGAATGGCAAATCACAAACAATGGCGTTTGGTTTTTGCAAGGCAAGATTCAGATATACAGATTTGTTATAACCAAGAACGCGAAAACCATCAGACAAAGCGATGAATTGGTTTACATAACCGAGGTCAAAGATTGTGTGCAATACAAAGTGAATTGGCAAAAACAAGCCGGACAACCAACATTATTTGAACAATAAGGAATGAACATGAAAATATTGATAGATCCAGCATTGGCAGTACTTATCAAAGATTTTTCAGATGAGCAATGCGCAGAATTGTTGCGGTGCATCTTTGAATATCCAAACCGAGATAGTGATCTGGGTGTTTGGAAATACATGAAAAAACAGATAGAAAAAGATGAGCAAAAATACAAAGAAAAATGCATGCGGTTGAGTTTAAATCGAGCTTGTCGCACAGGTCTGAATTCAATATTGAAATCACAACAGAAATCATCAGTAGAAGAAGAGAAAGAAGAAAATAAAAATATAAATATAAAAATATTAAAAGGAAGTGAAAGAAGAAATGCACAAAAAATTGTTGAAAACTCTGTTGAAAATGCCGAAATGCCTGTTGAAAACATATCAGAGTTTCCAATTGATGAAAATTTCACATTCGATTTAGTCATTCAATGCCAACCAAAATTCAAAGATTACTTGGCAATGTTTCCACCATCAGTTATAGAAACAGCACAAAAGACATTAAAAAAGAAACGCAAAGGTCAATGGATCAATATGGCCCAGTTATTGGATTGGATAGAAAAGCAACATGCATTTTATAAAAGCAGCCAAGAGGGATAACAATGGAAATATGGACACCAAGCATCATTGAAGAATGGTTGAAGATCGCAGCAATGGTTGATAAATCGTTGCCACCAGTAAGACCAGCAAAAGTGGTTGGGCAAAAATGGGATATAGTCAGAGAATGGTACGAATATCTTTGGGATACGAATGATGATATCGAACCACATTTTCAACCAACAAACAAACAAATATCCATGTGGGAAGAAGTTGTTTTGCGCTGGTTCAGATTGATAGACGACAACAAAGATAAAAAGATCGTTTGGATGCGGGCCTGCGGCAAAAGCTGGACAAAGATAGGCAAAAAGGTTCATCTGTCCCGGCAATCAGTGGCATTGCATTATAAAAACGCAATTGAAGATCTGGCAAAGAAATTGAGCAAGCCAAATATAAAAATATCAACATATTTAATGTCATAGCAAGGAAAAACTAGGAAAAACCAGTCAAATATAAAAGTGTCGCAAAAATTAGCACTTTACACTTTTGCAAAAATAACATAATATTTTCGATATAATAGGACATCGATATACAAAGCCGCCGGCAAGGCGGTTTTTTCAATACGCAAAATGGCAATCATCAAACTTGAATTATCATCATCGGATAGCGCAAAGCTGATGACCCTATGCGA
>JAFZUT010000012.1 GCA_017618175.1 Alphaproteobacteria bacterium
CCATAAACATCTTTATCACTTAAATTCCACAGCAAACAATTCGCATCTGTATGCGGTGTACCGGACCATTCGGTACAGGTTTTATATGTGACGGTTGTTTCCGGTAGATTTATTTGTGCATCAACATAATCTAGAACACTACTTATTACATTTGTAGTTACCAAAGCGGTGTCGTCACAATCATCGTCATCATATGCTTCTGCATCACAAATCCACCTTTCACCAATCGTTCCAGCGGTGGATGTATATGTGACAACGGTGTCACCGGGTGTTGATGCATTGGTTCCAGTTGCCGGAATCTTATTTTGTTTCAATGCATCCTGGGCATCGACATAATCCCGTGATGTGACGGTTGATGTTGTTGCCAGAACTGAATTGATTGTTAAAACCGATGCAATAGCACCGATGAATAATGCTTGTTTCATAATATTTCCCCTTTATTCCTCGCATTATAGTGTAACAAAAAGGTACCTTTTTTTGACCACCCTGTGATATTTCGTAAGTCATTGATTTTACTGAATCGCACTTTCTAAAAAAAGTGGTGGACAAAAAGGTACCTTTTTGTGACCAGGTTTTACACAAAAATCCCCGTCATCCCGGGCAAGGGTCCACCCACAAAAATGCAGCGCATTTTTGCGGGGCGCGGGGTCCGCCATGACAGTTCTTTAGATATTAAATATCAGGAAAAATACGAACTTTCTGGAAATTTATTATCAGGTGGTAAGCGGGGATACCGATTTGCATCGGTATGACGGGCCGTTTTACCGGGGCCTGTATCGCAGTAGCGAAGTGAAAGCGGATAATCACTAAATACAAAACATTAATATTATTCCAAACCCGGCGAATATAATTGCCGCCGCCGTCAATTGCCAAAAATATTTGCGAACCATTATATTGGCGCGTTCTTGGAATCGCCACAGCAAATATCCCATCAACGCAAACCGGCCAGTGCGGAATATCGCAGACAGCCCCAAAAACAGCACCGCCGGGAATCCCATAAATCCCGCACACATTGCCATCAATTTATATGGAATTGGCGTCACCGCCGTTAAAAAGATTATGAATACACCGTGTTTGATGAATAAACTTTGTGCCAATTCGAATTTTTCCGGACTGGCAAAGTTTTCAATCAACCACATGCCAACCGAATCGAACACCCACAGACCAATACAGTATGATATAATGCCGCCGACAATTGAACCCAATGTTGCCGCCAACACAACCGGAACCGCACGTTTTTTATTTGCAATAATTGGTGGGGTCATAAAAACTTCGGGTGGAATAAACAAAAATATCGATTCGCACACGGTCATAAGGAACACAATCCATGTGTATGTTTTGGTTTCTGCACGTGATAACAAGTATTCAGATAATTTCATTAAAAATTTTCCTTGATTGTATTGGAATATATTATACCGTTAGATTATAAATAAAACAACGGAAACATAATGCCAAAAATAAAAACTGATTCAAATCGTAATGAACGTGTCGCCGCCAAAGTGCAGACTATTGTCGCGGAAATACTGCGCGATAACTATGCCGATGACCCGGTTTTGTCGGGTGTGTCGTTGGTGGGGGCGGTTGCGCGCGGTGGGTTGCAATTTGTGCGGCTGTTCTTTCATTGTCATACGGATGATATAGATACTGTGCAACGCCGTTTGGATATTGAAACAAGGACGATTCGTTTTCAAATGGGGCAAAAATTAGACCAAAAATATGTTCCGCAAATTAGATTTACATATGATGATACATTGGAACGTGCGGCAAAAATCGATAAATTGTTGGATGATTTAAAGTAAAAATTGTTGAATTTTCGCCTTGCAAGTATGCATATACGAGTGTATCATTGCCGCATACAGAGTCGTATTAAAGGCAAGGAATGAAGCAGAGTCATATTAGAAATTTTTCAATTGTTGCGCATATTGATCACGGGAAATCAACTCTGTCGGATCGGTTGATTGAATACACGGGTGGTTTGGAATCGCGCGAAATGAAGGCCCAAGTGTTGGATTCTATGGATATTGAACGCGAGCGCGGAATTACCATCAAGGCCCAAACGGTGCGTTTGAATTATCGCGCCAAAGATGGTGAAATTTACCAACTGAATTTAATGGATACGCCGGGGCATGTCGATTTTTCATACGAAGTGTCGCGCTCGCTGGCGGCGTGTGAGGGGGCGCTCGTTTTGGTTGATGCGACCCAAGGGGTCCAGGCGCAAACACTGGCGAACGCGTATTTGGCGTTGGATAATGATTTAGAAATGTTGCCGGTTTTGAACAAGATTGATTTGCCGTCCAGTGATGTTGACGGAACGCGCGCGCAAATTGCAGATGTTATCGGTTTGGATGCAAATGATGCGTTGGCGGTGTCGGGCAAAACCGGTGCCGGCGTGCCGGAATTATTGGAAGAAATTGTACATAAATTGCCCGCCCCATCGGGCGATGAAGATGCGCCAACGCGGGCGTTGTTGGTGGATTCTTGGTATGATTCTTATTTGGGCGTGGTTGTGTTGGTGCGCGTTGTTGATGGCACATTGCGACGCGGGCAAAAAATAAAATTCTTGGCAACGGCGGCCGAATACACCGTTGAAAAAATTGGGTATTTTACACCAAAAATGGTAAATGTTGATGAATTGTCAACCGGGGAAATCGGTTTCATTATTACGGGTATGAAAACAATTCATGATTGCCGTGTCGGTGACACAATTGCCGATTCGCGTGCGACGGTTGATGCGTTGCCGGGATTTAAGCCGTCTGTGCCAGTTGTGTTTTCTTCGTTCTTTCCGGTGGAATCTGATGATTACCCGGTGTTGCGCGAAAGTGCGGAAAAATTGGCATTGAATGATGCGTCGTTTGTGTTCACAACCGAAAAGTCTTCGGCACTGGGATTTGGATTGCGTTGCGGATTTTTGGGTTTGCTGCATATGGAAATTATTAGTGAACGTTTGGCGCGCGAATTTAATTTAAGTTTGATAAACACGGTGCCAAGCGTGCTGTACAAGGTTCACCTGCGCAACGGCGAAGTCATTGATTTGGAAAATCCCGCCGATATGCCCGATATTACAAAAATTGAATCCATTGAAGAACCGTGGGTGCGCGCAACAATTATGATGCCCGATAAATATATGGGCGGAATTATGCAACTGTGTTCCGAACGGCGCGGCGTTCAAGAAAACATTTCTTATGTTGGCAACAGGGCGGTTTTGGTTTATCGGTTGCCATTGGCGGAAATTGTCTTTGATTTCTATGACCGGGTTAAATCGATATCTTCGGGCTATGCATCGTTTGATTATGTAGTCCAGGATTATCAGCCATCAGATTTGGTAAAGGTTTCGATTTTGGTCAATGAAGAAAATGTTGAACCGTTGTCTTTTATGTGCCATCGGTCGGCGGCCGAAAAACGTGGTCGGTCAATCGTTGAAAAATTAAAAGATTTAATTCCACGACATCAATTCAAAATACCGCTTCAGGCGGCAATTGGTGGAAAAATCATTGCGCGTGAAACAATCGCGGCATATCGCAAGGATGTGACCGCAAAATGCTATGGTGGGGATATCACACGTAAACGGAAACTTTTGGAGAAGCAGAAAGAGGGGAAAAAGCGTATGCGGACATTCGGTAATGTCGAAATACCACAGTCTGCATTTATCAATGCACTGAAAGTGTAGAAAGCAAAAAGGAATAAAAAATGAGTAAATGGCAAGAATATAAAACTTTAAATAAAAATGTTCGTGCGGCACGTCGTAATTTGCGTGCGGTGGAATCAAACATAACAAAAACATTTGAAACGGTTGATTGGGCCGATTATGGTCGTGTCGAAGCGTGTATTAATCATTATAGCAAAATGACCATGCCTTGGTTTTCAAAAAATTATTTTGAAAATATCGAATTTGTAAGAAAGTGCGCCGATTTCAATTGCCATCATCTGTGTGAAAATAATGGTTGCCTGTATCAAGAAAAAAATTGGGATGCCGTTGCGGCCCAGTTTGTGTTGGATAATGCGCGCCAAGAACGCCGGGCATTTGTTCGTGGTTTGTTTCGGGGGCGCGGCAAATAATCGTATATGACATCGGGGGCAAAATTATAGTAAGGAGAAACGATGGCACACCAATTCTTTTTTAATCCGTATATTTTGGACAACTTGGCGTTGCCATCGCGTGGTTTTGATGTGGTCCAGGATGTTTCTGAACCGCGACTGCGTATGTATATAACAAGTCGTGGGGTAAAAACTTTCTTTGTGCGGAAACGTATCAAGGGTCGCGACCGGCGCGTTATTATCGGTAAATATCCAGATATGGATATAGAAGATGCGCGCAGTGCGGTGAATACCGTTTTGGAAGATGCGGCAAAGAAAACGCCGGTAAAACGCAAGAAAATCCTGTTTCGCGATTTTATTCAAATGTATTTGAAAAATCGTGTGCATCGGTCTGTGGGTTCTTATGATAAATTGGTGCGGTCAATAAATCGGCATTTGAAGCCATTATTTGATAAAAGTGTTGCGGATATTACGCCAATCGATATCCAGACCACAATTGCGGCGATTGATGGCGGTGCAATTGCGGAACGTATGCAAGAATTGTTACTTAGCGTTTTTCGATACGCAATTGATACAGGATATGTTCGGATAAATCCATGTGCAAAATTACCGCGACCACAACAGAATAGGCGCGTAAGGCCGCTGAATAAACACGGGTTGCGGCGATTGGTGGGCGCAATAAAAAAATGTGAAGATGATGTTATGCGCGCGGCATTTTTGATGTTGGTTTATGGGTTTGCAACCAAGAATCTGGTTTTTTCTATGCAATGGGAAGATTTAGATTTTAACCGATATATGTGGGGCGAAAGGCCTTTGTCCGATATGGCGGTTGTGTTGCTTCAAGATTTACCCCAAGATGGTTATTGGGTGTTTCCGGGGCGCGGACATGGGCATTTAACCGACCCGCGTCTTGCGTGGTCACGTGTCGCGGCGGATGCCGGTATTCCAAACTTAACAATGGATGATGTTTATAAATTCATTGTGCGGCGCCTTGTTTGGTCGGGTGACCGGGAAGATTTGCGCAATAATATGAACGAATTGTTGGAAGAATTGTTAAATGTGGAATAGGGCGCATTTGTTACCGTTTGTTATAATTTCTTGACAGGCGGGCCCGAAAGTGATAATTTTTGGTCATAAACGTCATGATGGGTATGACAAAAAGTTTAACAAAAACAAAGGATGTAAAATGTCAACTTTTGAAAAGGTAAAAAAAATCGTAGCAGACAAATTGGGCGTGGATGAAGCCAAGGTCACAGAAAGCGCGGCGTTCGTGAATGATTTGGGTGCGGATTCTTTGGACGTGGTGGAATTTGTTATGGAAGTTGAAAAAGAATTCGATATCACAATTCCGGATGAAGAAGCCGCAAAATTAGTTACGGTTGGTGATGCGGTCAAATATATTGATGCACATGTAAAAAAATAATATTTTGACTTTATAAGTGTTTTTCCGTCATGCGATTGCATGGCGGCTTTTTTTTCTGTATTTTTTGGTTGAAACATATTATTATAGGGGCACTAAGTATAAACATATAAAGGAATGTATTATGAAAAGAGTTGTTGTCACAGGTATGGGAATTGTGTCGCCGGTTGGTTGCGGTGTCGAATATGCATGGAAAAGTCTTGTCGCCGGTAAATCGGGTATCCGCAAAATCGAAGAATTTGCCGATGCCGATTTGGCGTGCCAAATTGCGGGTGTGCCGGTGCGCGGAACCGAACCCGGACAATATAATCCGGATGCGGTTGTTGAACCGCGTGAACAACGCAAGATGGATAAATGTATTTTGTATGGTATTGTCGCCGCGGACGAAGCCGTTCGTGATGCCGGTCTGGATACATACACGGGTGACAAGACGCGTGTCGGTGTTTCTGTCGGCAGTGGTATCGGTGGGCTGAACACGATTTATGAAAACTGCATTGAATTGGCAAATAATGGGCCGCGGCATATAAGTCCGTTCTTTATTCCAAAGTGCATTATAAATATGGCGGCGGGGCATATATCTATTAAGTACGGGTTAAAGGGCCCGAATGTTGCATTGGTGACCGCGTGTGCGACCGGCGCGCACAGTATTGGCGAAGGCGTTCGTTTAATTCAACATGGTGATGCCGATATTATGGTATGCGGTGGATGCGAAGGCGCGGTCGGTAAAATCGGTGTTGCGGGATTTTCGGCCATGAAGGCATTAAGTACGCGCAACGATGATCCAACGCACGCATCACGTCCGTGGGACAAGGGTCGCGATGGATTCATTATGTCCGAAGGTGCGGGTATTTTGGTGTTGGAAGAATACGAACACGCGGTTGCGCGTGGCGCAAAAATTTATGCCGAGGTTGCCGGTTACGGCCTGTCGGGGGACGCATATCATATAACCGCCCCGGCCGAAGGTGGCGAAGGCGGTGCGCGTGCGATGGCGGCGGCATTACGCGATGCGGGATTAAAACCGGCGGATGTAGATTATATCAATGCGCACGGAACATCGACCGGTTTGGGCGATATTGGCGAATTGATTGCGGTCAAGAATATGTTTGGTGGCACAGGCGCATGTATGTCGTCCACTAAATCTATGACCGGGCATTTACTGGGGGCGGCCGGCGCGGTCGAGGCAATATTCTGCGTCATGGCGATTCGTGATGGCATTGTTCCGCCAACAATCAATTTGAATGACCCGGTTGACGAAGTCGGTGATTTTGATTTGGTGCCGAATCAGGCGAAAAAACGTCCGGTCAATGTCGCAATGTCCAATTCATTCGGATTCGGCGGCACAAATGCTTCATTGGTTATGAAAAAAGCAGAATAAAAATGACCAGGGCCAAGGAATACAAATATAAGAAAAACTGGTTCAAAAATAATTTGGTTGCAATTCCCGCCGGCGTGTGTGGGAATTGCAGTGCGTGTGTATTTCGCAATGCTCTCGCGTATTGTAAAAATATGGCGTGCACATATTATGACGGTGAAAATGATTTTATCGAATCGGTTTATTGGCGTGGTGTGCAAACGCACGCAAGTGTTAGTATGTGGCCGGAATTAAGAAATTTTTTTGATACCACGCCTGCACCAAAGATACGTGAAATATCGAATGATATTATGACAAAATCAGTATTGGAAAAAATACAAAAAACGCGGTAGATATTACCGCGTTTTTATTGTCATCCCGGCGAAAGCAACCGTCATCCCGACGAAAGTCGGGATTTCTTCAGTTTTCGACGGTGACGCAGAGGTCCCGGCCTGTATCACCCACAAAAATGCGAACGCATTTTTGCGGGGCCCAATGCGCCGGGATGACGGCGGTTTTTGTGTGCAAACTGGTCACAAAAAGGTACCTTTTTGTCCACCACTTTTTTTAGAAAGTGCGATTCAGTAAAATCAATGACTTACGAAATCTTGCAGGGTGGTCAAAAAAAGGTACCTTTTTGTTACACTATAATGCGAGGAATAAAGGGGAATATTATGAAACGGGCATTATTTATCGGTGCAATCGTATCTGTTTTAACATTAAATGCATTTGCAGAAACAACAACGTCAACCATTCCAACACAAAGTTATGTTGATACCCAAGATGCATTGAAACAGGATTTAATTGATGCGACCGACCAGGATTTTCCTGCCGGCAGTGTTGTTGAAACAACCGATGAAAATGGTGCGGTCACGCAACGCGGAATTTGTAATGCCCATGCAGATGGTTATGGCGATTGTATGTCTGATTTCTTGGTGACGCGGGATTTGTTGCAAAGTGCGACAAATAGCGTGGAAAATAACCTGCCGACAACGACCGTCACATATAAGACATGTGTTGGATGGTCTGGGACGCCGCATACAGATGCAAATTGTATATTATGGAATTTGGCTGATAAACCTGTTTATGGCAATTGCACGTCCAATAGCGATTGTAATTCAGTAGTTTGTGAAGATAACGAGGCATGGGCCAGATGTAGCAATGGAAGGTGTGAGTGTGTGATTCTGTAACGATTAACCGCCCGGTTGGGCGGTTTTTAGTTATCACTAAACACTAACACT
Source organism: Alphaproteobacteria bacterium (assembly GCA_017618175.1). Lineage (GTDB taxonomy): Bacteria > Pseudomonadota > Alphaproteobacteria > Rs-D84 > Rs-D84 > Enterousia. Next base: position 8,048 of record JAFZUT010000012.1, read on the forward strand.
AAACACTAACCACTTTGCCCACTATTTATCTTCTTCGTCTTTGCCCAGGCCGATTGTGTTTTTAATCGGTGTGATGATTGTCTTTTTGGTACTGTCCAGTGTGCGAATCAGGGCGCGACGAATCTTGCCCGATATGGTCATCGGCAAACTGTCCACGAATTCAATCACGCGCGGATATTTATATGCCGCGGTGCGGCCGCGAACGTGATTTTGTAATTGACGGATTAAAATATCGTTGCCTTGGAAATATTTGTTCAGGACTATTGTTGCTTTGACGGCCTGGCCACGTGATGGGTCGGGAATTCCCGTTACGGCGACTTCGCGGACCGCGGGGTGTTCTAATAATACACTTTCAACCTCAAACGGACTAATGCGATAACCGGATGATTTAATCAAATCGTCATTGCGGCCGACAAACCAATAATATCCATCCGCGTCACGATACGCCACGTCACCGGTGTGGTAAAAACCATCGCGAAATGCCGCGGCGGTCAATTTTTCGTTTTTGTGATATTCTTGGAACATACCGACCGGGCGACCATTTTCGATTGATATGCAGATTTCACCGACCTTGCCGTCCGGGACAGGGCGACCATCTTCGCCCAATAATTTTACATCCCAACCGGCGGCGGGCATACCCATGCTGCCGGGTTTAGGTTCAATCCATTGGTTAGTGAACAATTGCACCGTTGTTTCGGTTTGGCCAAAACCTTCGTGTAATTTTATGCCCGTCATATCAAAGAAACGTTCATAAACCTCGGGATTCAATGCCTCGCCTGCGACATCGGCCTTGGTCAATTTTGAAAGGTCGTATTTAGATATGTCTGCGTGAATCAGCATTTTATAAACGGTCGGTGGCGCACAGAAAGATGTGACACCATTTTCAGATATCGCGTGCCACAAATCGTGTGCGGTAAATATGCCGGCAACATCAAATATGAATACCGTGGCACCCGCCAACCATTGACCGTACATTTTGCCCCACGAACATTTTGCCCAACCCGATTCGCTTAAAGTAAAATGAACATCGTTGTCGTTCAACCTTTGCCAAAACACCGCGGTGTTTATGTGTCCCAATGGGTAAGTATAATTATGCGCGACCATTTTTGGCATATCTGTGGTTCCAGATGTAAAATAAATTACCATAGTGTCGGTGTTTTCATTTGGCACGCGTTCAAATGTGTCCGGCATAGTGTTTATCGAATCGGCAATTTCATCATTAGATATCAACAGTACACCCGAATCGCCAATCGCGGTTTTGATTTCATTCACAATATGACCATCGTCAAACGCAATAATTGCGCGCGATTCTGCGGTATCGATTCGGTATTTGATATCTTCGGCCTTTAACTGATTCGTTGACGGAATGGGGATGATACCGGTTTTGTGCATTGCCATCATTAAAATCCAATATTCCCAACGGCGGCGCAGAAACAACAACACTGTATCGCCTTTTTTAAGTCCGCGCGATGTTAAATAATTTGCAACCGCGTTTGACATATGTGACAAATCGGCGAATGTGAAATTTCGTTTGTTGCCCGCGTCATCAACCCAAATAATGGCGTTTTTTTCAGGTGTCTCGGTCGCGATAACATCGATTACGTCGTACGCGAAATTAAAGTTTTCCGGCGCAATCGGCGCGCCATTCTGTCGATAATCTTCGTAATTTTCAAAATTTTTCTTTGCCAAGAAACGTGTTGCGAACATATGCGTCCTTTTTTTCAAATCGACTAAATAATGCTATATTTCCGCGAAAAAACAAGCATAAATGTGATGGAAAACGAAAAAAGTTAAAAAAAAGTTGCAAATGGATATTGCTGGTCTATAATCGAACCGTTCCTTCGAGAACGTTTGTTTGTTGTGTATGTTCGGAGTATAGCTCAGCCTGGTAGAGCGCTACGTTCGGGACGTAGAGGTCGTAGGTTCGAATCCTGTTACTCCGACCATAAATTTAAACCGCCGCTATCCCTCGCGGCGGTTTTAATTAAATTAAAATTTTGCAAATCTAAATTTATCTGGCATAATCTCGGTTGTTATGCGAAGACGGACAAAAAAAGTTTTTACGCGTTACTTTGTGTTGATTGCGGTGGCAATGGTTGCGGTCATTTACTATGCGTTGTGCATACGTTCAACGATTCGCGAATCGGTTATGTTTTCCATCAATTCTGGGGATACCGTGACAAGTGTCGCGCGCCGGTTGGATTCACAAAAAATCGTCTTTTCCGATATGGCGTTCAAAATGTCGATTCGTCTGCAGGGGGGGCGCGTGCAAAGTGGTGAATATGAAATTCCGCGTGGGGCACCCGTTTGGAAAATTGCGAGTATGTTCGCAAATGGAAAAATCGCAACAACAAAAATCGTTATTCCCGAAGGTTTGACAATTTTGCAAATCAAAGATTTGTTGATGAATTATTCCAAATTAAGTGGTGATGTTGATTGTGATGATGGACGACCCGTGTGCGATTTGGCGGATGGCGATGTGTTTCCAGATACTTACTATGTTGCGCGTGGAACGTCACGTTTGGCGGTGTTGGAATTGGCGCGCAAAAAAATGAACGAGATAAAAAACAATTGGATGCGCATGCATCGTAATCCGCCGGCACCGTTGCGCGGTTGGGATGATGTGATAACCTTGGCATCAATTGTTCAAAAAGAAACGCCTAAAACAAGCGAGATGAAAATTGTGGCCAGTGTTTATTTGAATCGTCTGCGGCGCGGAATGCGATTACAGGCCGATCCAACGGTTGTGTACGCGTTGACCGATGGGTATGGCGATATGCGCGGTGAACCGTTGCTGCGCGGACATTTGAAAATAGACAGCCCATATAATACATATCGTAATAATGGATTGCCACCGGCACCGATTGCAAATGTTGGGTCGCACGCGATTCGTGCGGTGATGAATCCGGCGGATACTAAATATTTGTACTTTGTTGCAGACGGGCGGGGTGGACACAAGTTTTCATCCGATTACGAATCGCATATGAAAAATCACGCCGACTGGCGCGAGATAAAAAAATTAAACAATCCGGATTTCGATGTCGGCAATAATTAAATTGTTTAATAATTTTTTTCTTTTGATGATTTTATAAAAAAATTAAATTAAGACGCCGGTGGGTGCGGGTTCTGGGGCGTGGAATTATATTACGAATCGCACGGCGTGCCATTTTATCATATTTTTTGCGCCGGCGCAAAAATCTTTTTTCTTGAAATTGTTTTTTTTCAATAGGAAAATATTGATAACTAGATAAACAGATTTTCTAGTTTAACGATAAACAAACCAAGGAAAGGATAAATAATGAAAAAAATTGCTTTAACTTCTTTATTGGCTGTGTTCGCGGCATCTGGTGCACATGCGGCAAACGTAATTGACGGTAATCCGTTGTATATGCCACGCGCGGGTCATTTTTACAGTGAAACATCTTTGTATTCTCATTCTGAAAATTCTGAAACATGGAGATTGGGTGAAGAATTTGGTTTTGGTGTGACCGATTTCTTGGCGGTTGATTTGAAAACGACTGCGGCGGAATATGATTCTTTTGATGGCGCGGCATGGGAAGATATGTCTTTGGGTTTGACCGCACGCGTGTTTGACCGTGGTGAATGGAAGGCCGATGTTTATGGTCGTTATGGTTTGAGGCCGGTTTGGGGCGATCATCAACCGTTCTGGGATGAAGATTATTCCAACTATACATGGACAATGGGGTTGCGCGCGGGATACACCACATCTTTGTGGACCGTTGCCGGACATGTTGATTTTAATTATGGCAACACAGAATCATTCAACTGGGGTGACGACACAGGTTTGCACATTTGGCGCGCCGGTGTCGATGCCCAATTGGTGTTGGATGAAAATTGGAACCTGGTCGCGGGTGCTGAATATATGGGCTATTCCGATGATGGGGCACACAATATGGGCCGTTGGACCAGTACGTTTGGTGTGAATTATAACATCGATGCAACCAAATATGTTGGTTTGTATATTGATGGCGCAATGAATCATTACACCGGCGATTGGGAAATGGAAGATGGTATCGGTTACGGTGTTAAATTCGGTATCGATTTTTAAGGAATAAAACCAAAGGATAATGCCACCCAATGTGGGTGGTGTTATTCTTTGTTATAATTTTTTGCTTGAATTTATTCCCATTTATGGGTTAAAATGCAAGCAACTAGGTTGTACTAGTTCATGAACTTAAACAAACAATGAAAGGATAAATAATGAAAAAAATTGCTTTGACATCTTTGCTGGCTGTCTTTGCGGCGGCCGGTGCGAATGCGGCGAACACAATGGACGGTAATCCGTTGTATATGCCAAAGGCGGGTCATTTTTACAGTGTAACTGATTTGTCTTCTGCAACCAGTGGCGCAAATGCGGCGGCTTTGGCGGAAGAATTTGGTTATGGTATCACAGATCGTTTTGCGATTGATGTGAAAACATCTGTTGCGGAACACGATTGGTTCCATGGCAATGCGTGGAATGATTTGGGTGCCGATTTGACATGGCGCATGATTAATGACAGCGAATGGAAATTGGATTTGGTTGGTGGATTTGATATGACACCAATGTGGGCAGATCATCGTCCGGCATTCGAAAAAGAGTCAACAATGTACACATGGAAGGCCGGTGTTCGTGGTGGTTATATGACCGAAGATTGGACATTGTCTGCACACGCGAACTTCTTGTATGTTAACACAGAAGCCTTTAACTGGGGCGATGATGATGCGGACTATGATGGCGAAGCTTTCTGGGCGAACCATGTTTTGAATTTGGGTGTTGCGGGCCATTGGACAATGAGTGACAGATGGAGTGCAGTTGCATCCGCAGATTACTACAAAGTTATGGATCACTATAACAGTGTTGAAAATCATGGTTGGTGGACAATTGCAGCCGGTTTGAACATGAACATCGATGACACCAAATATGTTGGTGCATATGTCACAAAAGACATTGATCATGAAGCAGCCGGTGAATGGGTTGTTCAAGATGGCTTTGGTTTCGGTGCTAAATTCGGTATCGATTTCTAAGGTTGTCTATATATAATAAGAACGGGTCGTTTGATCCGTTCTTTTTTTATGGAAAAATTCTTATAATGTTGCTAAAGTCACGGCAACTAGATAGTGTTTTCTAGTATGAAAAAGAACAAAAAAAAGGAAGAAAATAATGAAAAAAATTGCTTTGACATCTTTGTTGGCCGTCTTTGCGGCGACCGGCGCAAATGCGGCAAATGTATTGGATGGCAATCCATTGTATATGCCGGAAAAAGGTCATTTTGTTAGTGAAACGGCCGTGGGTTCTCATTCCAGAAATGGTCATGATTGGTCTTTGGGTGAACGTTTTGGATGGGGAATCACAGATAGATTGACCGTCGGTCTAAAAACATCTGTGACAGAACATGCTTTCTTTGAAAACTTTTCATGGAATGAAGTTGCCGTTGATGCGGCATATCGTTTGATTGGCGATGGTGCATGGAAAATGGATTTTATCGGTGGTTTCGAAGTCACACCAATGCGTGCATTCCATAATTCTATGTGGGAAAAAGATATGACAACATATTCTTGGATTGCGGGTGTTCGTGGTGGTTATATGACCCAAGATTGGACATTGTCCGCGCACGCGAATTTTATTTATAAGAATTCTGGGATGTTTAATTGGGCATATGATGATGAATATACCCAAAACCATAATTTGAATTTGGGTGTCGCCGGTCATTGGGTATTCAGTGATCAGTGGAGTGGTGTTGCGTCCGCAGATTACTATAAAGTCCTGGACAGCTATTTTGATGGCGACAATCGTGGCAAATGGGAATTGGCCGCGGGTGTGAACTTTAACATTGATGAAACAAAATATGTTGGTGTTTATATCATCAAAGATATTGCGCATACCGATGGTGGTTCATGGGAGGCCCAAGGTGGTATAGGTTTTGGTGCTAAATTTGGTATCGATTTCTAAACCCGAACAAAAAAATAAAAACGCCACCCGGTTGGGTGGTGTTTTTTTAGTGTTTTTTTACGAAAAATCCTTGACAATGCGCGGTCTTGGGGTTATAGTAAGGGCGCTTTCCGTGTAAGCAAGGAAAGTGAAAAGCACAAAAAACGCCGTAAATCTGGCAGATTTATAATTGCGGGTCGCCGTTAAAATAAGTCTGATACGGTGCTTTGTGTAAAAAAGGACATAAGGAAAAACAAAGAGATTTTGAATGCCAACAGTGAACCAACTGATTCGGAAACCTCGTAAAAAAGTCGTCGTGAAATCTACGGCGCCTGATATGATGGAAAATCCGCAAAAGCGTGGTGTTTGCACACGTGTGTACACAACCACACCCAAAAAACCTAACTCGGCGCAACGTAAGGTTGCCCGTGTAAAGCTTGCCAACGGTCGCGAAGTGACGGCATACATTCCGGGCGAAGGTCATAACCTTCAGGAACACAGTGTCGTTATGATTCGTGGCGGTCGTGTCAAGGACTTGCCCGGTGTGAAATATCACATCATTCGTGGTGTCTTGGATACCAAGGGTGTAGAAAGCAGAAAACAAGGTCGTTCTTTGTATGGTGCAAAGAAAGCAAAATAATTAACATGCGGGCGCGCCCCGCGTGAGTAATCCGGTTCCCCGGGTGAAGAACAAAAAGGAATATAAGATATGTCAAGACGTAAAGCCGCAACTAAGCGTGAAATTTTGCCAGATTCCAAATATAACAATCTGGTTGTTGCGAAATGTATTAATGTTGTTATGCACGACGGTAAAAAAGAAGTTGCAGAAAGCATTGTTTATGGTGCATTGGAACGTTTGAAAAAAATTGCCAAAGATGGAAATGAATTGGCGGCTTTCTTAGAAGCGGTTGATGCCGTTAAGCCATCGGTCGAAGTTAAAGGTCGCCGCGTTGGTGGTGCGACATATCAGGTTCCGGTTGAGGTACGCGCGGATCGTCAGCAAACATTGTCTTTGCGTTGGATTATAAATTCTGCGCGTAAACGTGGCGAACGTTCTATGGAAGAACGTTTGTTTGCGGAATTGCGTGATGCGTTGAATGGCACGGGTGCCGCATTCAAAAAGAAAATTGATACACATAAAATGGCAGAGGCCAACAAGGCGTTTGCTCATTTCCGTTGGTAATACAGAAAGAAAAAGGAAAGAAAATGTCTGTTGGAAAAACCGCCCCATTACATATGTATCGTAACATCGGCATTATGGCGCATATCGATGCCGGTAAAACGACAACATCTGAACGTATTTTGTTCTATACCGGTAAGACATATAAAATCGGTGAAGTGCACGATGGTGCCGCCACTATGGATTGGATGGAACAGGAACAAGAACGTGGTATTACAATTACGTCTGCGGCAACAACTTGCTTTTGGCGCGACCATCGTATCAATTTGATTGATACCCCGGGACACGTGGACTTTACAATGGAAGTGGAACGTTCTTTGCGTGTTTTGGACGGTGCGGTTGCGGTATTTGAATCTGTGTCGGGTGTGCAACCGCAAACAGAAACCGTTTGGCGCCAGGCCGACCGTTACAATGTTCCGCGTATTTGCTTTATTAACAAAATGGACCGCGTTGGTGGAAACTTTTTCCGTTGCGTTGATATGATTCGTGAACGTTTGGGGGCAAATCCGTTGGTTTTGAATTTCCCAATCGGTGCCGAAGCGGACTTTAAGGGCGTGGTTGATGTTGTAGAAATGAAGGGCTTGATTTGGGAAGATGAAATGGGTTCTCATCCGGTTACAATCGAAATTCCCGAAGAATTAAAAGCCAAAGCCGAAGAATTACATAACAAATTGATTGAAGAAGTTGTGACATTGGATGACACCATTATGGAAGAATATATGGAAGGCAAAATTCCAGATCACGACACAATCAAAAAATTATTGCGCAAGGGTGTGATTGCCCAGAACTTTGTTCCAGTTTTGTGTGGAACAGCGTTCAAAAACAAAGGTGTTCAACCGTTGTTGGATGCGATTGTTGACTATTTGCCGTCACCATTGGATGTTCCGGCGATTAAGGGGACAAAAATGGACCGTGAAACGGCGGCAGAACGTCATCCGGATCCAAAAGAACCGTTCAGCGCATTGGCGTTCAAGGTCGCAAACGACCCGTTCGTGGGTAATTTGATGTTTATCCGTATTTATTCGGGTAAATTGACATCCGGGTCATACATATATAATTCTACACGTGATAAACGTGAACGCGTGGGTCGTATGTTGTTGATGCATTCCAACCAACGCGAAGAAATCAAAGAAGCATCCGCCGGTGACATTATTACATTGGTCGGTATGAAGGAAACAATTACCGGTGATACATTGTGCGATGAAAACAATCCAATTATTTTGGAAAACATCCATGTTCCGGAACCGGTTATTTCCATTGCGGTTGAACCGAAAACCAAGGCCGATATTGAAAAGATGTCGTTGGGTTTGCAGGCATTGGCCAAAGAAGATCCTTCGTTCCGCGTATCGGTTGACGAAGAATCCGGTCAAACGATTTTGGCGGGTGTCGGTGAATTGCACTTGGAAATTTTGGTTGATCGTTTGCTGCGTGAATTCAAGGTTGATGTTAATGTTGGCGAACCGCGCATTGCATACCGTGAAACATTCCGCCGGCCCGTCACCGAGGAATATACACATAAAAAGCAATCTGGTGGTTCGGGTCAGTATGCCCAGGTGAAAATTGAATTTGAACCGTTGGAACCGGGCAAAGGATACGAATTTGAAAACAAGATTGTCGGCGGTGCGATTCCAAAAGAATACATCCCGGGTGTAGAAAAAGGATTAAAGATAGCGCAACAGACAGGTGTTCTGATTGGCTATCCAACTGTGGATTTCAAGGCGACATTGGTTGATGGTAAATATCACGAAGTCGATTCTAATGTGTTGTGCTTTGAAATTGCGGCACGTGCCTGCTTCCGCGAAGCGATGAAAAAGGCCGCGCCAAAGTTGTTGGAACCGATTATGAAACTTTCGGTTAATACACCGGAAGAATATGTCGGTGACATTATCGGCGATTTGAACAGTCGTCGCGGACAAATCAATGGTATTGAAACGCAATTTGGAAATCAGTTGATTTCTGCATATGTGCCGTTGGCGAATTTGTTCGGGTATGTCAAAACGTTGCGTTCTTTGTCCCAGGGGCGTGCAAATCCGTATATGGAATTGTCGCACTATGACGAAGTTCCGCAAAATGTCGCAGATGAGGTTATAAAAAAGCTGACAAAATAAAAAAAGATTGAGATTTCTAATTTTGGGTGTAATATCCAATTTCAGGAATCAAAAAAGTAAATTAACAAACCAGAGCCCAAGGAGAAAACCATGGCAAAAGAAAAGTATGTAAGAACCAAGCCACACGTCAATATCGGCACTATTGGTCACGTTGACCACGGTAAAACGACATTGACCGCCGCTATTGTTCATTACTATGGCGTTGGTGCGGATGCACAGAAAGGTGTTGACCAAATCGATAACGCCCCAGAAGAAAAGGCACGCGGTATAACAATTAATACTGCACACGTTGAATATGAAACAGCCAACCGTCACTATGCACACGTTGACTGCCCGGGACACGCGGACTATGTTAAAAATATGATTACCGGTGCGGCCCAGATGGACGGTGCAATTTTGGTGGTTGCGGCAACCGATGGTCCGATGCCACAAACACGTGAACACATTTTGTTGGCGCGTCAGGTCGGTATTCCAAAAATCGTTGTTTATTTGAACAAATGTGATTTGGCAAACGACCCAGAATTGTTGGAATTGGTTGAAATGGAAATCCGTGAATTGTTGTCTGCAAACGACTTTGACGGTGAAAATGTGCCAATTATCCGTGGTTCTGCGATTTCTGCATTGGAAGACAAGAAAGATGGTTTCGGTAAAGAATCTATTGATGCGTTGTTAAAGGCGTGCGATGAATACATCCCGATGCCGGAACGTCCAATCGACAAACCGTTCTTGATGCCAATCGAAGACGTGTTCAGTATCACTGGCCGTGGAACCGTTGTGACGGGTCGTGTCGAAGCCGGTGTTATCAAAGTCGGTGACGAATGCGAAATCGTTGGTTTGCGTCCAACCCAGAAAACAACTGTTACCGGTGTTGAAATGTTCCGCAAATTGTTGGATCAAGGTGAAGCCGGTGATAACGTTGGTTTGTTGTTGCGTGGAACCAAGAAAGAAGAAGTTGAACGTGGTCAAATTATCTGCAAACCGGGTTCTATTACCCCGCACACAGATTTCGAAGCAGAAGTCTATATTTTGACCAAAGAAGAAGGCGGACGTCATACAGCGTTCTTTAGCAACTATCGTCCTCAGTTCTTCTTTAGCACAACCGACGTAACAGGTACTATCACTTTGCCGGCGGATAAAGAAATGGTCTTGCCGGGCGATAACGTTCGTATCACGGTTGCATTGATTGCACCTATTGCTATGGACGAAGGCCGTCGCTTTGCTATCCGTGAAGGTGGACGCACAGTCGGCGCAGGTGTTGTATCCAAGATTATTAAATAACAACAATATTTATTGGTCGCCCGCGGGAAACCGTTGGGCGGCCGATAAGTGTGATAGACAATAGATAAGGGAAACAAGCAATGGTACCAGCATCAAAAATTCGCATCAAATTGACGGCTTTTGACCACAGAATTTTGGTGGAATCAGTGGAGGAAATTGTCAAAACTGCTAAGCGCACCGGCGCAGATGTCGTTGGGCCTGTTCGCTTGCCGACATTGATTCAAAAGTTTACAGTCAATCGTTCGCCGCACGTTGATAAAAAATCACGTGAGCAATTCGAAATTCGCAATCATAAAGCGGTTGTCGATATTGTTAATCCAACCCCTCAGACAGTTGATGCACTGATGAAGTTGGATTTGGCATCGGGCGTTGATGTAAAAATTAAATTGTAAAGGGTTTGTTAGCGTTAGTTTATTGGTGTGATATTCTAACCTCTGACATAAAAAAAGGCAAAAAAAATGAAACGTAGCGGATTGATTACAACAAAAATGGGGATGACGCGTCTGTATGACGATGCAGGTGTGGCGCATGCGGTAACGGTTTTGTCCGTTGGGGATTGCGCGGTTATTGGAAATCGGACGATGGATAAAAATGGTTATGTGGCAAATGTACTTGGTATTCGTGAGGCCAAGGCAAAACATGTGGCCAAACCGCAAAAGGTTGCGGCAGAAAAGGCGGGCGTAAAACCATATCGTAAAATTGTGGAATTTCGCGTGTCTGATGACTGTGTTATTCCGGTTGGAACGCCGCTGAATGCTTCTCATTTTATGGCCGGACAATTTGTTGATGTCCAAGCAACAAGCAAGGGTAAAGGATTCCAAGGTGCGATGAAACGTCACAACTTTGGTGGTAAAGAAGCGACCCATGGTGTGTTAAAGGCGCATCGTTCGTTGGGTGGTACAGGTATGCGTGAATGGCCGGGTCGTGTTTTGAAGGGTAAAAAGATGTCCGGGCAAATGGGTAATGAAACCGTGACGGTTCAAAATTTGAAAGTGTTTGGCGTGGACGAAGCAGAAAACTTGGTCTTTGTTGAAGGCGCCGTTCCGGGTTGCAATGGAACATTTGTTCTTATTACAGACGCGGTGAAAAAAGAACACAAAGATTTGCCTGTTCCAACATCGGCCAAAGAACCAACAGAAACCAAATCTGAATCTGTTGCAGAATAGGTTTTGAAAATTAAGGTGAAACACTATGCAAGTAAATGTTATAAATTTTGATGGCAAAGCGGTCGGCAAGATTGATTTGCAGGATTCTATTTTTGGTTTGGATGCACGTGCAGATATTCTGCATCGTGTTGTGACATGGCAACGTGCCAAGGCACGTGCGGGCACCCATGCGGTTAAAACCGTTTCGGATGTCGCCGGCAGTGGTAAAAAGGCTTTCAAACAAAAGAAAACCGGTAATGCACGTCAAGGTGAACGTTATAATGTTCATATGCGTGGCGGTGGTGTGGTTCATGGACCGGTTGTTCGCGACCACAGCATTGATTTGCCGAAAAAGATTCGCGCATTGGGACTTAAGATGGCGCTTTCTTCAAAATTGAAAGAAGACAGTTTAATCATCATTGATTCAGAAAAAATGTCTGCGGCGAAAACGGGCGCGTTTGCAAAGCAATTGAAAAAATTGAATATTGCGTCTGCGTTGTTTGTTGGTGGTGAAACCGTGGATGAAAATTTCAAGAAATCGGCATCTAATATTATCAATATTGATGTTTTACCAACCGTTGGTTTGAATGTGTTGGATATCTTGAAACACGAAAAATTGGTTTTGACGGCGGATGCGGTCAAGGCCATCGAGGCACGCCTGGCGGCGTAATGTCAATCGGTTTGAATAAAAGGTTACAGATATGGCAGAAAAAAAAGTTAAGACAGAAAAGAAACCAGTTGTAACAGCCGGTGTTTATGATGTGCTGCGTCGCCCAATCGTTTCTGAAAAGGCGGTGAAGTTATCAGAGGCAAACTCGGTTGCTTTTGAAATCGATGCACGTGCAACCAAAGCGGATGTGGCACGCGCGGTTCAGGCAATATACAATGTTAAACCCACCAAGGTGAACATCGTTGTTGTCAAAGGTAAAGTCAAACAATTCCGTGGCCGTGGCACAGGGACTCAGCGCACTGTTAAAAAAGCGTATGTTTCATTGCCTGTGGATGCAAAATTGGATTTGGCGACAAACATATAAACAGGTAAACGCCCCCAGCAGAGAATCCAAATAATTGGACGTTAGTGTTGGGGTGAAAAAAGGATAGAAAAAATGGCATTGAAAAATTATAAACCAATTACCGCCGGAACACGTGGTCTGGTTTTGATTGACCACAGTGAATTGCACCGTGGTGCACCGGAAAAGGCGTTGACGGTTGGTTTGAAATCCAAGGGTGGCCGTAATAATTTCGGTCACGTTACCGTTCCACACCAAGGTGGTGGACATAAACGTAAATATCGTTTGATTGATTTCAAACGTAAAAAGGTTGATATGCCGGCGACGGTTGTTCGTTTGGAATATGACCCAAATCGTACGGCATTTATTGCGTTGATTGAGTATAAAGATGGTATGCGGTCATATATTTTGGCGCCGCGTGATTTGAAGGCGGGCGATATTGTTGTATCTGGTGCACATCAAGATATTAAACCGGGTAACGCAATGCCATTGAAAAATATGCCGATTGGTACAATTGTTCATAACGTAGAGTTGAAACCGGGTGCCGGTGGTCAATTGGCCCGCAGTGCCGGTTGTTATGCACAATTGATGGGTAAAGACGGTGTCTATGCCCAGATTAAGATGAACAGCGGTGAATTGCGCAAGGTTCATTCTGATTGCTTTGCGACGGTTGGCGCGGTTTCTAACCAAGACCAACGTAACGTCAATTTGGGCAAGGCCGGTCGTGCGCGTTGGTTGGGTGTTCGCCCATCCGTGCGTGGTATGGCACAAAACCCGGTTGATCATCCGATGGGTGGTGGTAACGGTCATTCCAAGGGACATGAACCGGTGTCACGTACAGGTATCCCAGCCAAGGGATATCGTACCCGCAGAAATAAACGCACAGCCAAGATGATTATTCGTAGCAGACATTTGGCAAAGAAAAAATAACATAGGTTAGAGGAGTTATAAATGTCTCGTTCAGTTTGGAAAGGTCCGTATGTTCATCCATCTATCTTGAAAAAGGTGGCGGTGGCAAACGAAAAAAATGATCACAAACCAATTAAAACTTGGTCCCGGGGCAGTACTATTGTCCCACCAATGGTTGGTTTGACGTTCGAAGTTCACAATGGTAATAAATTTATCCCGGTTTCAATCGTAGAAGATATGGTTGGTCACAAATTGGGTGAATTTGCGCCAACACGCACTTTCAAAGGCCATGCGGCGAATAAAAAGGCGGCGGCAGGTAAATAATAAAAGGTGTAGATTATGACAAGATATGGAATAAAAGATAATCAAGTTCGCGCGTTCAACAAAATGATTCGTGTCAGCCACCAGAAATTAAACCTGGTCTGTGCGATGGTTCGCGGGTTGCCGGTCGACCGTGCGGTTGATGTGTTAAAATTTTCTAAAAAACGCGTTGCCGGTGAAGTTTTGAAAACTTTGCTGTCGGCGATTGCAAATGCAGAACACAACAAGAATTTGCCGGTGGACACTTTGTTCATCAAAGAAATTTGGTGTGGCAAGGCATTGACAATGAAACGTATTATGCCGGGACCACGTGGCAGTGCGCGTCCAATTTTGAAACCGTTTTCTAATTTGACGATTGTTTTGGAATCTGGGGCGGCGCCGAAAAAAGAAACGGCAAAGAAAAAAGAACCGAAAAAAGAAACAAAAAAATAAAAGAACCGTGCGCGGTGGTATGGGGGCAACCCCGGAATAAAACCAATTGGTTTCAAGAACACCGAACACAAACAGTAAGGAAAAAAAATGGGACAGAAAGTATCGCCAATTGCACAGCGTTTGTCTATCAATAAAATCCCGGATTCCCGTTGGATTGTTGATAAAAAACACTATGCAGAATTCTTGGCAGAAGATAATACGATTCGTAAATTTATCGAAAAGAAACTGAAAAAGGCCGGCGTGGCAAAGATTGTTATTGACCGTATCGCCAAAAAAGTGGTTGTGACGGTTCATACATCACGTCCGGGTATGATTATCGGTAAAAATGGCGCGGATATCGAAGCGTTGCGCAACGATATCAAAAAATTGGTTAAAAATGACCAAGTTGTCGTTAATATTTACGAGGTTCGCCGTCCGGATTTGAACGCACAATTGGTTGCCCAAGGCATTGCACAGCAAATTGAAGGTCGTGTATCTTATAAACGCGCGATGAAAAAGGCGATTCAAAATGCCCAGAAAGCGGGCGCCCAAGGTGTCAAGGTTATGTGCAGTGGCCGATTGAATGGTGCGGAAATCGCGCGCAGTGAACAGATTCGTGAAGGTCGCATTCCGTTGCACACTTTGCGTGCAGATATTGACTATGCCGCGGTCCAGGCCAAAACCACATACGGTGTTGTTGGGGTTAAGGTTTGGATTTACACCGGTGATGTCGTGAACAAGGAAAAGTTGGCGTCAGAAATGGCACGTCCCACTGAATACGCCGGCACAAGCGATAGAAGAACAAAATAATTCTTAGAAAGTTGAGGTTTGTATCATGTTAATGCCAAATAAGACAAAATTTCGCAAACAGCACAAAGGCCGCATCCATGGCGTTGCCAAGGGCGGCAGTGAATTAGCGTTCGGTTCGTTTGGGCTGAAAGCCATGTCGCCTGAACGTATCACGGCGCGTCAAATCGAGGCCGCACGTCGTGCAATCACCCGTCGTATGAGACGTATGGGTAAACTTTGGATTCGTGTGTTCCCGGATGTTCCGGTCACCGCCAAACCTGCCCAGGTCCGTATGGGTAAAGGTAAAGGTGCGGTTGAATATTGGATTTGCCGTGTTAAACCGGGTCGTATAATCTTTGAATTGGACGGTGTTAAACCGGATGTCGCCATGGAGGCATTTGCTTTGGCGGCCGCCAAGTTGCCGGTCAAAACAAAAATCGTTGAACGTAAAGTTAACTAATTCGTTGTAAGGTGACAGATATGGCAGAAAAGAAAACAGAATCTTTGAAAAAAGAAGAATTGCAAAGCAAATTGGTTGATTTGAAAAAGACTCAAATGAATCAACGCTTTCAGCACGCTGCGGGTCAATTGCCTAAAACTCACGTTTTGCGTAAAACCCGTCGTGAAATTGCACGCGTGAAAACACAATTGAACGCGGCAGAATAAAATTACCGATTTCGGTTGAGATTTCCAAATTTTTGGTTATCATATACCGGGTTGGCCAAAAGTAAACAAGAAAAGTATATAAGGAATAAGGTTATGCCAAGACGTATACTGCAAGGAACAGTTAGAAGTACCGCAAATGACAAGACGGTTGTTGTAGAAGTTGAACGCCGTTTCCGTCACCCGCTGTATGGAAAATTTGTTAAGCAGAACAAAAAGTACAAGGCGCACGATGAAGACAACAAGTACAAAGTTGGCGACATTGTTGCGATTGAAGAACATCGGCCGATATCCAAAACTAAATCTTGGGTAGTAAAAGGTTTGGTTGGGGTATCCAAAGACAACGATGTAGAAGTAGCAGACTAAAAAAAATCAACCCAGGGATTTTTGAGGGGGCATTGGTCTTCGTGACGGGTGCTTCAGTCGGGTCCCATAACAAAGCAGTGGGGAATCGCCCCATTTGCAGGACGAGGATAAGGTTATGATTCAAAATGAAACAGTTATGACGGTTGCAGATAACAGTGGTGCGCGTAAAGCAATGTGCATCAAGGTTTTGGGTGGTTCACACCGCCGCTATGCCACCGTTGGTGATAAAATTGTTGTTGCCATCAAAGAAGCGATTCCGCGTGGTAAAGTTCAAAAAGGTACTGTGCAACGTGCAATTATCGTTCGTACAAAGTTCCCGATTAAACGTGCGGATGGTTCAATAATTCGATTTGATGACAATGCGGTTGTTCTTATAAACAAGAACAATTTTGAACCGATTGGCACACGTATTTTTGGGCCGATTGCGCGTGAAGTGCGTCGCAAATATGACGTTCAAAAGATTGTGTCTTTGGCACCGGAAGTATTATAACAAAAGGCGTGTAAAATGAAAATTAAAAAAGGCGATGAAGTCGTAGTTATTTCGGGAAAGTACAAAGGCGTCAAAGGTGCAGTGCTGGAAGCGCGCCCGACAGAATCCCGTGTTGTTGTTGCCGGTGTGAACCGTCACAAATGGCATGTCAAACCGACCCAGGATAAACCTGGTCATATCGTTGATCGCGAGGCCCCAATCCACATATCTAATGTTGCGTTGGTTGATCCAAAAACTAAAAAGCCGACACGCGTTGGATACAAAATGGAAAAGGGTAAAAAAGTTCGTGTTGCCAAAAAGTCTGGTACGGAATTGTAGAAAAACATCCCGCTGTTACGGGAAATAAAAGGAAAAAGAAATGCAAAGCAGATTGCGTGAAATTTATGAAAAAGAGATTGTTCCTGAATTGGTCAAAGAATTCGGGTACGAGAATATGTTGGCGGTGCCAAAATTGTCCAAGATTGTTTTGAATATGGGCGTTGGCGAAGCCGTTGCAGACAAAAAGAAATTGGATGCTGCGGTCACAGATTTGACGGCGATTGCCGCACAGAAACCAATTGTGACACATGCAAAGAAGTCAATCGCAACCTATCGTTTGCGTGAAGGTCAGGCGATTGGAACCAAGGTGACATTGCGTGGTAAACGTATGTACGATTTCTTGGACAAATTGATTACGGTTGCGTTGCCGCGTGTCAAAGACTTTCGTGGTTTGTCCAAATCTAAATTCGATGGTCGTGGAAACTATGCGTTCGGTATCAAAGAACATTTGATATTCCCGGAAATTTCTATCGATAAAATCGATTCGATTCGCGGTATGGACATCGTAATCGCAACAACCGCAAAAACAGATGATGAAGCGCGTGCATTGCTGACCAAAATCGGCCTGCCGTTGGTATTGAAATAATAAAAGGGACAAAAATGGCTAAATTGGCGTTGATAAACAAACAAGAAAGACGTAAAAAATTGGTTGCCAAGTATGCAAAAAAGCGTGCTGCAATCAAAGAAAAAATGTCTGTAAACGCGACACCGGAAGAACGCAAGGAAGCAATGCTGAAATTGGCAAAGTTGCCGCGTAATTCTAATCCGACGCGTTTGCATAATCGTTGTTCGGTGACGGGTCGTGCGCGTGGTTATTCACGTATGTTCGGTCTGTGCCGCCAACAGGTTCGTACCCAGGCATCCGAAGGTAAATTGCCGGGCGTTCGGAAATCCAGTTGGTAAACAATTAAAAGTAATGCCGATTGTGGACAATGCAGTCGGTTAAAATAGGAGTAAAAGATGTCATTATCACACCCGATTGGGGATATGGTTGCCCGCATTCGTAACGGTCAAAACGCGGGTAAAGAAACAATTACCGTTCCAAACAGCAAATTGCGTGCCGCAGTTTTGGCTGTGTTAAAGGAAGAAGGTTTTATCGAAGATTTTCAAAAACAAGAAATTGACGAACATCGTTCCAATTTGGTTGTCACATTGAAATATGTGGGTGGCAATGGTGCAATCCAAGATATATCTGTGGTGTCAAAACCGGGCCGTCGTGTTTATTCTGGGTCTGCCAAGATGCCAAAGGTTTTGAATGGTTTGGGTGTTGCGATTGTGTCAACCCCGCATGGTGTTATGACGGATCACAAGGCGCGTTTGATGAACGTCGGCGGTGAAGTCTTGTGCAAGGTTATCTAATAAAAATAAGGATGTAAGTTATGTCTCGTGCAGGAAAATATCCAGTTAAATTAAGTGATGGTGTGGTTGCATCAATCGCAGAAGACAAATTGGTCATCAAAGGACCCAAGGGTGAATTGACCGTTCCGTTGAACACTAAAAACGCCCACTTGGTGAATATCAAGGTCGAAGGCGCCCAGGTTTGTGTTGAACCCAAAGATGCAGAAGATAAAGATTCGCGCGCAATGTGGGGAACGATGACCCGCAATATTCGCAATGCGGTCGAAGGTGTGACCCACGGTTTTTCCAAGCCCATGTATATGAAGGGCGTTGGTTACAAGGCATCGGTCAGCGGTAAAAAACTTACTTTGGTTGTAGGTTTTTCGCATGATGTTGTTATGGAAATTCCGGATGGTTTGACCGTGACAATGGGGGAAACGCCGACAGAGTTTACCGTAAGTGGTAATGACAAATGTGCGGTTGGTTTGTTTGCGGACAAAATTCACAAAATCCGTAAAATGGATCCGTACAAGGCCAAAGGTATCTTCTATAAGGGTGAAAAAGTTCGCCGCAAAGAAGGCAAAAAGAAATAATAAATAAATTTCCGCTGTTACGGAAATTGGAAAAAAGGAAAAACAAATGTTGAAACATTTATCTACACAGGAAAGACGCAAATTGGTGACACGTGTTGCGTTGAAAAAGAAAAATCCGGGCAAAATTCGTTTGTCTGTGTTCCGCAGTGGTCGTCATATTGAAATCCAGGCCATTGATGATGTCAAGGGCCGTACAATATGTGCCGCTTCGTCCAAAGAAAAAGAATTTAAGGGCAAAGGTTGGAATATCGCCGGTGCGGAATTGGTTGGCAAAGCGTTTGCGGAACGTGCGGTCAAGGCGAAAATTGCAGATAACTGCTATTTCGATCGCGGTGGATATCGTTACCATGGTCGCGTCAAAGCATTGTGCGAAGCGATTCGCAACGGTGGCGTTAGAATATAAAACAACATTATAAGAATATACGGAGAATATAATGGCACGTTTTGATGATAAAAAATTACAGACAGATAATTTGGTAGATAAATTGGTTTCTGTCAACCGCGTTTCTAAAACTGTGAAGGGCGGTAAGAATATGTCTTTCTCGGCTTTGGTCGTCGTTGGTGACAAGGCCGGCAAGGTTGGTTTTGGTAAAGGTAAAGCATTGGAAGTTCAATCTGCGGTGCAAAAGGCAACCAAGGCCGCCAAGGCAAAAATGATTCGCGTTCCGTTGAAAGAAGGTCGCACATTACATCACGATGTTTCGGTTAAGTATGGGGCCAGCAAATTGGTTTTGCGCAGTGCGGTTCCCGGTACCGGTATTATCGCGGGTGGTGCGCTTCGTGCAGTGTTTGACTGCCTGGGCGTTCAAGATGTTGTTGTGAAATCCCAAGGTGCAAACAATCCAAACAATATGATTCGCGCGGTGTTCTTGGCGTTTTCAAAAATGAATTCACCAAAAACGGTTGCGGCGCGTCGTGGTAAAACGGTTGCGGAAATCATTGCCGGCCGTGATGGTAAAAAACCGGTTGAAGAAGCGACCACAACGGAAGACAAATAATAACGGGGGTAATTGTTATGGCAAAGAAATTGGTTGTAAAACAAATCAAAAGCGTTATCGGTCGTCCGGAAACACAACGTCGCACTTTGGCGGCATTGGGATTGGGCCGTATTGGTAAATCTGCGGAATTGGATGATAATGCATCCATTCGTGGTATGATTGCCAAGGTTTCACATTTGGTGACCGTGGTCGAAAAATAAATTTAATAAAACCGAGTATGCGGATACTTGTCCGCATGCGCAAACGAACTATATATGGTTCATAGGAGTAAAAGAAATGAAATTAAATGCTTTGATGGATAATTTGGGTGCACGTAAAGACGTTAAACGCGTTGGTCGCGGTATGGCGTCTGGTTATGGTAAGACCGCCGGTCGTGGAACCAAGGGGCAAAAGGCCCGCGCGGGTTCACGCAAACAGGCAACTTTCCAAGGTGGTCAAATGCCGATTTTGCGCCGTTTCCCGAAATATGGTTTTACAAATCCGTTTGCAAAACGTTATGCCACAATCAATTTGGGCGATATTGAAAAGTTCATTGCAAGTGGAAAAATCGATGCAAAAAAAGAAATCAATATCGATTCGTTGATGGATGCAAAAATTTTGAATCGCGCAATGTCTGGGTTAAAGGTTTTGGCCAAGGGCGAAATTAAAACGGCGGTGAATATTGTTGCAGATAAATGGTCCAAGGCGGCCGAGGCGGCAATTACCAAAGCCGGTGGCAGCATCAAAAATAAATAATACACGGGAATTAAAACAAGAGAGACGGCGCCATGAAATTTCTATCAAAATATTTTGGTAAATTGACCGATTTGCAGAAACGTATTCTGTTTACTTTGGGGGCGTTGATTATCTATCGTGTTGGTTCATTCATTCCGTTGCCGGGTGTAAATGCTTCGGCGGTTCTTCACCTGTTTACCGGCGAAGGCAGTGGTATGATGGGTATGTTCGATATGTTCACCGGTGGTTCGTTGTCGCGTATGTCGGTGTTGGCATTGAACATTTTCCCGTACATCTCGGCATCTATCGTGTTGCAATTGTTGACCGCAACCAGCAAATCACTTAATGATTTACGCAAAGAAGGCGAATCGGGCCGTATCAAAATCAACCAATATACGCGTTATTTGGCGGTGTTGTTGGCGGTGGTCCAAGGTTGGGCCGTTGTGCGTGGTTTGGAAATGATGGCGCCGGTCAATGGTGTTCGCGCGGTTGTGAATCCGGGATTTTCATTTGAACTGTCCGCGATTATTGCGTTGGTTGGCGGAACCGTGTTCGTTATGTGGTTGGCGGAACAGATTACCGCACGTGGCATAGGCCAGGGTGCATCACTGTTGATTTTCGCGGGCATTATCGCCCAGGTTCCCGAAGGCATAGCAAAAATCGTATCTTTGGGTTCGGTTGGTCAAATGTCGCCGGCGATGATTGCGTTGGTTTTGGGTTTTGTTGTCGGTATTGTTGCTTTGATTGCGTTCTTTGAATTGGCGCAACGCCGCATTCAAATTCTGTATCCGCGCCAGGTTATGGCGAACGGTGTCGTGAACACTAACGCGTCTTATTTGCCGATTAAGGTAAATATGTCGGGCGTTATGGGTCCGGTGTTTGCGTCATCTATTATGATGTTGCCGGCGTTCATTCAACGATTCGCACAGAGTGAAAATTTGATTGTGCAAAATGTTATGGCGTTCTTTACGTATGGTGCGTGGTCATATATCATTTTGTACACGGTTTTGATTGCATTCTTTGCATATTTTCAAACGGCGGTTGTGTTCAATTCCGAAGAAACCAGCAATAATCTGCGCAATGCCGGTGGATATATTCCGGGGGTGCGTCCGGGTGAACAGACAATCACGTTTTTGGATTCTTTGGTGTCGCGGGTCACGGCGATTGGCGTTCTGTATTTGATTGTGGTTTGTGTGTTGCCAATCATATTAAATACCCATTTTGGTATGCCGTTGATGATTGGCGGAACCAGTGTTTTAATCGTTGCGGGTGTTGTTTTGGACACCATGAACCAGGTTCAATCGTATCTGGTCGCGAAACAATATCATGGCGTTATGGGCGCCGCCGCAAAGAAAGGGCGTTTCCGCAACTAGATTGGTTGTTGTGAAACAGGGTTTGACTTTTGTGATAATTTATATAAAATTATTCGGCAAAAGCAGGCGTTCGAACGGTTGTAATCGTTGAACGAATGAATATGGGGCAGGGGTTGTCCCAAAAGACAAAAAGGAAAAATAAAAATGGCACGTATAGCAGGTGTAAACATTCCGACAGAAAAACGTATCGAGGCCGCACTGCAATATATTCACGGCATTGGTCCGGCCAAGGCCGCCCAAATCTGCAAAGATTTGAAATTGAAAGACGGTCTGCGCGCAAAAGATCTGACGGATGAAGATGTTGTTAAAATTTCGAACTATATCGAACAAAATTTCAAGGTCGAAGGTGACGTTCGTCGTGAAGTTGCAATGAATATCAAACGTTTGCAAGATTTGAAAACTTATCGCGGAATTCGTCATCGTAACCGTTTGCCCGTTCGTGGTCAACGGACCCAAACCAATGCGCGTACCCGTAAGGGTAAACGTGTTGTTGTCGCGGGTTCTGCGGTCAAGGGTAAATAATAAACATTGGGTAGAGATTAACACGATAGTTAATTGAAGACATCTAATAAAAGGAAATAACAAAAATGGCAATAAATAAAAAGAAAGTTGTAAAAAAAGTATCTCATGGCATCGCACATATCGTTGCCACGAACAATAATACACGTATCACAATCACAGATCAATCTGGGGCTGTGCTGACATGGGCAACCGCGGGCGCAAATAATTTCAAAGGTGCCAAAAAATCGACCCCATATGCCGCGACGGTTGTTGCAGATGCAGTTGGCAAGAAAGTTGCCGAAATGGGTATGAAAACGGTTGACGTCCTTATGCGTGGTATCGGCCAGGGTCGTGAATCCGCCGTTCGTGGTTTGGCAAATGCTGGATTGGTGGTGCAGAGCATTACCGATACAACACGAATTCCACATAACGGATGCCGTCCAAAGAAAGTTCGTCGTGTTTAATTTATTGGTCCGTCGTTTGACGGACTTTTTTGTTGGTTGCAAAAATATAAACAAAAGGAGTGAAAATGTTGCCAAGTGGTGAATGCGGTGATTTCGACCCGGAAAAAATGCAGGGCTGCCCACGTGCCGCGCTGATACTTGCAATTATCTATCTTGGATTTGCCGGTTTTATGATTGTAAAAGGTTGCCAGATAGATCGCCAGAAAAAGCAAACGACCGAAAAGGCAATGGATACGATTTCGCAGATAGATTCTGCAAAATTATTTCATATTGGTCGCCAAAATACAAAATAAGGATTTGGTAAATATCGTTTTAGACCCAAAAAAGTACCATTAAAAAAATTTGTCAAATAAACTTGACAACGAATTTTTGTGTCCTATAATATTGACGAATAACCAAAAGGGTCAAATATGAAAAAAACAATTTTAACTTCTTTGTTTGCTGCGATGGTCTCTGTTGCCGCTAACGCATCTGATGGTGGTCTGTACAGCGAAACAGAAACGTACACAAACCGCGTTCGTTACAACACAACAGAATATGCGGCACCGGTTGCGCGTGTCTCTGCCCCGGTTGCGACATGCAATTCTTGTGCACAGCCTGTTCGCGTTAAAACACACACCGAAGTGATTGACCATTACCAAGTCTATCGTCCGGTGACCGTGTATGAACCGGCGGGCACATATGCAGAACGCCGTGTTGTTCGCAACACATGCAATCGTTGCAACTATTAATTTAATAGATTGTGTGATTTGATTCGTGCGCGGGGCAAATGCCCCGCGTTTTTTTGTGTTTGATGAAAAATTTTTCTTTTATTCATCGGTGTTTTATGTTAAAATCAAAGGACAGAAGAGAGATGAATTTTTCTTTGAAATTCTTGTGTGGTGTTTTGTGTGCCGCGGTCATTGCGCCGGCAGGGGCGAATGTTGCCACAACGGCGGGGTCTAATTTGACCGCATATAATGGCACAGGTTCAACAAATAACAATCAATGGAATTCCCTTATGACCGGGCGTGGCGGAATGTCGCAGACCACGGCCGAGGCGAATTTTGGCAATTGTAACGCCGTGATTCTGCGGTGTGCATCGCCAAAGTGTGGTTCCGGATGTACGGATGTATCGGTTGCGCGTTCTATTGTTGCGGGTTGTGTGAATTCGAATAATTCGTGCAAAAAACACGGTGACGATTTAATTGAATATATAACCGCCCAGATTGTGGCGCAATCGACCGCAAAATTGCAAGAGCAGCAAAATGCCGTTGCGATTGCCCAGGCCCAGGCGCAGGCCCAGGCCGATGCATCCGCCGCCGCCGCCGCGCAAAGCAATGCCCAGATGCAACAGATGCAGGCGCAAATGGCGGCAATGCAGGAACAAATGGCGGAATCTATGTCCGCAATGCAACAACAAATGGCGGCGCAAAGCGAATCGCAAAATGCACAAATTCAATCTGCGTTGGACGCGCAACGCGAAAATATGGCGGCATATAATGCGCCGGCAAGTACCGGTGATACGGGGGTGGTGATTGCGGGACTGGAGGGGCTGTCGGTGGCGGAACAATTGGCGGCGAAAAACGGTATCAGTGCCGATATTTTGGTTCGTGAACAAATGGGCGGCCAAATCGAAACCGCAATAGAAGACGCGATGACCGCCATGAAAGACCTGAAAGGCAAATTGGATGCGGTGTTGGAATATGCGGGTTGTGACCCGTCGGCGACGAACTGCACGGGGCCAAAGCGCGTGAAAAAATTCAAAGATTTGGCAAATGAATTCTTTGACCCGTATGAAAATGTTGTGGAAAATGTCTATGACGCACTGATATTGGCGATGACATTGGGTATAGACGTGAACGATGTGATTATGTTGTTGTCTGATTCATGCAATATGTGGGGAAAATATGTCTGCAACAGTTGCAATACCCCCGGTAAAGATGGTTGTACGTGTTTTGGTGAAGGTGGAACAACGAACTGCTATTATACCGTCCTTACGGATGATAATGGCAAGGTTTCCAAAAACCAGAAAAATTGCCGATTGGTTAGCATATTAAATGAAAAAGATACGGTTTGGCGCGAATGGATTGATGCGAATACCGGTATAACCGGTTCGACCCAGGTCGCATGTGCGTCTGATGTGGTTATGAATATATCTCTGTTCCGCGGTCGTAAAAAACAGGCAACGTTAGATATTGACAACCTGCGCCGTTTGGTTGCCCAGGATTCACGCGCATGCAGTGGTAAAATGGAAAATGGCAAGTTTATTTTGAGTGGTAAAGTAGAGGAAGCGTGTCGCCTGAATCGTTGCGCAGTGCCTGCGGGTACGGAACAATATGACCTTTTGGTACGTACTGTCGATTCACGCAAATTGCCGACCAAAACATCAAGTAATGGCAGTGCAACCGACGTTCTGTGTTATACAAATGAGGACAGATTGCCAGATATTGAGGGGGTGGATATTAGTGATGGATATGCGCATTTGATGTATTGTGCGGATGCCAAGAGTGAACAAATTTGCAAGCAAGTTAGTGGTTGTGAATGGGTTGAAATCACTAGAGTGGCAGGTATTAGTCAAGGAACTTGTTTACCAGACACTGGTGGACGATCTGGTAATAAAAATGCTTCCAGTTCAAGTGCATTGAAACAATCTGTTGCTTCTCAAAATTTATTTCAATATACAGATTGTGCGGGCTTAAGTAAAACTGAGTGTGAAGATAATGATCAAGAATGTAGCTGGATAGAGGAAATAGTAGCAGGTAAGAAGGACGGTAGTTGTGTAAATCGCTAGAAAATGAAAACAAAAATGAAAATCTTTAATGTTATATTTTGTGCGTTGATGTGTTTTGCGCCGGTTGCGGTGCGTGCGGCGACGGTTGATGCGGAATGCGCGGTGTTTAATCCGGCATTTGGTCTGTGTTCTACGCATTCGCATAATGCGGGTTTCAAAAGTACCGATACCGGTTTGCCGGTTAATCCGATCAGTGCGGAAGATACCGCGTATATGAACGAAGTTATTGCATTAAAATCCACCGTTATTGCACAACAATTAAAAGAGCAATATGATGCGTTAAACGCCGTTATTAAACGTTTCAAAACCCAATTGGAAAAGGCCGTTTTGACCAGTAAAATTGAAGTCTTGACCGGTAATTCCGCATCCGGCAACACCGGCGGCGGTGCATCTGCATCCGGTTCGTATTCTGCATCGGGTGGCGTATTGATTGCGGGTGCATCAGATTGCCAAACATATTCAGGGTCGGCGAATATCGGGTCTTGTTTAATGACGAACAGCGCAATTATTATGAATACTGCAAACAATGATACCGGTGCGGCGAAAAAACAGTTGGCAAATGATTTGTATGTGGCAGATATGTATGGATTGTGCCATGTTGATAAAGAAACATATTGTTGCAATCAAGTACAAATAAATAAAACAACAGATAGTGCCAGGGCGATAACCCAGAAAGTTAACGGGTTAAATAAAAATCAAATTATTTCTTGCGCACAAACTATGCGTGCCCGGGTAAGTACCGCATTAGAAGATAAACAGCAAAATACACGAAATAACCGGTATAATCGGGACGATTATTAAGGTTAACAGACTTGTTTTATTATTTTTTCCACCGCCGCGTGCGGTGTTTTTTTATGTGACATCCGTCTTCGCTACGCTACGCCGAGACTTCGCCCAATCAAAACAGCACGTCATACCGCCGCGGGGCGGTATCTCTTCGGTCTTCAACGATAAGCAGAGATCCCGACTTTCGTCGGGATGACGAACAAGATGCGGGATGACGACAGAATAACGCCGGGATGACGGGATTTGTTACGATTACCCGCTAACACAATTACTTGACTTTTGGAAAAAAACGCTATAAAATGCGCGGGCACGTAAGGGTTTATGTGCGGCCGATTGGCGAAAATGATAAACTAAGCTAAAAGGAAACTTAAATGATTGAAAAAAATTGGATGACTTTAATCAAGCCAAAAAAACTGAATATCACCACAGATGAACATAACCCGAATATGGCGACATTGGTCGCAGAACCTTTGGAAAAGGGTTTCGGTTTGACACTGGGGACCGCGCTGCGCCGCGTGTTGCTGTCGTCGCTTCAGGGTTGCGCGCCGTTGTATGTAAAAATTGACGGTGTTCAACACGAATTTTCCAGTATCCAGGGCGTTCATGAAGACGTTGCCGATATCTTGCTGAACCTGAAAGGGGTTTATTTCAAGGCAAACAGCGAAGGCCAGCACAAGGCATCATTGCACGTGACGGGGCCTGCGGTTGTCAAGGCGGGCATGATTGAAACGTCGTCTGCAATCGAAATTATGAATCCGGATGCAGAAATTTGCACATTGGACAAGGGCGCTCAGTTCGATATGGAAATCACATTGGGTACGGGTCGTGGTTATGTTCCGGCGACCGCGCATGCCGACGGTTTGCCGTTGGG
>JAFZUT010000013.1 GCA_017618175.1 Alphaproteobacteria bacterium
GTTGCGGCCTCTAAATCTTTTTGTAATTGCGTTGCGTTTGGTGGCAAAATGCTTTTAATCTGACTCATCGGTTATTATAAATTCCAATTGTATATCTGTACATGTTGGTGCTTGTTCTTTCGTTGTTTCAACATCCGTTGCCGGATCTGTCAAAACAACTTTCTGCACGCCCTCGGTATGCAATGCATCAAAGATTCCGGATCGTGCGATCATGTTTCCAATCGTTGTATTCTTGGCAATATATGCATCCAGCGCATCCCTACATTCTTGTTCGGTTACTGCCACACTGGGACTCAAATAAAGATATATCTGGGCGGTTATTTGATATTGAACCAATTCCGCGCCTTGAACTGTTACTTGATCCGTCAATGGCCGTCTGTCTTCGCTGCTAAGATATTCTTCGACCGTATCGATCAAATCCTGGCTAGGTGTTCCATCATCTTCTGTTGATAAAATTGTGACCAGAACTTCGCCTGCATCCGGGGATTTCACGCTTGCTGATTTGACCCTTTGATCCGCGCTTAATGCATGAAACAAATATGCTTTTTCTGCACCGGCTGTTGTTATTGCCTCCATCGCCAATTGTGTCCGGTACCGCAAACGTTCATCTGTTTCGCCGGTCT
This sequence comes from Alphaproteobacteria bacterium, assembly GCA_017618175.1. Classification (GTDB taxonomy): domain Bacteria; phylum Pseudomonadota; class Alphaproteobacteria; order Rs-D84; family Rs-D84; genus Enterousia. The sequence continues at coordinate 624 of JAFZUT010000013.1, forward strand.
GTCTGGTTAATCCATAAAATGCTGCGTGATTATCCAAATCTGATCCGGTTGCATATGCCAGCATGCATGCTTTGGCGGCCTCGTTGATTTTGTTCCTAAGCAAGACCTCTCTGTATGCTGCGCATTCTAATGCGATTATCACTGGATCGCTTTCCACCAATGCATCATATGTTGGATCTTTGGATTTGAAATCCACCAACAATTCTTCGAATATATCTTCAAATGATAATGTTTCAATTATCGTTGGTGCCGGTAATTGCGACATATCAATATGATTTGGTGTCAATAAACTTTCAATATCTGTTTGGTTTGCTGTACTCATTGTATTTCAATTCCAGTTAGGGTTATGTCTTCGCCGGTTATCAAATATTTGCCTGTAACATCTAAAATCAAATGTCCTTGGTCCATTGAAACAACCGACACATTGGTTACTTCGAATCTTGGTTCATAACTGAATAATGCCTCGACCACATCCGCATAAATTTCCGCCATCAATTCGCCTGTTAATGGCGCATCCAATCGTTTGAACAATCGGCTGCCATAATCGCGCCGCATAATTCTTGATCCAATCGGTGTTGATAAAATGTTCGTTATGCTTTGGCGCAAATGTTCCATGTCGCTTATTGTGCGGCCTGTATTTATATTCATCCCTTGCATTTTTAACTCGGTTGTTCTGTTGTTGCGGTTGATGGTGTTTCGCCTGCGTTATATGAAAATTCGTGTTTATGTGTTGATAACTTTTTGCCTTTGCCCTCGACCTCGCCAGTGGCTGTAACTTTACCGGTGGTTGTTATATTTCCGCTTGTTGAAATATTGCCTGTTGCTGTTACATTTCCTTTGTGATTCACATCAACATTAAATGTGATTTTGTTTGAATCATGTGCCGGTGGCGATTTTGTATTTTGATACAATGCTGGCAAAATCATCCCCATTCGCAGATCGCCATTCGGCGACAAAATAAGAACCTGTTCGCCGTTTCTCAATGGTATCCATGCGGATGTGCTGGGTGTCAACCAGGGCATATAATCTGTTGTTAAATTGCCGATTTTAACCTTGGCTTTTGCCTTTGTATAATCGACAGAAATCACTTTACCAATTCGGATTAAATTCCCGATACGACGGAATAATTCTGAAATATCTTTGCCTTGTTCAATGCTCATTATTCGTTTCCGTTTGGTACGTTAATGTGAATGTTAATTTGATCGCGCCATATATTTTGTTGCCGTCAATGTTCATATCTGTTTCGGTGCTTTTGAAACGCAAAACCGCATTCATTCTGTTTGGCATTTCCCACCCATCGAATAACCGTTCAATCGTTTCGGCCATCGTATCTAATTTGTTATCCAAATCATCTTTGCCAATATCGATTGCCTCTATTGAAACATCCAAATCGCGAAACAAATTTCCAAATCCATCCGTATCCCATCTTTCTTTTTGGATCGTTTCATTTGCTGTATAAACAAGTATTGCTGGCATATCTTGTTCAAACAAAACTTTGGATCGTGATGTGAATACATTCGCAAATTCTGTTCGCAAATGCTCTGCGATTTGTTCTCTGATGTCTTGTCTTGCGTGTGTCATTCTTCATGTAGAACCAGTTTTCTTGATCCGGGGATATGATGTTCAATATCAATTATTTGATATGTCACGCCCCAAATCTCAACGTAGTCGCCTTGCTTTGGTTTTGGATATGTGGTCGGAAAATCCACCAGCCGTACAAATAAAACTATCTTGGCCGATGATATGTCCGCGCCTGCATTTTTCAATTCAATTTCCATGTAACTCTTATGGAAATCGCCTGTGATTTCGAACGGTGCAAATTGGGTATTCTTTGGGCGGTACGTTACCGGCCGCCCAAAGATATCCATGCTTGGTTTATTAACAAAATTGTCAAAGTCAAACATCGTTTACTCTGTTTTTGTTATGGTCACTTGGCATGCTTGTTGCCAATATCCATAGCCGACATTGCGCCATGTGTCGACACCGTATTGGTGCGCATCATGATCGAATTCATATTCTGAACCCTCGGCTTTGGCTTTGATTTGAACCGCTGTTTCTTCTTGGCGGATGAATGCTTTCACATCGCCGTCTGCGCGGAATACATAAATCTTGTTTCCGGTCAAACGTGGATTTGCCGCCACCCCGATATCAAGATCTGCAAAAACCTTGACCGGGTTGCTTGCGCCGCCGACAGACAATGGTGCTGCCAATGCTGCCTTGGCAACGAACCATAAATTCACTGGTACCATGACCAAGAATTTTGATGCATTTTCATTCATCGGTTCGCCTTGATCATCTTTGAAACTGATGATCTGTTGGATACCGGCCAATATTGCCTCGCGCAATGCTGCCTCGGTCGGTGCATCCGCTGTTCCAACTTCGCCGTTCACTGATGCAGTCGCCAAATCGAATTCGATTTTGTTTGATTGCACCCCGGAACGCCCCTCTTTGTGATCATCCGCAAAGAACTTTTTGCCGTCATAGCATGGCAATGTTTCGCCATCGGCTATCAATTTGGACAATAACAATGCCCAATGGCTGTTTGTTCTTGTCGCCAATTCGCCAATGCGAACTTGAATTTGCCCGGTCTTATCGCGGCGCAAGTGTTTCAATGGGATATCCAGTGTCGCCTCGAAATGTTTATTTTCGATTGTGATACCATTGGATGTGAATCCTTTGGCATGGCGGCCGCCGGCCCATTCACGCATAACCGGGGATTGGCCGATCCATGCGTATTCTTCTGTGTCTTGATCCGAAGTAAAATAATTCGAAATGGCGGTTATCCATTCCATCCCCGAATTTTCGTTCAAGCGTTTATAAAATTGGCCTATGATGGCCCGAGACGATAATTTATTCATTATTGACCCCCATTTTGTTCAGTGTTGTCTTCTGGTGTTGTTTCGGTTCCCGATGTATCATCGCCACCACCTGGTGTGTCGGATCCGGCCGGTGTATCTGTTCCACTTGGTGTGTCGCCGCCTTGTGTTTCAGTGCCAGTAGGTGTTTCCGGTGTATTTGATGCCGGTGTTTCTTCGGTTGTCGTTTCCGCTGCGGTTTCTTTCACATAGATAAAATCAAATGCAACAATCGCATGTGCGGAATCTTCCAATCTCAAAACTTTGCCGAAATAATCGCCGTCAGATCCCAGCGCAAATGTATCATCATCTGTCGCCACAACATCGCTGCCGATACTGGTTTGTGCCAAACTGGCAATTTCTAAACAGATTTTGCCTTTGGCTTTTACATCCACTTTTTTGTCGCCGGCTTGGCCATTGCGATTGTCTATTTCGTCTTTTGCAAAACCGACAATTTTATCGCCTGCCTGGAATGGTCTTGCGTATCCATCATTCAATCCCAGCAACATTCCTTGGAAGATATGCACACCGGCCGCAACTGCGACTGTGTTTGTATCTGCCTGTGTTTCAAAGTTTCTAACTACATTCTTTGTTATCTTGGCCATTCTTATTCCCCTTTGGTTTGGATTTTGATTTGACCGTTTTCGCGTGCAATGCAATAGGCAATAAATGCATCCTTATCCCCATTGAATTCACTGCGAATGTCTGGATTGCTGTTCCATTCATTCTTTGCACGTTCTTCCGGTGTTGCGCCTTTGTTTGTTTTTGCCACTGGTTTGGTGCTTGGTGTAACCTGTGGCATCGAATTTGCGGCCTTTTTCAGACCGTTCAGATAATCGCCACCTTTGGCTTTTTCTGCTTTTACAATTTGTAATGCCAATTTTTCCGCTGTCATATTTGGATCGGCTTTCGCTTTGGCCAGCAGGTCTTCATGTCCTGCAACCGCAACTTCATCCAATGCCAAAAGACGATCGCGTTCTGCTTTCGCGCCCTCGGCTCGATACGCAGCAATTTGGTCTTTTGTGATGGCTTTCGCATCCATGCTGTTTTCTCCTTTGGTTTTGGTTGATAAATTTTTGATGGTTGTTTCGTAATCCCCGATTTCA
>JAFZUT010000014.1 GCA_017618175.1 Alphaproteobacteria bacterium
ATTGGTTCCAGTTGCCGGAATCTTATTTTGTTTCAATGCATCCTGGGCATCGACATAATCCCGTGATGTGACGGTTGATGTTGTTGCCAGAACTGAATTGATTGTTAAAACCGATGCAATAGCACCGATACTAAGAATTGAAATCCTCATATTCCCCTTCCTTTGTTATGCTTATTTGGTATGTTTATATGGTAACAAAAAGGTACCTTTTTTTGACCACCCTGCAAGATTTCGTAAGTCATTGATTTTACTGAATCGCATTTTCTAAAAAAAATGGTGGACAAAAAGGTACCTTTTTTTGACCAGCTACCCCACCGCGTCCCGCGGTCCCCCCCCTTCACGAAACGTGAAGGGGATTTGGATTTATAAAAAACCGGCGGTTTCCCGCCGGTTTTATTAAAAATTAACCCCGTATGTCTATGCCGCCTTTTTCGCGGTTTTAAGTATTTCAACCGGTGTTTTTTTGCCCGACACAACGTCTTTATCAATAACAATTTCCGCCAAATCGGTCTTGTCCGGGGCATTAAACATCGGTTCCAACAATATCTTTTCCAAAATACTGCGCAGACCGCGCGCCCCCGTTTTCCGCGCCAAGGCCAATTTCGCAATTTCACGCAATCCGTCTTCGGTCACGGTCAATTTCACATTGTCCATCGACAACATTGCGACATATTGACGAACAATCGCATTTTTGGGTTCGGTCAGTATTTTCACCAATGCATTTTCGTCCAATTCTTCCAATGTTGCAACAACCGGCAAACGACCAATCAGTTCCGGGATTATACCAAACTTTACCAAATCTTGGGGTTGTACATCCGCCATATGATTTTGCGATTCGCGTTCGCTTTTTGATGCAACGTCTGCGCCAAATCCAATTCCGGCACGTTCGCATTTGCGATTTGCAATAATTTTATTCAACCCATCAAACGCCCCGCCACAAATAAACAATATCTTGGATGTATCCAAACGTACGGTCGCCTCGCCCGGGTGTTTGCGCCCTGCGCCACTGGCCGAGACATTTGCAACGGTACCTTCGACCAATTTCAATAACGCCTGTTGCACGCCTTCGCCGGAAACATCCCGCGTCAAAGACGGATTTTCCGATTTGCGTGCAATTTTATCAATTTCATCAATATAGACAATTCCGCGTTGCGCGCGTTCCACATCAAAACCCGCATTATGCAACAACTGCGTCAAAACACTTTCCACATCGTCGCCAACATATCCGGCCTCGGTCAATGTGGTTGCGTCCGCAATCGCAAACGGCACATCCAAAATGCGCGCCAATGTTTGCGCAAATAATGTTTTACCCGTACCGGTCGGCCCAATCAGCAACACATTAGATTTTTGAATTTCTACATTCGAAGACAAAGTGACATTGTGCCGCTTATAATGATTATAGACCGCAACCGCCAAAGTCCGCTTTGCGGCATCTTGGCCGATAATATATTCATTCAAGAAATCGTATATTTGACGCGGGGTTGGCAATTTTTCGGCATCCCGGGTGACCTCGGTCCGCATATCGTCCGCCATAATATCATTGCACAGTGCGATACATTCATCGCAAATGCAAACATTGCGACCACTAACCAATTTTTTGACTTCGTACACCGCTTTGCCACAGAAACTGCAGAACTGATGTTGGTCTTGTTTTTCCGGCGTCTTTTTTTCGTCACTCATATTGCCCACCCGTTTATTGTTTATTTACGAACCAATATACCATCAATAAGCCCGAAATCTTTGGCCTCAGGCGGTGTCATCCAATTATCACGTTCCATCGCATCAAAGACTTCTTTTTCTTTGCGGCCCGTAAAGCCCGCCATTTGTTTAACCAAAGCCTTTTTATTCTTTTGAAATTGATTCAATTGAATTTCCATATCGGTAATTTGACCGCGTGCGCCCGCCATTGGTTGATGTATCATAACCTGGGTATTTGGCAAAACAAAACGTTTGCCCTTTTCACCCGCCGCCAACAAAACCGAACCCATTGACGCCACCAATCCCATACCAATGGTTGAAACCGGCGATTTAATGTAATGCATTGTATCCATAATGGCCCAACCCGCCGACACGTCGCCACCGGGACTGTTGATATAAAGCGATATATCCGCATTTGGATTCTCAGATTCCAAAAACAGTAATTGCGCCACAATAGTGCTGGCCATACCGGGTTCAATTTCACCGTTTATCATAACAATGCGGTCCCGCAGCAAACGCGAATAAATGTCAAACGACCGTTCGCCACGTGGGGATTCTTCTATTACAATTGGTACCAAAGACATAATCAATCCTTATATTTTTCTTTTAATTATATCACACAAATTTGCACTTAGCAAACGCACACAAATATTATTTGGCCACAACCACCATTGCCGTCCGCAAAATGGTGTCACCCATCATATAGCCGGCCTGTAATTCTTCGGTGATTGTATTCGGCGCGACACCATCCGGGGCGTTCACAACCTGGATCGCATTATGGCGCGTGGGGTCCAACAGTTTACCAACCGTTTCCATTTTAACAATCCCAATCTGTTCAAACGCAGATTCCAACGCCAACGCCAAAGACTTTATACCCGCATCATCCGGTGTGTGTTTCAACGCCGCATCAACCGCATCCGCCACCGGCAAAATCTTTTCGGCGACCGATATCGCCCGCACCCGCGCACGCGATTCTGCATCAATTGCACCCCTGCGGCGTGTATTTTCCAATTCCGCCATGGCGCGCAAATACTTGTCGTTCATATCGGCCAATGCGGCCTCTAATTCCGGAATACGGGTATCCGTGGCGGCATCGGCCACGGTGGATTTTTCGGCATCATCCACAGATACCTGTTCAATCTTTACTTTTTTTTCTTCCATAATCTTGTCTTTTGTTATTTTACACTTTGTATTATAGGTATGAACTCTTCCGGTTTCAAGGATGCGCCCCCAACCAACACCCCGCCTACATTTTCAACTGCGACAATATCATCAATATTTTCGACATTGACACCGCCCCCGTATAAAATTGGTGTTCCGCCAAGGCCCATATAAGACAATGTATCTGCAATAACACCGTGCGCGTGCATAACTTCATCGGGTGTCGGGGTTACACCCACCCCTATTGCCCATCGTGGTTCATACGCAATGATAATGTCGTCACGCACATTCGCCGGCACAGATTCCCGCACCATTGCCGTAATAACATCCATTGTTTTGCCGGCACGCCGTTCATCCATTGTTTCACCAACGCAAATAATCGGTGTTATCCCCGATTCCAACGCCCGTGTCGCCTTTTCCCGGACAATATCGTTTGTTTCATCGTGGTACATGCGGCGTTCACTGTGCCCGACAATCACATATTTCGCGCCCGCCTCATTCAACATAGTGGCGGACACTTCGCCCGTATAGGCACCACGTTCATGGCTGCTAACATCTTGGGCACCAAACGCGATATTTTTAGATTTTTCGCCAAGCAAGGTAAAAGGCACGCACAAAACCACGCGATTTTCAGGCCTTAACCCATCAACCTGTTGAATCATTCCGCGCAAGATTTCACGCGAACCGTTCATTTTCCAATTTCCAATAACAAATTTCATCGTTTTTCCTTTTTTTCCATTGCATTTTTACGAAATGTTCTGCTAATGTTATCGCAAAAGGGGACAAAATGCTAGAATATTTACGTAATGCGGCAGATAAACCTGTCGCGAAAGTCTTGATGGGGATTTTAATCTTTTCTTTTGTCGGTTGGGGCGTTGCCGAATGGGTATTCGGTCTTAGTTCTTCCGATACGACATTAATGCGCGTCGGCGATGCCAAGATTTCTATTCAGCAATATTCGAATATGAAATCAAACGAATTGGCGACTATGTCACGTGAAGAACAACGGAAAATATACACCGACCCAACGGCGATGTCCGCATTCCAAGACGGCGTTATCAAAAAGATTGCGTCTATCAAGCGCGTTGAAAAACACGCAGACGATTTGGGATATGTTGTATCCGACCACCGAATCGCAAACGAAATTCGCGACATTCCGCAATTCCAAGAAAATGGGAAATTTTCCCCGGTCGCGTTTGATGTGGTACTGCGTAATTCGGGGCTGACCGAATCGGATGTTGCGAACGATATCCGTATGCGCGCGTTAAACGAAATGGTAACTATGCCAATCTATACAAAAATCAAGACACCAAAATTTGCGGTTCGCGCGGCATATAACGCCCGCGGCGCGTCACGCACAATCGATGTGGCAACGGTAAAGTTTGCGGACTTTGATGTGGCGACACCAACCGAAGAACAATTGCGTGAATTCTACAAACAAAATCCGCATCGCATTGCCGAAAGTCGCGATATTTCGTACGTGATATTGCCGACCGAAATGGATAAACCCGATGAATATGAAAAGAACCTGAAAATCGCACAAAAAATGGAAGACGATATCATCGGTGGCGACACATTAGCCGCCGCGGCCAAGGCGCACAATGCAAAATTCAAAGAATATAAAAATATCACTGCGGCAAAATTACCAGATGATAAATTCTTTGATAATGCGATGGTTGCGCGCGTATTTGATATGGACGCCGGCATTGAAAGTGAAATGATTGAAACACGTGACGGTTTTGTAATTGTTCGTATCGATAAAATCACACCTGAACATAACGCGGAATTCGATTCGGTAAAAAAAGATTTAACCGCGGAATGGACGCGCGCCGAACGCCGAAAATTGGCATATGTCCGCGCGAACGAATTATTGGTTGATTTGAACAAAAGCGGCAAATTGGCAACCAAGAAAACAACAACCGTTACACGCACAGACGGTGCCGCTCCGGCGGTTTTGGTCGCCGCGTTCAAAAATTCAGTTGGCGAAAATGTGATTGCCGATGATTCAAATGCATTTTATGTAATGCACATTGCGGATGAAAAAATGCCTGCACCAGATGACAAGAAAATGGAATCTGTGGGTAAAGATGTTTCCAAAATGTCCGCCGGCCATATTCGCGCAGATTTTGATGCGTACCTGGAACGTGAATATCCAATTAAAATAAACGAAAAAACATATAATCGGTTTGTGAAATAAATTCCCCTTCTTATGAAGAAGGGGTACGGCGGAACCGCCGAGGGGTAGTTGTACGGGCGCATCCATCTGCGCCCGTTTTTATTTTTCTATCAATACAGAAATTCCGGGCAACGCACGACCTTCGATAAATTCTAAAAACGCACCACCACCGGTGGACACATATGTAATATCATCCATCACACCGCACGCATCCAATGCCGCGACTGTATCGCCACCACCAACAATGCTGTACAGTTTTCCGGCACGTGTTTTTTCCGCAATGGCACGCGCAATCGCAAAAGAACCATACGACCATGTTGGTTGCCATTCCGCCATGCCGACCGTTCCGTTCCAAATAACTGTCGCTGCCCGCCCTATTTCATCCGCGTCACGCATGGCGGTTTTCGGTCCACCGTCAATGATAACATCATCCGGCAAAATATCCGCCATATCTTTATCGGTGCGCGGTGCATCGGCTTCAAACACTGGTCCAACACCTTTATCCAACGGGACAAGGAACCGACAATTATTTTCGCGCGCATATTTCATAATTTTCAACGCGTTTTCTTTCTGGTCAGGTTCATACAAAGAATTTCCAACCGGTTCGCCCAATGCAAAGTTAAACGTTGTTCCCAACGCCCCGCCAACAATAACCACATCGGACAGGCGTATCAAAGCACGCAGAACACCAATCTTGGTTGAAACCTTGGAACCCGCAACAATAGATAAAACCGGATGCCGCGGGTTTTCCATAACGCGTGTTATATTTTCAATTTCACTTTGCAACAACAATCCCGCATAGGACGGCAAGAACGCGGTCACACCAACGGTACTGGCATGTGCACGATGCGATACGGCGAACGCATCGTTCACGAACAAATCAAAACCCGTCGCCAAATCGCGTGCGAAATCGACATTGTTTTCTTCTTCGCCGGGGTAAAACCGAACATTTTCCAAAATCACAACATCGCCATCGCGCATATTCGCCATAAAAGATTTATCCAAACAATCATCTATCAACGGCAATTTCATATATTCGGCAACCCCGCGCAAAGAATACTTCATATCACGCGTTCCCTTTGGTCGCCCCAGATGAGAGCAAATTGCAACACGCGCCCCCGCATCGCGCAGGAAATTTATTGTTGGCATACTGCGTTCAATACGGAATCCTTCGGTAATTTTTCCATCAACAATTTGCACATTAAAATCATCGCGCAGCAAAACATATTTTCCACGCAAGTCAATTCCATCAATAGTGCGAAGTTTCATCTCGTTTCCTTTTATTAAATCTGGTAAGATAATATTACATTAAAATCCAAACACAATCATTTCTTACATAAAAATCCCCTGTGACAACAGGGGAATTATATCATAAAATCGGTGTAAAGGACAGTTTTTTTACCGGACTTTGCCGTGCATTAAACTATCGCGATAGTGTTCGACCGCCTGTTTCTGTTCCAAATACCCCGGCAGAGTTTTTTCATATGCTTCAACCTGTTTATTCGCGCGTTGCGCTTTTTTATGCATCTCGTAAAATATAACAGGACTGACAATACACGCCGTCGCCAAAAATACCCCGATGACCAAAGCTATATCGTTTTTCTTTTCTTCTGCCATAACAAACTCCTTTGATTTTGGCATGTAAATTATATCAAAAATCCCCAAAAAAGTCAATGTTTATCGGGTGTTAGTGCTGTTTTCCATATTGTTTGGGAAAGAAAACTTTACCGATATATTTCCGTATAAATGGTGCCGGACATTTGCCGGATGCGATGCATAATGGACAATCGTGGCCATATGACACAGGGCAATCGGTTTCTGCCAATTTTCCCGTACGCATTACGATAACAATTTCGTCTTTTTCCGCCCTGTTCCCAGATGAACCAGGGTTCCACTCAACCGCCGGATGTATACGATCTGGACGTACTTCAAATGCGATTTCATCGTCATAGTATACCTCAAATCCACAATGAAATCTGTTACCGTCCACAGGTTTGCAATTCCGTAACATTTCAAGAAATTTCTTTTGCCATTCTTCGGCCACCGCCCCAACATTTATTTGTGTTGGCCGACCATTATAACCTTCGGCACAACGATTATATGCAAAGCTTTGAATCATTACAAATTTGTTTGGCATTTTTTATCCTTTTGATAAATTCATCAAGAAATAAACTAGCACAAACGCACGAGATGTCAATCTTTATTGTTGGAATTCAGGGCATTTTTAACCGGGCCGAACGACCGCCGATGATGTTCCGTCACGCCATATTTTTCAATCGCCGATAAATGTTCCGCGGTGGGGTATCCGGCATTTTTATCCCACCCGTACATTGGAAAACGCACCGCCAAATCATGCATAATTTTATCTCGCGTTTCTTTGGCAATAATGGACGCCGCCGCAATGGAAATTGATTTTGCGTCACCGCGAACAACCGCCCGGCCCCGCAGATTCTTTGGCACGCGATTACCGTCAATCAAACACAATTCCGGCGCGCGCGAAAGTTTTTCAACCGCGCGTTCCATCGCACGCATAGACGCCCACAGAATATTTAATTCATCAATTTCCTTTGGCCCGCACTGCCCGACCGCCCAAATTGTATTTTGCGTAATCCAATCGTATGCCACCGCGCGTTGATGTGGGGACATTTTTTTTGAATCCCGTATCACCACCGGAATTTCTATATCACGATTTGGAAAAATCACCGCCGCCGCAACAACCGGACCACAGAGTGGACCACGACCGGCCTCGTCCACACCGGCAATTAAATTTACACCGCACTCATTTTCAATAGAAAAATCTGCAATTGAAACCATATTGTCCGCCTAAATAGAATACGGAATATCATCAACGCGAACGTATTCATCTTCACTGTTATACAACGGCCATTCGGAATCCGCCAATGCCTTTAAGGTCGTCAAGGGTTGCGAGAGGCGCGCACGATACAGCCACAAATTCGCCATCACACGTTTGATATACCCGCGCGTTTCATACGCCGGGAAACTTTCAATATACAGCAACGGGTCGTCTGTGGTAAAAGATTTCTCGAACTTCACAACCGAACCCATACCTGCATTATACGCCGCCAACATTTTAATAATATTGTTATTGATATTTTGATGCATCAGCAAATCAACAATATACTGTTGTCCCAAGAACATATTGTGTTCCGGGTTAGACATATCTATGTCGGACATTTTAACCTTGTTCGCGCGCGCAACCAGTTTTGCCGTTCCGGGCATAATCTGCATAACACCGTTTGCACCCGCACCCGATTTAGCCCCGGTGCGGAAACCACTTTCCTGTTTAATAATTGCAAGCAATAAAGCCCGGTCAATAGACCACCCGCCCATTGGTTCCCAATCCGGCAATGGATATTGCGCAGAATAAATCACGTCATCATCAATTTCCAAAATACCGCGGTCGCGTATCACGCCAGACGCCAAAATCGCCACGCGCGACAAACCGAACGCGGTTGCAATTGCGTTTATTGCATGCAAACTTCTGTCGCTGACCTTCGCCGTCATCATATATTTAAGATATTCTTCGGCGCGTTCACGGCGATTCACCTGAAGCAGCGCCAGCGCAATTTTCCCATACCGGTCGCCACGCAGTTCATCAATATCTTCTTCGGTAAATTCTTGTTCAAAGAATTCATATTCCGGCACGTTTCCCATCATTGTCGCCGCCAACGCGCCATAGAACGCCATCGGGTGCGCCGCCGCAATCGTCCAATATTCGTTGGCTTTTTCCGTATCACCACGCATAGACGCCGCGCGCCCGGCCCAGAATGCGGCCTCGGTCTTGCGGGCGTTGTTTATCTGTTTCAATTTCAAAATGCGGCCAAAATATTTTTCACTTTCTTTATATTTTTCTTCTTTGAAATACAGCAGCCCCATGGACCACAACCCGTATTCAGATTCTGCATCACTTGCCACAAATCCCCACTTCTTCGCCAATTCGTATTCGCCGTTTGTGTAATAAACATACGCCAATCGCCCGGCCAGGCGCCCATAATCAGATTCGGTTAATTTCTTTTTGAAAGATTTATCTTCCAAGATGGTTCTTGCGGTTTTTGTGCTGCCACTGCGAATCGCCTTTTTGAATTTTGTGATGCTTTTGTTTGCCGCCCCGGAATATTCTTTGGCCGTCCATGTTTCAGATTGCGCCGTTTCAATGGACAGCCCCCCGGTCAACATATTCGGCACGCGCGCAGATTTCACCGAAACCTTTTTCAACTTGGATAATTTTTCCATACGCGTCGCGCCGGGCATATCGTTGTATTTGTCCATCCACGATTTAACCTCGGCACTTTTGGTATGATAAGTTTTTGAAAAATATCTTTGATACAGAACTTCGTTTTTCAAAATTGGGTCGGCCAATTGCCGTTCCAAATTCTGGGCGGTCGAAATTTTCTCTGCATCCTGCAACATAAATATTTGGGTATACAAACTTTCATCCGCATCAGACAAAACATCAATACTTGGTGCCGCCAACGCCCCCCGGCACACACAAAGCGCGAAAACAAATACTAATATTTTTCTCATCCCCTGAAATTCCCCTTAGAACAAAGTGGTTTTTGGCAATTTGCAAACAATCGTTTCATCCGTGATTTCCGGAATAGTATCTATAATTTTTTTAAAGTCAGAAATTTTTGAAAACTTACGATACACCGAAACAAAGCGCACAAATGCAATCGGGTCCAAATTCAACAGTGAATCCGAAACCATTTCACCAATCTGGCTACTGGTCACCATATCATCGGCACCTTCGGTTTCCAACCGGCGTTGAATAGACGCGACCAAACGTTCAATTTGCTCATCCCCAACTTCGCGATTATGACATGCCAATTTGATACTGCGGCGCAATTTATCGCGGTCAAAAGGCTCGGTTTTACCACTGTTTTTCCGCACGACCAAATCGCGCATTTGTACACGTTCCACGGTTGTGAATTTTGCACCGCATTGGTTGCACACGCGCCGGCGGCGAATTGTTCCGCTTTCCATGTCTGGGCGCGAATCCGCAACCCGACTATCGGCATAATTACAGTATGGACATCTCATACGCAATAATTTAGCAATCTTATCGTTCGGTGTAAAGCAAATTTATTCCCAAAAAATTGCATTTTTATAAAAAATCAAGACCTTTTTTTTAATTTGTTTGTTCAACCCAATTTTTTTTAGGTCGCAAATGTGGTATAATTATATGACGAGGGAGAAAAAGTGGACAAATACCTGAACCAAATTTTACTTGGTGACTGCTTGCAGGTTATGCGCGGAATTCCGGATGGTTCCGTTGATGCGGTATTTGCAGACCCACCATATAATTTACAATTGGGCCAAAAAACTCTCTATCGACCCGAAGATCAAACCGCCGCACGCGCCGTACGTGATAACTGGGACGCGTTTGAATCACCGGCGGAATATAACAAATTTTCACGCGAATGGTTGGCGGAATGCAAACGCACTTTGAAACCCGATGGGGCGATGTGGACAATCGGTTCGTATCATAATATTTTCACGGTCGGCGCAATTATGCAGGAATTGGGATTTTGGATTTTGAATGATATTGTTTGGGTAAAAACAAATCCTATGCCGAATTTCCGCGGCACGCGTTTCACGAACGCACATGAGACATTGATATGGGCAACACCAACCAAGACCGGAAAATACACTTTCAATTATGAAACAATGAAGAAATTAAACGGCGGCAAACAAATGCGTTCCAATTGGGATATGAATATATGCCTGGGCGAAGAAAGGTTAAAGGGCGCAGACGGGAAAAGTTTGCACAACACGCAAAAGCCAATGGATTTATTGCGTCGCATAATTTTGGCATCAACAAAACCCGGCGACATTATACTGGACCCGTTTGTTGGTTCGGGGACAACGGCGGCCGCCGCGCGCGAATTGGGTCGGCAATTTATCGGCATTGACCGCGAAGAATCTTATGTCACCGCGGCACGCGAACGCGTGGCGAACGTGATACCAATTGATTTATCAAATATTGAAGTTTCCAAACCGAAACGTGACGAGGTCCGCGTTGCATTCCGCGAACTTATCGAAGGTGGATTGCTGTATGTCGGTCAAACATTGGTTGGTCCGCGTGGCGACCGCGTTATGATTTCTGCGGATGGGAATTTGGTTCACGGTATTTATGGCAAAGGTTCCATTCACGTTATGGCGGCACGCATTCAACACTGTCAAAGTTTTAATGGTTGGGATTATTGGTCGGCCGAAAAGCGCGACGGCACATTGGTTTCAATTGACGAACTGCGTAAATACGTTCGCAACATCAAAACCGGTATCAAAAAGGCCGCATAAATTAGTTGCTTCACATTAATTATTAAAAACGAAAAAACGGCGCAAAATGCGCCGTTTCATAACTAACCACTTACACTAACCACTAGAACTCGACTCTGATTCTTGCACGGCCGGTTTGCGATGTGAATCCTTCACGCAATTCGATTTCATAATTCACCGATAAATCAAATCCGTTTATCTTCATGCCCAACCCGGCACCAAATTCTGCGCCCAGTCGTGACAGACGTGTTCCATCCATCACATATGAATCAACACCCGGCAATACGATTGTTGCGGTCTGTTCATCCGACATAAAATCGTATTTAACCGCATAGCGCAATTCTGGACGAATCATAAATTGTCTGTTGACCCGGAAACCGTGTGTCCACTTGGTTTCCAAAATCGCAGTCATATAATCACTGTCTTGCAATTTGTTTTTAATACCCAGTGAATTTTTATATTCGTCCGCACTTACATGCATATAACGCACGCCAACCGCCGGGGTAATGCCACCCGCAAAGTCATATCCGGTCATAACCTGACCACCATAGGAATGAACATCATAACTTGCATCGACATCCGTTCCCAACGCAACCGCGTGTTCGCTGTAATCCGACATAGTATAGTGCGCCATCGCATGCATAAACCAATCGGTCGGTTTATATTGACCGTATGCAAATATGGTTGAACTGTCGACCTCGGTATCACGCGCGGTTCCGGAAATGTCGGAATGTGCATATGAATAACCGGCACCCAAAGTCAATACACGGTTCAGTGTCATATCTGCACCACCGGCAACGCCACGGGTATAACCGTTGAACGCACCATTCTGTTTAGATTTGTTATAAACGCCCTGGGCCCAAATGCCACCACCAGTCACATCTGCATCACCGCCATTACGCCCGATGTTCAGTGCCACCAAACGACCCGCCGCCAAATTTGCAACGGTGTTTTGCACGGACATTGCAACCGTTTGCACCACGGATTCAGTTTCTGGATGAATCGCCGCATGTGCGTGTTCAACCGCCGCCGCCGCATCCGCATCACCCGATGCCAATTTGTCTTGAATTGCATCCGCCAAATCATTCAATTTATCAGACGAAGAATTCACCAAATTCGCAACGGTCGTTGCGGCTTCATTACTAATTCCATTTTCATCGGCAATATCTTCAACCGATTTCATCGTCGCGGTAATTGTATCGAAAGTATCATTCCATTCATAGTCAAACACACTGGACGACACAACGACACGTTCATTATCAAAGATTTTGCCACGGAATACATTGTATTCGCCCGCCGCGCGCAAATCAAAATTCAGTGTTCCCGTGGTGCCATCAAACGAATCGGAAATATCAAAGAACGCAAATTCGTCTGCATTTTTCAATGTCGCATTTAACGTTCCATCCAATATCAATCCCGATTGAACAATTGATGCGGTTCCAAGGTTCAACATTGCACCTGTCCCAACCGTCAATGTACCATCACCCGTAATACCACCATCCATTGTTGTTGTGGAATTTTCGGCAAACGTCAATTCACCAAGGTTATAAATATCGTTCGCCGCACCCGCCGCGATATTACCACTGAACGTGTTCGTGCCATCCAATGTCAATATTCCGGCATTATATATTGCGCCGCCTTCCCCCGTTGTGGTATTGGATGTAAATGTTGAATCCTTGACCAACAAGACACCACCAACCGTATCCGTCGTACCAGACGTCTCGTTATAAATCGCGCCACCATTTGATGCAGAATTTCCGTCAAATGTGGAACTTGCAACATATGCATAACCATCATCATTCTTGTCGTTATGGAATGTGTTATAAATTGCACCACCCAAACCATCCAAGGCCTTATTCCCAGAGAACGTCGAACCGGTTATATCCAGCGTTGCATCCGCATTATCACCGGCATCTACATAACGCATAGATATCGCGCCACCGTTCGTCGCGGATGTATTTGATGTGAACATCACGTTTTGTATATCATTCGTTGATACCGAACCCAAGAACAATGCGCCACCACCATGTGACGCGGTTCCATCAACATGATTCCCGGTAAACGTGGAATTTTTTAATGTTAAATCAGAAAAAGACCCAATCGCACCGCCACCATCAACATCTACCCCCGCGGTGGAATTATTGGTAAATGTTGTGCCGTTTATGGATAGCTTATGTCCTTTGTTGGCCAAGGTCGCCAAATAAATTGCGCCGCCGCCGTCATTGGACGTATTACCGGTAAAAGAACCACCGGTTATATCAACCGTGCCACGCGCAACAATCGCACCACCCCAATCCGCGCTATTGTTATCAAAAGACACATTATTCAATGTTAACTTTGCATTTCCATCATTCTGCGCAATTGCCCCCGAATTGCCCGTTGCGACATTACCAGAAAAAGACGAATTACTTATTTCCATTTCACCACTGTTATAAATCGCACCACCGTTGCCGGTCACAGAACCTTGGCTAAACGAAGAACCCGATATTGTCATATTACCCAGATTTTCAATTACACCCTTATTACCCGATGATGTCACATTGACAAGGTTTGCCATATCACCTGCATTAAACACGACCGAGGCGCCCGTATCCACAAACAAAGTAGAATCAGCAATATTTATTGTATCTGCATTCAAGTTAGTAATACCCGTTGAATCAATATCGTCTGTTTCCGTAAAGAATCGGTCGGATGTATTCAACAGTGTTGTATCCTGCTTTACAAAATTCAGTTCAGATCCGTTGGTAATCGATATTGTATTTGCATCAATCGTTGCACCATCAATTGTCGCCTTGGTGTTTTTGAACAACAAAGAAC
The DNA here is from genome assembly GCA_017618175.1 of Alphaproteobacteria bacterium. Classification (GTDB taxonomy): domain Bacteria; phylum Pseudomonadota; class Alphaproteobacteria; order Rs-D84; family Rs-D84; genus Enterousia. Next base: position 14,153 of record JAFZUT010000014.1, read on the forward strand.
CCGCCGCATGCGCACCCGCGTCCGTACCATCCAAGTGTGCGAACATAGCAATCGTTCCCGCCGTCGGTTGCGGAATACCCACCGCAACAACATCTTCTTCGGAAACATTCCATGTAAGGGCTGGATACAAATCTACTAAATTTATGTCTGTATCATTAACCTGATAATTAAATGCCAAATTATCTTCATTTGTCAATTCACGTAAAGTCAATGTCACCGGTCCAACGTATGTATCGCTGTTGGACATATCGAATGAACGCGCAACCATATTATATTTTGGGAACACATTTTGATATTTTCCATCCACCCAATTGTCCATACGGCGCCCCGCGAATGCGGCTTCACCATTTGCGACATGTTGGTCTGTTAAAACAATGTCACCCAACACAAAGACGGTATCAGTCGTGTTCGGATCTTCGGCCATCGCCGGCATAATCAACAACGCGGGTAATACGGAAATACCAAACAAAATACTATTGAATTTTTTTTGCATGTTCATTCTCCTCTCTTTTATAAATTATATAATACACCTTTTTTATTATAAACACAACCTTTTACATAATATAATTTTGCCACGGCACCAATGGGAATAAAATCTTTAATTATTCATATACAATTTCAAATATTCCCGCAGCAATGCATCCTTGGCCCGACGATTTTTTGTTCCGTGCGTAAAGCAAGCATAGAAATCATTAAACCCGGCCTCTTCCCAATCTATGGCCGCAATAATATCAAAAGTTTTTGGATTCATAATAAAATTATCCCACAAATCGTTTTGATTCCAACCGTGCATAATTGACGGACGTTCGGTCTTTTTACTCTTCAAATCACGAATATTAACCGGGTCGTATTTTCCCACAACATACAAAAATTGTGCCAATTGCCGTGCAACTTTATCGGCAATTGCGTCCTGGGTTTTCCGACCCAACGAATGAAACCCAACGCCATTCACACATTCATACCTGCGCACCGCCATACCGTTATAATCTAATATATCCATATCAGGAATCTTTATCGGCGAAATCGGGCGCAATGCATCGGTGATTCTTTTTTCACGAATTGCGATTTTTTTACCATCACCGGCCAGAGGAAACTTAAACACATATTTATCATCAACATTTACAACAAAATTTACGCACCGATATCCATATGTATATTTTACGCGCGGATGTTTTTGGGTGCTAAAAGACTTTGCAAAACGCGTCCATTTACGAATCGGGTGGTTTAATCGCACCCTTATCCCCCCACGATTATGCCGACCGGGAACAAAAGCACATAAAACATTTATCAAAAATTTTTTCATTTATGTTTCACCCCCGATTGAAAATAAAGTTTTGTATATTCCGCCATAACATCAACAATAATTCCGCGATACCCAAATTTGTCCCAATGATGCGATGCCGCCCGCAACATGGGTTCAAACGAACCGAAATACGCGGCTTCCCAATCTATAAAGAAAGTTATATCGAACGTTTTTGGGTTTAATATAAAATTCTGCCAAATATCGCCGTGATTCCAACCGTACAGAAATCCGGCCCGGTCATTTGCGTGCGGTTTCAAATCGCGTATTTCGGCCGGGTTCGATTTCCCAATAACATATAAAAACTGCGCGATTTGTTTTGCGATGTGATTTCTATGTTTTTCAATTATCTTTGGTTCAATCTCGGTCAACAACGCCCCACGTGCGAATTCATATTTACGCACCACAACATTTTTACATTGCCACAATTCCATCCGTGGAATTTTTATCGGCGATATTTTTCTAATCTGGTCCGTTATGCGTTTTTCGCGCACAGACACGTCACGCCCATCACCACGCAGTGGGAATTTAAACACATACTTGTCCTCTAAAATTACTATGAAATTCGAGCATCCATACCCAACACGTGTTTTAACATTGCATTGTTTTTTATTTGGACCGAATGTGCACGCAAAACGCACATATTCACGCACCCGGCGCGGTTGACGTATCATAACCCGAACTTTATCGCGGCACGCCTTGTTCGGTATAAACGCACAAACAATATTTGATAACAAATGCAACATAGATATACCCCCGAAACATTCTCTCTGGAATATAATCCTAGGACATATTTCAAAATTATGCAAAAAAATATTTTCATTGTTTTGAATGCGTTTCTAGGATACAATTCACATTATAATAGGAGGCTATAAAATGACTTATTTTTTGGGGGTGTTGTTGTATATGTTGGGTATTGCTGCCGGATTTTTCGGCATTGGAAATATTATCGATATGGAAAATCTAACGATATTAAACGTCACAATGATGCTGTGTATGATATGTGCTTTGGGGTTTGCGGGGATTTTGCTTCATCTGGGTGCAAATTCAACAAATCAAAGTTCATCAAAAAAATCTTATCTTGAAGACGATGAAGATTAAATTATATCGCCCCGGCTACGGTGAACTCTACTCATTGTCGAACCTTTTGCAACATCCGTTGCAAATGATTCAACCATCACACCAAAACCAAAAATTACAACGCCCAAATGGGCGTTCGAATTTTTGGTTGTGCTGCCTGTGCAATTCGCGAGCCGAATTGTTGGAAATCGGACAAGAGATTGATAAAACGAAAAACAAACTAAACCTAACGAATTTGCATTAACTAATCTTATTTTTTCTTTTGAATAACAATCATTATATGTGCACTTAAAGACAGCATATCAGGATGTTCACAAATCGAAAAATGTAAATCCATCCATTTTTTATATTGTATTTTATTTTTTGCGATTTCATTAAATTCTTTATGTGTATTTTGATTTGGCCATTCAAGTGCAACCTGATGTAATAACTTTGTGTTTTTGGCTGTTTTTA
>JAFZUT010000015.1 GCA_017618175.1 Alphaproteobacteria bacterium
AAATTATGATGAACCCGGTGTATCCGTTGTCACATATACCGAAGATGGTAATGGTACAATCGGTGAAAGGTGGATTTGTGATTCGGAATTGTACGGTGATGACAATTGTGACAATAATAATTTGGTAACGCTGGATTTATTAAGTGAAGCTACCTATTTACCGACCACAACTGTTACGACAAAAACGTGCTATCAATACCAAAATGGCGATTGTATTTTATGGAGATTAGTAGATACAGGTGTTTATGGTGGACGTTCTTGCAGTTCTCAGGAAGATTGTGATTGGTTGGATTGCAGTAATAATCCAAATGGCACTGTTAGGTACTGTAATAGTTATGGTTTTTGCGAATGTGTCGCCGGATTGGCTTAATTAAACCGCTTTTTACTTTCCCAAACATAATTGTGAAAATGCGGCGGCAAGTATTTCCGTGGTACCGATGGTGCCCAGTATTTTGCCAATGGCGTCCGCGGCATAGCGTACATGTTCCGCCAATATGTCATAATCGCCGTTTGATTTTTCCAATGCGTTATTTAACTCTGTCGCCGCGCACGCCAACAAATCATGTGTACGCGCGTTTATCATTAAAACCGATTCGCCATTTCCGGTTATTTCATTTATACGCGTGGTAATCGCACGCATCAATTTTGTCATGCCTTCGCCTGTTTTTGCCGAAACATAGATTGCATTTTTGATATCGCGTGATTCGGTTGTGTCGCTTTTATTTACAACCAAAATTTCATCTTTTACAACCGATACCGCCGTATCATTTGGGTTTATAATGTGCAGGATTAAATCCGCGTTTTTGATTTCTGCGTTAGTGCGTTCGATGCCGATTCGTTCAACCGAATCGGTTGTATCACGCAAACCCGCCGTATCCGCCAAATTTACCAAGAATCCATCGATATCCATATTTACGGATACCACGTCACGCGTGGTGCCGGGTGTGTCCGAAACGATTGCGCGGGCCGTGCCAACGATTCGATTAAACAATGAAGATTTGCCAACATTTGTTTCGCCGACCAAAACTATATTTACGCCGCCGCGAATTGCGCGTGCGGTTTTATATTTTGCCAATGCGGCGGAAATCGCCGTATAGAGCCGTTTTATACGTTGCATAATTGTGTTGGAAATATTTGCCGGTAAATCGTCGGGCGCATAGTCCAACATTGCGGCGGCGTATGCGGAAATTTCCAACATTTGACTGCGCCAATCTGTATAAATTTCACCATCGCCGCCCATCATAGATTTTAATGCGGCGGCGCGTTGTTTGTCGGTTTCTGCATCCAGCAGTGCGGCCAGGCCGTCAACATCCGCCAAATCCATTTTATTGTTAAAGAACGCGCGCCGTGAAAATTCACCGGGGGTTGCGATTCGCATATTATGCCCGCGCAAAAATTCGAAAATTTTATTTATAACCGCCGGTGCGCCGTGGCTGTGTATTTCAATAATGTCGGTGCCGGTAAAACTGTGTGGTGCGGCAAAGTATATGACTACGCATTGGTCAATGATTTCGCCCGCATCATCGCGCAGGTTTGTAAAATATGCATGCCGTGGTACTGGCGTACGGCCAGTAATTTTTTCTGCAAAATTCGCAAGCGAATCGCCCGATATACGAATCACCGCGACACCGGATTTTCCGTGTCCACTGGACAGTGCAAAAATTGTATCGTTATTGTTCATTATTTATTTCCGCTTATTTCTTTTAATGCCATCGGGACCAGTTTTGCAACATCGATTCCCGGATTTTTTGATACCAATTTTTGGGCTATATCGACAATGTCCATTCGTCTGTACCCCAATGATTCCATAGCGGACAGCAAATCGGGCAATGCACCATCCCCGGCAAAATCCATTGATATTGATGCGCCGCCAATTTTAGACTTTAATTCGACAATGATTTTTTCCGCGACCTTTTTGCCGACACCCGGGGCGGTTGCGATTGTTTTGGCATCGCCCGTTGCGATTGCGGTCAAGAGTGTATCGGTCTTGATCGTTCCCATTATTGCCATTGCAACCTTTGGACCGACACCGGATACACCCGTCAACATATTGAACAAATTTTGTCCGGCGAGTGTAGAAAACCCAAACAAACGAATCGAATCTTCGCGAACAACCGTTTCAATCCACAGCGTGACATTTGTGCCCAATGTCAATGTTTCCGGTGTATAAACCTTGTACCCGACGCCAGAGTTCATCAAAATTATGTGGTCAGGTGCAATATAATCAACAATGCCTTGCAATTTTCCAATCATTTGCTATCCTTTTGCGGTAATTTTAATTTAATTAAATCAAAAGGTCAAATTATGAGTGGACACAGCAAATGGCATAATATCCAGCACAAAAAGGGACTGGCGGATGCGGCGCGCAGTGGTTTGTTCACAAAACTGGCGCGTGAAATTACTATGGCGGCCAAGCTTGGCGATAAAAACCCCGATAATAATCCGCGCCTTCGTTTGGCAATTTTGCAGGCACGCAAGAATTCTATGCCGAACGATAATATCAAACGCGCAATTGATAAAGCGTCGGGTTCAAATACCGAAAGTTATGTGGCCGTCCGGTACGAAGGCTATGGCCCCGGTGCCGTGCCCGTTATTGTCGAGGCGTTGACCGACAATCCGCGGCGCACAGTGCCAGATGTTCGTAATATATTTGCCAAAAACGGCGGTAATATGGGTGAAGAGGGCAGCGTTGTGTTTATGTTCACACGTGCAGGTCAAATTTTCTATCCGGCGTCAATTGGCAAGACCGAAGATGAAATGATGGAAATTATTATGGATGCGGATGCAGATAACCTGGAAACAACCGAAGAAGGTTTCATTATTACAACCAAACCGGACGATTTTATGAATGTTCAAAAGAAAATTGCCGATGTGTTGGGTGAACCGGAAAATGCGGAACTGACCTGGGTTCCAAATATGCCAATGGAATTGGATGACGAAACATACGCCAAATTAGAAAAATTGGTTGATGCATTGGATGCCAATGACGATGTGCAAAAGGTATTTACCGCCGCAGCATAATGGCTAGTGTTAGTGACGGGCGCAAACGCGCCCGTTTTTATTTTATAAATTTATCAAATTGGGTGGTGTTTGCGTGGGCCAGGGCGATTGCGATGGCATCGCTTTCGTCCGGTGTTTTGGGGTTGGCCGCCGGCAATAAAATTCTTACCATTTTATCGACCGCGGTTTTGTCGGCATGACCCGCGCCGGTTAAAATCTTTTTTATTTTATTTGGTTCGTATTCAAATATTGGAATATTGTGCGTGGAAATCGCAACCATTGCCGCCGCGCGCGCGTGTCCCAATATCAATGTTGTTGTTGGGTTTTTGTTCACGAATGTTATTTCCATACTGGCTTCATCCGGGGAAAACGATTCGCAAATTTTTGAAACTTCATTAAAAATGATTGCCAAACGTTCGGCTAATTTCCCGGTCTTTTTTGGTAAAATAACACCACTGGCGATATATTTTCGCGTGTTGCCGACCGATTCGATAATCGACCAACCGGTATGTAAAAGCCCCGGGTCAATGCCCAGAATTCGTGTCATGGTGTCACTTCCTGAAAGTTATTTTACCGACACAGTCCGCGCCAAAGTATTTGTTTATTTGTTTTTTTATTTCGTCCGTCATATAGGACAATTTTAGTGTATACGCCGGATTCCGTGGCCGCAATACAATATTGTATTCGCCGGTGCGCGTCTTTTTCACCGCGCAAATGTCGGCCATATTTGATATCTCGGGTCCAATTATTTCCGGCCAACGGGCGACCAAATCCGCATCAGATGCGCGCACACCGAATATTTTGAACAGCCCACCCAATGCGCCCGCAATGCTCTGGGGGCGTTCTGTGCGTTTGGAAAAATCTTTATTTTTTGGGTTTGACATAACTGTATTCTTTCGGCATTAGAATATACATTTCACCCTGGGCATGTTGGCCATGGGCATATTGATACGCTTCGTCACCTTTGCCAAAGAATATGTCGGCGCGGACGAAACCGCGTATCGCACTGCCGGTGTCTTGGGCAATCATAAGGCGTCTAAATTTTTGTCCGTTGGACAGGTTCGTATCGATGTATACGGGCAATCCCAACGTATACAGCGAATCGTCCATTGCGATACTGCGTATTTTTGAAAGCGGCGTGCCAAGTTTTCCAATTACATCCGGCGGAACCGATTCATAGAAATACACATAACGTGGATTGTTATAAATAACCTCTTTGGCAAGTTTTGGATTTTTCTTTAAGTGTGTCCAAACAGCGTCCGCAGAATATCCGCCCGCGGGTTTGATGCCGCGGTTGCGCAATTGTTCGCCAATGGATTTGAACGGCATATCGTTCACAGCGGCAAAGTTCAACTTTACCATCGTTCCATCGGCCAGTTTTAACATACCACTGCCTTGGATTTGAATGTTTTGGACATCAACGATATTTGCCCAATAAAGGACGCGACCGATTTTATTTTCAACAATTTGCTTTTTCGGCACGCCTTTGTAATTGCGGCCGTCGGTTGGAATACCCATCAATGGTTCGTTGCATTCCGCGGTTTTTGTGCGGCAACCCGGAATTACCGGCGAATAGTACCCCGTATAGGTGCCCTTGGATGTGCCATTATCATTATATACTTTGTACGGTTGGAAATTTGATTCAAACCATGCGCGAACCGTTGCGGTGTCGGCACTGGCACTGGGTAACATATTGCATTTTTCTTCGAATAATGCTTTGTCCGGGACTACGCGACCCTTGTACTGAATTTTCGCCTTGCACGAATTACGAAATGCTTGGAGCGCATATCGAACATCATCTTTGTCCCAATCTGGCAGTTCGGCATAAGATACTTTTTTAAGATTTTCGTGCGGAACAACCGAATCGTCACCGCTGTGTGTCGGGGTCGAAAGGTCGCATGACGCTAAAAAAAGACCGCATAAACCAAACACTGTGCCGCGGAAAACCCACTTAAAAATGTCAAATTTCATTTTATTTGCTCTCCCACTTGTAAAATTTCCCTTTGATGCTATATTATCATAAAACGAGTCATAAAAAAAGGAGCAATCGCAATGGCAAAGTTCAATATTATATCTCAATTCTTGAAAGACATTTCTTTCGAAAGCCCAAATGTTCCAGATTTATTCTTTAAGCAGGACAATGGCCAGGCGGAATTGGAAATAAACATCGATATGCAGGTCAAAGGTTCGGAAAAGAACCTGTTTATGGTTGATTTGATTACAAAAATTCATTCAAAATTAAAGGCGGATTCTAAATCCATCTTTTTGATTGAGGCCACATATACTGGTTTGGTCCAAATGGAAGAAGAAAAAGATGAAGAGGCGAAAAAACGCACACTATTGATTGATGTGCCGACATTGTTGTTCCCATCTGTTCGTGCATTGGTAACAAGATTGACCGCAGAATCCGGGTTCCCGCCGTTTGCAATGCAACAGGTTGATTTTGCAGATATGTATGAAAAGCGTCAACAGCAAAAGGCCTAAATTAAAGTTTGGTCATTTCGAACGCACCAATTGGTGCGTTTTTTTGTTGGATTTTGCGATTCGGGTGTTTTTGTGATATCATTACAGATGATGTTTTATGGAGAGAGTATATGGCCAAAGATAAATATATTTCTGGGCGTGGTTCGGTGAACGGTTTTTCTTTTGCAAACCTGGGGATTTTTACTGGGTTTGCTGATGGTATTTATAATGCGGTGTATTCTTTGGTTATATTGGAAATATTCAAAAGTTCCGCAATTGTCGGTATCTATGTTGCGATTTATTCTGTGTTTTGCGTAATTGTTGGGTTGTTCGCCAAAGAGATATTTCGACTTTTTTCGAAGGTTAAGGTGTTTTATTTTGCGTTGCTGATGTTGGTGATGTGTTATGCAATGATGGGTTTTTCCGTGTTGCCACGAACATTCATTGTTTTAGATTATACCAGTGGTTTTGCAATAACGTTAACCGCCATGTTGATACCGCTGTTTATGTCGGATTTTTCCGGTGATGCCGGTATGGCAAAGTTAAATGCGCGTTACCATTTATGGGTTAACGTTGGGGCATTGTTGGCGCCAATGTTGGCGGTCGCGGTTGCAACGCGTTTTGGAAACAGGGCAGCATTCTTTTTGTCTTCGGCGATTTATATGGCGGCTTGGTTATTCTTTAAGTATTTACGACTTAGCCAGGAAGACAAGCAGATAAAACCGGTAAATCCGCGCAGGACTGTGCGTGCACTGGCCCGAAATGCGGTGGCGTTTTTCAAGACGCCAGGGATGTTACGTGCATATGCCGTGAATTTTGGTTTCTATTCTTTGCGGGCTATGCGCTATCTGTACGTGCCCATTGTTGTAATAGAGAATGGTTTTTCCAAAGATACACTCGGTTTGGTTTTGACATTGGGGATTATTCCGTATTTATTATTGTCGGATGTAATGGCGCGCCTGGTTCGGCGATTCGGTAAAAAAATATGGTTGGTTTTGGGTTTCGGTTCATTTGCAGCGTTTTCGGCGTGGGCGACGGTTGCCACAGGTTTCCCGGTGTTGGCGATATTTGTCCTTTGGCAGATTTCGGGCGCACTGATGGAACCAGTGCACGATTTGTTGTTCTTTGATAATACCCCGAAAAGCCAGCAATCCAAGTTTTATGGGGTTTTCCGCACCAGTGCGAATTTCCCGAATGTTATCGCGCCGGTTGTTGGTGCGGCGTGCATAACCATATTTGGTGCAACATCTGCGGTATGGTTGGTGACCTTTGCCGTTGGGGTGTTGTCGGTGGGCGTTTTAATGGCGAAAAAGTGATTGCACACGGGCTTTTTTCCTTGTATCATCCCTGGTGATAAGAAAGGGGTTTATTTATGGCAAAGAAAGAAGTAGCTACAGCGACAAAAAATCCAGCATTGGAATCTGCACTGGCACAAATTCAAAAACAATTCGGTAAAGAAGCGATTATGAAAATGGGCGATGGTTCGCAACAGAATATCGAAGCGATATCGTCCGGTTCTTTGGGGTTGGATATCGCGTTGGGTATCGGCGGTTATCCACGTGGACGCATCGTTGAAATATATGGTCCCGAAAGCAGTGGTAAAACAACACTGGCATTGCACGCGGTGGCCGAAGCGCAAAAGAAAGGTGGAACATGTGCATACATTGATGCGGAAAATGCATTGGACCCAAGTTATGCAAAAAAACTGGGGGTTGATGTTGCAAACCTGATTATATCGCAACCCGATTCGGGTGAACAGGCGTTGGAAATTGCCGATACGCTTATTAAATCGGGCGCGGTTGATGTTGTTGTTATTGATTCAGTTGCGGCATTGGTGCCCAAGGCCGAATTAGAAGGTAATATCGGCGACAGTTTTGTTGGTACAACCGCAAGGTTGATGAGTCAATCGTTGAAAAAATTGGCGGGCAGTGTTTCGCGCAGCAATACTTTGTTGATATTTATTAACCAGATTCGTATGAAAATCGGTGTTATGTTTGGTAATCCGGAAACGACCAGTGGTGGTAATGCATTAAAATTCTATGCGTCTGTTCGTTTGGATATTCGCCGCACAGGTGCCATCAAAGATAAAGAAAACGTTATCGGTAATGAAACCCGGGTCAAGGTTGTTAAAAACAAGGTTGCACCACCATTCCGGACGGTCGATTTCAAAATTATGTATGGCGAAGGCATTTCCCGCATAAGCGAGATTTTGGATATGGGTGTGAAATATGACTTTATCGACAAAGCGGGCAGTTTTTATTCGTATAACAATGAACGAATTGGCCAAGGCGAGGCGAATGCACGTCAATGGTTGAAAGACCATCCCGATGCGCAAAAAGAATTGTTGGATAAAATTATGGCCCGCGCGAACGGAATTGCCGAAGAAATGACAACTGGGCCGGCCGATGATGATGCCGATTCGGTTATGGACGAATAATTTAACCAAGGGGGTATAAATGGGTTTGGCCAGGACTTTTGCATTACTTGATATTGTGTTGCGGGCGCATATATTGAATTGGTTTTGGCGTGATCGTAAGAAGCGTCGTGCGGTTCGGTGCGCAATTCTGGAAACCGCCATACCCAAATATTTCAAAAGATACCTTCCGGCCGCCGCCGCGATTCCTGAACGCAAAGTGGTAAAAAATGATAAAAAAGAAAAGATTTTTACACTTTGGCTTCAGGGTGAAGAGAATGCGCCCGATTTGGTCAAGGCGTGTTTCCGCAGTATTCGCCGGAATTGCAAACAAGAATTGGTTGTTTTGGATATAAATTCTGTGTTTGACTATATCACATTGCCTCAAGAGATTGTTGAAAAGTATAAACGTGGAAAAATCGCGCATGCGCATTTTGCGGATATTTGTCGTGTCGAATTGTTGTATGAACATGGCGGTTTCTGGTTGGATTCAACCGGTTTTGCAACCGCGCCGATTCCAGATTGGATTATTGAACAAGACTTTTTTGTGTATATGGCCGGGCAAAAGGTTGGCAGCCCGTACAGTTTTATGCAAAATTGTTTCATACGCGCGCGCAAGGGTGCATATCTGTTGGACGCGTGGCGGGCGATGATATTGGATTATTGGATGCATGAAAACCATAGTTTTGATTACTTTATGCATCAATTGTTATTCAAAACGTTGGTTCAAAATGACCCGCGTGCCAAAAAATATTTTGCCGAAATGCCGCATATTGATCAAGACCCGACGCATGCACTGTGGTGGCGATATGGTCGTAAGCCCTTTGATAAAAAAACATTTGATGAAGTGACATCTGGCGCGTTTTTTCAAAAGACCACCTATAACAGTCCGTGGGTCAAGAAAATAGAACCCGGAACATTTGCCGACGAAATGGTAAATAAAATGTAGAGGGAATATAAATGCCAAAAGTATCAGTAATTATCCCGATGTACGCGGTTGAAAAATACCTGCGCAGGTGTTTGGACAGTGTATTAAATCAAACTTTTACCGATTGGCAGGCAATATGTGTTGATGATGGTTCGCCTGATAAATCAGGTGAAATCGCAGAAGAATATGCGGCGCGCGATTCACGGTTTGTTGTTGTTCACCAAAAAAACGGCGGTCTTTCGGATGCGCGCAATACGGGAATGAAATATGCCACCGGTGAATATATTATGTTTTTGGACAGTGATGATTTTATTCATTCACAAACGATGGAAATTTCATATTTTATGGCGCATCGTGATAATACAGATATTGTTGCGTTCACATATGACCGTATTTATCGTCCACGGTTAATGGTGCGTCATTTCTTGGGGATGAATACAGACAACGTTGTGCCGTGGGGTGTACGCAAAAGATATAATTTGAAAAAAATAAAATCACGTGTGACGGACGATATTTTTATGTATGCGACAGAAAGTGCACATAATTTTGGAAATAAAAATCGCCGTTGGTTAATTAAACATTGCCAGGTTTGGAAAAATATGTATCGGCGTTCTTTGATTGCGGATACACCATTTATCAAAGGTATTTTGTTCGAAGATTTTCCGTGGTGGAGTGCCGTGATGTTGAAAAATCCACGTGTGACAATTATAAATTTGCCATTGTATTATTACATACCAAATTTTGGCGGAATCGTTTTATCGGCGAAACAGTTAAAAATAATGCAATCGCTGTGTGCAGGAATTTTTAATGCATATGGGCTTTATCGTGATAATGCAAATGCATATCAAATGAAACGGTGGACCGAGAATTTCTTGTGGCGTTTTGTATATTGGGCATTTCATAAAACGGAATATTTGAAAACAAACGATGAAAAATCCCAGGCACGCGATATGTTAAAAGAATTAAAATCTGCCGGCGTTTTTGATAATGTGCCAAGTGAATTTTTTGAATTGCGTAATAAAATTTATGCATATATTGGTGACTAGCGTTCAGTTGAATTTTGTGATATAATCCCCATAGAGAGCATTACCAAATAAAAAGGAATTTAATCAAAAGAGATTTTGACGCATTTGTGCGGAGTTACATTATTGGCGCAAAATTTTGAGGAAATTTTAAACCAAGAGGGATTTTTTTTATGCAAGCAATATCTATTATCATACCGATGTATGGTGTTGAAAAATACCTGCGCAGATGTTTGGATAGCGTATTAAATCAAACTTTTACCGATTGGCAGGCAATTTGTATAAATGACGGCAGTCCTGATAGTTCCGGTGCCATAGCCGAAGAGTATGCCCGACGTGATAAAAGATTCGTGGTTATTCATCAAACAAATGGCGGATTATCAGATGCGCGTAATATAGGGTTGCGGCACGCCACCGGTGAATATGTTATGTTTTTGGACAGTGATGATTTTATTCACCCCCAGACTATGGAAATGACATATTATATGGCGCGGCGTGATGATACAGATATTGTTACATATACGTATGACAATATGTATATGTTCCGTTTGCGGTTGCGTCATTTTTTTGGGATGAAAACAGACAAGGTCGTTCCTTTTGGGTTTAATCATAGATATGGCCCCGAATGTGTTTGCAGTTTGATAACAAATGATATATTCAAATATGCCACCGAAAAATCTGGGAATATATTTAATATGAATCGTCAATGGTTGGTTCAAGGTTGCCAAGTATGGAAACATTTATATCGGCGTTCGTTGATTGCAGATATACATTTTATCAAAGGTATTTTGTTTGAAGATTTTCCGTGGTGGAGTGCCGTAATGTTAAAGAATCCGCGTGCAACGATTTTGAATTTGCCACTGTATTATTATCAACCGAATTTTGATAATCCAGAATCTTCCGCGAACAGATTGCAAACCATAACCAGTTTGTGTGCAGGTATCGAGCATGCGTTTGCATTATATCACGATAATGCGAATCAACATCAATTCCAAATGTGGAATAGGAAATTTTTGTGGTTCTTTATAGAATACGCGTTTCGCCAAATAGATTCTTTGAATGAATCTTTGGATTTTGGGGTGGTACGTGATAAATTTGCCAAACTTTGCAAAATGGGTGTATTTGATTTCCCGCCAAATAACAAATCGCGAAAATTGCGTCGTGAAATTTTGGATTTTATAGGAATGTAATTTTTATCTATACGCCGGTTTTCTTGAAACGCGATGGGATTTTTACAACCCATTTTATACCCAACATTCCGGGTTTATCTAATGCATATATTGGGCGAAATATGCGCTGAATCCCGCGGGCAATTTTTATATATATTTCACCGTGTGCGCATTTTTTTGTGACCAAATTAATTGTTCCATTTCCGCGACGGCGCAGGTGATTCACCCAATCAGGACCACGTTTAATTGCCTTGGTTAACAACATTTCCATATCGACCGCACCAAAATGCAACAGATACAGATTTTTATCTATATGAAAGTTTGCACCGTGTACACTGTGAAAACCGCTGCCCCAGCGTGCAGGACGGAACAGAACAACCGGTTTTGTATAGCGTGTGGAAAGCAGGGCGCGCCCCCGTTGCGCCAACATCGGTTTTTTCTGGTCTAATTTTTTTTCATGATTTATATCTTGCCCGATGTCCAATCCCAACCCAGATACGGTGGTGCGATATTTGGATTCTGCAAGGTATTGCGACAAAGATTTTTTTGTTTTGGGATCCACAATCAAAAATTCATCGCAATCACAACCAATAACAATATCATATTTTTTGAAAAGTTTTGCGGCTAAATCTGATACCTGGCCAATTCTGTATTTATCGCCGGCGGCACGGTTCATATCTGTATGTGGCATTTTTATGATGTTTGCCCCTTTTGCGTTTTTGGGCGGGGTTTGATCTGTGCCATCCAATATAATATAAAGATTTTTTTGACCCAATTCGTGACCGTAATATTTAACCCAACGGGAAAGAAAAAATTCATCATTTCGCGCCATTGTAATCGCGGCAATTTTTTTTGTCATTTTATTTTATCCATAGTTTTACGTGTTGCGTATTTTAATCTGCGCCAAATTATTTTGAACGGATTTATGGTAAGAAACCAATTCATATAATCCGCGCCATAGACACGGTTTGCGGTATTCATAATCGCGGTTGCCGCGTTTTTGTTGGAATGTGCAAGTATATATTTTATTTCATTGCCCAATGCACCATAGTGACGTGTAAAACACGCTTTCTTAATAAAAGGACAACCGTTTTTGAACAACCTTTTTGGATTGTTATAAGTAAATCGTCCGTGGTGAACATAGATTCCGCCCCAAAAACATTTGTGTTCACTAATCAACCGGCTTAGTCCGTGTTCGTATTTTACCGATACTCTGTTTTTTGTTGGTTGTGTGGTGATGGATGATATAAATTCATCAAACCAATTGGATGTGAATATATTTTTATTTAATCGCACAAACCAAGATTCCATAAATGCGTGCGTTTTATGTTTTGATACCGCCACGCCGGACGCATCTGTGGGCATTGAATCCAATTTTTTTATTAAGTTTGACATATTAAACATTGGACCAAATACAGAATCATTGACGATATATACCAAGTCGTATTTGTTCAGTATATTATTATCACGTGCCCAAATGTACGCGCGTTTATATGAACCAAAATCATATTCCCCGTGGCGTGTGGCCACCGCATACAAACAGTATTTTTTTGTTTTGTTTATTTCGGTTTTTTTTGCATCGCAATCCATATATAAAACTATGTCGCCGAATTTATTTAATTGGGCCAAATAATACAGTAATGCATCGTCAATTATACCATTGGCGTCATAACCGGCGAAGATAAATAAACGTTTTAACATATTTATAGTAGAGCAAATTTTTATAATTTTTGCAATAGGGTAACTGTACTAAAAAAAACACCGGTTTTGCACCGGCATTTTTTTATATCTCGTCTTTGCCACGGGCAAGTTTTTTGCGTTTGCCACTGTCCAATTCTTTTTTGCGCAAACGAATTGTTGCCGGGGTGACTTCGACCAATTCATCGTCTTGGATATACGATAATGCTTCTTCCAAAGACATTTTCCGCGGTGGTGCCAAGAACAGTTTTTCATCGGCGGTCACACTGCGAACATTGGTCAATTCTTTACCTTTGACCGGGTTAACCTCTAAATCATTTTCTTTGCTGTGTTCACCAATAATCATTCCGGAATAGACTTCGGTTTGTGGACCAACAAATAAGATGCCACGTGGTTCCAGATTGTGCAAAGCATAGGTTGCGGTTAAACCTTTTTCCATAGAAACCAAAACACCCGGACGATATTGCGAAATTGGGCCGCGATATGTATCGTATTTATCAAATACGCGATTCATAATTCCGGTGCCACGTGTATCGGTACGAAATTCAGACAGATACCCAATCAACCCGCGTGATGGGGCCGAAAATACTATACGTGTTTTTCCGCCACCGGACGCCTTCATTTCGGTAATTGTCGCCTTGCGCTTGGTCATTTTTTCAATAACAACACCACTGAATTCGTCATCAACATCAACCACGACTTCTTCGATTGGTTCCAACATTTCGCCGTTTTCGCCGGTGTGCATAACAACGCGCGGACGCGATACAGAAAGTTCGAATCCTTCGCGGCGCATTGTTTCAATCAAGATTCCCAATTGTAATTCGCCGCGCCCCGATACTTCAAATGATTCTTTGTTTTCGCTTTGTGTCACCTTTAATGCAATGTTTGTTTCGGCTTCTTTGAATAAACGTTCGCCAATCATGCGCGATGTTAATTTTTTACCGCTTTGTCCCGCAAGTGGCGAAGTATTTACAAAGAAAGTCATGGTAAGGGTTGGTGGGTCAATCGGCATTGCCGGAATTGGTTTGGTGACTTCTGGCGCGCATAATGTGTCCGCCACGGTTGCCCGTGTAAACCCGGCAACAACGACAATATCACCGGCGGACGCCGATTCGCGTGAGATTTTTTCAATACCACGGTGTTCAATGATTTTTGTGATTTTGGCGTTTTCAACAAATTCGCCTTTCATATTTATTGCTTTAACGGTTTGACCAACACGCACACTTCCCGATTCAATTTTACCGGTCAAAATGCGCCCGACATAGGGGTCTGATTCCAGGGTTGTTGCCAACATTGTGAACGGTGCATCCAATTGACAACGTGCACCGTTACAATCGGGTGCCGGTACGTGGTCAACAATCAATTGAAACAGCGGGGTTAAATCGCGGCGTTCATCGTTCAGGTCGCGCACCGCCCAACCATCGCGCCCACACGCGTACAGGTATGGAAAATCCAATTGCGCGTCATCCGCACCCAATTTGTCGAACAAATCAAAAGTTTCACTTAAAACTTCGTCTGGACGGGCGTCGCCGCGGTCAACTTTGTTTATGCACACAATTGGTCGCAGACCCAATTTCAATGCCTTGGACAGCACAAATTTGGTCTGGGGCAGGGGGCCTTCGGCACTGTCCACCAATAATACTACACCATCAACCATAGACAAAATGCGTTCGACTTCGCCGCCAAAGTCCGCGTGGCCCGGCGTATCCACAATATTTATTTTATAATCATGCCAAAGGACGGATGTTGGTTTAGCCGAAATAGTAATTCCGCGTTCGCGTTCGATATCGCCACTGTCCATAACGCGGTCGTCCACGCGTTCGTTTTCACGGAAGGTTCCCGCCTGTTTCAACATATTATCAACCAGTGTCGTTTTTCCATGGTCAACGTGTGCGATAATCGCAATATTACGAATTTTCATATACAAAACCCTTTTTTTAGCAGGAAATTTTATCATATTTTTTTGCGTTTTCAACAAATTGTGGTGAATTTTTATAAAATTTGACATTTCGTATAATTTGGGTATGGTTGGTGTGCAATGGAATCGTCTAAGAATAAAAAGGATATTGTTGTGAAAGATTTTGGTAAAGATGTTTCGGAATGTTTGTTGCGGTTGCATCATGCTTTGGCCAAGAAAATAGATTGGCACCAAATGAAATTGAATGAAGAATACAGGTCTTGTTTTACTGCGGTGGTGTTTTTGCACAGTGTGGCATTAAATCCATTTGAATACTGCGCGCCAGGCAAGGATTTTGATACAAATATGAAAGAATTAAGTTTTGATGTTCCAAGGTTTTATTCTTTGTTCACATTGGACCAGAAAATTGCGCAATGCGTATATGATATTATGATTTGTGCGCATGATTATCTGTGTTATGGTGATGATAAATTAGATAAGCCGGCCCTTGCAATGGTATACAAATATCATTCCAAGCAAGAGGCGGTGGATGCAATGCGTTTGTTCAAACGTGATGCGATACAGAGAACGGGCGGTATGATTCCGTATGTCGCACGCAAATTGTATAAAACTGTATTTTCTCGTACCAGATAAAAAAATCACCCGTTGGGGTGATTTTTTCTTTTAGTGTTTTCCGTCCGTCTTCGCTGCGCTACGTCGCGACAAGCCGATTTTTGTGCGGCCGCCCATCAATGGTTGTAATTTCTTGGGAATGTTCACAGAACCGTCCGCATTTTGATGGTTTTCAATTACCGGAACCAAAGCACGGGGCAGGGCAATTCCGGTATTGTTTAATGTCGCAACAAATTTTACTTCACCGGTTGCATTTTCACGATAGCGCGTGTTTGTACGACGTGCCTGAAACTGACCAATCGACGAACATGAACCCAATTCGCGGTACGCGTTTTCCGATGGGAACCAAGCCTCGACATCGTTCATTTTGACTTTGTTGAATCCCATATCACCGGTAGAATTAGCAATCACACGATACGGCAATTCCAAATCTTCGACCACTTCGCACAGGTTGTTTAATAAAAATTCGTGCATTTCATCGCTTTCTTCGGGGCGACAGAAAATATATTGTTCCACTTTGTTAAAGTGATGAAAGCGCACAAGGCCGCGTGTGTCGCGACCGGCGGCGCCGGCCTCTTTACGGAAACATGGTGAAAATCCGGCGTATTTAATTGGTAATTCATTTTCCGGTAAAATTTCATCGGCGTGCAGCGAATTCAAAATTATTTCTGCGGTGCCGGCCAAACAACGATCTGTATCGGTCAGCATAAATACATCGTCGTTCATAACCGATAAATCGGAACCCATAAAATGGCCGGCATTAAATATAGTTTGTGGTTTTGTGACCGGTGGACATTCAATATATTTGAAACCTTTACCAATCAATTTTTGAATAACGTATGTTTGAATTGCCAATGCCAATTCCGCCAATTCCCCACACAGGCAATATGTGCGTGTGCCGCAAATGCCTGCGATTTTTTCCGGCATCCACCAACCATTCATATCCAACAATTCCCATTGTGGACGCGGGGTAAAATCAAATTTGCGTGGAACCCCTATACGGCGGATTTCCACGTTTGCAGAATCATCCGCACCAACCGGTGCAGACGCGTCGGGTATTTGCGGAACACGATGCAAAAGGTCGTTAAGCAACGCTTCTTTGTCCGCCAATTCCGCCAAGTCGTTTGCAATCTCGGTGCTTATTTCTTTGGATTTTGCAATCAATGGCGCCTTGTCTGTGGCGGTTGGAATTTCGCGCGAGATTTTATTTTTTTCTGCGGTCTTGGTTTGGGTTATTGTTTTCAATTCACGAACACGCACATCCAATGACAAAATATCATCCACCACGTCAGGAAAATTTTTAACCAGGCATGCGTTTTTTACCATATCTGGATTTTCACGAATAAATTTTATATCCAACATATTTTGTCCTTTTGGTTATTTCGATTTTGCTAATAAAAATTTCGCAAGCCCTTGTTTCGTTTCTGTCCAACTTTTTGCGTTTTCCTGTTCGGCTATTTTATCACGTATCGTTTTTTGTTTGTCTGATTTGTCTTCACAAGCATAATAAATTTTTCTGATTTTGTCTTGCATATCTGGGGTCGCATCATAGTTTGATATATACATACCTGTTGATATTATTTTTATACCATATCCATTTGAAGGACCGACCACACAAAAAATAGATTCTTTTGGGGTGTTGTTTTTATCCATAAGTTTTACTGTGAAATTTGTATGAATACTGTGGGCCTCGGATGATGGATATACTATGATATTATTTTGTTCAATTATTTTTGCGCACATATCAATAATATCATTTTGGTCTTTTTCAATTTGTTGTTTTATTTTGTTCATTGTATATCCTTTACGTTACTGTGCGTTTTTATTTAGGTATGCAATTGCATCCATCGCCGCGGTACACCCCGTGCCAACCGCCGTTGCAATTTGCATTTTTATATTTGAATGGACATCGCCCGCCACAAACATACCCGCCGGCAAACTGTCGGGGCTAAGTCGTCCAAGTTCATCGCGTTTAATATCTTCGCTTAGATAATCGGTGTTTGCTTCGTGGCCAATGGCGACAAATATTCCATCGCAGATAATTTGTTCATCGTTTGTTGTTGTCGCAATCAATTCGCCGGTCTGTGAATTTGGTTTTGCAGAAATTTTCTTTAATTCGGTATCAAAGATGCATTCAATATTTTTCTTTTCTGCAACGCGTTTGCGAATGATTTCTTCGGCGCGTGTAAATGACGATTTACGATAAATAATTTTTACCGTCTTGGCAATGTCCGCCAAATATAATGCATCGTTCAATGCGGTGTTGCCACCGCCAACAACCAATACCGTTTTGCCAGTATAGAAAAATCCATCACATGTTGCACAATATGATACGCCCCGCCCAAAAAATTCACGTGCGCCTTCGATTTCCAACTTTCGCGGTGATGCGCCGGTTGCCAAAATTACCGTGCGCGTTTCATATTCGTGACCATGTGTATCGGCAACAATGAATGTATTGTTTGAAGCCGACTTAATGTGTGCGGCGGTTTTCATTTGAACCTTGATACCGAATGATTCTGATTGACGCTTCATAAATTCGATTAGTTCAAGACCACTGCCGTGCCATCCCGGGTAATTTTCCAATGTTGCAATTCCCGCCGTTTGACCACCAAGTGCATCACCACCCATAACCAGTGTGTTCTTATTTGCGCGACCGCAATAAATTGCCGCAGTTAAACCCGCCGGACCAGAACCCAATATAATAACATCATACATAATTTACATTCCTTTGTGTGTCTAACATATCATAAGCGTTTACCGCGCGCCATAAAAATTTGGTTATTATTCTTACTTGCCAAAATGCTTTTTTAGTGTTTGGTATGCGGAAGAAATATGTGCAAATTCCACGGTGGTATCTTTGCCCTTGGCGGTGTCGGGGTGATATTTTTTTGCCAGTGTTCTATATTTTGCACCAATTTCGCGCCAAGATGCCGTAATTGGCAATTCCAGTGTACGGAATGCGGCGGTTATATTGGCGGGCAAAGATTTTTTCGGTGGCATTTTGTCGAACGATGAACGCCCGATAATGAAATCATTTAGGAATTTTATATAATCTGCGGAATCTTGAGCCGAACGTTTTTTTATCGGTTCGCCAAATGTTTGCCGTTCCCAATCTTCTTCTATTTCTTCGGGGCTCATATCGGCATAGAAATTCCAATTTTTATTGTATTCGGCCGCGTGTTCTTGGCAAAAATTCCAATATTCCCGCAGGTCACGCGTTTTTGGCGCGCGGCACGTGCCGGCTTTTTGACAACCCGGAAAATCACATTTTTTTATCATTTATCATGAACCTTGGTTTGGGATAGTGGGTGATGTTCGGTGACAACCTGGGCCAATTTTTCGGGCAATACATGGGTATAAATCTGGGTTGTAGAAATATCTTCGTGTCCCAACATCGTTTGTATCGCACGCAGGTTTGCACCGTGTGCAAGAAGGTGCGATGCAAAAGAATGACGCAGAACATGCGGTGTTACACGCCGCGGTTCAATTCCCGAAAGCACAGCACATTTTTTTAATATCTTGAAAAAACCGTCACGCGTAATGTGACCCGATGCAGAATTGGACGGAAATACATATTTAGATTCTTGGGGCGAACGAATTGCCAACCATTTATCCAATGCATTACGGGCGGTTTCGTGGACGGGAACCATACGTTCTTTGGCGCCTTTGCCGTGAATCAGTAATCGGTCACCAAGCAACGCCGTCATAGGCAGGCCACAAAGTTCAGATACCCGCAGCCCCGATGCGTAAAGTAATTCCAACATTGCGCGCAAACGGACCGCGGTGCGTACATCGCCCGCCGATGATATCAATAATTCTATTTCTTCGGTCGTCAATAATTTTGGTAATGGTTTGGCACGTTTTGGTAATTCAATGTTTGTTGTTGGATTGGTTTTGATAATTTTTTCCAACATTAAAAATTTATAAAAACTGCGCAGGCAACTTGCGCGGCGCGCGACCGATGATGCGGATATGTCGGCCCCGGCAAGGTATGATTGAATGTCTGATTCTGTTGCATTTAATAATCCGCCCGGCAGTGCCGCATCCGCGTGATTCAAATCGTTCGCATATGCCGATAAAGTATTTTGACTGCGGCCTTTTTCGGCGGACATGGCTTCTAAAAATACATCAATATAGTTCATTTGTTTTTATTGGTATAAAACAACCTCGGTCACGTGTTGGGCTGGTGGAAAATATATTATCATCAATACAAGTAATATAATAATAAGTGTCCACATAATAACTTTGTTGCGTGTTGCGTTTTTCTTTCGTAATGGCATTGCTTTTTCCTTTGGTTTTATATTGTGTCAAAACTTGCAATGAACACCCCGGACGCAGATATAATAATCAGTGGTGGTGCGATAATTGCAAGCAACGTCGGTAATGTCCCGTTTGCGCCCAAGACACTGAATATATTTAGCAGAAAATACAGTATAAAGCATGTTAATATTCCAAGGCCGAACTTAACACCAAAATTATGGTTGCGACGTTGCCGTGTTTGTGAAAACGCAACACCCAATGTCGCCATTGCCACCATTGTTAATGGTAAAAACAGCAATGTCCAAAATTGAACCAAATGCCCCCGAACCGAAATCCCAATGTTTGACATTTTAGTTATAAATTTTGGCAATTTCCAAAAAGATATTTGGTCGGGTTGTAAATACCGGTCAAGTACGGTTTGCGGTGTAATGCGCGTGTCTGTTTGCCATGGGCCGGTGTGGGTTTTGCCGTTGCCATCAAGTATGGTTGCGCGTTTTGTTTCCAATCCAGATTCAGATAAAGTTATTTTATCTGTATCGATACGATTGTTTAATTTGAATTCTTGGTTTTGGACATATATTGTTGTGTTAAAGAATATAAGGTTGTCGCCGTCTTTCTTCATATTTTTTGCAACCAGTGTGATGTAACCATCATCCGCAGATTCACGTAACCAAATTGCATCATCGACCAACCTTAGTTTTTCATCTGTGATATTTTTTGAACCCAATTCCACCGCATACGGATTTATAACGGTTGTTGCAACGACCCCGATTAAAAAAGCCCCCAACAGAAAAGGTCGTGACATTTGATATGGTGATAATCCCGCACCGGATATAATGACGCCTTCACTGGAACGGGTAAGGGTGTAATACGCCACCAATGTTCCCATAAATACCGCCAACGGTAAAAACAACGGGACATATTCAATCAATCGAACCCACGCATCATTTAATGCGGCAAGTATGGTAGGGTTGTTTGGCAACCTTTCCACAAATGTTACGGCGAAAATAATTCCGCACACAATTAACAGTACAAGACCGACCCCGCCAAAAAATCGGCGGAATAAAAATCGTGATAAAATCCTGTTTCTTGCCATTGGTTTATTAATTTATTGATATCAATCAAAAAATTATAGCCTGTTTAATTCCCAATTGCAAAATTAAAATGAACATTTATAATACCCACATAAAAGTAACAGGAAGTACAGAAATGGATAAGAAACCAATTTCAAAACAAGGTTTTGAGGCCTTGGTCAAAGAGTTAAAGCAATTGCAAGAGGTTGACAGACCGGAAATATTAAAGGTTGTCCAATGGGCGCGTTCGTTGGGCGATTTGTCGGAAAACGCCGATTACAGTGCCGCGCGTGAAAAACAACGCGAAATAGACAAACGTATTCAATACATTGAAAACTTTATAAATAATGCATCGGTGATTGATGTTGATAACCTGTCGGGTGACCGGGTTGTTTTTGGTGCACGCGTGTTGTGCGAAGATGAAGATGGAAACCGTATGCAATGCCGCATATTGTCGGACATAGAATCCGATGGAAAACAGGTTATATCATGCACTTCGCCGGTTGGGCGTGCATTGATTGGGCGTTGTGTTGGTGATACGTGCATTGTGCGGTTGCCGTCCGGTGAACGTGAATATGAAATATTAGAAGTTAAATTCAAAGAATAGGATGAAATTTGTCTGTTCGTTTGTTGCCTGATTATCTTGTTAACCAAATTGCCGCCGGCGAAGTGGTAGAAAATGGCGCAAGCGTTGTCAAAGAAACGGTTGAAAATGCGTTGGATGCGGGGGCCGACCAAATTATCATAGATGTTGTTGACGGTGGACGGACATTGATAAATATTGTAGATAATGGCGCGGGTATGTCGCGCGAAGATTTAGAAAAATCTATTATGCGGCACGCAACTTCTAAATTGCCGAATGATGATTTGATGAATATAAATTTTATGGGTTTCCGGGGCGAAGCGTTGCCGTCAATTGCGTCTGTGTCCGATATGACAATTGATACGTGCAACGGCACAGATTCCAATGGTTGGCATATGGATTGTACAACGGGTGAAATTCGGCCGTCCGATTGGCAAAATGGCACGCGAATTCGTGTTCAAAATTTGTTTGCAAAAACGCCGGCGCGGTTAAAGTTTCTGCGGACCGACCGGGCGGAAATGATGTCGGTGTTGGATGCTGTTAAACGCCTTGCGATGGCACGCGTGGATGTTGGATTCGTTTTGAATAACAAATGGCGTTTCCCAAAAAATCAACCTTTGATGGAACGTATTGTCGCCGTTATGGGTGAAGATGTGCGTGGCCGTATGCGGCCTGTATCCGCCGAATCGGGTTCAACGGGCGGGATGAAATTGTCGGGATATATTTCCGACCCCACATTGCGGCGCGCATCATCTGTGGACCAATTTTTGTTTGTGAATGGGCGCCCAGTCAAAGACAAAGTTTTGGTTGGCGCGTTGCGCGCGGCATATATGGATGTTATGCATGCGCGTGAATTTCCACTGTGTGCGTTATATTTAACCGTGCCACCGACCGCGGTTGATGTAAATGTGTCGCCGACAAAAACTGAGGTTCATTTCTTGGAACCGAATCATGTTCGTGCGTTTATTATTAAAAGTCTGCGCGAAGTGCTGGCGCAAACAATGGTTGCGGCACCCGCGACAGAACAAAAAATGTCTTTTACCGGACCGATTGTTTCGAATACCAATAATAATATGACGCGTAATTTGCACTGTGTTTGCCAACCGAATGTTTTTAGGAATAGTTCGTTCGCGCCGGTGCAAAATAATTCATTAAATATCAAAACCGAATCGGTTGAAAATATTTTTGATAATATGCCTTTGGGTCGTGTAATTGGGCAAATTGCAAATAAATATATTTTGGCGGCGACCACCGACAGTTTGGTTGTTGTTGACCAACACGCGGCGCACGAACGCATAACATATGAAAAGATGCGAACGGGCGCGATAAAATCGCAACCGTTGTTGACACCAATTGTTGTACATATGCGCGCCGAAGATGTGACGGCGGTTTTATCAATTGCGGACGAAATGAAGAAATCTGGATTGGCGGTTGATGCGTTTGGTGATGACGCGATTGCAATTTTTGAAAAGCCGGCGGATTGGGATTTGAATTGGGCAAATGTTTTACACGATATTGCGGACGAGGTTCGTGCATACGGTCATTCGGCCCAGTTGGGTGAAAAATTGCACCTGAAATTGGCGAATCACGCGTGCCATCATTCTGTGCGTGCCGGTCAAAAATTAAATTTCGAACAAATGGACGCATTGTTGCGTGATATTGAACGGACCGAACACGGCGGGGAATGTAATCACGGTCGCCCGGTTTATAAATTTATTCCGTTGACGGAAATGGACGGGTGGTTTGAAAGATAGTTACTAGTGGTTAGTGATTAGTAAAAACCGGCGGGAAACCGCCGGTTTTTGTGTGCAACCTGGTCACAAAAAGGTACCTTTTTGTCCACCACTTTTTTTAGAAAGTGCGATTCAGTAAAATCAATGACTTACAAAATCT
>JAFZUT010000016.1 GCA_017618175.1 Alphaproteobacteria bacterium
CGACCGGACACTTAAATGTCTGTGGGGCCCAGAGATTCCAGACTCCCTCCTACATTCTCTCTCCTCTGGACTTTGGACCCCAACCAAGTTTAGAATGCCCATTTCTTTTTCTCCTTTCCTTCCTTTCAGGGCATTCGGAAATACCGCCGGCAACGGCGGTGTTTTTTATATTCAAACTGGTCACAAAAAAGGTACCTTTTTGTCCACCACTTTTTTTAGAAAATGCGATTCAGTAAAATCAATGACTTACGAAATCTTGCGGGGTGGTCAAAAAAAGGTACCTTTTTGTTACACTATAATCTAAGGAATAAAGGGGAAAATATGAACAAAACTTTATTATTCGGTGCAATTGCATCCGTTTTAACATTAAACGCGTTTGCAGAAACAACAACGTCAACCGTGACTTCACGGAATTATGTCGATGCAAGGGACGCGTTGAAACAAAATAAAATACCTGCGGCGGGAACGAATGCATCAACGCCGGGTGAAACCGTTGTCACATATACAGAAACCGGAAATGGGACAATCGGTGAACGTGGAATTTTTGATTGGGGAACAGGTTGGGACAGGCAAAATAACGAACTTGTATCTGACCATGGAACAGATTTATTGGAAGCGGGTAATATTATTCCGGATTTGGTTGACCTATACGATAGCGTGACAGAGATATCTAATACAGTGAACAATCTGCCGGAAAAGACCGTCACATATAAAACCTGTACCGAATGGTCCGGCACACCGCACACGGATGCGAATTGTTTGTTGTGGAATTTAAGCGATAGCACGGTGTATGGATCGGAGTGTGAGACGAATGCAGATTGTCATTGTGAGTGTGGTGGAAGTGCCCAATGCAATTACCACAGGTGCGATTATAATTTTTGTGATGGCTGTGTATAAAAAATAACCGCCTCAAATGAGGCGGTGTTTTTTTGAATCACTTTGCAAACACGACGGCCAGTTCCCAATGTGGGGAACCTACGAATTGGTCGAATGCGGCGATGTCGGTTATGTTATATCCTGCGTTTGTTAAAATTTGTGCATCGCGGCGCAAAGTTGTTGGATTACACGAAACATAAATAACACGTGGAACATTTGAACGCGCCAATTCTTGGCATTGGGCCATTGCACCCGCGCGCGGCGGATCCATTACCACCAAATCATAACTGTTTAACATTTTCGCGGTTAACGGATTTTTGAACAAATCACGTTTAACACCGATTCCCGCAATATCAAATCCGTCTACGCTTTTCGCTCCGTCGCGACCGTGTCCGTCCGCGTTTAGTGTGAATGTAAAATTACCAATTCCACAGAACAAATCTGCAATATGCTTTGCACCCACGGCATTTTCAACAACGAAACGGCGCATTGCGCGTTCACTGTGGACCGTCGGTTGCAAAAATGCGCCAATTGGATAATCAACCAAAGTGTCACCAAACTTGATTTTTGGCATGCCCGTTTGGCAAACCACAGAACCGTTCCATGTCACGCGCAATAATCCCAATTTTTCCACTGCGGTTTTAAATTCACGTGTAAAGTATGGCACATTTGAGGTAATCGCCAAATCGATTCCATTTTCACACAATGTCACCAACGCACCGCCCGAACCACACCAAGGCAAATCGGCAATTTTTGGTAAAACGCGGTTTATTTCGGGTAATAAATTGGGGCAGTGGGAAAGTGGCACTATATTTTTTGTTCCGCATTCAAAAAATCCAAATTTCCCATCGGCAAATGCAAATTCCGCCCTGCGACGTGTGCCTGCATCCGTCCAAAACGGTTCAAACGACAATTCCCAATCATCAATCAATTTGATTTTTTCTTCGCGATAATTCGGGGCCGTAAAATCATATCGGCAACCACCACAGATGGAAAATAACGGACATTTTTTCATATGCCGCCTTTGCCTAGAAATTTATGCGAATGCCGGCACGCAATTGATGCGCACGTGGGTGCAGGTCAGGCAAAATTTCTGCGCGTGGCTTAAACATATACACATAACGATAACCCAAATCCAACGCCACGTGTTCGCCCAATTCCACCGCGAAACCCGCCAATGCCGCCATAGATGCCACTGTATCATTTTTAACATCTGTGCCGTCACCATCAACCCACGTCATACCAACGCCCGCACCGACGTACGGAACCAATTTCTGTTTATAAAAGAATCGATAGACATTATCCAAACGCGCATCAACCAACGCATTCACAAAAACTGTATTCGTTTTCAGCGCAAATTCATCCCATTTTGCGCGGGTGTTCATATAATCTGCCTCGACCCGAAAGGTATCATAAATGCGGAAACCCGCAACCACATCAAATCCCGAAGATGTTTTCCCATCAAATGTGATGCCATCACCGGTTTCTTTGTCCCAAAAAGACAAATCATACATTCCGCCAACATAAAACCGATGGCGTGACGCGAACGCATCATTATTTACGACCGAATCGTTCGGCATTCCGTTTTTTTGAACACGATACAAAACCGTTGCACCCGCGTGCATTGGTAAAACGCACAAAAGACAAATCAAAAGTTTCTTCATGAATTACCCCCGTTAAAAATTCACACGAATTGTTGCCATAACATTGCCGATATTATCAACACCACTGCGCGATGTGTTCCATCCAAACCCGTGGCCAATATTCATTTGATATTGATATGCAACATCCAAACCAATCATATCATTCAACATAAAATTCATACCTAATTCCAAACGTGGCGCAACGACCAAAAATCCGCCTGCGCCACCGGCGCCGGAAAATTCGTATTCGCCGATTCCCGCACCAATTCCCATAAACGGAACAAAAGTGCGGCGATATGTAATATCACCTGTGTGAACATAGCGGCGCGCAAAATCAAAATACAGCATACCGTTCAAAGTATGAAAATCTGCGGTGGCCGACAAATCTGTGAACCCGAAATTCGATTCTTGAAATGCGATTTCGGTGCGAACATATGAAGACATATTCCAACCCAATCCAATCAAGACGTTCCAAGATTTACTTGATTCATATTTTTCGGCCCCGACGCGTGCCTTTTTGGTTGCGCCGGAAATATTCAATCCACCCCCCATACGCACATACATCGTTGTTGGAACGAATATGTTATAGTCTTCATTTTTTGCGGGTGATTCGTCGTATAAAACTTCTTGGCCCATTTCACCGTATGCACCGGCATAAGACGCCGCGGTCGCATCAACAGTTTTTGTTTGGGTATACGTAGCGGCCCGCCTTGTATTCAGTCCGTTCAAAACCTCGCCCCGAAAGGTGTCCCCACGGCGCGCGGCATCCGCATTTCCACACACCGCCAAACCAGCACAAACAATTGCAAAGTAAGATATTTTTTTCATTTAATTTTCCACTTGGTATATTACTTATTTAGGATTGTATCATAAAATCAAACTTGATTCCAGTGCGATTTATGCTTACCATTACAATTATGATAAAGAAACAAGATAAAAAAATTGCGATTGTTGCCGGCGCGTTGCGTTTGCCGTTCTTGGTGCGTGACGCATTGCGCGCGCGCGGTTGGGATGTCTTTGTCATAGGGCTTAAAAATTTCTATGATGCGAAATTAAATCCAGATATGGTTATTCGCATTGGTGGCGCGGGCGCGGCAATTCGTGCGGCACGGCATCGGGGCATCAAAAACGTGATATTTGTTGGTGCGATTGGGCATCCAAATCTATCTGATTTGCGTCCGGATTTATGGACGTTCTTTGCATTGTTAAAAATATTAAAAAACCAACGGGGGTATGATTCTATGGCGGTGGCATTAAATAAAATTATGACTAATGCGGGTTTCAATGTGGTTGCGGCCCAAGATTTGGCGCCGGAATTAACATTTGAAAAATCGGGTGTGATGACGCGCAAAAAACCAACAACCGCAGACAAGAAAAACATTGAACGCGCAATCGATGTTTCACACACGATTGGTGCCGCCGATATTGGGGCATCGGTTGTTGTTGATAAACAGGTCATCGCGGTCGAGGCCGCCGAAGGCACCGCAAAAATGTTGGAACGTGTCGTTGATATGCGTCTTGGCCGCAAAAAAAACGGGGGCGTATTCGCAAAAATGACCAAACCCGGCCAAGATTTGACCATCGATATTCCGGCAATTGGTGTCGATACGGTAAATGCGGTTGCCGATGCAAAGTTAAACGGCATTGTGGTGAACACAAAAACATGTTTTGTTGTTGATAAAGATTTGGTTATAAAAACCGCGAACAAACGCGGAATATTCATTATCGCCGTGGACCAGTAATTATTGACATTTCAATAATTCCGTGTACAATCCAGTTCAACAAAAGTAAAGGTGCGTACATGAACAAAAAAATTGTCATAAGTGAAGAAGATGCAAAAAAACGCGTAGATACACTGAACACGTACGCGGATACAATTATCAATATGTTATTGAACAAACCATTAGATGCCCGTATGTTTCAAAAGGCACTGAATGGAATTTTCAATACAAAAATATCTTTGCCCGTGGTTAGGGATGCGTTGGGTGCAATGCGGCAACATACAGAATTACGCAATTTGATTTATATTCACTCAGCAGAAAGATACCGATAAAAAAAATGCCGACAAATGCCGGCATTTTTTATGGTATAAATTCAAAATTATTTCTTTTGAATATCAACAACTTTGACCTTGAACACAACGTCTTTGCCCGCCAAATCCGGAACATATTGTGTCGGGAAAGTGATATTGACATCGCGTTCTTCGCCTTTTTTCGCACCAACCAATTGTTCTTCAAAACCCGGAACAAATTGGCCACTGCCCAAAACCAAAGGATATGATTCTGCGGTTCCACCCGGGAATTGAACACCATCCAAATAACCCGCAAAGTTGATAACAACCGTATCACCGTTTTGTGCGGTCACATCGCCCGCATCACATCCCGCGCAGAACAGCGCACCACAAACCCCAAAAACACCAAGTATTTTTTTCATTTTTCATCCTTTTTGTTAGTTTTTGTTTAGTTATTGTAAACGCAACGGAAACCGTATTCACGCATGGTCGCGCCTTCGGCCTCTATACGATAATCAAAGAACGGTGTCGGCCGCATCGTTTCAAATGACGGGTTGTCATACACCAACACAATGCTGTCTGCATTACGACCACATACACGCTTCATCTCGTAATCCGCAACCTTGCCTAAAACGGTACGAATATCACCATCAATATCCATACCATCCGCATTCTGCATCAAACGCAGGCGCATTTCGCGCAAATCGCTGTTTCCCAATAATATTTGAACACGAACCATCGCACCCTTGTATTCTTGCCAACGGGTTTCCATACGCGAAGTATTCCAACGTTTGTTCATTTCTTCTTTTTCTAAATCAGACTTTGGACGATAAGAATCGATTCCGGCATACTGATTATCCGCCTGCATAAACCCACTGGTCCGTTCGTTATAGTACGGTGCATCGTCACCACCGTTTGCAAAATCTTCGGTGTTATATGGGCGATCTTCACCCGCACATCCCGCCAAAGCCAAGGTCAAACAAAAGATTGGTAAAAATAATTTCTTCATTTTCTTTCTCTCTTTTTTTTGATTCTAACAAATAAACAATTTTGATTCAAGCACCGATTTATGATAAAATGATTTTATAAATGACAAATGTTGTATTGGAATCTTTATTAAAACCTCTGGCGGATTTTTACCGGCCGTCTTTTGTGGAAGAAATCGCAATAAACCATGAATGCGAGGTTTGGATGCGCCTGCACGGCGCGCGCGTTCCGTGGGTTGCGTATGACGCACCGATACTTACCAAACAATATCTGGTCGATTTGATTCACACCGTTGCGAATATATATGAACGACCATTTGACCCGATTCACGGTATGCCGGTCGTTTATGCGACTTTGCCGGGCAACCATCGTTTTACCGCGATTGCCGGTCCAAATGTTCAATATGATGAACGCGACATAACCGGCGGGGTGGCATTGAACATTCGTGGTGGCGGGGTCGAAGATACATCTTTTGAAACATATCATTTGAAACGCGGCGAAAAATTGATGAAGGTTAAACCGCGTGAAACCAATCGGCCCGATGATCCATATGACCGGTTAATGAGCGCGATAAATGACGGCAGTCCTATTTTGATAAGTGGCGCAACCGCAACCGGCAAGACGACTTTCTTGAACCATATGTTGACGCTGATTGACCAAAACAGTCGTGTAATCACGGTTGAAGACGCCCGCGAAGTGCGCGTGCCACAAAAGAATCGGGTTCACTTTGTTTTGTCGCGCACCGAACAAACAAACGAATTTAATTATGCACGGTTATTAGATTTGGTTGTGCGTATGACCCCGGACGTCATAATCGGGGGCGAAATATCAACCGATAATGCGGCGGTTATGTGGGAAATGCTGGGCACGGGTCATGAACATTTCTATACAACAATTCACGCAGAAAGCGCCGATGCCGCCTATGCCGCGTTTGCAGACAGAATTTTGCACACACAACCGGCGTACGACCGCACCGATTTGATTAATGAGATGAAGCAAAAGATTCGTGTTGTACAACTGTCACGCGATGGTTCACTGCGTGCAGTAACCGAAGTTGTATAAAAGATTTAACACAAACAAAGGAAAATAAAATGTCTGATTATTTACAGGAAGTAAAAGAAGAAATCCTTGATAAGATGTTTCACCAAGGCATTGTGGCCCAAGGTGGCGAAATTCTTGACGAACAAAAATATACCAATTGGTTAACCCAAGCAGAAAGCAATATAAAATCACAAATTGCACACCACACAGAACCGGGCGGTTATAACCTGAATTTGCTTTATAAAGATTTAGAAGTTGTTCAAGAAATGCTTCGTTCTTTGACCGATTCTAAACCATCTGGGCGTGAACAAGAATTGATGGAACGTTTTTCGGCGAAACAAGAAAAAAGAAATGCAAAAATTCAAAATCTAAAAAATGGCGCAAAACGGGTAATAAGATTATTCTCGTTTCAAAGAAAACCCGGGACACCGGAACACACTAAATAGTTTCAAACCGCGCCGGGCGCGGTTTTTTCTTACATAAAGTTTTGCGGATTCACATCTATTTTTATGCGAACATTTGCCGGCACGCGGACGCGCGACAACCACGTTTGCACCAATGGTTGCAAATGCGCACGCGCATCGCCCGCAACCAAAAACCGCATACGATACCAATTACGTGCCACATACACCGCGGCCATCACCGGCCCCATTATTCGCGCACCATTTACATTTGGTACGGCGTGTGCCAAATCATCACAGAATTTCTTTAACACCGATTCTTTTTGACATTCAACGATTATCGAAATCAATTGACCAAATGGTGGCATTTTTGCCGTACGGCGCGCATCCATGTCCGCACGCAAGAATTCGTCTCGATTTCCCGCACATATCGCATTCAACACCGGGTGATTTGGTTGATATGTCTGCATCAACACACGTCCCGGAATCGCCCCGCGCCCCGCGCGACCGGCAACCTGAAACAATTGTTGAAATGTGTGTTCGGCGCTGCGAAAATCGGTTCCAAACAATCCCATATCTGCATCCACAACACCAACCAAAGTCAAATTCGGGAAATGGTGACCTTTGGCCAGAATTTGCGTTCCAATTACTATATCTAATTCGCCAGATTCCATTTTGGCGACCAATCGTTCCAACGCACCGCGCGACATCATGGTATCACTGGACACCAATGCGGTACGGGCGTGTGGAAAACGCGATTTAACCTCTTCTTCTATCTTTTCCAATCCTGCGCCACGCATAGACACTTCGCCCCCGCAATTGGGACATTTTTCAGGTAAATTCATTGTTCGCCCACACATATGACACAGTAATTTTCCCAGCCGTTTATGATATGTCATTCCAACCGAACAATCCCCGCACGTTGCCACCCAACCGCATTTTTTACACTGAACAATCGGCGCAAAACCACGGCGATTTATAAACAGCATAACCTGTTGATGATTATCCAGTGTATTTTTGATTTCTTGGCATAATATTGGCGATAAAGAACCGGCACGCGTATCTTCGCCTTCGGCATTTACACGATATTCGTCTGGTCGATTTTCGCGCATATCAATGGTTTCAATTTGTGGCAATTCGGCACCACCATATCGCGATTGCAAAACCAGATGCCCAAAACGGCCAATTTCAATATTGTGCATTGTTTCTTCACTTGGGGTGGCACTTGCCAAAACAACGGGGAAATTAGCCAGTTTTGCGCGCAAAATTGCCATATCGCGCCCATGATAATTTCCCATATCTTCTTGCTTATACGAAGAATCGTGTTCTTCATCAACGACAATCAATCCCAAATCTTGCCACGGCAAGAATAATGCACTGCGCGTGCCGACAACTATTTTTATTTTGCCTTGGACTACACCGCGCCATATTTCGCGCCGCCGCGCCGCGGTTAAATTGCTGTGCCATACAACAGGTGGTGCACCAAATCGCGATTCGAATCGTTTTATAAATTGTGTGGTCAACGCGATTTCCGGCATCATCAGTAATACCGATTTTCCCGTTTGATATGCGCGCCATACCGAATCAAAGTAAACCTGGGTTTTACCGCTGCCGGTGATACCATCCAAAAGATTTACTGAAAAACCGCCATTTTTTATATCATACCCTATTTTATCGGCGGCGGCGCGCTGTTCAGGATTTAATTCTATGTTGCCCATATCACGATATTGATACGCGAACGATTTTTCAACCGGGCGTGATATGGTTGGCACCAACATCCCACGCGCAATCATTGTTTTTACCACCCCCGGCGTGACGCGCGCAATTGATTGAATGTCGCCGGTCGCCATCGGTTCATTGTCGTTCAATTCGAATGCGTCCAAAACCATTTGGCGGCTTTCGGTCATTTTAGATTTTGGCGCATCAAAATTGTATGAATATAATTGTTCGACTTTGGGTTCCGAAAATGCATCAGGTACATTAATAATTAAACGCAATACCGCCCCGGGGGCCATCATTGTCCACGCAGACATTTTTTGAATCCATTGCAAATCGGCAACCGATAATTTCCACGGGAAAACTTGGGATATATTTTTTATTTTTTCCGGTGCAACACCACCATCGCCAATGCCATAAATTACACCAATATACGGCCGATTCATAAGTGTCACCCGCACAAACGCGCCCAATTCCGCATCCGCATTCAATCGATAATCGTAACCACGGTTAACAACATTCGGCAATAAAACTTTTACAATTGTCCCAGATTTAAACATATCAATAAAATACTTGTTTTTTTTATTGGTTTCAATAGTATTTATTTATGTAAAAAATGGAAATCAATATGTGGCGAATATTTTTTGATACTCTTTATGTTCTGTCTTGTCTTATTCCAATTCGTGGGTGGCGGGAATGGTTTCGTCGTGAAAAATTATTTGATTATCACGCAAAACTGAATGCGTTGCGACGCGCGTTTCCACGCCAAGATTGGCGGCATTTCCGGTTGGCCAAAGGTGGCGGCAGTTTGGCGTTTATAACCCCAAATGGTCATGTTTATAAAATAAGAAAATTCCACCTTAAAGATGATTCTGTGACCAAATTCACCCGTGAAAAACGAATAACAGATGCGATTGCCCCCCTGTTGACGGTGCGTGTGCCACATATAACAATTCACCAGGTTAGTGGTTATACCGTGTATGAAACTCGGTTTATTCCCGGTAAAATCTTGTTGAACCTGCCGTTGAAACAAATATGTAAACATCGCGAGCAAATTGGTAAGGAATTGGGTGGCATAATTTATACTCTGTTCAATGCAAAATTACCAGAATTAAAAGATATGCGCCCCAAAAGTCAAAAAACAAAAGACATCGGTATGGTTCATGGTGATATGTGCAGTAATATTTTAATAGACCCCAAGACAATGAAAATTACCGGGATAATCGATTGGGAATATGCGGGGTTTGGGTCACTGAAACGGGAATTTTTTGGACTTTTTCGTGTGCGCCGCAAAATGCGTATGACCGATATTGCGCCCGAAGCCATTTGGGAATATTACAGATTGCGCGACTCTGCACTTGACAAAACAAAATAATGTCTTATAATCTCTTCATCAAAAACCAACAAGAGGAATCTGTTATGGTAAAAAAACTTATGCAAACAAAACGCGATTACGAGAATTATATTTCCGAATATATGTATGAAAATCATATCTCATTCAAAACATTGGAACAAACCAAACAAACATGGCGCACAGAACGCGCATACACCGAACAGATTGAAGCGGAACTTATCAAGAAATCCAAGTTGTTTATGTCTTTGTTGCCCAAAGAACTGGATTTGAAATTCCGTCAACGTTCGGCAAATTTCATTGCGGATTATTTGTCGGTATATGTATCGAAATCCAAAGAATTCGCCGATGAAAAAGATGCGACCAAGCGCAAGGCCAAGGCCTATGCAAAGATAAACAATCAAATGTTAATTTGGTTAAACGCGGTTCAACAAAATAAAAAAGCGCGCAAATCCAAACCGGAACCTAAGGAAACCGCGCAGAAAACCCACAAAAAATCCGGACCAAAATATAAAAAATACCTGATGAAACAACAAGGCAAGGTTATTCAAGAAATAACCTTTGGGAATGAAAAAGTCACATTTACATACGATGATATGCAAACGTTTCGGCGTAATTATCGCACGGACATTGCACGCGTAATCAATACGCATACTAAATAATCGAATCTAAATCATCCCGATTTGGAATGTGATTTATTGTTAAATCGGCAAAGAATTGTGTTTTGAACCACGTTCTTTGCCGTTTTGCGTATTGATTTGTCTTTATAATCCAATTTTCAATTGCCGCATCACGCGAAATTTCGCCACGCAGGTATGCACATAACTGTTCGGCCCCGATGGCGCGCCGCGAATCAAAACCGTTTGTTAATATATACTGGGCCTCGGCAACCGCACCGCCTGATATCATCTGCGGAATGCGCGATGCAATGCGCGCACGCAATTCATCAATTGGTGGATTTACAAGGATTCTAAATGGTGTCGGTGTAATTGCACCCGTACGCGGTGATTTTTGCCATTCACCAATGTGGGTTCCGGTCTGCAAGAAAACCTCGACTGCGCGCGCAATGCGTTGTGGGTCGGTCGCCACACAATCTGGGACCATCGCACGCGCCGCGTTTATATCACGTACGACCAATTCACGCGCGCGACGACGATTATCGGCCGATATTTCTGGTATTTCTGCAATGCCATTTACCAAACCATTGATATAATATCCGGTACCACCAACAAAAATTGGAACAAAGCCGCGTGCAATCACATCGTCATATTGTTCGCGCGCCATTTTTATATAATCGGCGACACTGATTTGTTTGTCCAAATTCAAAATAGAAAAAAGTCTGTACGGCACATCATCTATTTCATCCGCAACCGCACGACCGGCAAAAGGACTGGCCGATATGTTTTCTATGCCGCGATATATTTGCACACTGTCGCAATTTATAATTGCGCCATTCACCCGCCGCGCCAAATTGTGCGCAAAATCAGATTTACCCGATGCGGTTGGACCGGTAATAATATATGCGTTTTTTGTATTCATACCTTGAATTATAACCAGCAAAAAATGCAAATTCAAGTCCGCCACGTATGCAAAAATTCAGGTTGGAATTTTATATAAATAGTGCTATTATGAACCGAACAAAAATAAAAGGAAGGCGGATATGTCAAAATTAAAAGTTGCAATAAATGGTTTTGGTCGCATTGGGCGTCTTGTCTTGCGTGCGGCATTGGAATCGGGACGCAGTGATATTGAATTTGTCGCCGTCAACGATTTGGCGCCGGCGGAACAAAACGCATACCTTTTGCAATACGATTCTGTGCACGGCAAATTACCGATGGATGTAAAATTGGTCGGTGACACAATTATTGTCGGCAAACATAAAATAAAGTGCTTGTCAGAAAAAGACCCAACAAAATTGCCCTGGAAAAAAATGGGCATTGATGTGGTTATGGAATGCACCGGACTTTTCACCGCGGCGGACCGCGCACGCGTTCATATAGATGCCGGTGCGAAACGCGTTTTGGTTTCTGCACCATCGGTTGGCGCAGACAAAACAATCGTGTATGGTGTAAATGAGAAAACACTGACCAAAAATGATATTATTGTATCAAACGCGTCTTGCACAACGAATTGCCTGGCACCGATTGTTGCGGTTTTGGATAAAAAGTTCGGTATCACTTCGGGTTGGATGACAACCGTTCACGCATATACCGGCGATCAACAATTGTTGGATAAAAATCACAAAGATTTTCGGCGCGCACGTGCGGCGAACCTGTCTATGATTCCAACCAGTACCGGCGCCGCCAAGGCCATTGGTTTGGTATTGCCAAAATTGGCGGGCAAATTGGATGGTATTGCGATTCGCGTACCAACACCGGACGTGTCGATTGTTGAATTGGTTGTTAATGTTGCAAAATCTGTAACGGTGGATTCGGTTAACGCGGCGATGCGGGCAAATGTATCAAATATACTGGGGTATAATGAGATGCCGTTGGTATCGGTTGACTTTACGCACGATGCGCACAGTTCAATATTTGATGCAAGCCAAACGCACGTTTTGGATAAAAAATTACTTCACGTGACCGCGTGGTATGATAACGAATGGGGATTTTCGAATCGTATGAGCGACACCGCCGTTGCAATGGGCAAACTGATTTAATTATAAAAGTCATACAAAAAAACTACGAATCTTTTTTCGTGGTTTTTTTGTTGCTGTGATATATTTTTATGATATAAGTAAATTGAGGGGTCATAAAAATATAAGCCGTAACGATATACCAAAAGGATTTTAATATGACAAAAAAGAGTACTATAAATTTCTCTAAATATCCCGGTTTGAACAATATTGCTTTGTACGCCTCGATTATAGCCGTCTTGGGATTGGGCACATTGGTAACCGCGCATTACATGGGTCGCAAAAAAGCGCGGCGCGAAATTGAACGTTTGAACAATGAAATTAACAAGAACAAAACTGCCCAGAATACATACATAGCGACCGCACCAGAATTTATCAAAAACAAAGAACTTAAACGAACGGTCGATTCTTTGGAAAAGCGTAATATTGAATTGCTACTGGGCGCCCAAGAAAAATATTTTGCACGCATTGATCGCCGGTATACTTTGGGACGTTTCTTTACGCCAAATCAAATTGCAAAATTGAATAACATCGTTATGCCATATGCAAATAAAATAAAAAAAGATGATTCTCAGTGGTATATGTTTATTAAAAATAATACACCGTTAAAATCCCGCACCACAATACCGACCATGGAAGACATTATCCGTACCTTGGACATTCCCCCAGAAAAATTCGCGCCAATGGATATGGTTATTGATGGCGGTTATTTATATATGTTCAATGATGCACGTCAACAAAAACTGTTTGAAGCCTATTTGACAGATATTGACGCGGCCTTTGCCAACAAGGATGAAAACGAACCAAATTTCGCAATTCGCGAAATTGCCCCCATACAATCGGAATACACGCATAATAAACGGGAAATTGGGAAATCAAAACGTGACATAGAAGGTAACGATTTCCTTATTGCCCAAACCCTTGCGCATTTCAATCGCATCAACGACAGTCTAAATGCGTTGGTTGAAAAAAACAAACAGAAATTAAAGTGACATCCGTCCCCGCGGCGCGCGGCAGCTAAATTTCTAAACAAAAAAACTCCGCCAATCGGCGGATTTTTGTTAATGAAAATTTACGGCGGCAAAAATGAACAGTTTTTATAAATTAAACCGTTTAACCTTAACGCATTTTCAATAATTTTATAATTTGTTTTTGGGTGTGCAACATACTTGATTCCATATAATCAGTATATGCGCGGCGATTACCATCAATTCGATTATGCAATGCATCTGTATATGCCGTCGCATCTGTTTTTTTATTGAATATTATTGGCCGGTAACCATTTTGCATCAAAAACCAATTCATTATTAAACGTGCGGTACGTTTGTTATAATCATTGTACGGTTGGGTCATAATAATATCAAAATGGGTATCAAATGCACGTGTCAAAACGGGATAGTTTTCATCGTGCAAATGATATTCTATCTGTTCCATTTTGTAATAAATCTGTTCAATGGACGGCGCGAATTTGCCCAACACCATTGCCCCAGAAATTCGATACCCGGGACGCACATCTGTATTTCTGGTCAATATTTTTTGTATTTCAGTCATTTGATACATATCTATATTCGTTTTCTTGTGCTTTAAGATATAATCATATGCAACCCCAATATTTTTCAAATTGGTCCAATCAACAAAGGCCATTTGCTTGTCTTTTGCAAATCCTTGTGTTTGCGGTTTTGCCAAAATCATGGGTTCAACCGAAGTAATCTCGTGCCGCAGCATATTAATACTTGCGACATTTTTTGCAGATTGACGCATCAAAGCATCTATCGCCCGGCGATTTACCTCAATCATTTCTTTATTCGTCAATTTTTTCATATTTTTGCCTTTATTGCATGTAATATAATACAAAAACATATAATTGTCAATATTTTAACACGATTTTCGGCCCATAAACACTAACCAAAATTAAAAATCCACCATCGGTGGATTTTTAATTTTAATCTGGCGGGCTAGAATTCTGTTGCACAATTCGCCATACCTAAATTAAGCTATTTCAATCCTAATGCAAGCTTGGCACGATTTAATGTTTCTGATGCGACCACACGTGCCTTTTCTGCACCGTCATCAAGAATCTTGTTCAATACTTCCGGATTCTTGAATTTTTCGTAATTTGTTTGAATGCGTTCAATCAAATCACAAACGGCATCTGCAACCTCACGTTTGAAATCGCCATAGCCACGCCCCGCAAATCGTTTTTCTATATCCGAAATGCTTTCTCCGGTTGTTGCGGCTAATATGCTTATCAGGTTTGATATACCAGGTTTGTTTTCTTCATCAAAGCGTACGATTGCTTCACTGTCCGTAACCGCAGACATTATCTTTTTGCGAACAAGTTTCAAATCGTCCATCAAAAAGATTGTTCCTGGGTTTGGTCCATCCGATTTATTCATCTTTTCGGTTGGATTTTGTAGATTTAAAATTTTATTTCCAACTGGGGCAATATAGACATCCGGTTCGTTGAATGTATCGCCATAGCGATTATTAAATCTTTGCGCCAAATCGCGCGTCAATTCTACATGCTGTTGCTGGTCCAGGCCAACTGGAACCATATCTGTGTTGTACAGCAAGATATCGGCAGACATCAATGGCGGATACACAAACAGTCCTGTATCGATGCCATTTTTGCCCACAGATTGCGATTTCAGTTTAAACTGAGTCATTCGTGACAATTCGCCCATATGCGTTTGGAATGTCATTATAAAGCCCATAATGCCATGTTCTAAAACATCGCTTTGACGGAACACAATGGTTTGTTCTGGGTCAATGCCGCATGCCAAATACATGGCGATACAGTTATTGACTGCTTCGTGCAATTCAGTTGGGTCGCGTGGACTGGTTATCGCATGCAGGTCCGCAGCAAAAATGTAACTTTTGTATTGGGTTTGCCGCGTAACGAAGTTTTTAATGGCCCCCAGATAGTTTCCCAGAGTCAAATTTCCACTTGGACGCACACCAGTTAACATAACTTTTTGTTCATTGTTTTTCATAATAAAAAAACCTTTGTTTAAAAATGAAATTAATTGTGTTGTTTTATAAAAAATAAGTACGAAAAATATTGGCTGTGACTACAGCCACCAAATGAAAGGACAAAAAGCAATTTGTGTTTTCATGTTTCTAATTATAGGGTATTTTATTTGAAAAGTCAATAGATGTAGATTTGACTATCGAAAAAGAGGCATTGTATAGAAACCGGTGTTTTTGGGTGTAAAAACGGGTTTTTTGATGGCTATACCATAGTCAATGCATGAAAAATCCCGCAGAACAGCGGGCTTCTTGCTAGGGATACCGTATATCCCAGAATTATGGCGGATGGTGAGGGATTCGAACCCCCGGACGGGTTGCCCCGTCAACGGTTTTCAAGACCGCCGCATTCGACCGCTCTGCCAACCATCCTTAACTTTTCTTTTCCCGCCGGTCTTTCAACCTACGGTTTTGTTCGCTGGGCGCACCTGACGGAGCTGCTCACCACTCGTTCGCGCTCGGCTGCGCGATGCTTGCCTTGCTGACTCGTACGCAAGACCGCCACTATTGCCCCGCTCTGCCAACCATCCACGAACTGCGGTTGCAATCATACGGTATTTTTTTCCAAAACGCAAATAAAATACATATAAAAAACGCTTGCCTTGTTGTCGTCTTTTCGTTTAACATTGACATGAGCCAAATGGGAATTTGGTTCGGGGCTGTGGTAGGCCCACGCTAGTTCGGTGCAATGCATCGTAATCCGTTGGATTCTCATGTTTTTGCACCGTCGTAATGTCCCCGACTGTGGTCGGGGTGCGGGTGGCGTATATCAAAAGGTCATCCGGATCGTTAACTAGCGTGATTTACCAACACCCCGACCGTCAATTTCCATTGACGGTTTTTTGTTAAAATAAAGAGGGGAAAATTTGTATGTGAGAACAAGCGTTAGCGAAGTTCGAACAAAAACAAATTTGCGCGCAGGCTTTTATGCCGAGCGAAACATAAAAAAGGGGAAAACATGAGAAAAAAATTAATCTTCGCAACAATTGCGTCAATTTTGACGCTGAACGCATTTGCAGACCCGGTCACGATAACGACCCAAGATTACGTGGATACGGCGGACGCCACGAAACAAAATAAAATCGCCGCCCGCGGAACAGGCAACTTTGATGTACCTATGCCCGATTCGGTTATAACCGATACCGCAACCGATGGCACAATCGCCAAACGATTTATTATTGAAGGGGATGATAATGGTGGTGCCGATGGATTATACTTAGGCAATAATGATTGGTTAGGCGATCAATTAGCGGTTGGCAATTTGGCACATTTTTTAGCCGATGGTAATAATTATCAAGGCATAAATGAGACAGGTATAAAAACCGGTGTTGTTACAATTGGTCTTCTTGACAAGGCGTTTGCACGCAGACAAATTATTACCAACAACAAACAGCTGAAGAAAGTTTGTGTTCGTTATTTGGATGGTGCAGCGCAAACAAGTGAAAATTGTTTGCTGTGGAATCTGCCGGACTAAGGATCATTCCCGCCAGGTAACGGTTTCAAACAGGGAATTTATTTCGCCCTGCAATTTTTCGTCATTGAAAAACGCGTTGCGCATCGCCGGCGTGGTGCCATGTTCAGTGTCTTCAAAATGTGGAACATATTTTTGCACCGCAAATTTTTTGAACCCACGCGCCGCCACATCGTGCGCGATTTTTAATAAATCATCGGGCGACACATATCGCGGATCCACGGTCGTCCTAACCTCGGCCGGTTTGCCGGTTTTCGCCCACACGTCCAGACTTTTTATCATGCGTTCGTACGCAATGTTTACACCAGTCAATTTTTCGTAATTTGTTTCGGTCGCCTTGTAATCAATACCAATCCAATCAACAAAAGGCGACGCCGCGCTAAGGTTTTCCGGATAAAATCCATTGGTGTGCAAACCAATGGAAAATCCTAATTCCCGCACACGGCGCATATATTCAAATAATGGTTCGCCCTGCATCAATGCCTCGCCACCCGAAAAAACAACCGCCTCTAATTTCCCCTTGCGCGATTTTAACCAATCAAAAACTTTTTCGGGGTCATATTCACCGGACCCAACCGGAATCAGATGCGGATTGGAACAATATGCACAACGAATTGGACAACCAACCAAAAAGATCACGCACGCCAATTTGCCCGGATAATCTATCGTTGTGAACGATACCAACCCACCAATCTGAATCGTATTCATTTTTTACGCGGCCTTTTTCAACAATTCGGTGTGGCGGGCACCGGCGGTCAAACTGTTCGCTTCAGTGAAAGTTTTTCTTTCGCAGAATTCCGAATATTTACCAATGTTAAAATTACTGGTTGGGCGGATAAATCCCATACTGCGTGAAAAGACTTCGCATTTTGTTCTTTGTTGTGTATTTGCAATCATTTATACTCTCCTTTCCTGTTTTTTTGATTGTTTTTTATTGGTTCTTTTTATGCCTTGTTTGATGCGTCATCGGTACATATTCCCAATTCTGCATCGCACTTTGGGCAAAACTCGTGCCGACCCGGCAAATACCCGTGCTTTGGACATATTGAAAATGTCGGGGTAAGTGTCATATACGGAATTTTATAGTTTTCGAATATCGTGCGAACGATTTTCTGGGCGGCTTCACCACTGGATACCGGTTCACCCATATACAGGTGCAACATTGTGCCGCCCGTATATTTGCGTTGCAATTCTTCCTGGTGTTCCAGGGCGACAAACGGGTCATCCGTAAAGTTCACCGGTAATTGCGTGGAATTCGTATAATATGGTGCCTCACGCGTGCCGGCGGTTATGATATCCGGGAAATTTTTGACATCGGTTTTTGCAAAACGATATGAACATCCTTCGGCCGGTGTTGCCTCCAAATTATACAGGTTCCCGGTTTCTTCTTGGAACGTTGCCAATTTATCACGCATAAAGTCCATCAAATCCAAAACGAATTTTTTACCGAACGGTGTTGCAATGTTTTCTTTGCCGTCTGTAAAGTTCAAAACCATTTCATTTGCGCCGTTCACACCAATTGTGGAAAAGTGATGATTCCAATTTCCCAAATAACGGCGGGTGAACGGATACAGACCATTTTCCATATGTTTAGATATCACACGGCGTTTGATTTCCAAAACTTCGCGCCCCATGTTCATAAGGCGTTCCAATTCGCGATACAAACCT
Organism: Alphaproteobacteria bacterium; assembly: GCA_017618175.1. Classification (GTDB taxonomy): domain Bacteria; phylum Pseudomonadota; class Alphaproteobacteria; order Rs-D84; family Rs-D84; genus Enterousia. The sequence continues at coordinate 18,828 of JAFZUT010000016.1, forward strand.
TCGCGGTCGCCTTTGTGACGGTACCCCAGGCGCGCCAAATTCATTGTGACGACACCGATTGAACCCGTCTTTTCCGCAGAACCGAACAGACCGCCACCGCGTTTCAATAATTCACGCACATCAAGGCGAAGCCGGCAACACATAGAACGAACGTCCGTTGGGTTCAAATCAGAATTCAAGAAATTTTGGAAATTTGGAATTCCGTATTTTGCCGCCAAATCAAACAACGGTTTGACATTTGGGTGATCCCACGGAAAATCATCCGTTATATTATATGTTGGAATCGGGAAAGTAAACGGACGGCCCTGGGCATCGCCTTCGGTCATAACCTCGATAAACGCCTTGTTTATCATATCCATTTCGGCCTGCAAATCACCATAGGTGAAATCAACCTGCTTTTTGCCGACAAATGGACGCTGGGCACGTAAATCTTTGGGGCATGTCCAATCAAAAGTAAAGTTGATAAACGGTGTCTGGGTTCCCCAACGACACGGCACCGCGCAATTAAACACCAATGTCTGCATCGCGTTTTTAACATCGGCATAAGACATTTTATCAATACGAACATACGGCGCAAGATATGTGTCAACCGAAGAAAACGCCTGGGCCCCGGCAAATTCATTTTGCAGTGTCCCAAGGAAATTCACCATATGTGAAATTGCGGTTGCCATATGTTTCGCCGGTTCACATTGCAGATAGCCCGGAACCCCGTTGAAACCTTCGTACAACAATTCACGCAGTGACCAACCCGCGCAATAACCGGTCAACCACCCAAGGTCATGAATATGAATTGCCGCACTGCGGTGAGCATCGGCAATTTCTTGCGGGAACATATTCAACCAATATTCCGCGGTGACACGTTCACTGGTCCGCAAAATAAGGCCGCCAATAGAATAACCAATATTCGCATTTTCTTTGATGCGCCAATTTGAACCGCCAACATAACTTTCAATAATTTCGATTGCATCGACATTTGCGTTGCGGATTTCAGAATGTTTTTGACGATATATAATATATGCCTCGGCCGTTTTGTATGCGCGCGCATCCATCAATTTACGAATCACGGTATCTTGAATTTCTTCGACCGAAGGCGTGCGCCCCATAAAATTATTGTCCAAATCAGCCAAAACATCATTTGTGATTTGAACAACACGTTCATCAGATATTTCATTTGTTGCCACGGCCGCCTTTTTAATTGCTTCATAAATCTTCTTGGCCTCAAACGCAACCGTTTCGCCAGAGCGTTTCTTGACACTCATAACATTGCAAATAAAGGTCGGCGCAACCCGCATTTTAACCTCTTTTTCGTTATCAGACATACCAAACTCCAATTTTTGTCAAAAAACACAAGATATTGTGTCTGTTTTATCGTTTCTATAACAATATATAGTTTTTGCATTTTATTAACAACACATAAAATGTAATTTTTTTTATTTTTTTACTGGACATTTCAAAATGCCGGTTATCTGCCCGATTCAGGACACTTGTCTTGGCGCATCTTGGGCACTAAAACGCATTTTGTGTCAAAAATTTGTCAAAAAGCACCAAAAAATCGATTCGAAAAACGAAAAAATTACAACATATAGTCAAAAAATTATAAAAATACGCCTATATATTGAATTGATGCTAATTTTTATTGAAAAACCAAGATGTTGCGGGATGCTACCGATTCACAAACAGAATCGGTAAAATAAATAAATGCCGGAAATCCGGTATTTTTAAGAATCGAATCGATGCACGGGTTATAAACTATATTTTAGGTTGTTTTTCCTGGGGTGCTTGGGGTATAATGAATATATTCATAAGCCCCGGGGGAATCATATGAAAATAGATGATTTACAAAATGTATATGAAATGTTGTTGCGCGCATGCAACCAAAACAAGAATCGGATCTTTTTTGTTCGTCAAAACGAAACTTATGCCGATTTATTGCGTGCGGTAAAGCGGCGCGCGGTGGTTTTGGCAAAACGTTTTCGAATCAAGGCCGGTGACACGGTCGCGTTGATGTCCGGAAATACCCCGGAATTTATAAAATCTTATTTTGCGATTTTGTCCCAAGGCGCACGCGTTTTGATGTTGGACACGGGTTTGGCACAAAGTGAACACATTAATATGATGGAACGCACAAATTGCAAATTGGCATTGGCGCAAAAATCATATTTTATTCCAAATGGGCCAAAAATGTTCGATATCGAAAGCACGGACGATACAGATGAAAAAGATTTCATTGCCACAAAATGCAAACGCGATGATTTGGCGATGTTGTCTTTTACATCGGGTTCCACCGGCAATCCAAAGATTGTCGGCATCACACATGGTAACCTGTTGGCATTGGCAAACGGCGCACAATTTTATCGTGCGGTGGTGAAACCTAATGATATTTTTTATGGATTTTTGCCGCTGTATCACATATATGGCGTGGTTATAAATATAGTTGCCCCATTGGTTTTGGACGGGCGATTGTTGTTGCAACCAGTATTAAATCCACGGGAATTTTTACGCGACTTTCATGAATACAAACCCGAAATTATCCCGGCGGTTCCGCGTATATGGGAAACATTTTATAAAAAGATTATTCAATCTGCACGCGAAAGACACGTTTATACATTGATGCGAATCATTGTATCCATGCGTCATATTTTGAATGCCATTGGGCTGTCGTCATTGGTTCGGCGGGTGACAAAGCCAGTACATGACATATTCGGTGGAAATACGCGCGTATTGATTTCGGCGGGGGCAACACTTAAACCATCAATCCGTAAATTCTATGAAAGTATGGGCTTTGTGGTTGGTGACTGCTATGGATTGACCGAAACAACCGGGCCGGCGAACTTTAATTTTGCATTCAAATTGCCGGATGGTTCTATGCACTATGCGGGGCCACTTGCCGGGAACGAGATTAAAATTCACAACCCTAACAAACAAGGCATTGGTGAAATATGGGTACGCGGCGAAATGGTTATGCCGGCGTATATTGACAATGATGTAGCAAACCAAGATTCATTTGAAGATGGATGGTACAAAACGGGTGACATCGGTGTAATCGATTCGCGTGGCCGATTGGCGGTCAAAGGACGCAAAAAGCAAGTCATTGTTTTGGACAGCGGCAAAAACGTATACCCGGATGAATTGGAAGATTTATATTTGCAAAATGACGAAATTTTGGCGGCGGCCGTATTTGAATATACCATACATGGTAAAATTGTTCCTTTTGCCGTATTCCAGGTTGCACCGGGAACATCAATGGCACGCGCATCAATGTTGTTAAAGGCATCAAACCTTAAAATTGCACCATATAAATGGGTGAATCATTTTGCGATAACTGAAAGCGAATTACCACAAACATCCGCAAAAAAGATAAAACATTACATGGTTCGCGAAATGTTGGACGCAGGTAAATTTGAGGTATCAAAATAAATAAACCACCCAATTGGGTGGTTTATTTAATTGTGACATACCGCGACATATGGGTAAATTGATTTTGATGTATCAATTGTTCCCATTCCACAATCCAGACAATTGAATTTTCTGTTTTGTGAATGCGCGGAATCAAACGGTACATCAGATGCCGATATTCCATTAACATTTCCAACATATGCGGTATTTGGAAAACCAAAATAAAATGCACGTGATGAACCGGTGCATTCCGATGCGCGTCCCGGATAGCATGATGGCAAAGTTATTTTTGTTTCATCGGGAACACATACCGCATCGCACGTGGTTTCATCTATTATCATTTTTTCGCAATCTGTGCACGATGTATTCACCAATCGCAATGTTGCGCCACTGCGTCCACGAATCGCACGCGGACCGAACTGGGCACATTTGGAATTCGCCTTAACTTTATTTGGGTCTTCTACACATTCCCATTCCAATGTTTCATAATTCAAACGCGCCAACATATTGTTTGGGCATGTACGTTCACCAAACGGATTTATGCATTCCCAAACATTATCTACTATGACGGCGGTTTGTTCGCCAGAACACAGCGGTTTACGACTTTCGTCCGGGACACATTCCATCAATGTTGAATCCCAAACCGTATCGCCACCGCAACTTGTCTTCAAATTATACCCAACACATTGCCATCGACCGAACCTGTATGTTTTTGTTGTTCCCGCGGGACATACCACATCATCCGCACCAACGGTTGAAAAGACCCTTTCGGGATCCGGCGCATCATAGTGGGTCATATAAATCAATTGTCCATCTTCAAGATTAAGACTTTTTTGAATTGCATCGGGCACGCTGCGTTTTGCGGTTGTTCCACCGGCAATAACAACGCCTTCTTGATATATACCAAGTGTGCCACTGGTTGAAAAATTCTGTTCCAAAATTTCCATCATTTCGTTGTAATCTGATGTATGCAACGCCCCGGTGGTCGTTATAATAAAACTGTATTTTGGACGTTTAGAACCAGATGCATCGCACGTGGTCACCGCAAGACGTGAATCCAGACACACAAATTCACTTTTAACCTCATATTGTTCGATACAAATATCTTCGAATTGTCCACCCGCAATTTGGGCATTATGTGCGGCAATCGCACATTCGGCCACAGACCGCAAATCGGCCACAGAAATTGCGTAATCTGTTTCTTGTTCGTGAATACGGGCGGACGGACCGAAAAACATATAGTATCCCGCCATAAAAACCGATATTAACAGCACCAGAAAAATATTCATCTTTCCCCCTTGCGATTTAATAAAACTCTAAGTATTATATAAATAAATTTCAAGAAAATTTTTATTTGTATGGGTGCACGATATGAAAAGAATTCTTATGTTTATTGTTTTATGTGGGTGTGGATTCACACCAATGTTTTCTGGGGACCGCACAAATATTTACGTTCCGGTAATCCAAGGCATTAATGGTATCGAATTGCGCAATGCATTGAATACAAAGTTTGGCGGGCCACACGATGATGGTGCGCCGTATATGTTACGTGTAACCTTGAATAACCCAACCACAAAATACAAAGCATTGGAACCAACCGGTGACGCAACATGGCAAGAGGTTCGTTTAACCGCAAGATACGTATTAGAACATAATGGCGAAAAAATCGCCAGTGGCAGTGAAGCCGCCGCAGAATCATATACTTTTGTGCGATACTTGGTTGCGGCAAACGCATCATATAACAACGCAGTTGCAAACACCATAACCGTTTTGGCGGATAAAATTGGCACCCGTGCCATTGCCCAGGTTTCTGAATACGAACGCGGAATAACAAAACAATGAAATGGAAAGAAACCGATTTTACCAAAGGGATACAATCTGTCCGTGCCGTTTTAATATATGGGCCGGATGCGGGTTTGGTTGACGAATTGTGTGATAAATCAATTGATGTCTTGTCGATTGAAAAAGACAATATATTTGCGTTGGATTCCGGTGATTTGCGCGATAAACAAGATGCCCTTTTTGCCGAGGCATGCACCCCATCTATGTTCGGTGGCCGCAAAATGGTTATTATTTCCAATGCCGGTGATTCAGATGCAAAAATTATCAAAGATTTGGTTGAACACCCCGGTCTTGATGCAATGGTGATTATTACCGCCGGCGATTTGCGCACGGGCGGTGGATTGCGCACACTGTTTGAAGGCGGTAAAGATTTGGCGGCAATTGCATGCTATACCGATGACGCACGAACATTGGAAACATTGATACGAAACGAACTTTTTACAAATGCGGGCATCAAACAGATTTCACCCGATGCAATGGCATATATGTTGAATCACCTTGGTGGTGACCGTGGAATCACGCGCGGTTTTTTGGGTAAAATCGCACTGTACGTTGATGATAAAAAGACCGTTGATTTGGAAGATGTGGAAAAATGTCTGCCTGATACAGGTGCGGCAAATACTGATGATTTTTTGTATTCTTTGACGGCGGGCCATATCCAACAGACGATGTTGGCATTGGACCGTTTGTTATATGATAATGCCGAACCAAATATGTTGGTGCGTATGTTGGACCGGCATTTCAAAACATTGTTGACCGCGGTGGTTGATGGACAATTGCCACGACTGTTTTGGAAAGTGACCGATAAATTTAATATGGCAATAAAGATATGGTCGGCCACCGATATTTCGGCGGTGTTGGTTCGCCTTAATGAACTTGAATCACAAATTCGAACCACGGGTATGCCGGCGGAAATTTTGTTGCGTGATTTCGCATTAAAATTGGTATTAAAAACTTATAAAATGTCTATTAAACGGAGGAATTAAAATGTTGGCATCTGTGTATGCACCAAAAGATTTTAAGCGTTTGCGCGTTGTTGGCGATTTGGTTGCGCGGTGCTTTGACCATATAACGCCGTATATTCGCGCCGGGATTTCAACCGGCGAAATTGATCGTATGGTCGCAGATTTTTTGAAATCAAACGGTGCACGTTCTTCTGATTTGGGGTACCAGGGTTATCCCAAAAGCATTTGCACATCGGTCAATGATGTAATCGTACACGGCATCCCAAGTGATGATGTTATATTAAAAGATGGTGATATTGTGAACGTGGATTTGACCGCGGAATACAAGGGGTTTCATGGTGATTCTTCGCGTATGTTTATGATTGGCAATGTATCGCCCCGTGCGCGCGAATTGGTTCAAACGTGCCAAGATGCATTGAATGCGGCAATTGCGGTATGCGCACCGGGTGTGCCACTGTCTGAAATCGGCAAAACGATCGAGGCGGTTGTTAAACCACACGGTTTTTCGATATCACGCGACTTTGTTGGACACGGCATTGGCAAAGTTATGCACGATGACCCCCAGATTTTTCATTTCTATGATAAAATGTGGGACCGCGTAAAAATGGTTCCGGGGTTGGTATTTACCATTGAACCAATGATAAACACCGGTCGGCCCGATTGCAAAATCGATGCCGACGGTTGGACGGCACGCACCGTGGATGGTGGACTGTCTGCGCAATGGGAACACACATTGGGAATCACCGAAGATGGTGTCACGATATTCACAGAAAAAATGATTCAAGAATAAAATGGATAAAAAACCGGATTTATCTTTGCGCGCAGGTCATCGCGAAAGGTTGCGTCAAAATTTTCTTGATGATAAATTGGCGAAATATGAAACATTGGAATTGTTGTTAAGTTATGCAATTCCGCGGCGCGATGTTCGGCCACTTGCGCGGATGCTGTATAATAAATTTGGTGGTATGTATCCGATATTATCTGCATCAATCGACGATTTGTGTTCTGTTCGTGGTATGGGGCGTAACACCGCGATTTTTATCAAGGTTGTTCAAAAAATTCTGCTTGATGGATATGAACATAAATTTAAAGATTCGCCTATTTTGCATGACCGCGAACAACTGTGTAATTATTGCAAATTAATGTTGGGCCAAAAAGATATAGAAGAAGTGCATATATTGTATCTTGATGATTTGGGGCGATTATTGGAAAACCAACTGCACAGTACGGGAACATACGACCAATCATCACTTTATGATATAGAAATCGTAAAACACGCATTGGCTATTGGTGCCAAAGAAGTTGTATTGGTACACAATCATCCGCGTCCGCACACATCTTTTTCAATTCAAGACAAAGAAATCACAATGCGATTAAAGGGGATGTTGGATGCCGTTGGTATAAAACTGCTTGATCATTATGTTGTTTCGGGTGATATGTTATACGCACTTTCTGATTTTCCCGTGTACACCAACAATGTTGTCAAACCTGGTAATTCATAACCCCGAATTCGGTCCAGAATCATATATATCAATATCTTCGTATAAAGACGCATCCAAAGATTTTGTTTGGGCGCGTGCAGCCAAAATCTCGTTTATTTCACCAACAGAAACCTTTAATGTTTTGCAACCCCGACCGATTAAATCACCACCATAAACCAGGTTTAATATCAACGGCACGACCGTCAAAATACCAAATATCAAAACCAATGACTTCATATTGTTTAGAATATCGTTCTTGGCGCCGCGTATCATTGATATGCCCCAACCCATAATTAAAAATACGGTTATCAATAATAACACATCCCATGCATACCCAAGAAATGTTTCGAATCCGCGCAAAATGCATGACGGATCTTCAATATATATAAAATTTGTATCAATACCCGTGACCCTTAGACCGGCCCTTTCCAGTATATTTTGAATATTTTGAACACTGTTCACGTTTTACATCTTTTGCTTAAAGAACCCCGGAATTGTGAAATCATCATCATTCGCGGCAATCCCCGCCCATCCAAACAAATCACCCATCAAACCCGAATCATCACGTTTCATCTTTTTGAACGGTAATATATTCTTTAATTTGCCAATTTTTCCACGTTCAGAACCTTTTTTGGTACTAACAACCTTGTCTTGATTTTCTGCAAATTCACTTGCCAAATTTTCAAGTGTTGCGTCCGTTTCATCCGTTGTTTCGGCCGTTGGTGTAACCTTGACCGACTTTTTCTTGCGCGGGGTCGCCACATCTTCACGCAAAGGCGCCATTGTTTCCAATAATTCTTCCAATGTTTTTTCGCCGGGTTCTTGGGGAAGTTCATCATTTATCATATCGGCTATATCTGGTTCGGCGTTGTCCAATTCAATTGATGATTCCGCCACGGGGCTTTCTGTATCAACGACCGGTTCCGCATCATCCACAACCGGGTCCGGTACAATATCGTCCACGACCGGTTCCGGAACGATAACATTTTCTTCTTGGGACGCCAAGACCGATAAAATCGGCACAACGGGCGCATTTTGTTCCGCCACAGCATCCGCCTTGGCAATTTCGGGGACGGTTTCTTCTGGGACCACTGCATCAACCGATTCGATTTCCGCAACCGGTGCCACATCCAAATTGGATTCGGCGGCCACCCCGGGTTCAACAACATCGCCAACGGATTCAGCCTCGTCCACGGGAACGCCGAACAAAACGGTGTCTTGGCCCAATTTCAATGTATTCCTAACTTCCTCAAAAGCGGCACGCACATCATTCACATCGAACGAATCCGCACCTGATATGTACACAATTTTCTTTTTCATAATAATTTTCCTAAAAACCTTTCGGGTGGATTATATCACATTTTAGGGTTGAACGCATATAAAAAATATCTTAAAATGCCAATATGTCGGATCTAAGGGAACAAATCTTTCAAGAATTGACCAAATTGGACGAATCGGTGGTGCGTCTGCGGGCGACCGCAATAAACGCGGGTAAACAAACGGATCTTGAGGTTGCCATTTTAACCGAACAGGTTCGAAATTTGCGCACCAAGAATGCCCATGCGGTTGAATTGATTGATCAATCGGTCGAATTATTAAAGAAGTTGAAATGAGTGTCGTATCGATACCTATTGTGAACAAAAATTACCCAATGGGATGTGAAGACGGTCAAGAAGACCGACTGATTGAATTGGGAAAAATGGTGGATGCCCGCGCACGCCAAATCCTGGACAGAATCGGGCCTTTGCCCGAAAATTCGTTGCTGGCGACACTTTGTATTGTTTTGGCGGACGAAGTGCGATCCTGCCCCGCCCCATCAATCACAGATGCCGATTTACGTGAAATTTTGGCCCGAATACGTGAAATAAAAAACAAAATTGGTCAATAAAACGGCTTTTTTCGGTTGTTATTTTTTTTCAAATGTTCTAATTTTATGTTGCTATGGTTAAAGAAATACAGGAAAGAATTGATTCACAACAATTGTCAGACGCGCTTTCTACGCGTTATTTATCTTATGCGGTCAGTACGATTGTATCGCGTGCCCTGCCCGATGTGCGGGACGGTTTGAAACCGGTGCACCGGCGTATTTTATATTCTATGTTGCGACAAAAATTGTCACCGGCGGCGGCATTCCGCAAATGTGCGACGGTTGTTGGTGATGTGTTGGGCCATTATCATCCGCACGGCGATTCATCTGTTTATGACGCAATGGTTCGTTTGGCCCAGGATTTTTCCGTCCGTTACCCCCTGATTGATGGCCAGGGTAATTTTGGAAACATTGATGGCGACCCCCAGGCTGCATACCGTTATACCGAATCGAAAATGACCGATGCGGCAATGCTGATTATGGACGGCATTGATGAAGACAGTGTCGATATGATGCCGAACTTTGACGGCACCACAACCGAACCGGTGGTTATGCCGGGTGCGTTTCCAAACCTGCTGGCGAACGGGGGAATGGGTATCGCGGTCGGTATGGCAACAAATATTCCAACACATAATGTGGCCGAGGTTTGTGATGCATTGACATTGATGGTTGATAAACCCGAATCGACCACCGCACAAATTATGCGGAAAATGATTGGTCCCGATTTTCCAACCGGGGGGGTGTTGATTGATAATTTTGAAACCATAGTAAAAAATTATGAAACCGGGCGTGGTGCATTTCGCATTCGCGCGCGGTATGAAATTGAAGAATTGGAACGCGGCGGGTACCAGGTTGTAATTACCGAAATTCCATACGGAATTATCAAATCGAAAATGGTGGAACAAATTGGCGAAATGATTGATGCCAAGAAATTGCCACTGATTGACGATATTGTTGATGAATCGACCACCGATGTCCGTATCGTTATCACACCCAAATCGCGCAATATCCCGGCGGACAAAATGATGGCGCATTTATTCGCACTGACGGATGCAGAATATAAATTCAATATGAATTTTAATGTTATCGATTCTAATGGCGCGCCACGCGTTATGGGCATTCGCGATGTTTTACTGGAATTCATTACGCACCAAAAAAATGTCCTGATTCGTCGTTCGAAATGGCGGTTGGGCAATATTGACCGACGTTTGGAAATATTGGGTGGGTTGCTGATTGTGTATTTGAATTTGGACCGCGTCATTGAAATTATCCGCACCGAAGATGATCCTAAGGCCGTATTGATGGCGGAATTTAGTTTGACGGAAATTCAGGTTGAATCCATTTTGAACACGCGTTTACGTGCATTGCGTAAATTGGAAGAAATGGAAATTCGGCGCGAAGATAAAAACCTGCGCGCGGAACGCGAACAACTGATTGCGTTGCTTGGTGACCCCGAAATACAAAATGCCCAGATTAAGGCTTGGTTTGCCGATATTAAGAAGCAATTTGATAAAAAAACGACACTGGGACGCCGCCGCACAACATGGGCGCCGTTAACCGAAGACATTACAATCAACGCCGAAGAATTTATTGAAAAAGAACCCGTGACAATAATCCTTTCCACTATGGGTTGGATTCGTGCGGCCAAGGGTCATTTGGATTTGAACGCGTTGGATTTGAAATTCAAAGAAGGTGACGAATTGCAATGCGCGTTTCACGCAATGTCCACCGATAAAATAAATCTGTTTGGATCGTCGGGTCGTATGTTCACGCTTTCGGCCAATGATTTGCCATCTGCACGTGGGTTTGGGGAATCGGTGCGTATGATGGCGGACATTGGTGCCGATGAAAACATTGTGCGCGCATTTGTTTTGGATGCGTCTGCGAAATACTTGGTTGTGTCACGTCATGGAAACGGGTTTATTGTTGCGGGCGAAAATTGCGTTGCACAAACACGCACCGGGAAACAGGTTATGAATGTTGACGACAAAAATCCGGCGGCGTTCTGTGTTCCGGTTACCGGGGACACGGTCGCAATGTCGGGTTCAAACGATAAAGTATTGATATTTGCCGCGGCCGAGGTTCCGGAAATGATTCGTGGCAAGGGCGTAATTTTACAAAAGTATAACGCCGAACGGACATACGTGTTGGATGTAATGTTCTTTAACGCGGCGGACGGTTTTGGTTGGACCACGGGTCGCGGTACAACCCGGTTGGATGATTGGCAACCGTGGGTTGGCAAACGTGCGACCCAGGGCCGCACAATTCCGGTCGGATTCCCCCGAAGCGGAAAATTTGGAAGATAGTGATAAGTGGTTAGTGTTAGTGGTTAGTTTCCACTTCGTTAAAACTTCGTGGAACAGGGGTTAGTAAAAAAACGGTCGCATTTCGCAACCGTTTTTTATCAGAAACTATCGGTATAACACCTGCCGTTATTACAATGTCCACTACAACACTGATCATCATACACACATTGCTTACGATCAAGTGTACAGTTACCACCACCATCTAATGCCTTGCTTGCCCGTATTTGCCAAAGCGTGCAATCGTTTGTAACTGGGTCCCATTGGTAACACCGTAAATCCACAGCCGGTACACTAATGGAGAGTGAATCATATACGAAACCCATACTACTTGCGGTCACCAAATCGCCTTCATGACCTTCTACTACTTCATAATTATCCCAATCATAATCGGTGCCTGGATTAAAAATCCCCCTTTCACCAATCGTTCCGGCGGTGGATGTATATGTGACAACGGTGTCACCGGGTGTTGACGCGTTTGTCCCGGTTGCCGGTATTTTATTTTGTTTCAATGCATCTTGGGCATCAACATAATCTTTGGATGTAACCGTGGATGAAGTTGCCAGAACTGAATTGATTGTAATAACCGATGCAATTGCACCGAATGCAAGAATTGAAATTCTCATATTC
>JAFZUT010000017.1 GCA_017618175.1 Alphaproteobacteria bacterium
CGACATTAAATGTGATTTTGTTTGAATCATGTGCCGGTGGCGATTTTGTATTTTGATACAATGCTGGCAAAATCATTCCCATTCGCAGATCCCCATTCGGCGATAAAACAAGAACCTGTTCACCGTTTTTTAATGGTATCCATGCGGATGTGCTTGGTGTCAACCAGGGCATAAAATCTGTCGTCAAATTGCCGATTTTTACTTTCGCTTTGGCCTTGGTATAATCAACAGAAATAACTTTACCAATTCGAATTATGTTACTGACCCTACGAAATAATTCCGAAATATCTTTTCCTTGTTCAATGCTCATTATGTGTTTCCGTTTGGTACGTCAAAGTGAATGTCAATTTGATTGCGCCATATATCTTGTTGCCATCAATGCTCATATCTGTTTCGGTGCTTTTGAAACGCAAAACTGCATTCATCCTATTTGGCATTTCCCATCCATCAAACAACCTTTCAATTGTTTCTGCCATGGTGTCCAATTTGTCATCCAAATCATCTTTGCCAATGTCAATTGCCTCAATTGAAATTTCCAAATCGCGAAACAAATTTCCAAATCCATCTGTATCCCATCTTTCTTTTTGGATCGTTTCGTTTGTTGTATAAACAAGTATGGCTGGCATATCTTGTTCGAACAAAACCTTTGATCGTGATGTGAATACATTCTCAAATTCTGTTCGCAATTGTTGTGCAATTTGTTCTCTGATGTCTTGTCTTGCGTGTGTCATTCTTCATGTAGAACCAGTTTTCTTGATCCGGGAATATGATGTTCAATATCAATGATTTGATATGTCACTCCCCATATCTCAACATAGTCGCCTTGTTTTGGTTTTGAATAATTGGCTGGAAAATCTATCAACCGCACAAATAAAACAATCTTGGCCGATGATATATCCGCGCCGGCATTTTTCAATTCTATTTCCATGTAACTTTTATGGAAATCGCCTGTGATTTCAAACGGTGCAAACTGGCTATTCTTTGGGCGGTACGTGACCGACCGCCCAAAGATATCCATGCTTGGTTTATTAACAAAATTATCAAAATCAAACATCGTTTTATTCTGTTTTTGTTAAGGTCACTTGGCATGCTTGCTGCCAGTATCCATAGCCGACATTGCGCCATGTATCCACGCCATATTGGTGTGCATCATGATCGAATTCATATTCTGAACCCTCGGCTTTGGCTTTGATCTGGACCGCTGTTTCTTCTTGGCGGATGAATGCTTTCACATCGCCATCTGCGCGGAAAACATAAATCTTGTTTCCGGTCAAACGTGGATTTGCCGCCACCCCGATATCAAGATCTGCAAAAACCTTGACCGGGTTGCTTGCGCCGCCGACAGACAATGGTGCCGCCAATGCTGCCTTGGCAACGAACCATAAATTCACTGGTACCATGACCAAGAATTTTGATGCATTTTCATTCATCGGTTCGCCTTGATCGTCTTTGAAACTGATGATCTGTTGGATGCCGGCCAATATTGCCTCGCGCAATGCTGCCTCGGTTGGTGCATCCGCTGTTCCAACTTCGCCGTTCACTGATGCAGTCGCCAAATCGAATTCAATTTTGTTTGATTGCACCCCGGAACGACCCTCTTTGTGATCATCCGCAAAGAACTTTTTGCCGTCATAGCATGGCAATGTTTCGCCATCGGCAATCAATTTTGACAACAACAACGCCCAATGGCTGTTTGTTCTTGTTGCCAATTCGCCGATACGAACTTGGATTTGCCCGGTCTTATCGCGGCGCAAGTGTTTCAATGGGATATCCAGTGTTGCCTCGAAATGTTTATTTTCGATTGTAATACCGTTGGATGTGAATCCTTTGGCATGGCGGCCACCGGCCCATTCACGCATAACCGGCGATTGACCGATCCATGCATATTCTTCTGTATCTTGATCCGATGTGAAGTAGTTTGAAATGGCGGTTATCCATTCCATTCCGCTGTTTTCGTTCAAGCGTTTATAAAATTGGCCAATGATGGCTCTTGAAGATAATTTATTCATCTTTATTGCCCCTCTGTGTTAGCTGGTGTTTCTGGTTCATCTGATCCCGGTGTGTCTTCGCCACCTGCAGGTGTATCGCTGCCTGCTGGTGTTTCAGTACCGCTTGGTGTTTCGGTGCCAGATGGTGTTTCTGCTGGTGTTTCCGTTTCTGTGGTTTCTTCGGATGCTGCGGTTTCTTTCACATAAATGAAATCAAATGCAACAATCGCATGTGCTGCATCTTCTAAACGCAACACTTTGCCGAAATAATCGCCGTCTGATCCCAGCGCAAAAGTATCGTCATCTGTTGCAACAACATCGCTGCCGATACTTGTCTGTGCCAAACTTGCGATTTCCAAACAGATTTTGCCGCGTGCTTTTACATCCACTTTTTTATCGCCGGCTTGACCGTTGCGATTGTCGATTTCATCTTTCGCAAAACCAACTATTTTGTCGCCGGCTTGAAATGGACGCGCATATCCGTCATTCAATCCCAACAACATCCCCTGGAAGATATGAACACCGGCCGCAACTGCGACTGTGTTTGTATCCGCCTGTGTTTCAAAGTTTCTAACTACGTTCTTTGTTATTTTGGCCATGTCTTATTCCCCTTTGGTTTGGATTTTGATTTGACCGTTTTCCTGTGCAACGCAATATGCAATGAACGCATCTTTATCCCCATTGAATTCACTGCGGATTTCTGGGTTGCTTGCCCATTCATTTTTTGCACGTTCTTCCGGTGTTGCCCCTTTGTTTATTTTCGCCACTGGTTTGTTGCTTGGTTTAACCTGTGGCATAGAATTTGCGGCCTTTTTCAGACCGTTCAGATAATCGCCACCTTTGGCTTTTTCTGCTTTTACGATTTGTAATGCCAATTTTTCCGCTGTCATATTTGGATCGGCTTTCGCTTTGGCCAACAGATCTTCATGACCCGCAACCGCAACTTCATCCAATGCCAAAAGACGTTCGCGTTCTGCCTTTGCACCCTCGGCGCGGTAGGCAGCAATTTGGTCTTTTGTGATGGCTTTCGCATCCATGCTGTTTTCTCCTTTGGTTTTGGTTGATAAATTTTTGATGGTTGTTTCGTAATCCCCGATTTCATCGGCCATGCCAGCATTTATTGCTGCCTCGCCGACAACCACACCGCCTTGGCCAAAATCGCTTTTGACCGTATCTGTTCCGACATTTCGATACGTGGCAACCGATTGAATAAATTCGGCCTCCAACGCATCCAATTCTGAACGGATTGTTGCCTCGCCCTCGGGTGTTCTCGGGTCCGGTCTTTTGTTCTTCGCATTTGAAGAAACAATTTCTATTTGTTTATATCCATCCGCATCCGGTTGTTCTTGAACTGCTACACTGGATACAACGCCAATGCTGCCCAACAATGCCGTCTTTTGTGCAACGATGTTGCTTGCCGCAGATGCCAACCAATATGCCGCCGAACAACAATTGCGGCCAACATATGCCCATATCGGTTTCTTCTGTGTTGCTTTGCGAATTGTGTCCGCCATTTCTGATGGTCCAACCGCCACGCCCCCAGGACTGTCAATATCCAGCAATATTGCATTGACCTCTGGATTATCCAATGCGGCTTGCAAATCTCGTGCCAGCAATTCCAATGCTGTGCCACCCATCAGAAACGTAAATACATCGGCACGTGGCGTGATAATTCCATGAATGGGTATAACTGCCACCCCATCGCGAATTGTCGTTGTGTATGTATTTACCAATGGTTTTTGCGCAAATAAAGAAAGGCCCGATTGGACCTCCTTGAATGTTGCTGCGACCAATTGCATCGCACTAGGTTCTATTGCCCAATGCTTTGCGAATGTTTGAAATTCATTCTTCATCTTTATCTTCTTCATGTCCTTTCCTTTTTTGGTGTATAAAAACACCCCACCGTTTTGGTGGGGTGTGGTTTTCTAATAAAATTCTATAATACGTCTTCTATATTTTGTTCTGATCTGAAACAGTGTAAAATATGGACCTCATTACCGCGTATTGTATACAGTATTCGAAATCCTTTCTTGAATACCAAATGTCTGATTTCATGGTCGCGAACAATTATAATAACTTGATGCCGTTCTGGAAATTCTTCCAAAGAATGCATCTGTTCCAAAAGACCGTCATATATTTGATCCGCAATCAAAGGCGAATCTTTTGCGATATAAATAAATATATCACGCAAATCATTATATGCACGCTCTTCAACTATAACTGAATATTTTTTTGCCATTGTCTAACCTTGACGTTTTGTTGCAAGACGCATATCTTGTTTTAGCATTTTGAATGCGGCATCCAAAGGCATACCACGATTTTCTTCCATGCTTTTCAAACCATCTTCAATGCCACGCATCATAGATCCCATCTCTGCATCGCGTGCAATTCTGTGATATTCGTTTGCGTCCAGCACAACCACAGATGCTGCACCGTTGACTGTCAAGACAGCTGGCGATTTATCATCTTTTATGCGCTTTACAACATCTGCTGCATTGCGCTTAAAATCTGTTAAAGAAATAATATTTTCAGGATTTGCTATCATTTTTACCTCGCATCTAATTTGATGTTCAATTTAATGCTAACATTATACCATAAAAAAGTCCAGAAAAAAATTATTCTTCATCTTTTTCATCACCAGTGTCATTGTCTATCGCTGTTACCAATCCTGCCTCGGTTCGTAGTTTCTGTTCCTTGGCTCGCTGGATGTGTTTTGTTTCCCATGATCCGCCTGTGATCTGCGCGGTTTCTTCTTCCAAAGTCGAAACGCCCAAATCCACCCGGTATGCTGCGGCTCGAATTTCTTTCAATTGGTCAATCTGGCCCCTTGGTGGCCCGATCCATTCGGCACCCAAATATGCGGCCCGGACAAATGGGTCCGAAAAAAATCCTGGGGCATCCAGGAATCCTTTCGCTATTGCCTCGCTGATAACCATTTCATATATCGGTTGGCAAAATTGGTTTGCCATCCATGTCCGTCTGGCACTGAATGTTTTCCATGCCTCGACCAATGCTGCTTGCGCTGCCGAATAACTCGATGTGAAATGCTTGATCAATATTTCAAATGGCAATTCCAATGCCACACCAATTTGCCGCAATATCGATTGAACAAATCCATCAAATGATTGATTTGGTCTTTTCGGATCTGCAATCTCAATCGCCTCATTCGGTTGTAAATCCAGAATGGCCCCAGGCGACAATTTATAATCGCTGTTGCGTGGTGCTGCGGCTGTTTCTGTACCGGACATTGGTACCATCGGCTGCAATCCCTCTTCAGATTCTGTTTTTACAAATATCGTGAACATGGATGATATCACTGCGGCCATTATTTCGGCCTCGGTGTATCTGTCCAATTGTTTCAAACTTTCGATCACTGGTGCCAAATATGGCACGCCCCGGGTCATTCCTGGTCTGTTTCTGTTGAATACATGTAAAACCTGTCTGTATCCATTTTCATCAAACGCCGGAATCTTTGCATATTCCAGCGCACCTTGGTCATAATCATCTGGATGATGGTTTGCAATATGATAGGCAACTGGTGCGCCATCATCATCCATTTCAATACCAGCAATGATTTTATCGTTTGTTTGATCTGGATCTGCAACCCTATCTGCCTCAACAATTTGAATTGCTGTTCCAAATGGTGTTCCTGGATGTTCTTTGTATTTCCGCAATGCGAAAACATCGCCAGATTCCAAACATGAACGCAAAACCAATGCTTGCATCTCTGCAAAATTTTGGCATCTGGTTATGTCGCAATCTCTGTTTGATGCCCATATTTGAAAAATGCGTTCCGCTTTGTTTTCCCATTCTTCCATCGCATCATCGGTTTTCAAATATGGCCGCAGAACATTGCGGTCAATATGCGCCTGTGGTTTCAATCCGGTTCCGACCACATTGGTCACAACTGTGCTGACCGCCCCAACTGCCAATGGGGCATTGCGCAATAAATCCCTGGAACGATCGCGTAGCACTGGCAAATCATCCAATGTCACATTGTTCCCGGATCCTTTGACCGGACTCCAGCTTTGTGTCTGGCGGCGGCTTTTGCTGGCACCGGTATATCCGCCCAGCATTGCCATCTGGGTGCGCGCCTGCCACCGTTTTAATCCAGCTTGTGGCGATATCCATGAAATTGCTTTATCCACAAATGTTTGTGGTGGTATTTTTTTCTTGTTCATCGTTCATCCGTTTATACTGGTGTGGCAC
>JAFZUT010000018.1 GCA_017618175.1 Alphaproteobacteria bacterium
AGCAAGCGATTCAGTAAATATGGTCAACCGCGTTGGCCATCTACGTACAGTTTGGCCAAAGTACTAAACGCCACAGGCACAACGATGAGTGATTTTGTGAAATTTATGCCACAACACGACGCGTCCGCCCCGGAAAGATAAGCCAATGCGACTTACCAATCCATACGTCGCATAAATCGGCGCAGGGTAATCCTTTGAATTTGCAAATTTTGTGCAATTTGGGATTTCGATATTCCTGCATCCAGCATATGCCTAACTATCATTTTATTTTTTGCTGTTTTCAGTTTTTTTGACGTCGCGGCCAATGGTCGCCCCAGTTTTTGGCCGCGTGCCCGCAAGTTGTCCAAAGACGCCTTGGTACGCTGACTAATCAAATTACGTTCAATTTCCGCAGACAACCCGAATGCAAACGCCATAACCTTGCTTTGAATATCATTCCCCAATTTATAGTTTTCTTTTATCGTCCATACACGGCAATTTTTATTCAAACAATTTTCCAATATTCGCATCACTTCAAGTAACGAACGCCCCAATCGCGATATTTCGCAAGATATCAAAATATCTTGGGGTTTCAATTCATTTAGTAATTGTCCCAATTGTCGTGTGTGTAATGGTTTTCTGGACGAAATAGTTTCTTCGACCCAACGGTTTATTTTAAGTTTATTTTGTCGTGCGAAACGTTCAATTTCATAATGTTGATGTTCACATGTTTGTTTATTGGAACTAACACGAATATACCCAATTACAGCCATTTGATACTCCTGATTTTTTTAGTTTTTAATTGGTCACTTTAAACGTACGTTTTTGTCCACCATTTTTTTCAAAAAGATTTTGCAGTAATTTCAATGGTTCAATTTTTGGTAAAAAGGGGGGACAAAAAGGTACCTTTTTGTTACCATATAATTGCAATAAAAAACGCAAAAAACAGGCTTTTTTAAGAAATAAAAAATGGAGGATTTCATAATGCGCAGATTATTATTTATCGCAATTTCATCAATGTTGGTTGTGGGTGTGACATTTGCAGATACCAAAACCGTAACGACCAAGGATTATGTGGATACCGCATTGGAAGCAAAACAAGACACAATCCCGGCGGGTACATACGGCGCGAACGGCAGTGTTGTCACATATGGTGCAACCGCCGGTGATGTTGATGAAAGATTTATTTTGGATAGTTCTCAATCGAATATGGAGAATCTGTTAAAAACTGTGATGAGTAATGGTAGCGCAGATTTGTCTAGTGCGACCATACAACGGTTGTTAGGAAAGACAGGAGAGGAATTGAATAATAGTATAGTGCCCGCTAAGTATATAGTGCATGGATTAAATGCCAAACAATATGCTATTACCCCCGGTACCACAGGCAGTGTCGCAATATTTAATGGCGCAGACCAACGTGGTGGTTCACAATTTACCGAACGTGCGATTTATGATGGTTCGACAACATATGATTCCACCACCGATGCAGATAAATTGATAACCGCGGGTGCGGTTGAAACAAAACAGAACAGAATGACCTGTGCGCGCTATTTGGACAACGCCGAACAGACGGACGAAAATTGTCTGTTGTGGAGTGTTGCGAATTAATGCATCTTTTTGGATGTTGGGCCGTCGTTCGGCATAAATTTTGCAAAATCACCCAATGTTATATGCAGTGCGTTCAACACGCATGCAATCGTATATGTTGACGGCCAATGCGGTGAACCGTCACGATTCGTGCGCTTGCTTTTGTTAAACGTCGTAGAATCCAACCCGGACAATCGTGCCAAACCCGAACAAGACAGATTTTTCCAACGTGCAACATTCACAATTCCCATCCATACATCATTATGCGTCATAGTATTCCCCCATTTAATTTAACACGAATTTATTTTGACATAGTTTAAGAATTTAGTCAAATGATTCTAGTATTACAAGAAAGTTATCTTAGAAATTACGATAGTGTATCAACATTGATGATTTTAAGACGAATCGTTTCTTTATTGTGGTTTGCTGCCCACTAACCACTAACTTTTATTTTTTCCATAAATTCATTATGAATTTTTTCTTCTTCGGCCGATACTGGGAACTGACGATACGGAAAATCACCACCAATTTTCGGGTGTTTCAAAAATGCCGCGTGTTGTTCGGCGACAATGTCTGCGATTTCTGGTGCTGGGGCGGTATTTTCCAATTCCAAATAAACCTTGGCCAAAATTTCGCTGTCTATCAATGCGCCGTGCGCATCCGCGCGCGCGGTCAATGGCACACCGAACCATTTTGCCAAAGCATCCAAAGTATAACTTTTGGGACCAAATACCCGGTTGCGTGCGATAACCAAAGTGTCTTGCATCTGTGTGCGTGGAATTTGTGGCAATCCCAACATTTCCAATTCGTGATTAACAAACGGAAAGTCAAAGTCCAGCCCATTATGCGCAACAATCGGCGAATCACCAATAAATTCCAAAAATTTTGGTGCAACCACAGACATCTTAGGCTTATCATCCAAAAATGCGTTTGAAATTTTATGCACCATATATGTTTCCGGCGGAATGATTTTGCCTTCGGGATTTATGTATTCGTGGAAAGTTTTATCGGTAATTTTACCATCCACCACCTCGACTGCGCCGATTTCGATGCACCGGTCACCGCGCAGGTATTCAAAGCCTGTGGTTTCGATATCAAAACAAATTACCCGTGTCATTTTTACCCTTTCCCAAAGCAAATTTTGTGATATTATAATGAAATAATGAATTTAATGCTAGAAAATCTTAACCCCGAACAAAAAAAAGCGGTTGAAACGACCGCGGGCCCGCTTTTGGTACTGTCGGGTGCGGGAACCGGAAAAACCTGCGTTTTGGTGACGCGTGTCGCATATATATTGGCAAATAATTTGGCCGCCCCTTGGCAAATTTTGGCATTGACCTTTACCAACAAAGCCGCGAACGAGATGAAAAATAGAATTGCGGATATGTTGGCGGGCGATACCGGGTTTTATGCACGTGACCTTTGGTGTGGAACGTTTCATTCGATATGTCTGCGAATATTGCGTGCAAATGTTATTTACACCGAATTGAAACCGGACTTTATAATTTTTGGCGAAGATGACCAACGCGCCGTTTTGAAAAATGTCTTTGCGGCGATGGGCGCAGATTCCAAGGAATTTGATGCAACCAATTGGGTCGAAAAAATTTCAAATATCAAAGACCGCGGACGTGTGGAAAATATGGATATTGGTGCGCGGACGAAACAAATCTTGGATAATTATAACGCCGAATTGCGGCGCCAAGGTGCAATTGATTTTGGTGATATTATTTTATTGGTGTTGGAATTATTCGAAAAAAATCCCGATGTGCGCGAAAAATATGCACGGCAATTCAAATATATTATGGTTGATGAATTCCAAGATACCAACGCCGCCCAAATGCAATTTTTGAAAATGTTGACGCGTAATGTGGAAATGCCAAATATATGCTGTGTGGGTGATGATGACCAATCTATTTATTCTTGGCGCGGTGCGGAAATTAAAAATATCTTGGATTTTGAAAAAACTTTTCCGGGTGCGAAAATTATTCGCCTTGAAACCAATTATCGCAGTACCGCAAACATACTTGGGGCCGCAAATTCTTTGATACATCACAACGATGGGCGTTTGGGTAAAGATTTAAGGCCGGCCGATGAAAAAAATGTTGGCGAACCCGTTTATGTTTTAACCGTGCCATCAAATTTTGACGAAGTTAAATTGATTGCGGATACAATTTTGCGATATGCGAATGGGCGGTACGGCGACTATGCGGTTTTAATTCGCACCGGTTCGCTGTCGCGTGGGTTCGAAGAAACATTTGCCGAATCGCACATACCGTATCGTTTAATCGGCACGACCAAGTTCTATGATAGGATGGAAATTCGCGATGTTATTGCATATATACGTTTGTTGGTGCATCCGGCGGATGATGTGTCGTTTGTTCGCACAATGATGCGACCACGCCGCGGGTTTGGGCCGGCGGCCATTGCAAAAATGCGTGCGGCGGGCGATTCGCTGATGTCGGGGTTGCGTAATGTCGGGTTTGGTGGCAAACAGGGAATGGTTGCCAAAGAATTTTTATCTTTGTTTGATTTTGATTGGGCATCTATGTCGCCAAAAGACGTCGTGACAAAATTACTGAACGAATCTGGATATATGAAATATTGGGCGGAATCGAAAGATGCGGATGCCGAAGACAGATTGGCAAATATTCGCGAATTGATAACGAATGTTATTGCAAATTATGATACTTTGCCGGAATTTTTGGAACACGCCGCATTGATGACAACCGATGAAAATGATGCAGAATTTACAAATGATTCCCAGGCGGTAAGTGTTATGACAATTCACGCCGCCAAAGGATTGGAATTTGATACTGTGTTTTTGCCGGCATGGGAAGACGGAATTTTCCCCAATGATAAAGCAATCAAAGAAGGCGGTATGGAAGAAGAACGTCGTCTTGCATACGTTGCAATTACACGTGCGCGCCGCCGCGTGATAATTACGAACACTATGTCACGGTTTATATTTGGTTCGCGGCAATTTTATCCACCGGCACGTTTTATCGGTGAAATGGATGCGCGTTATTTGGACTTTGGTGGTCGGTCGCCGCGATATGCCGCGCGCCCGGCAACATATCAACCGCGTATAAAAACGATGCGCACAACAATGGTTGGAAAATTGGTCATACACGCGCAGATGGGCCGTGGTGTTGTTATTGAAGAAAACGAAAATATTTTGACGGTTGCGTTTAATAAAACCGGTATTAAAAAAGTTGCGCGCGATTTTATAAAAATAATTGATTGATGATTTATTTCTTTTTATCTGCCTTTAATGCTTTGATAAATGCTTCGGCCTTTTTCTTGGTATCGTTATATACGGTTTTCAAATCCTTTTGCAAATCAGACCCTATTGCATAGTCTATGGCACCACCAACAGATTTTGCAAATTCTTCGGCGTGCGTGGCAATGTATGCAACCAATGCACCCGTAAGCAATAATGTGACCACGTCGCCATTTAATACGGTTATTAAATGTGTTTGTGAATTTAATTGAACGGCCGATGCCAACAACGCACCCGCAATTGCGATGATAATTGATAACGACACAAAATAAATCGCCGCATCAATAAACCGTTTAATTTGTGATGATAAATTTTGGGATTTGAACAGCCCCAAAAATGCGTTATATATATCGCCAGCGATTCCTTTGTATGATGTTTTATTCACGGTTTCTGCGATGGCGGTAAACGGCAATGTTATTACAACCAAGAATAAATCTGCAATAACCCCGAACGCAACGAATAAAAATTTATATGCCGTGTATATAAATAAACATACCAATATCAATCCAACCAACAGTGTGAACGTACTGGTCCCCAGGCCGGATAAAACCAAACCCCAACCAAATTTTATTGCACCATAGTAAAATCCCGAAAGTCGCGCCGGAACACACATTATGTTTGCGGCAAAATCGGGGGTAAATATTTGGTTGGTTCCAAGATGTGTTGTTGCGTATGCGTGAATCGCCGCGCAGTTATCTGCCAACGCATATCCACCGACATCGGTTGTCGTATTCAAAATCAAATTTGATAAATACGAAGAAAAACCAAAAATCGGCCCCATAATCGCGCCAAATAACCATTGAATTCCCCCAGACAGCAAAACCAACCATATTGCAAGTGTCGCACCTTTCTTGACGATATCTTGGAATGTCGCCATTGGTTTGGTTTTATCATCTGTAATCAATTGGTATGCATACAGCATAACCCAAAATATAAATGCGATAATCAAAAATATATTCACAAATCGCACCAAAGAATTATCCAAAATTTTTGCAACATATGATAATGCGCGTACAAATACAATTCCCAAACGCGCCTCGATTGGGACACCTGTTTGAACATATTCGTGACCATATTCCGATTCAAATTCGTTCAAATCATTTTGAACATTGCCCAATAATTCATCACGATTGTGATCGGTCGTCCATGTGCCATATTCACCGATATCGCCCGTTGAAATATTACCAATTGTTACGGCATTTACCGGTGCAACAAAAACCATCGCCAAAGATGCGATACATATAATCGATAAAAATCTTTTTATAATTTTCTTCATTTTTTGTTTATCAATTTATCTGCCAATTCTTGTGGTTTTTGCCATGTCATTTTCGCCATTTTTTTAAGGTCGGTGCCAAAGTCATCAAATCCGCCCTTGCCATCGGATTTATTAAACGGTTCAAATGGTGGGACACTGACCATAAGTTTATCAATGCGTGGACTTAATATATAGAAATAAATGAACACTAACCCCGCCATCAAAATTAGAAAACCAAACCCATCACGCATAAAATCAAATGCACCGGGATATCGGGCCTCTACAATTTGTTTGCGTGCGATAAAACATTCTTTGAATGCATCTTTATCAATTTCGCCATTGGATTTTGTTGATTGGGCTTCACACATTGAGAAAGTATTTTTTACAGACAACGTTTCATCCGTTGCAACACTTTCCGCACCCAACAACGGCGGGAACAGACCGGCGCCGCGGAAAATTTCGCCACCGGCAAAAGATATAATTGCAAAAACTATAACGACCTTTAATGAAATGCCAATTACTTTGATTGCCGAATCAACCAACATAGTAATTGAATTTTTTAATGCGGATGACGCAATCTTCCATGTTTTTTCAAATGCCGATGCCGCGACAATCAACGGCAAGAATATAACCAAGAATACCAATTTGAATATTACCGACAATATTTGAAAGAATAAATCAAATCCCATAACGACAAACATAATTACAATCAATAATCCTGCAACCCAGGTGAACACACCACCACCAATTCCCATCCACGCATAGTTCATCAATGCGAATCCACCCGCGGCACCGGCCAACATAACTGTATTTATATTTCCAACAATGCACATAAACGAATTCGCAACCGGTGCCATCGGGTTTTCAATATCAAATTTTGTTGGAACGCATTTGGTTGAATCCGAAACATTGGTTGCGGCCATTGATAATTCTGTGCCAATATACATTACAGGCGTTATGGTCACGTTAGATAATGTCTTAATAGATGAAATTCCGCCCATACCAAACGCACCAATCAATGCGCCCACAATCATTACACGCACACCTTGGCGCCAAACGGTGTCAAACCACGGTGCAAATTCTAATTTTTTTTCTTTTGTATCCAATGTGCCGGTGTCAACCATTGCCTTGGACACATATTTGATTGTGTGAATGACGATAAATATACCAAACCCAAATACCATAATTATCCACAGGTTGTCCAAAATTGCCGTCCAGAATTTTTCCGCGGCCACCCCCAACACCATAAATAAATCATTTACATATCCACACAGGAAACAACCATTTGCAGACGCAATGTTTCCATCCGTTGCACCGATTGATTTAAGGAAACTGTCCATACTGGTATATGTAATTGATGCATTACCAAGTGATGAACTAACATACCAAATACCGACACCCAACGCAATTGCGCCAATAAGAAAACGAACAAGATATCCCAACAATAATTTTTTCATTACTTTTTATCTTTGTCTTTATCGTCCGCCTTTTTATCACCGTTGTTTATTATTTTTTCCCCAACGTTTTTGATTTTGTCTGTAATCAATCCAACCAATTTTTCTGCATCGTTTGCCATTTGTTCACTCATCTTATTTTCTTGCGATACACCAAACGTATCAAGTATCATTTTTGATACGGTTGGAACTTGCTTATAAATATAATTCAAAACATACACCAATACTATAATTCCCATCAACGTAATAGATGCCAAATTGTCATCCGACAAATCCGATGCGAAAACTTCGCCGGACATAATTGCGTTCATCAATTCGTTGACCGATGTTCCGGAATCTGTAAAGAAACGCGCAATAATCACCATAACAACAAGGTATGTTATAACCGATGCACCAAGTGCAACAATTGAACCGATAACTTTCTTTAATTGGTTTGTTCCCAAACCTTTGCCCAGTGACGACATCCATTCCGGCATATCGCCCCCGCGGAAAGACATCATCATTAACGCAATTGGGAACAGAAACGCAAACATCGCCATATTGATAATCACATCAACAAAGTAAAAACAAAAACGTAAAAATAATTTAAGAAAACCATAGAACAAATATATACCCACAAAGAAATACAATATATGCCGGAATATCGCGCCAATGGTTGGCATCTCGCGCCATGTAAAAGATTTATCTATGACCGCAATCCCCAATTTCATATACGATTGAAACAGTACAATTGTTGTTTTCATAATGTCGATAATGGTGTTGCGTAATTCCGGGCGATAAAAACCATCGCTGGACACCTTTTGCAACGGTGCGCTTTTCACGTGTTCGTCCACAAATTCGGGTGTGGTCTTTAATATCGATTGTGTATAAACCAAAGTGATATTTGCAACCGGTTCAAATGTGATGCGCGTTACAAAACGCGGTACCCCAACCCCCAATCCCAACAGTGTTAGTGCAAACAAAGAATTTATCACAACGCGAACAACGCTTTTTGTGTACATCGGGTCGGATGTATCCGGTTTTTTCGGGTTTAATGTTTTCCATACGGCCCATATCACATAGAACACAAATAACACCGCAAAAATTACAAAACAGATATTGGACACCTTGGTATAAACAACCGCGCCCGCGTTTGATACAACGCGGAACAAATTATCAAACACATCGCAACCCCAACATTGCGCGACATGTTCAACAAAACTGTTCATCACGTTGTTCATTTCTTAATCAATCCTATGGCCTTTTTAATGGAAGTGTATGCGTTTTTGGTCCATGTGGTTGTCGCCTTGAAATCTGATTTTGTTTGGTCGTACAACCATGTTTTTGTTGATGAATAATCCGTTAACTTTTTACGCGTCATATCGAAAATCGCATTCATCAAAAAGAACGTAAGCAATGCCGACAACCATAACAATGAATGCCCACCAAAGTTAACCGCCGTTGCCGTTACGGTTCCGTTCATTAAATTACTGGCGGCCGTGCCACCGGCGGCGATGCTTTGAATGCCCGCCGATTGAAATAATGCACGCACAACGGCAATATTGATAATCAATATAAACGCACACGCAATCATTGTTATGACTAATTTTTGCAATGCCTTGATAATTTCACTGAATGGTGGCCAAATATCGAACCATTTATCGCTACGTCGTGCAACCCATGCCAATACACCAAACGGATACAATATCAACGCCATACCAAACTCAAATATACCCTGGATAATAAGCAACGCCATAAACAAATTGCAACCAACAAAGGTAAATATCAATAACACACCCGTTATCACACTCATAATATTTTGTCCACCGTGCGGAACCAATGTCAATAATCCGTGCAAACCGCGTGATAAAAATTCAAATCCGCGTTTGATAATTACATTGTTTGCGGCGGACACTTTTGCAACCGGTTGTATCAAGAAATCGCAACTGCGCGTACTTATCCAATCGCCGGACAATACACTTTGCGGACACTTTATATCGTCAACATGTGCACCGTTTATGTTTGCGGTATCTATAATAGATTTCGTATAAATCGCGCCAAATTCCAAAAACGGATTTACCAACCATTGCGTCACATATACCGGTTTTACTTGCAATAAAAATGTTGCCGCAATAACCGCGCGCATCGCACTTTTCAATACCGTTTCTGTCATTGCGAATCCAGAAATTTTTCCGTCCCACATTTCACCGCCACCGGAAAAGCCCAAAAATTCAACCCATCTTTTTGGGAACCACATCAACGCCGCATACAGCAAAATTGAAAACGCCAAAAACGTCCAAATCAAAATATAAATAATTCCGTCACCGTGTCCAACAAAGTATTCGTATGTTCCACGTGCCACCGTCATAAATGCGTCCAACACATGCGGTACAAACGGCGCAAGGTTTAATTTATCAACAACCGCCCAATTGGCCGCAGATGCCGTATGCGGTGCAAACACAATTGCGATGAAAATCATCGGCAAAAATGAACGCTGAAAAACGTGTTCAAAATGCACCCGTCTAAAAAACATTATCCTACATTTTTACAATTGATTATATTACTTATGACAAAATTGTGATATAATTAGACGAAATGAGCAAGTTAAAAAAATTTTTAATTGTATTTTTATCTTTCTTTCCATTAACTGCGGCTGCATTTTGGCCGTGGGTGTTGGCCGGCGTTGGCACCGTCGTTGCGGGTTTTTCTATTTGGCGCAGTGTTGCACCGGTTGATATGAATGATGCATTGCAATTTTTTTCTTCGTGTTGGACGTGCCAAATGTTCAGTGCGGTTATGGCGACAATGTCAACAATTTTGCCGCGAATATTTTCTGAAATTGGTCGTGCGGTTATACCAATGGCATTGATGTTAACGGCGGTGTATTTTACATGGGCCATAACATCGGGATTTTTCAATTCTAAGATTGAAGGCGGATGGGCAATAACATCTAAATTCACAACGCATATGATTAAATTGGCGTTGATATGTACACTGTTAGTTTTGCCTTTACCCCGATTGATAAGCAACGTTGTCATAGAACCAATTTTCAATATTGGTATGTCGGTGAATCATATTGTTGGTGATGGTGACAAGTTTGCCGAATGCATGGTTGCAACAACATTGATGGACGAAGGCGCGGACGCGAAATCTTTGCGTAACGACAATATGCCAACGGGGGCGTTCCCGGTAAAGTTGCGCAGTGGCCTAAGCTGTGAATTGGCGAATATTCACCAAGTGACCGGTTTGGGTATGACCGTTGGATGGACGATGTTGAATATGTCGTTCAATTACGATTACATGCATAAGATTATGTGGGGCATACCAATCTTTCCAAATGTTCCAATGTTTTTTGCGGGGCTTTTGGTTTTGGTTCTTTACTTTATGGCGGTTTTGCCGATACCACTGTATTTCTTGGAAATTTTCGTTGGATTGGCATTGGATTTCATAATGTTGCCGTTGATGTTATTGGGGTGGCTGTTCAAAGATTGGAAAATTGCGGCGGCATTGAACGGTGGTAAAAATATCCAAGGTATGATAGACGATGTGGTCAAAGGCACGGTCGGTATAGCAATGACGGTGGTGTTCTTAATCTTTGGCATAATGTTTTTGGATGCGATTGTTGGAAATGTTGGTGGGTTGTCGCGAATCGCGACCGCGGTCGCCACGGGCGATTCGAAAATTTTGATGGACGGCCTGCTTATGCGCAATGACAGCCTTATAACCATAATCTTGCTGGGGGCGTTCTTTATGGTGTTTATGACGTCAATTCCGGCATTGATTAAGACATTATTCAATGTCAGTGTATCCGATAAATACTATAATGCCGCCAAAAAAGACTTTAATACAATGCGCGGATTGGCCGGAAAATGGTGGAAAACATTGAAAAAATAAAAAATCAAGACATTTATTTTTCGCCCACCCCTTTTTTATTTGCACCGAATCTGATATAATTCTTAGCAATGAGTAGATTTCCGATTCTTTATTGGCCACGCAGTACGAAATCTGATGCAGAATATCAGACGGCACGCAAGGTCATAAATTCTACGATTGGGGCAATGCCTGATGTTATAACCGGCGATTTTAACGTCGGTGATATTTTTGCCACGCGTCCAGATGCGGTGGTTTATTACCCTGTATTTTACGGTTCGACCGGTTGGTGGGGCGAATTATTGGGCGGAAATGCCGTCGTGACCGATAAATTGATAATATCGCCGGAATGCCAATTGATGGTAATTGAAAATTCAAATACGGTAAAAACGCCGAAACACGCATCTCATCAGTTGTTTGCGGCGGAAATATACCCGACCAGTGGGTTTTTTAAAAAAATGAGTTCTGAAATCGCCACGGTGGCCGATATGTTGGCGACCGATGCGGGAACCATACTGGCACTGTTTGCGGGGCACGACAAGAATCGGTTTGTTCGTGTATTGGAATCGACCGGAAACGCGTATTTGGGTTGCATTGGCCAATATTAGTGTGGCAATTGCATTATTGCCTTGATTTTCCAAAAAAAGCCTGTATAATTTCCGGGCAAAAATTAAAACAACAAGGGGTTAGTGATGAAAAAAGGTATTCATCCGGATTATTATGAAATCAACGTGACACGCACCGATGGAAAAACCGTTAAAATGTTTTCTTCGGTAAATAAAGACTTGGTTTTGTCCACCGACAATTTGAACCATTCTGCATGGACGGGTCAACGTTCAAACGCCGGTGAAAAAGGTCGCCGTACCGCGGATTTCAAAAAGAAATTTGCCGGTTTTGGTTTCTAAATTTGTGTATAAATTGGGGGGCGCATAATGGATTTGTTGATCAAAGGTTCGCCGGAATTAAACAAGATGTTTATGGCGCTGCAACGGACCGCAACGGGTCTGCGCCACGATTTTGGCGAGGTTGAAAACCTGCAACAATCCTTGCGTGGTGCGCGTGATTTCGTGCATCGTGCCGCCGCCCGTATTGAAGAAGAAATTTTATCTGATTTATCATTGGTTCGTCCATCGGCGGGACTGCTGACCCCGAATGTGACGCGTGCGGGTGACGGTCGCGATGAATTTGTGTTGGCCCTGTCGGGGGCGGCAAATTTTGTTCGTGGAAATCCGCGTTTTGCAATATCTTTGGCATTGCGTTCAATGGATGAAACAAAAATCGCACTTGTTTATTCGCCAATTGATGAGTATTTGTATTATGCCGAATCGGGCGAAGGTGCATACGCATATTCCGCATTTCATTCGGCACGCATACGCACGTCTAATATCAAAGATTTGGCCGATATGACGGTCGCATATAACGATATTGTGGGAAATCCGCTGAACGCGGGCAATGTTCGTACCACGGGTTGCCCGGCGATGGATTTGGCATGGGTCGCCGCGGGTAAATTTGATGCGTTTATGTCATCGAATTTGGATTTTGCAGAAATTGCGGCGGGTGATTTAATTGTTCGCGAATCGGGTGGTAAAATCGAAATTGGTGCGGATGTTATCGCCACAAATGGCAAATTCCCCTTCGCATAGTGAAGGGGGGGGACCGTGGAACACGGTGGGGTAGATAAAAAACACCGGCGTTTGCCGGCGTTTTTTGGTTTATAATGCATCAATCACACGTTGTACAGCTTTTGCCGTTCCAACATTGATTATTTGTGTTGCATATCACGCATCCGCCAAATTTTTCTGGGTCGGTTTCCAACCAACAATCCCGACCCCCATTCGGCCCAGATTTCATTTGTGTTTGTGAATATGTATCCATTTGTTTCTCACAACCGATACCATCGCTTCTTGGGTATTCGCCCTTTTCACACTTGTCACAGAATCCATCGGCGTTCACGTATGCCAATGCACCCCCTGGACATTCAACACAAGTCAGGTCGTTTTTGCTTTTGAAACCATAGTTGTTATAATCGCATCTAATGACATTACATTTGTTAAATGCATCATATTCTATTTTGTGCATATCGCTTTTATAGTCACTTGTACTATATTCAGGACACAATTTATCAAAATCTTGTTGTTGTCTGCACCATGATGGTTGTTGGCAATCTGTGCGACTGACATTTGGTTCATAACCCTGGGCACAGAGCAAGAGTTCTTGCCCCCTGGAGTTTACTGATGTTATATAACTTTTCTTTCCGCCGTCTTGGTAACGTTCTGCAATAACACTGACGGGTGATACAATAACCCCGTGGTCCATTTTTTTTATGACCGCAAGTATCCAATGTTCCGCGGTTGTCCTCGTGCTTGCCTCAGCGTTATCTTCCGAAAAAACGTCTATTGAGTTAGTTTTTTGATATTCCCATTTGCCGGTTGTTTTTTGTGTAAGTGTGCCGAAATCCAGTGTGTCGGTATGGCAACTATTGGGGGTTCCAGTTTTTGCGCAACCCGCACCCCAATATCCCTCACGACATAATGTCTCGCACTTATATTTACCAGGATAATCATAATAATCTATCCATGTATAACGTCTTCCGTTATGATTTGCGGCCTGAACCTGGGTTGTACAAAAATCCCCACCGTTTGCATAAATTTTACGTGCCATAATCAATACAACCGCACCTTCATCATCGTGCGTGCCGTGATTAGAAGAAGATACTTTTGACATTTGTGCGGCCAAATCTGGGTATAATGATGAACCTGATAATGTGTTTGTATAGTTACCGCCCGTTGCTTGCCACGAATTGGCAAGATTAATTCCAACATATTTTGGTACCTGATAGTGCGATGGTTTCCAAGCAAACGCATCCCCAACGACCAAAATTCCGCATATGGCGATTAGAAATTTTTTCATGATTTTCCTCTCCATAAAATATTCCTTTCGAATTTTAGTTTAACAACTTCATATCGCACTTGCAAATGAAAAGTTTTTGTCTTAAAATCATTTTTATGAAATTCAAGAAAATTTTTCGTGTCTTTTTACACATTATATTCTGGTGCGTGGTCGCATTGATTGCCGCCACCGCAACATTGTTTTTAATATATGGCGGAAATTTGCCGGATTATCGAAAATTGGCAACATATGCACCACCGGTTGCAACACGTCTTTATGCCGCGGATGGGTCATTACTGATTGAATACGCCGAAGAACGCCGCGTGTTTATTGATTTTGAAGATATGCCGCCGCAATTGATAAACGCATTTGTCGCCGCCGAAGACCAAAATTTCTGGACACACCCCGGAATTGATGTCCAGGGTATTTTGCGTGCATCTATAAACAATGCGATGCGCGTGTTCGGCTTTGATAAAACGTTTACCGGTGCATCAACCATCACGCAACAGGTTGCAAAAAATTTCTTTCTGTCGTCTGACCGCACTATGTCACGCAAGATTAAAGAGGCGATTTTGGCATTGCGATTGGAACGCGCATTTTCAAAAAAGCATATTATGACACTGTATTTGAATCAAATATTCTTGGGTGCGCGTGCGTATGGCGTCGGGTCGGCGGCATTGATGTATTTTAACAAACCGGTGAAAGATTTGACTTTGTCGGAATGTGCGTTCTTGGCGTCCCTGCCCAAGGCACCAAATGACCGCGCGCGTGCCGAAGAACGCCGAAACTATGTGTTGCGTCGTATGGCGGACGAAGGTTATATCACCCGGGACGAGGCGAACACCGCCGCCGCCGAACCATTGAATATCAACAGTGGTTTCACCGCCCAGATGGAGGATGATTTTCAATACTTTGCCGAAGACGTTCGCCGACAATTGTTGGACAAATTGGGACGTGAAACATTGTACAACCAAGGTTTATACATCAAAACGACAATCAATCCGGTTTATCAACGGGCGGCGTCTGCGGCATTGAACAAAGCGTTGGATGCGTATAACGCGGGCCGCAGTGAAAAATTACAGGGTGCAATTATTGTTATGAATCCGCATACGGGTCGTGTGTTGGCGATGGCGGGTGGACGTTCGTTCGCAGAAAGTTCGTTTAACCGCGCAACCCAGGCATACCGCCAGATTGGCAGTACGATAAAACCGTTTGTATATCTGTCTGCGTTGGAACGTGATTTTTCGCCAGAATATTTGATTTCTGATACGCCGATTGTTGGGTGGCGCGAGAACAATATGCAATGGAAGCCGGAAAATTATGACAAGAAATTCCTTGGTGATGTGCCATTGCGTTTTGCGTTGGAAACTTCGCGTAATGTCCCCAGTGTTCGTATGGTCGAAAAAATCGGCGTTGAAAATGCGATTGAGACCGCGCAACGCTTTGGCGTGTATCCGGCCGATATGAAGAATATGAATCTGTCTTTGGCATTGGGTTCGGGTGAAACAACATTGGAAAATTTGGTTTTGGGTTATTCTGCGTTTGTGAACGGTGGACGCAAAATTGAACCGAAATTGGTTGACTATATCGAAGACCGATATGGCAACATTATCGGTGGCGATAAAAGTGAAATATTGACTTGGTCGCCCGATATGGAACCGGTCGAAGAAAAAAATGATGCCGAACCATTGTCGGACCCGCAAAGTCTGTACCAATTGTTGTCGATATTACAGGGCGTTGTTGACCGCGGCACCGGTCGCCAGGCGGCAATTCCCGGTCACACAATTGCGGGCAAAACTGGAACAACGAACGATGTCAAAGATGTTTGGTTTGTTGGGTTCACGAAAAACCTGATTGCGGGGGTGTATTTGGGTTATGACACACCAAAACCGTTGGGCAAAGGCGCAGGCAGCCATATGGCCGCATCTGCATTCGCCGACTTTATGCGTGTGGCATTGGAAAATGAAAAGAACCAACCGTTTTCTGTACCGGACGGGTTGAACTTTGTGCGGGTAAACCGCCGCACCGGCGCATCGGCCGCCGAAGACCCGAACGGCACCATTGTGACCGAGGCTTTCAAGCCCGGCCAGCATCCAAATCCGGTTGTCTATCAAAGTGGCAATTCCGGGTCCAGTGCGGTTGTTGGTGGCGTGTTCTAAGACAAGGGGGTATGATATGAAAAAATTATTGTTTTGTTTTATCGGTTTGTTGACTTTGGTTGCGTGCGACCGTGCGGACAATGTATATGTTTGCGATAAATATACGGTTGAAATCAATTTGGATGAATCCGGGGAAAAATTGACCGCGGATTTGAATGGCGACGTGGTGGAAATGAATATTGCGCCATCCGCCGATGGGGCGCGGTATATTGCGAACCTGAACGATACGGAAATCACCCTGTGGAACAAGGGGCGTGATTGGACATTGTTTGTTGGTGATGACGAACCGATTGAATGTAAATAAATTTTTTCAAATAAGATTTTATTATTGTAATGTTTGTGATAGAATAAAAGCATAAAAGGAGAATTTATGCTTACGGATTATTTGTTATCACACGGTTATGGATTGTTTTTCGGTGGTTGGACCCAGTTTGGTGCGGCCTTTGGCACGGCGTTTTTGATAATGATGATATTTGGGCGCCCATTTATTCGTGCGATGCACGCGTGGCAGAAAAAAGGCCAACCAATCAGTGAAAATGTCCCCGAATCACACCGCAAAAAGGCCGGCACCCCGACAATGGGTGGAATATTGGTGATAATTGCGATTTTAATCGGTGCGATTTTGTTTATGCCGGTGGAGAGTTTAACCGGTTGGATTGCATTGCTGGCTTTGGTTATGTTCGGCACACTTGGGTTCGTTGATGATTATAAAAAGGTATCCAGTCAATCCAAAAAGGCATCAAATGGCCTGACGCCGATGATGCGTTTGTTTGTTGAAGGCATATTCGTCGTAATTTTGGCATATTTGATAAATAAAACTATGCCGTCATATGTGCCGGAATATTCATTGGCGTTGCCGTTTGGGATAATATTCTCGCTTGGTCTGTTTTACTATGTTTTTGCATATTTTGTTATCTGTGGTGGCGCGAACGCAACGAATATCACAGACGGTTTGGATGGAATGTTGGCCAAGTTATATATGCCGGTGTTGATTGTTTTGGTTGTTGCGTTGTATGGCGCGACACGCATTGGTTTTATGGACACGGTTTTGTTTATGCCGGCGACCAGTGGCCTGTACGCGGTATTGGGTGCGGCGTTTGGTGCGGTACTTGGTTTTTTATGGTTTAATGCGCGGCCTGCATCAATATTTATGGGTGATGTGGGTTCATTGGCCTTGGGCGGATTTATGGGAACGGTTGCGATGCTGCTTAAATCCGAAGTCATTATGGGAATTGCGGCGGCGATGATGGTTTTGATATTGTTGTCTTCATTTATTCAAACAATGTTTTTCAAAATCACGCGGCGCATATCGGGTACGGGGCGCCGGGTGTTCTTGCGCGCGCCATTGCATCATCATTTTGAAGAATTGGGTTGGGACGAAACCAAGATAGTGGACCGGTTCTTTGTTATGTCTATCTTGTTTTCAGGTCTGGCACTGATGTTGTTAAAATTCGCATAGGGGATTGGTTAAATGTTCAAACGGACGGAAGAAAGCAAACTGACCAGTTGGTTTTTTGAAATAGACAGACGGTTGTTGTATGTCGTCTTGTTGATGATTGCAATTGGTATGTGCTTTGCCGTTTCCGCCGGCAGTGTCGCCGCCGAACGTATAAATCAACCGTGGTATTTCTTTATTGCCAAGGCTTTGCCGTTTTATGTCGTTGGCGTTATTACATTGTTCGTGACCAGTTTATTGAACAAGAAAACAATTTTGGGTTTGTCCATTGCAGACGTTGCGATTGGTTTATTGTTGTTGGCAATGACGGTTGTGTCCCCGCATATTATCAAGGGTTCTGCGCGATTTGTCTCAATTGGCCCGGTGAATGTTTTGCCGTCTGATATTATGAAGCCTGGGTTTATCATGTTGACCGCTTGGTTTTTGGCGGGTATGCGCCAACGCTTTGGTGAAAAGATGTTCACGGTTAAATCTGCGTGGAAATTTCATTGGTTCAGTTGGTGGAGTTATATCGCACTGTTCATTCCGGTTTTGGTGATTATTTTAACGCACCCCGATGTTGGAACATCTTTGTTATACCTTGGGGTTTTGGTTGCAATGTTGTTAATTGCGGGGTTGCCGTGGTCGATATTTGCGGGACTTATCGGTGCGGGCGCGGGTATGTTGGTGTTTGCGTATCACACAATGTCGCACGTTCACAATCGCATAGAATCTATGTTGACCGGCACCGGTGACACGTACCAAGTGACTCAGTCTGTTCAGTCAATTCAACACGGTGGTTTGTTTGGACGTGGTGATGACGCGTTTATTAAACAATCGCTGCCCGATGCACACACAGACTTTATTTACGCCGCCATTGTGGAAGATTTAGGTGCGATAATGGCGTGTTTGTTGTTGTGTCTGTTGGTGTATGTGTTAAAGTTGTTGGTGACCGATGCATTGAATGCACGCGACCGTTTCGTGTTCTATGCTGTGGGTGGCACGGCGGCACTGTTTGGGATTCAGGCGTGTATAAATTTAATATCAACACTGCATTTGTTTGCGCCCAAGGGTATGACTTTGCCGTTTATATCGTACGGGGGCAGTTCGCTGATTGGTTTTTGCCTGCTGTTCGGGATGGTGTTGGCGATTGTGCGTGAAGACAAATGGAAATAAAAAAAAGGGGGCGCGTGATGAAAATATGGATTGCAACGGGTGGAACGGGCGGACATGTTTTTCCGGCATTGGCGGTGGCGGACGAATTGGCATCACGCGGTCATAAAATAACAATATCTTGCGATGGTCGTGTGCGGAAAATGGTTGCCGAAGGTGCCCCGCATGGCGCGCGGCGCGTTCATATCTGGGCATCGGGTGTTGGCGCCAAAAGTCGCATAAAACAATTATGGGCTTTGTTCAAAATTGGAACATCCGGGGTTGCATTGATTTTACGATTTTTGTTTTCGCGCCCCAATAGGGTCGTGGCATTCGGTGGATATGCATCTGTGCCGGCGGTGTTTGCGGCGCACGTGTGGGGCATTCCAACATACCTGCATGAACAGAACGGCGCAATCGGTCGCGCAAATCGGTTTGCAATGCGTTGGGTAAAAACATTGATGACCAGTTTCAATAACGTCACCGGCATTCCAAAGAATTCAGGTGCGCGTGTGGTCTATACTGGGTTGCCGGTGCGACGTGAATTTATCGAACGCGCCGGTGCGCCTTTGCCGGGCAAAACACATATCTTGGTGACGGGGGGGTCGCTGGGCGCACAAATTTTGGACGATGTTGTGCCAATTGCGGTGCGCGATATGAAAAATAAAAAAGTTTTTATAACTCACCAAACGCGACCGGAAAATGTTGCGCGATTGCAGAAATTCTATGCAGACAATAAAATCCACGCAAATGTTTTGTCTTTTATTCGCAATATGGCGGACGCGATTACTGATGCAGATTTAGTCATCGGTCGCAGCGGGGCCAGCACCGTCATAGAATTAACCACGATTGGTCGTCCGGCGATATTGGTGCCATTATCAATAAACCCGGACCAGGCCGCCAATGCCGCGAACTTTGAAAAATTGGGTGGTGGTTTTGCGCTGCCCCAAGATAAATTTACCCCAAAATGGTTGACCGCGACATTGACCGATTTATTTGAAAACCCGACGCGTTTGGCAAAAATGGCAAAAAAATCATTGGTTTCAAATCACGCGGTTAAAATGATTGCCGATACCGTTGCTTCGTAAGTATGCGGAAATACGACAAAAATTTGCGAAAAACATTTTTTATAAAATAACGCTTGTTTTATTTGTTGAAAAACTATATAATAGGCATGAATCCAATTGAAGTTGTTGGGTTTGGGATTGTGAAGGGGTCTCAGACAGGTACGGCACAACGCGCATACGACAATTTCTGTTATATGTGGTGTGTTGCCCGATTTTTTCCCGTTATGGGGTCGGGGTGCTGAAAGTGTATATCTGAAGACTTTCAGAGTCATTTGCTTGTATGATTCCTCAACGCCCCGACCACACAATTTCATCTTTTGATTCGAATACACACAACAGACTTTAAAAGGAAAGGAGGAAATAATCATGAAAAAAATAGCATTTATATCGCTGGCGGCGATTATGACATCTTTGGCCGCATCCGCAGATACAATCGTCACATCAAAAACATACGTTGACGCCCGGGATGATTTGAGAGTGCCAATAAATCAAGGTGTCGGTACTAATAACGCAAACGTTGGTAAAACACTTGTCGTCAATGGGCAAGGTAATTTGGAATTGGGTACGGTATCTGGGTTGTTACCGTCTGGGTCTAATAATCAAATTTTGCAGCATAACGGTACAACATGGGTCGCGGAAACGATGGATTCTACACCAACGGCAAGTTCTACAAATCCTGTGACATCTGGTGGTGTTTATACCGCGGTTGATGCAAAGCAAAATAAGTTAGATGCAAACAATGCAACAACGTATCCAAATGGTTCGTTGGTTGCGTACGGTACAACGGCGGGTACACCGACGGCCAAAAAGATTGTTACCGCGGTCGCCCAAAATGGAACCGATATCCCCACGGATGGTGCGGTTTATACCGCGTTGAGTGGAAAGCAGGACAATCTTGGTGGTGGTGCAAATGCAGATAAGGTTGTCACTGCAACAAGTACCGCTGGGACAGTCACTTATACTGCTATTGACACAACGCCTACACAAAACTCATCAAATCTGATTACATCGGGTGCTGTTTATTCTGTGAAGAGCCAAGTTGACGCATTGGCGGCTTGCACACATACATGTGCATCCAGTGATCCAACAAACAGCCCGAACGCATGTGATTTGATAACAATTAGTTGTGTCGAACCTGCTAGCAACTCGTAATTATATCAAATACGAAAAATTGCCGTGCATTCCTCCGCACGGCATTTTTTTGTAATTAGTGGTTAGCATGTTCCAGAATAATTTTATAATTGCAAACCTATTCCAGAATTTACTAACCACTAACACTAACCACTAAAAAAAACCGCCATGCGGCGATTTTTTAATTTGCTGCGGTGACCGCAATGCGTTTGCGACCCGTTGCCCTGCGACGATTTAAAACGTCGCGACCGCCCTTGGTTGCCATACGCGCGCGAAAACCGTGCGTGCGAATACGACGTGTTTTTGACGGTTGATATGTTCTTTTAGTTGCCATGTCAAATCCTTTTGTGCCATATATTTAATCATAAGTTTTTCAAAAACGCAACTATTTTATTTACTTTTTACCAAACCCAGTTTTTGCAGCGCCAGCAACAGCAAGTGATATACAAACAACGCCGCAAATAAATTCCAAAATATCCCGGAAAATGGTGCCGATATCACACTGGTCTTTTCCATAACTAACCCCTTTGTGTTTTCGGGTTATATTCTATCACAAACAAAATTGTTTGTCAATGTTTATTTGTGTCATTTTTTTGGTGAATTTTTTGCTTTATTTCTTGACCGTGCGCGCAAAAATTTGCTATCGTTTATATACCATAAACCAAGGGAAAGTGAAGTTATGTCAGAAATCGAAAATACAAACGAAATAAATACAATCAAGGTTCCCCAATCTTCGTTAGAACATGAAATGAGGACGTCTTTTTTGGACTATGCAATGTCCGTTATCGTGGACCGCGCGTTGCCGGATGTGCGTGACGGTTGTAAACCGGTGCATCGCCGTATTTTATACGTTATGAACGATGTTGCACCGGCGACCAAACCGACGGTAAAATCTGCGCGTATTGTCGGTGATGTTATGGGTAAATATCACCCCCACGGCGACAGTTCTATTTACGAGGCAATGGTTCGTATGGGCCAAGATTTTTCTATGGGCGAAATGTTGGTCCAAGGCCAAGGTAACTTTGGTTCGCGTGACGGGGACAAGGCCGCGGCTATGCGTTATACCGAGGCGC
The DNA here is from genome assembly GCA_017618175.1 of Alphaproteobacteria bacterium. GTDB lineage: Bacteria > Pseudomonadota > Alphaproteobacteria > Rs-D84 > Rs-D84 > Enterousia. The sequence goes on from JAFZUT010000018.1 coordinate 22,311, forward strand.
GTCTTTCCAAACTGGGCGCGACACTTATGGAAGATATGGACAAAGACACCGTTGATTGGCAACCGAACTTTGACGGCACACTGCAAGAACCGGTTGTGTTGCCGACCAAGTTTCCAAATTTCTTGGTGAACGGCGGTTCGGGTATTGCGGTTGGTATGGCGACAAATGTGCCAACATATAACCTTGGTGAAATTTGCAATGGTATTTTGGCGGTGTTGGATAATCGTGAACTGAGCGATGATGAATTGTTCCAAATTATTCCGGGACCGGATTTCCCAACGGGTGCGGTCATTATGGGGCGCGCCGGCGCGTACAAGGCGCACACTACGGGTCGCGGTTCAATCATCGTTCGTGCGAAAACCCACATTGAAAAATTCCACGATCACGAGGCGATTGTTGTCGACGAAATTCCCTACCAGGTGAACAAGGCCCAGATGATTATCAAAATCGCAGAATTGGCCAAAGATAAAAAGATTGAGGGCATAAGTGAAATTCGCGATGAATCATCCAAAGAGGGTTTGCGTATTGTTATCGAATTAAAACGCGATGCGATTGCGGATGTTGTGTTGAATCACTTGTTCCAATACACGGAAATGCAAACGAATTTCCCGGTGAATATGATGGCGCTGAACCGCGGGCGGCCTATGTTGTTCAACGTTCGCGGGGTGCTGGACGCGTTTATCGAATTCCGTGAAGAAGTTATTCGCCGCCGCACAATCTTTGATTTGAACAAGGCGCGTAATCGTGCGCATACTTTACTTGGTTTGTCGGTTGCGGTTGGTAATTTGGACGAAGTTATCGAATTGATTAAATCTTCCGCCAATCCGGAAGAGGCGCGTGCCGCGTTGATTGCGCGTGGTTGGCGTGCCGCCGATATTGAAAACTATATCAAATTGATTGATGACCCGAACACGGAATACAAAGACGGTATGTTCTATATGTCCGAAGACCAGGCGCGTGCAATTTTGGAATTGCAATTGCATCGCCTGACCGGATTGGAACGCGACAAATTGCATGCGGACTTGGTGGATTTGGGTGCGCAGATTCGCGATTTGTTGGACATTTTGGCGTCACACGAACGCATTATTCAAATTATTCGCGATGAAACAACCGCGGTGCGTGATAATTGGGCGTCGCCACGTCGTACAGAAATTTCTGATGCGGAAATCGATATTGATATCGAAGATTTGATTGCGCGCGAAGATATGGTTGTGACCGTTTCAAATACGGGCTATATCAAACGCGTCTCGCTGGATACATATCGTGCACAAAAACGTGGGGGCAAGGGCCGCAACGCAATGACGACCAAAGAGGACGACTATGTAGTCCAGGTTTTTGTTGCCAACACGCATACGCCACTTTTGTTCTTCTCGTCCCGCGGATTGTGCTATAAATTAAAAACATACAAGTTGCCCGAAGCGGCGGCCGCGGCCAAGGGGCGTCCGTTGGTGAATTTATTGCCATTGGAAAATGGCGAAACAATCACGGCGATTTTGCCGGTACCCGAAGAAGATGTCAAGGCATTACAGGAATCCGGTACGGAACACTTCCTTATGTTCGTGACGGCGTCGGGTACGGTGCGCCGCAATCGTATGTCGGATTTTGATTCTATTCGCGCCAACGGTAAAATCGCAATGAAGTTGGACGAAGGCGACAGTTTGGTTTCTGTATTGCCGTGCAACGAAAACCAAGACGTGTTCTTGGCAACATATCGTGGCCGTGCAATACGATTCCCGGTACCGGAAATTCGTATATTTGCCGGACGTAATTCAACGGGTGTTCGTGGTATAACATTGGGCAAAGACGACCGCATTATCGGTATGTCTATGCTGAATCGTGGGGAATCTGATTCCGCGGTGCGTGCCGCATATGTGAAACAATCGCGTGCCGCACGTCGTGCCGCAACCGGCATCGAAGAAGAGGCGGACACGGCCGAAGAAGAAACCACAGATTTGGTTCTGGATGATGCGAAAATGGCGGAATTGGCGAAGAAAGAAGAATTCATACTGACCATTTCTGAAAACGGGTTTGGTAAACGTACATCTTCGTATGAATATCGTTTAACGCATCGTGGCGGTGGCGGATTTACGAATATCAAATTAGGCGGTAAAAATACCGCGGTTGCGGGGTCTTTCCCGGTCGATGCAGATAATGATGTTATTATGGTGACGGACGGCGGAAAAATTATCCGCACACCGGCATCGGATATTCGTATTGCGGGCCGTTCAACGGCGGGTGTGACATTATTCCGTACGGCGGAAAATGAAAAGGTTATGTCCGCGATTTCTATTGAATCGGACGGCACAGGCGCGGAAGAAGAAACATCGGGTCAGGTGACAAATGGATAAAGAATACTTTGCATCAATAAACGAAGTGTCGCGCGAAATGGGTTTGCCGGCGCACACATTGCGGTATTGGGAAAAGCAATTTCCAACCGTGGTGCGTCCAATCGCCGGTGCGGGTGGGCGGCGTTATTATCGGCCAGAGACAATTGCGCGCCTGAAAACTATCCAAGATTTATTGTACAATCGCGGTATGACAATCGCAGGGGTCAAGAAGTTGATACATAATGGCGATTTTTCCACGGTTGATATGGTCGCATCAACCCCGGATGTTGCGACCCAAGACAATGTTCGTGAAAAGATTTCTGTGCCTGTTGCGTCTTCGTTTGATGCAACCAAGGTAGATTTGGCAATCGGCCTGCTGACCCAGGCACGTGAATTATTAAAATAAAGGAAATAAAATGATGGAACCAAATGGTATGACATATATGACGGATGCGGAAAGGGCAATTTTGCCACGTGTTCACGATTTTCCGGCGATAGTTGCGCAAATGTCAAACCCGTCCGAAGAATTTTTGTTGGCGGCGGTTTTTGAAAACCCGTATATTATTCGCTTTGTTCATAACCAAAGTTTTATGTTGCGTATTTTGGCGGTGAAATTAGATTACAAGACATTAAAATATGTGAACGGCGCAACGCCGGAGATTCTGCGTGCGGTGGCGGCAAAAAATGAACGCGGTGTTATGGGGGCAAACCTGAGCCGCGAAGAATTAGAAATTTATGCCAACGCACAAAACGTAAAAAAATTCGGCCCACGCGTTGCGATGCGTTCGCGGTAAAATAACAACCGGCATCCGCCGGTTTTTTTAATAAATTTTTGTGCGATTCACCAAAAATATTATCCACGGTTTGTTGAAAAGAAATGAAGGCGTTTTTAAAAAGTTGTTTATAATTTATTGTTTATATTTTTTTAACATCCAATAATATCCGGCGCTAATTAATAAATTACTTGCAATCAATGATACCACAGCTAACCATACAGATGTCGTGTCTGCAACAACACCAACCAAAACATAAATAACAGAAGCCAGTATCCCACCAAACAAAGAAACTATTGAGCCCATAGTCGCGCGTTGCTTAGGTGATAATTCTTTTTGTAGTAACGCAGAATCTGCTGTAGATGCCGTTCCATAGAATATATTTACACATGATTGTATAAATGGTGTTGCAAAATTATTCAGTATGACAGCAGTTGTTTTTATAACGGTCATCCCAATTGTAGACGCAACCAAGATTTGGTAAAAACCGAATCTACGAAAATATGGGGCAACATGAAAACTGATTGCACCACAAGTTTGTTTTATTATGCGTGCCACATTAACCGCCCATGTTGGTATCAGCATGTTAAAATAAGCACCTTCAAATCTATGTCCTGCAAAACTTATACCATGGTTTAACATTTGTATTGTTGATAACATGCGCAATTTTTTGTTTTGTAAAAAAGCCTTGATTGCAATTACAAAGTGTTTCATTGAAGTACAATCTTCACCGTTATGAATTTTTGGTTCAACAAAACGTAAACAAATGAAAATTGGAATAATATCTATGATTACAGATCCCCATGCCAATGCGACCACAGAATAAAAATAGGTAATAATCGCGGCAACCAGAGCCCCTATGGCCAATCCAATTTGCCCAAAGGTTTTACTGCGTGCATACAAAATATCATATTTATCAGATTTGCGCATTTCTTCCATTGTTTCATACATAAAAGCATCATCTGTCCCTGAGGCAAAAGCTTCTGAGATTCCCCATACTATTCCCCCGACAATTAATAGGTATTTACATGAAAAAGTCCCTGACAGTGCAAAGAACAAAGATGCCAATAATTCAAACACGGCCGACATTATCATAGTTTTCTTGCGCCCCAGTTTATCAGAAATTATACCAGTTGGAACCTCGGCGATACTTTGCGATACAGTTGAAATTGCAAACACCCCCAATGCAAAAGCATATGAGCCAGTTATTTTTTGAAATAACACAACGGCCAGCACCGACAAAGGCCACATTGATGCGAACAAATAATAAAGCTTAAATAACAAGATGTTTCTGCGAATTTCCATGCCTGTATGTTAAATCGACTAGGAATAAAAAGCGACATGTTTCAATCGCGATTTTGCATGGACACTTGTGCAATTCACGAACCGATGAAATCAAAGAATTGTTGCAGTTTGGGAAAGAAATAAAAACATTTTTACAAAAGTTGTGATATAATAATCCGTGAATAATGGAGATATAAAATGAATATTGTTTTGTGTCATGGTGTTATGGGACCAGATGAAAATTGGAAAACCAGAATTTATAATCCAACCAAAGGCTGGAAAGATTGGTTGCAGTTTATGATTGAACTTGAACATGATGTAATTATGCAAAGACCGTATTTTCCCCATGCACATGCATTGCTGATGAAATATGATGAATGGGAAAAAGTTATGGATAAACAAGATATCAACGAAGACACTGTTTTGATTGGTCATTCTGCCGGTGGCGGTTTTGTGTTAAAATATTTATCAAAGCATCCAAAATTAAAAGTTCGTCAGGTTGTATTGGTTGCACCTTGGATAGATGTCGAAAAGTTCCAACCGTTTGATTTTTATAAAGGTTTAGAATTGAATAACGATATCGTAGCACAATCAAAACAGGGAATTGATTTAATGATTTCTGATGGTGATATGCCACATATCATAAGTAGTTTTGACAAAATAACAAAGAATATCCCAGATATTCATGTTCATAAATTTACGGATCGCGGTCATTTCACAGGAGACGAATTACCAGAAATCATGTCGATAATAAAGTGGTAATACCATCAATAAATACGAACCATGAGAAAAGGTTAGATTTCTAACCTTTTTTCATAAAAGTTCGAAAATTTGCAAAATGGGTATGATTTTGAACACCAAACTTTCGAACTAGCGCAAGTATTAGGATTCTAACAAAAAATGCCACTTTTGCGGCATTTTAAACATTTGGCAGTCCCAATGGGAATCGAACCCATGTTACCGGAATGAGAATCCGATGTCCTGACCGCTAGACGATGGGACCAAAACACGCGGTTATTTTAACAACCCAATTTTATTTTTCAACAGTTTTTGTTTTAATCGTTTTGTTCCAACGCAGTTCGGTTACATTCCGCCAAAAATTTAACACAGTTTGTTTTAATTCATAATTATTGGCCGCCAACATATGTCGCGAATTCCAATTTTGTTCGTCTGTTTTTGCATAAATATTTTGAATAGATTTTTTTGCGGCGTATTCTTCAATTAACTTTATTGCACTGGATGCAATGTGTGCCCCGGCGTGTTCACGCGTTACGAAAATCCAAAGTTCTGCGCGTGGCGCGTTTCGTGCCGCATCGTCCAGTCCAATTATGCCGGCAAATTCGCCGTTTGCGCGAATTATAAATTTTTTGTTGTACGGTAAATCGCGCATAATTCGCGTCAATTTTTCGGTCAATACACCGGAAAATATAAACCTGAACCGGTCTATGGAATTTATGTCCGCCCACCAAAAGTATGGCGTCAATCGTGCGCGATTTTCACGCACCGCGGAATTAAACTCACGAAATTGTGGAATAATATTCCGCAAAGAAAATTCTTCAATTTCAACACTCATAATACGCGCATTATAAAAAATATTATCCCCTTTGCAACTTTTTGTATAAATTGTGTTGACCCGCGTTGCGATTTTTTACTAACATAAAACTTATGGAAATGAGAAAATTTTTATTTGTTTTGCCGGCACTGTTTTTCTGCACGTTTGCGCACGCGACGAATTATCGGGCGGCATTGGTTGCAGATATGGATACGGGCCGCGTTCTAATTGCGGAAAATGCCAAGGACGTGAATTATCCGGCATCACTGACCAAGATAATGACACTTTATTTAACCTTTGATGCGCTGGAACATGGGCGGTTGCATTTGGATGATTATTTAATTGTGTCACAAAATGCGGCGGCGGCCGCGCCTGTGAAATTGGGACTGGCGGCGGGTTCAAAAATTCGTGTTGAAGACGCGATTATCGCGGTCGCGGTGCACAGTGCAAATGATGTGGCCCGGGTTTTGGCGGAAAACCTAAAGGGCGGTAAAGAAGGAACTTTTGCGTCACTGATGACGCGTGTCGCGCGGGAAATTGGTTTGTCACAAACGAATTTTGAAAATTCATCCGGCCTGCCGGACGATGACCATCTTTCTACTGCGCGTGATATTGCGTTGCTGTCTATGGCGGTCTATAAACATTTCCCCCAGTATTGGAAATATTTTGGAATTCGGTCTTGGACATATAACGGTAAAACATATACCAACGGAAATCGGTTGTTGGGCACATATCCGGGTTGCGATGGTATGAAGACCGGTTTTACAAATAAATCGAAATATTCGTTGGTTGCGACGGCACAGCAAAATGGTCATCGTTTGATATCTGTGGTGTTGGGTGCGGAAAACAAAGACGTTCGTTCAGATGTTTCGGTTCGTATGTTGAATCGCGGATTTGAAATGTTGCGTGCCGGGGCGCCTGCGGTGGTAAGGCAAACGGCGGTGGCCCAGCCGGCGCCGGCGAATTCGCCGATTGTGCAAAAATATGCGACCGATGCACCGGCGATTGCGGCGCGTGGCGGCGTTGGCGTACAATTCGGCGCATTTTCATCAACCGATGCGGCAAATTCTATGTTGGCGCGTGTTAAAAACACACTTGGTGTAAATGGATATATTGAACCAACGGGCACAGGATTATACCGTGTGCGCGTTTCGGGGCTGACCGATGCATCGGCGAACGAATTAAAAAATCGTGCAATTGGTGCCGGAATTGATTGCTATGTGTTTCATTGATTGCTACTATATTACCGATGAATGCAAAAATAGAAAAACTTATTAAACAATTTGCAAAGTTGCCACGCGTGGGAAACCGTGCGGCGCGGCGCATAGTATTGGGTTTGTTGCAAGATAAAAACGGGCGCATAGATAAATTGATTGATGCGTTAACCGATGGACGTGATAATATTTATCCGTGTCCAAATTGCGGTGTTTTAACAGACAGAACAAATGGTATTTGCGAATATTGTCGTGATGTGGCGCGTGCAAATGGAATGTTATGTATTGTGCGCGATTTGGCGGATGTGTGGACATTGGAAAAAACCGGTGTGTTTAATGGTCGGTATCATATCTTGGGTGGTTTGTTGTCGGGTGTTGCCGGTATCACGCCCGGGGATTTGAACATAGGGAATTTACCGCAACGCATAATTGATGAAAAAATAAATGAAATAATTTTTGCTTTGCCAAATACCGTCGAAGGCAAAACGACCCAGCAGTATATTATCTCAACATTAACGAACGCGAATGTTAAATTTACAGAATTGGCGTCCGGCGTACCGTTGGGTGGTGATTTGGATTACATAGATGACGGCACTCTGTCTTTGGCATTTGGGGGGCGGCGCGCATTATGATGGATAAATTGCAATCTTTGCCACCGGTTTCACAAATGATGCGTGATGCGGGATTAGAACCCAAAAAACAATTTGGCCAGAATTTTTTGTTTGATTTGAATTTGACCGGTCGCATCGCGCGCAGTGTTCCCGATGTTGAAAATTCCACGATTATCGAGGTTGGCCCGGGTCCGGGTGGCCTTTCGCGTGCATTGCTGACCGTTGGTGCGCGCAAACTGATTGCGATTGAAAAAGATAAAACCACCGAACCAATTTTATCGCAAATTGTTGCGGCGGCGGCCGGGCGGTTCAACGTCATTTACGATGATGCGTTGCGCGTAGATATGAAAAAAATTGCGGGTGGAAAATTTTCCATCTGTGCGAATTTGCCGTACAATGTCGGCACAGAATTATTGATAAATTGGTTGCATGATATTGCGCGTGGTGTGCCGATAACATCTATGACGTTGATGTTTCAACGCGAAGTGGCGGAACGCATTGTCGCACGCAAGGCGGACGCGCAATACGGACGATTAAGTGTGTTGACCGCTTTGGTTGCAGATGCAAAAATTTTGTTTGGTGTTCCATCGACCGCATTTGTTCCGCGCCCGCGCGTTGAAAGTGCGGTTGTGCAAATTATTCCAAATGCAACCAAGATAAAAAATATTGATGATATTGGCGCGTTGGAAAACCTTACGGCGCGATTGTTTGGAATGCGGCGTAAAATGATACGCGGAATAATGCGTGATGTTGATTGGGCATATTTTGGTTTGACCGGAACCGAACGTGCCGAAGATTTAACGCCGGAAAAATTTTTAGAAATTTCTAAAAAACTGGTTGCATAGGTTACATATTTTTTTGCTATAATAACCCTGAGTTATTTTAGGGGAGAGAGATGTCTTTATCTGTGTTGATATTTTTTTCAATGTTATTTGTGTTGGTGTTTTTGTTGCGCACACTGCGCATTGGCGCAATAGTTGCGTTTTTAGTGGCGGGTATAATTTCCGGACCGTTTGTTTTGGATTTGTTCCAAGTAAATTCCACATGGACATTTTTGGGTGATTTAGGAATTTTATTCTTGTGGTTTAACATTGGTTTGGAAATAAATATGAAACGCCTGTGGAAAATGCGGCGAACAATCTTTGGTTTCGGTGCGGCCCAGGTTTTAATGGTCGCGGTAATGTTGTTTCCAATCTTGGTTGGGATAACAACGTGGTCAATAATGGGCGTGATAACAATTTCATTGTTGTTGGCAATGTCCAGCACATCCGAAGACTTGCAATTATTGACAGACAGAAATCAATTAAACACGGTTATGGGACATCAAACATTTTCGATATTATTGTTCCAAGATTTGTTATCAATTCCGTTGTTGGCAATGTTACCCGTGTTCGCGGGGCGTTCATTAAACTTTGGTGCAACAGTCATAGACGTTGTTGTCACTTCTGTTGCGTTGATTTGCGGTGTGGTTGTTGTTGGGCGTTTCGTGTTGAACCCACTGATGCGGCGCGTATCAAAATTAAAATCACGTGAAGCATTCTTATTGGTGGTAATGTTAAATATCGCGCTGTGGGCGGTGTTTATGGATTTGATGGGGTTGCCGGTGGGATTGGGGGCGTTCTTGGCCGGTATGTTAATGTCGGAAACAATATACAATCACCAAGTGCGCGCAGAAATTGGACCGTATGCATTATTGTTCTTGTCATTATTCTTTGTGTCATTGGGTATGGGATTAAATTTGGATGTATTGTTGGCAAATTGGTACATCGTTGTTTTGGGTATGGTCGCGTTGGTCTTAATCAAATTTGCGGCACTGTTTATGGTTGCGCGTGTTCGCAATATTCCATTGCATGATGCGCGCCTTATTGCATTGGTGTTAAGCCAAGGCGGCGAATTTGCATTGTTGATGTTCCAAACAATGAAGACCAGTGGTATTTCGGCCATCCCCCCCGCACACCAAGAAATTTTAACGGCGATAATAATATTATCTATGGTATCAACACCGTTCTTGTTGGCAATTCACGATCGGATTATGCGTTCTACAAAATGGTTCACACGTGCACGCACCCGGCAATTGAACGGTGGTGGCAACAATGTTCAACCAGAAGTCATAATTTGTGGATTTGGGCGTGTTGGTCAAATTATTGCATACGTGTTGGGAACGCGCAAGATACCATACGTCGCGCTTGATTTAGATGTAAATGCAATTATGATGGGGCGCGAACACGGGTATAATGTTTTCTATGGCGACAGCACGAATTCCAGTGTTCTGCGTGATTTTGGTTTAGCATCGCGGCGCGTGCGTGCGGTTGTTGTCGCGTTGGATAATGCAAGCACGGCGCGCAACGCGGTTTTAAGTGTACGCGGTGTCGCCCCGCGCGTAAAAATATTTGCACGTGCGCGCAATTTAACCGAAACACGTGAATTATTAAAAGACGGTGTTCAAGAGGCATGGCCCGAAACCATAGAATCTTCGTTGATGTTGGCGCGTGGCGTTTTGGGTCAATTGGGTATTTCGGATGGTGTTATATCAAGTATGTTGGATGAAATGCGCAGTGAAAATTACGCAGAACTGGATAACGCCATCACCGACAGAAATAATTAAAAAATGCCCAATTGGGCATTTTTATGTTTGATTTTGCGCACTTATACTGCTATATTGACCCCATATTAAAAAGGAAATAAAATGAACAGAAAGTCAAAGATTTTTGCCGGCATTTTTGGTGTGATTTTATTGGACCAAATTGCCAAGGGAATACTTTTGTTTCTAATCACCGGTTCGGCGTTTGTGTTTGGTCCCGCTTGGTCGGTTGTTCCGGTACCATACTTGATGGCACGCGTAACAAATTTCTTTAATATTGTTTTCACTTGGAATCCGGGAACGGCGTTTTCAATGTTTCGAAGCCTGGGTGATAATGCGCCGTTGATAATGATTATTGCAACGGGCGTGATAATTGCATTGTTGATTTATTATTTGTTGCGGCGTGCGCGGGAATATGAGGTTGCACCTTTGGTGTTGATTGTTGGCGGTGCACTGGGTAATTTAATTGATAGAATTCGTTTTGGCGCAGTGATCGATTTCTTGGATTTTCATATTGGGGCAATTCATTGGCCGGCGTTTAATGTTGCCGACATGTTTATAACGATTGGTGTGTTGTTTTATATTTTGAATTGGTGGTTGGCGCGCCGCAAATGTTTGAAAAATGTTAGGGGGTAATTTAATGGTAAAATATTTAGATAATAATTCTGGCTTTAATATGTGGAACGCGAATAAAACCGCATCGTCCAATGATAAACCGAAATCACGCTTGGGTAATTTTTTATGGTGGGGAATTTTGTTTTTGGGAACTTGGTGGTTGTTCAGTATGTGGAACGCACCGAAAAATGTTCCCGTACCAACAGATACCGAAAGTGCGATTATTGCGACCGATGTTTCAAATGTACCGGCGCATGAAATATCTGGGAATAAAATTACGGCAAATGCGCAGGGATTGCGCGTTTCAAATATAGCACTGAATGATTTTGCGGCTTCGGCCAAGGCGGATGATAATGCGTGTGTCACACTTTTGGGTGGTGATGGCGATTTTATCGAAGTCGGCCTGAACGCCACCGGCACAACCGCACCCGATGCGAAAACCGTATGGCAAGATACCGGCGATACAATGCGTTGGCGTAACGTGGATGGTGTTGTATTCACGCGTTCAATCACGGTTGATGGATATTTAATAACGGTGACGGATACGGTTGAAAATAAGACCAAACATGAAATTTCTTTTGCGCCGTATGCGCGAATCGTGCGTGGTGACAAATCAAATTCTGCGGGTGTTGCAACCGGTGCAATCACGAACAGCAATTCCAAGGTTCACTATGTTGATTGGAATAAAATGTCTAAAAAGTCATATGCATATTCCACAACAAATGGATTTGTCGGTTTTGCAGACCAATATTGGGAAACAATTGCGGCCGTTCAATCACCTGATCAAACAATACGCGCAAAATCCATTGGAAATAAATATATGACGGACGCGTCCGCGGCGGCGATTCGTGTTGCACCAAATGATACCGGTGTGTTCACAACAACAATTTTTGCCGGTCCGCGTGACCAACGTGTATTGGACGCGGCCGCAACAACAATCGGCGGGCTGGATGAAACCATAGATTATGGTTGGTTTTGGTTCTTGGCACGACCAATGTTGTGGGCATTAAATATTTTGAATTCGTTTGTTATGAATTATGGTGTCGCAATAATTTTATTGACGATATTGTTGCGGTTATTGATGTGGCCATTGACGCGCAAGTCATACACTTCATCAATTGCGATGCAGAAAATGCAACCAGAATTGCAACGTATCCAAAAACTTTACGCAAATGACAAAGCGCGCCTGCAATTGGAAATGATGAATCTGTACAAAACACACAAGACTTCACCAATGTCTGGGTGTTTGCCGATGCTGATTCAAATCCCGATTTTCTTTGCATTGTACAAGGCGTTATTGGTATCGGTGCAAATGCGAAATGCGCATTTCCTTTGGATAAATGATTTGGCGGCGATGGACCCGTATTTCATATTGCCGATTTTGATGGGCGCGACAATGTGGTTGCAACAATATATACAATCGGGCCGTATGCGTAAAGATGCACCGAAAAATGATGCGATGGCGGCAACGGCACGTATGATGAAATGGTTGCCGATAATATTTGCGGTTATGTTTGCGTGGATGCCGGCGGGGTTGGTCCTGTATTGGACGGTTTCAAATATGTTCGGTATATTGCAAACATATATAATAAAAAAACAGTTAAATAAAAAATAAAAAAATCCCCACGTTTGTGGGGATTTTTTAATCGCATAATTTTTTGTACAATGCATCGGGTGTTTGTATAAACGGTGCGTGCATACCAATTGCGCGCTTTGCCATATCAACGCAAGTCCACGCGTTGCGGGGATTAAAACCCGAATTTATTTCGCACGGCACATAAACAAATCGCCACCCATATCGCCCCAGTATTCGTATATCGCGCGTGTGAATAAAAATTTCTGCCACGTTTTTATGTGATGAAAATTGATACATAATAAAACCATTTTTATCACGCACCAAAACGGCGCAGTGTTTGAAATGCCTGCAAAATATATTTGGTAAAACTTTACTGGATTTCGGTGCAAACGCAATTATAACCATCTTATTCTCCTTTATTCAATCCAACCTTTTTCGCGGGCGGCCGCATCCAAAGTATTCATCGCCGTATTCCAAATTGCGGCGGCGTGATTTTCCCGCCATATATATTGATGCGGCGCGCGCCGGCGATCACCAAATTCTTTCATAACGGCCAATTGGGCATCGTTCAGTTTCCCAGATAAATACAGTTTTGTAATCAATGTTTCAACGTCAACCAATTCGCACACACGCCGCGTAGATGCCCGTCCATTGTTTTGCCCTATATCATTTCGCACCGATTTAGAATATAAAAACCAGAACCAAATTTGTTCTGCGTTTTGAAATTTTTCGGGTGTATAATTTGCTTGTATTTCCGTCATAATCTTTTCTCCTTGGTTTTTTTGACGTTCTCAATTTTTTATATATTATGTAATTGACCAAAATAAACAATTACAACCAACAATTGAATACAAGCCCAGATTTACGATTCGTTTAGGATTTTATTCTTATGTGTTGCGAATCGCATACATCAATCGTTTTGTAAAAAAAAGGCGCAAAAATGCGCCACAAATATTTTGGTCGTGAAAAAAACAACGGAATTCTATGTCATATTAAATCCTTTTGGTTAAAAAAAACCGCCATAAGTGGCGGTTTATGTTTTCGGTTTTGTCACTATAACTCAATCGGCGGGAAACAATCACCACCCGCATCCGGACAGCAATTGAAACCTTGGTCACCCATATCGGTGTATGTTTCCCCCGGACAGCATCCATTCGCATCCGGTGCCGCCCCACCATCACACGTCACAACCGAGGTGCTTTGTGTTGTGGTGGATGAACCAGACGAAGAAGTTTTCTTGAACGGATTTTGAATTGAACCATCGTCGTTATATTTCAATCCCAAAACCTGTTCATTATATGCCTGGGAACCTTGTGGGGTTTTGGTTGCCATCTGTTGTTGCTGGTTTTCAAACACCGCCTTTTGTTTTGCATTATTTATCGCATCATATGTCCCCATCGAACGGCAATAGAAATCAACAGTATTGAAATTATAACCCCGCCGTTCCATTTCCGTTTTTTCATCGATGTCCGCCATATATGCCCCGGTTTCTTTACCATTAGTATCTTTAACAGGGGTGCAAAATTCACTTATATTTGCGACCAACATTGAACGAACCTGACCAATCAATTCTTCTGTCTTGGATGGATCTGTTTCCGTAAAGTCATCTTCTTTGCCATCACGCTTTGGTGAATCCGGATAAGGCAATATTGCGCATCTGCGTGTATCGCCATTGTCTTGACCACAGGTCACAAACAAATCAACAGGTGAAAACACCGTGATACGTGTACCGGCGGCGATTGAAAAAGGCGGTGTGGTGTTATCCATTAAATCCACCAATAATTTTGTGGCAACATTGTTCCACGCGGTAATAATCTCGTTTTTGGCCAATTCAGATGAACGCACGGTGCCGGTCTGCACAACCGTGTTGTTATCCAAGTCAATTTGATTCACAAATGCATCAGATATAGGTGCAATCATATTCACGGCCGCCGGTACAATTGCGGTCAACATCGGCATAACAAATTGTTGCAGATAATCGGTGCTGCCGTGACCGGGAACGCCTTTGCGTCCCTGGGAATCAGCGGCAAACGGCTGTTTTTTATTATCTGTAAAGTTAAATTCCACACCATCGGGGCGAATAAACTGGTACCATTTTATTTCCATACGACCAACCGCCTTGTACGGGCCGGGCAATTCGCCCGTCACATATCCCAACATCAATGTTCCGGTTGGAATAATAACCGTACGACCATTGTCGGAATAAACATTACGGTCAACCGTTGCGCGTACCGGCAAACCACTTTGCAATAATTTAGAATCTGCCTGAATATCCGATACAATTGTTGCCGGAATCGGTTTATATTGACGCAGAACAAAACTGCGGTCATATGGACGTGTTCCAACAACACCTTTATCATTATCGTATCCAGTAAATTCAGTTGTCTTTTTGCGCGGTTTTAACCTAACACCCGGTTGACGTGCCCCCGGCATAGATGCCAATTGTGAAGCCAACATATCCATATTATCAATTTGTTCCGCACGGGTGACGGTGTGACGCGTTGATGTGCCGCCACCAAGCCGGGGCAGGCGGTCCGTCACAACAAAACGTATGTGTTCTGCGTCCGATCCAATTTTGCGTGTTGGATTATTTATGTCCATAATATAACCCGTGTCTGCATTATACATTCCGGTCGGCGTGTCACAGTTCGTATCAGAAAACGGGTGATAATAATACGCGCCCCCCATTGGTTTTATCCAACCACTTTGAATACCGGCGGTGTTATATGCCGGAAACGCAAAGTCCGAACAATTATTTTTGAACATATTGCGCGGCACGGCAACCGGTGCATTGTATGTGGGTTCATTAAAACTGATTGGTGCCGCAATATTGTTCAGGTCATCTTGAAAATCCGTATCGTAAGCCCAATCATCAATTAAAGGTTCCGGTTCTGGCTCCGGCTCTGGTTCTGGGGCGGGCGCATCCGTACGTGACATTGGTTTTTCGCGCGCCCCGATAACCAGTGTAATAGCCTTGGGGTTATCAACTTCGGCACCGGTTTCAAACGCACTCCACGTAATTGCGACATTTGCGTCAGTGGTGTTAATTGGGTGTTCTGGTTGATATTTAATATTTATGACGCACGGGGCATTTTCTTCGATAATGGTCTGGTCATTTTTACATGTTTCGGTTGCAGAAATTCCAACGGCATCATTTGTATCGCCTTCGACCCGCACAACAACATTTGTAATCTGAACGCGCGTATTTGCAGAAACAAAAAATTCTGTTTCGCGAACTTCACCCACCACCGTATCAGACCAATCGACCGGCGCATCGGGCGTAATAATCAATTCCGGTGTGGCCGGCAAAGAATTCGGGTCAATCACAACGCGTTGTGCCTTGCGATTTCCAACCAATATCATCAGTAACACAACCACGATAATAATTGCCGCCGCCAACAATATCCATTGAACATATTGTGGCGTAGTTTTGCGAAACTCCGAAAATTGTTCACCGATTTTACTCATAATGACCCACCGTATTTTTGCGTACTATTGAATACGAACCACTTGGCAACTGGCACCACTGAACTTTAACAATTGGTCGCAAAGTTTTTGTGCCGTATCAATATCCGGCATAGGCCCAATGCGCAACCGATACAAACGTGCCGCCGAAGATGTCGCGCCCAATTCGCCGACACCCTGTTCATCAACCGCATAAAATACGCTGTCTTTATATTTGGTCAGCAATCCTTGACCATCATTGCCACTGAAACGCGCCATCAAATCTGCCCAGTAATCGTCCAATGCCTTGACACTGGTGTCTGATTTTAACTCGACCGCAACACCGCCTTGGTTCGTGGTAATAAGCGGAATATTAGATTGCGGTAAATATGCCCCCGCCGTATTGCGCACCGTTGGCAACATGGTCATGCCGTTTGATGTTCCGCCGGTCGGCGTTCCATACATATTCATCATAATTGCCCCCGATGTTGCCGCCGGCATATTCATTTGCACGCCATTTGTGGCCGGCATAGTGTTGTTTATATATGTTGGTGTCGTTGTGTAATTACCATAACCGTTTTGAATTGCAACCTGGTCCGCGGTGTACAGGACGTTGTTCAACGATTGTCCCGACAACATACTTTGCGCAACATTCGCCTCGGCCAAGGCCATAACACTTGCGGTGTCGGCAATCAAGAACGGTTTAGAACGTTTTTTGATACAAACAATGCGTTGACCACTGCGCAGAACCATATCGCCAACGGCCTCGACAATCAACAACCGTCCGTCTTCGCCATCTGTGCGGAAACCAACCGGCGATTCGCCACCTTCGACCAACAACGATACAACCGGGCGTTGGGTCATAGAAATAACTTTGTCGCCGAAATCAATATATGTAAACACCCGGTCGCGCCACACGCGTTCCGGCGCAATCACATAATCATCCGGGTTTGGAACAAATATATCTAAATCAAAACGAAATTCGGACGGGTCAATTTTCATTGTTTTAATCCAATCATAATCTTCGCCGTCAACACCAATGGTTCCGCTTTTTGCCGGTGTCTTTTTGAATATGGAATTCATGGCCCCACCGGTTTGTGCACCCGCAACGGCCATAGACGCCGGCAACCGTGCGCCACCATCCAATACAACATCAACCTGGGAATATGTGATTTCCGATGCGTTTGACGGTTCGCTGCGCAGATAGAAAGTATAAACATTCCCAGATTTCCCCGTCACAATCAGGTTTGTATCGGAACCCATATTATCGGCCGCGGGCGTAATATACATTGTGCGACCACCCTGGGTTGCGTCAATGGAAAAGAATCCGTCATTGCCGACGATGGCCTCTTCTATTTGTTCGCCAACCGGTAAATTCACCATGGTCACCATACCATTGCGCAATTTAACCGGTAACACGGTTCCCGCATCCCAAGATAATTGGGCATATCCGGGTTTAATACTGCCCGATGCCATATTTGCATTTGGGTTGTCCCATGCACCTTGGACGCCATAGTTCACCGCACGTGCGTCAAACGCAACAAACGCGACAATCGCGCCGATTAAAGATATCTTTCCCGCAAATGATTTTAACAGTGTCATATTTCCTTTCCCTTTTGCCTTTCATATTTACTGTTTATACACCGTATCCAGTGGATCTCCACCACCTTCGACCGTATACCGCGAAACTTTGACCCCCAATGGGTTGTTCAAACGTTCCGCCCATTTAATTTGTGCATCATCCGTCATAGTAATTCCAATCAGGATTGTATAATCTTTTTTGTCGGTTTGTCCATTATTATCTGAGCAATAATATTCAAATTTTACCGTGTATTGGTTGTCGCGTAATTGCATTGGCCGACCGCGGAAATTCACGACACAGTTAAATGCAACATCGGGATAATCACTCATAATCGCCTGGTACAGTCCCGTTTTCTGGAACGCTTTGTATACATCTGGTGTGGACCATGCGGCAACGACGCCGTTGCTGCTACCCCATTTTTGCCGCATTATCGACATATTTTGTTCAATCTCATTGCGCGCACGCACATATTCCATAACAAATGCCTGGCGATAAGCCTCAAGATTTTCGTCATTTGGTGGCAATTCAGTAATTTGAATAACCGATGCACCTTCGGGTTTTGACGTTATAAAGAACACTTCCGGCCGGTTCAGCGGAAACATTTTTTCCAATGTCATAAACATTACAAACAACACAACCACGCACCCGGCGAACACAAAAACAAGCAATCTTGATAATAAAACCGGCGGTTCTATGCGGTTTTGCACGGCACAATTCTCCCTTTACTTAAAACGATTGTAGAAAAATATTTACACCCAATGCAAGTGTTTTTTTAGTGATTTGTGCGAGTATTTGTTGTCAACAAAAAACGAATGCAATTCATTACATCCATAACACCGCGCCATCACAATTTTTGTGATGGCGCGGATGGTATGAACAGAATTGTCGGATTTTACGTTAACGGCGTATAGCACTTATTATTGCCGCACGCGCCACTGCAACAAGATTCGTTTTCGCTGCAATATTCGCCATCAACTTTACAATTACTTGCCTTGCCGCTTGGACGGCTGCTGTCGAATCCATCGGGTCCATAAACGATGCGTCCATGCAAGTTCCACAATAAACAATTACCGGATTCATCCGCGTCAAAACAATTTGCATAAACGGCGGTTGTTTCCGTCATTTCCGGCAAATTGTCCACCGTACTGGATATTTCATCCATCTCGTTATATAAATCATCCATAGCCGGAACAATATCACCCGCGGTCACCAGGTCCCCTTCGTGGCCTGAGACAACACCGCCGTTTTCATCGTCATAGCCTGTTTCAAAATCAAAAATCCCACGTTCACCGATTACACCGTTACCGGTCGTTGTATATGTGACAACGGTTTCACCGGGGGTTGATGCGTTTGTTCCCGCCGCAGGTATTTTATTTTGTTTCAATGCATCTTGGGCATCTACATAATCTTTGGATGTAACCGTGGAACTTGTTGCAAATGCGTTTAATGCTAAAACGGATGCGATTGCACCAATGAATAATGCCTGTCTCATAATATTCCTCCCTTTTTCCTTGTCGTCATCCCGATATAAATCGGGATCCCTTCTTTTTTCCTGATTTATAGTGTAACAAAAAGGTACCTTTTTTGTGACCAGGTACCTTATTTTGTAAGTAATTGATTTTACTGAATCGCATTTTCTAAAAAAAGTGATGGACAAAAACGTACGTTTTTGACCATCACAACTAAAAAATTATGAACTTTTTAAAAATTTTATTATCGGGCGGAACGCTAACACCGGGCCATGGCACCGCAACGCGGTGACTGGCGCAGTCTCGGCATAGCAATTGTAAAATTGCGAAGACGGATAACCATTGCCAAAAAAACACTTGCGCCATATTTACAAAATATTTATAATATTTGCGCTTGATTTTCCGATAAACTGTGCTAATCTTTACCGGAATATTGGGTGTGCGTTCGAACCAAATGCGCGGAAATGCGCGGGTTTGTCGTGGATACAGGGGCATGGTTCAATGGTAGAACATCGGTCTCCAAAACCGCAGATGAGGGTTCGATTCCTTCTGCCCCTGCCATAAAAAATGGGGTGGATGCACACCGAATGTTAAAAACAAAGGAAATTGGTGCGTCAATGAAAAAAATAATGGATTTTATACGTGGGGTGCGGGCCGAATGGTTCAAAATTGTTTGGCCAACCCGGGCCGAGGTTGTACGCGCAACCATCATGATTCTGGTGTTTTCCGGTCTTGCCGCACTGTTTTTCTTTGTAGTGGACAGCATTTTAAACGCACTTGTTGGGTGGATTTTCTAACGTAGGTTTGCCAAAGGGAATGATAATGGAAGATAAAATGCAATGGTTTGTTGTAAATGTTCATACAGGTTGTGAAGATAAAGTTGCACGTAACCTGCGTGAACAGATTGATAAACGCCGCCTGAACGCGTATTTTGGTGAAATTTTGGTGCCAACACGCGAAGTGACGGAAATCAAGGCCGGCAAACGTGTTAAAACCGAAAAGAAGTTTTTCCCGGGGTATATCGTTGTTCAAATGGTTATGAATAACGAAACGTTTTCGTTGGTCAAATTAATGCCCCAGGTTGTAATGTTCCTTGGGGCGCGCCAAAAACCGGTCGCGGTCAGTGAAGAAGAAGCGCGCCGTTTGTTGAAACAGGTAGAAGAGGGCAGCACCGTCCCAGATGATATGGTGTACGAAGTTGGCCAAGAAGTTCACGTTATCGATGGACCGTTTGCAAACTTTAATGGTGTTGTGTCTGATGTTGATAATGTAAAGCAAAAAATGACCGTCACGATTTTGGTATTTGGTCGTGAAACCAGTGTTTCGCTGGATTTTGAACAGGTCGAACGAGTTTAACCGATTTTGAAAAATCGGCGGGCGTGTGAGATGCACGCAAAAACAAACCGTGGAAGATGCGCCACATCGCACCACGAATCCAAAAACAAAAAAAGGATGAGAAATGGCAAAAAAAGAGTTGAAGGGGATTGTGAAATTGGTTGTCCCCGCAAAACAGGCAAATCCTGCGCCACCGATTGGGCCGGCGTTGGGTGCGGCGGGTGTGAATATCGCCGAATTCTGCAAACAATTTAATGATAAAACGTCTGATAAAGAACCGGGTATGCCGATTCCGTGCATTATCACCGTCTATACGGACCGCAGTTTCGAATTTATTATGAAATTGCCACCGGTTTCTTACTATATTAAAAAGGCGTTGAAATTAAAAATTGGTTCGCATAAACCGGGTCGTGACTTTGTTGGTACAATAACCAAGGCACAAATCAAGGAAATTGCGGAAAACAAAATGCCGGACTTGAATTGCTCTACCATTGAATCTGCGATGAACATTGTTGCGGGTCAATGCCGTTCAATGGGCGTAAAGGTGGAGGAATAAGCCATGAAAATTACGAAAAGACAAAAAACATGGGCGGAATTGGATACCGCAAAAACATATTCTTTTGCCGATGCAATCGAAGCGTTGCGTCCATATGCGTCCAAGAAATTTGATGAAACGTTGGAAATTGCGGTTCGGTTGAGCATTGATGTGACCAAGGCCGATCAAAATATTCGCGGAATGTTGTCTTTGCCGAATGGCACGGGCAAAAAGGTTCGCGTTGCCGTGTTTACTAATGACAAGACCGAAGAAGCCAAAAAGGCCGGTGCAGATGTTATTGGTGGCGAAGATTTAATCGAAAAAGTTGCGGCGGGTCAAATTGACTTTGACCGTGTTATTGCGACACCGGATATGATGCCGAAAATGTCCAAGGTTGCACGTGTTCTGGGACCAAAAGGTTTGATGCCGAATCCAAAATTGGGAACGGTCACAAACGATGTCGCGGCGGCGGTGAAAACGGCCAAGGCGGGTCAAATCGAATATCGTGCAGAAAAGAACGGTATCATTCATGCAGGCATTGGTAAAATGTCGTTTTCAACCGAAAAATTGGTCGAAAATGCAAATGCATTGGTCGAACAATTGAAAAAGGTTAAACCGGCATCGACCAAGGGTCAATATATCTTGGGTATTGCGGTTGCAACAACCCAAGGTCCGGGTCTGCAAATCGATGCAAAATAATAAATGTGGTTTATGGCGCGTGTTATAAACCACGAACAAGATTTCTGTCCGAGACTGATGGTGCAGTAAAACGCTTAATTTCCATCATAGACAAAGAAAAATTCTTTGGGACGGAAAATGGTCCCATCCCGGGCAAAACCGGATGGAAAGTTTAACAAAGGTTGGTTTATGTGTTCGCATATAAACCAAGAAGTAAGGGTAAAAAGATGAAACGCGAAGAAAAGTCAAACTTGATTTCTGCGTTGCAGTCGTCTCTTCAAGATGCGAACGGCGTTTTTGTCGTTGAAAACCACGGGCTTACCGTGAAAGAAATGGAAGGTTTGCGCAATGAATTGCGTCCTTTGGTTTCGGTTTTCAAAGTTGTCAAAAATCGTTTGATGAAATTGGCGTTGCAAGACACCGATTTCGCGCCTGTGTCTGATTTGATGAAGCGCCCGACCGCGGTTGCCGTTGCAACCGATGGATTGGCGGTGACCAAGGTTTTGGTCAAATTCGCCGAAGAACATCCAAACCTTACCATCGTTGGTGGTAAAATGGAGGCGGGTGTTTTGGGTGTGGACGACATTGTGCAATTATCCAAGCTTCCGTCACTGTTGGAAATTCGTGGTCAAATCGCGCGTATCTTGGTCGAACCGGGTTCGCGCCTTGCACGTGTTTCATCAGAGTATGGAAAAAAGAATCAATAAACATCGGGAATAATTTCCGATAAAAAGGAGTAAAAACATGGCAGACATTCAAAAATTAGTTGAAGAATTGTCAAAATTGACCGTCTTGGAAGCAGTCGAATTGTCCAAGGCGTTGGAAGAAACATGGGGCGTTAGCGCGGCCGCTGCGGTTGCCGTTGCTGCGGGTCCTGCGGCCGCTGCCGCCGAAGAAAAGACCGAATTTGATGTTGTGTTGACCGATATCGGCGCAAACAAATTGGCGGTTATCAAGGCAGTCAAAGATATCACAGGTTTGGGATTGGGTGAAGCCAAAGCTTTGGTTGAATCCGCACCAAAGGCCGTGAAAGAAGCCGTTGCAAAAGATGAAGCCGAAAAAATGAAGGCCACCATCGAAGCAGCCGGTGCAAAAGTGGAATTGAAATAATTATTCCAACCCGAACCGATATGGTTCAAAAATGTGTCACGGTTTTCCGTGACGCGTCCATGCCCGCCCAATGAGATAAATCATTAGGGCGGGCAATGGGCGTAAAAAAGTATACGCAATAGTTTCGTTTGCAAAACACATAAAAAAAAGGATTAAAACCCATGGCAGTCATCCAGAAACTTAGAAAATCTTTTGGTAAAAGTTTTTTGCAAACTCCGCTTCCTGATTTAATAGAAATTCAATACAACTCCTATCGGGACTTCTTGCAGGCCGATGTTGCACCCCAAAATCGCAAAAATATGGGGTTGCAAAGTGTATTCACTTCTATGTTCCCAATCAAGGATTATGCGGGGGCCGCCGAATTGGAATTTGTGGAATATAATTTGGAAAAACCTGCGTACAATGTGAAAGAATGCCTTGCACGCAAAATGACATATTCCAGCAAATTAAAATTAAAACTAAGATTGATTTTATGGGATGTCGCCGAAGACGGTAAAAAGTCTTTGCGTGATATCAAAGAACAAGAAATCTTTATGGGCGAAGTGCCGTTGATGACCGAACGCGGCAGTTTTATCGCATCGGGCGTGGAACGTGTTATCGTTTCACAAATGCATCGCGCCCAAGGTGTGGTTTTCGCAACAACCAAAGAAGCCAAAGTCGCCGGAAATCCTATTACGTATACCGCGCGTATCATCCCGGAACACGGTTCTTGGATTGATTTTGAAGAATCCAAGGGGATCATTTATGTTCGTATTGATCGCCGCCGCAAAGTACCGGCAACTGTGCTGTTGCGCTGTCTGCCGTGTGCGGAAGACGAAAAGAAATGGATTGCCGAACCACGCAAGACCACAATTCGCGGAATGACAGATACAGAAATATTGTCTGTATTTTATAAACGCATCCCGTTAAAGACAAACGGCAAAATGTGGGTCGGCCAAACATCTGTATTTGAAGGTTTGGACAAATATCGTTTGAATTATGATTTAATCAATCCCAAAGACAAAAAAGAATTGGCATCCAAGGGTGACCGTTTGAACGCAAAACGTTTGAACAAGATTGTCACCGCGTCCAAGGAATTCGGTATTTTACCGGATGCGTTGGTTGGCGAATACTTGTTTGACCCAATTATGTCGGGTAATGACGTTATTTATCCGGTTGGTACCGAAATCACCGAAGAGGTTTTGGCGGATATCGAAAAATTGGGTATCAAAGAAATATCTTTGATTTCGATTGATAACACAACAATAACCGCACATATGCGGAATACCCTTGTTGCGGATAAAACAACAAATCGTGAAGATGCATTGATTGAAATCTATAACATCATCCGTCCGGGTGAACGTCCAACGCTTGAGGCCGCAATTAACTTGTTCCTGCGTCAAGGTTTTGAATCTGCATATTATGATTTGTCGCCGGTTGGTCGTTTCAAAATGAACAAGCGTTTGAAAATCGATTCTGGAAAAAAACCGGAAGATGAACGTTTATTGACCAAAAATGATTTCTTGGCGGTGTTGAAAACTTTGACCAACATTATCGACCACAAAGATACGATTGATGATATTGATAATTTGTCAAATCGTCGTGTTCGCACCGTTGGCGAATTGTTGGAACAAAATTTCCGTACCGGTATGGTTCGTATTGAACGTTTGGTTCGTGAAAGTTTGTCTTCACCGAATATTGCAACAATGCAACCCCAAGATGTTGTCAATGTAAATCCGTTGATGTCTTTGGTTGCAGAATTCTTGGGAACAAGTCAGTTGTCCCAATTTATGGACGCGTACAATCCGTTGTCTGAATTGGAACACAAACGTCGTATTTCTGCATTGGGTCCCGGTGGATTGAACCGTGAACGTGCCGGCATCGATGTCCGCGACGTTCATCCAACACACTATGGTCGTTTATGCCCAATTAACACACCCGAAGGCGCAAACATTGGTTTGATTAACCACCTTGCATCCTATGCGCGTGTGAACCCATACGGATTTATCGAAACGCCGTACTATGTTGTCGAAAAAAGTAAAATCACCGACAAAATGGTTTATTTGACCGCGGATGAAGAATTGGGCCATAAAATTGCCCAAGGTAACACCCCGACAAATGACAAAGGTGTTTTGACCGAAGAATTGGTTACGGCACGTGTTGACGGTGAATTTACCCGTGTTCCGCGTGAAGAAATCGACCTTATTGACGTCGAACCGCGCCAGGTTGTGTCCATTTCAACGGGACTTATTCCGTTCGTTGAAAACGACGACGCAAACCGTGCTTTGATGGGTTCAAATATGCAACGCCAGGCCGTTCCATTGATGCGTGTTCAAACGCCATTGGTTGGAACCGGCATTGAACGCGAAGTTGCACGTGATTCACGTACCGGCAAGGTTGCAAAACACAGCGGTATTGTTGAATCTGCGGACGCAAAACGTATTGTGGTCAAATGTATGAACAGCCGCAATGTCGTGACCGGTGTTGATATTTACAATTTGGAAAAATATGAACGTTCAAACAACGACACAATTTTGCACCAAAAACCGTTGGTCAAGGCCGGCGACCGTATTTCTGCGGGTGATATTATCGCAGACGGTTCGTCAATGAACTATGGTGAATTGGCGTTGGGTCGCAACGTGTTGGTGGCGTTTGTGCCGTGGCGTGGTTATAACTATGAAGATTCTATTGTTATTTCCGAACGCATTTCCCGTGACGATGTTTATACATCTGTAAAAATCGTTGAAAAGGAAATCAAGGTTCGTGATACACAGTTAGGACCGGAAAGTTTGACACGCGACATTCCAAACGTTAGTGAAGAAGCATTAAAGAATTTGGATGAATCCGGTATTATCTATATCGGTGCGCGCGTGAAACAGGGCGACATTTTGGTTGGTCACGTTTCGCCAAAATCTGAAACATTGCTTACCCCCGAAGAAGCGCTGTTGCGTAACATCTTTGGTGAAAAAGCGTTGAATGTCAAAGATACATCGTTGCGCGTTGGGCCGAACGAAGAAGGTACAGTTATCGGTGTGAACATCTTGACACGTCACGGTGTTAAAAAAGACGAACGCACCCAGATGATTGAATTGGAAAAGATTGAAAAAATCAATAAAGACCGTGATGAAGAAATCCTTATTATCGAAAAGGGTTTCGCAGACCAGGTTTTCCAAATCGCCGAAGGTTATACAATCGAATCTGGCACCGGCAGTTTGAAACCATTCATTGGTAAAAAATTGACGGGCGAAGTGTTCGAAGGTATTAAACCGGTCGATGTTAAAAAATTGGTCGTTTCTAACAAAGAAGCCCAGGCCAAGATTGATGAATTGCGTGAACAACATATCATTAAACTGAAACAGTTGAATGAAAATGCCGATCGCGAAATTGAAAAGGCAACCGAAAGTAATTCTTTGAATGCGGGTGTCTTGAAAGAAGTCAAGGTCTATATCGCCCACAAGATGAAATTGCAACCGGGTGATAAAATGGCGGGTCGTCACGGAAACAAGGGTATCGTTTCCCGCGTTGTTCCAATCGAAGATATGCCACATATGGAAGATGGAACCCCGGTCGACATCGTGCTGAATCCGTTGGGTGTGCCAAGTCGTATGAACTTTGGGCAAATTTTGGAAACGCACCTTGGTATGGCGGCACGCAGCTTGGGTGAACAAATCGGTGCGGTTTTGGATGAAGTCAAACAAAAACGCGCGGTGACCGATGATTTGCGCGCGATTATGGGCAAGATTTATGGTAAAGAAACCGCCGAAAAATTGGCCAAAATGACAGATACCGAGGTTCGCGCACATGCGGCGTTGTTGCGTGATGGTGTTCCAATGGCAACTCCGACATTTGACGGTGCAACCCCCGAAGATGTCCGCCGTATGCTGAAATTGGCAAAGTTGCCGGAAACCGGTCAATTCACACTGTATGACGGTGTGACGGGTGAAAAATTTGCTCGCCCGGTGACGGTTGGTGTTATGTATATGTTGAAATTGCACCACTTTGTCGATGAAAAGATTCACGCACGTTCCACCGCAAGTTATTCGTTGGTGACCCAGCAACCTTTGTCAGGTAAGGCGCATATGGGTGGTCAACGTTTGGGTGAAATGGAAGTTTGGGCGTTAGAGGCACACGGTGCCGCACACCTGTTGCGTGAAATGTTAACGGTGAAATCCGATGATATTACCGGCCGAAACAAGATGTATGAAGCCATCATTTCGGGCAGTGATGATATTCAAACCGGAACACCCGAGGCATTTAATGTGTTCGTTCGCGAACTGCGCGGATTGGGGTTGGCGATGACGCCAAAGAAGATTGATTAGTGGATAGTGTAAGTGGTTAGTGGTTGGTAATTTTTACCAACCACGGCCAACACTAACACTAAACACTAACACTAAACACTAAGTAAGGAGCTTAGAAAAATGGCAAATATGTTGCAAAAGATATTTGGACAAATTGAAACCAGGGAACAATTTGATGCGTTGCGTGTGACAATTGCGTCACCCGAAGAAATTCTTTCTTGGTCCCATGGCGAGGTGACAAAACCGGAAACCATAAACTATCATTCTTTGAAACCGGAAACCGATGGGTTGTTCTGCCAGAAAATTTTTGGACCTGTCAAAGATTATGAATGCGCATGCGGAAAATATAAAAGAATCAAATTCCGCGGTGTTATCTGTGAACGTTGCGGGGTCGAGGTTGGTTCTTCTTCGGTTCGCCGTGAACGTATGGGACACATTAAATTGGCGATGCCGGTTGCGCACACATGGTTTTTGCGTGAAGGTAAAATCGCAACATTGTTAAATAACCTGTCGCAAAAGAAATTGGACCAAGTTGTATCTTATGATGCCTATATCGTTATTGAACCGGGTTTAACAAATTTGAAACAATACGATGTCATCAGTGAAGATGAATATCGCGCCGCGGTCGAAGAATTTGGACCGGATGCATTCCGCGTGGGTATTGGTGCCGAAGGTGTTCGCAGCATTATTGCAAACCTTGATATGGGCGATGAAAGAACACGTCTGCGTGCGGAATTGGCCGAAACAAAATCCGAAGCAAAACGCAAGGCGATTATCAAACAATTGAAATTGGTCGAAGCGTTCTTGGATTCTAAAACCGAACCGGCGTGGATGTTGCCGGATATTATCCCGGTTATTCCACCAGATATGCGCCCCCTTGTCACACTGGATGCGGGACATGTTGCGGCGTCTGATTTGAACGATTTATATCGTCGCGTTATTATCCGTAACAATCGTTTGAAACGATTTATGGAAATGCATGCACCGGAAATTATCATCCGCAATGAAAAGCGTATGTTACAAGAAGCGGTTGATTCCTTGTTCGATAATGAACACAAGGCACGTCCGATGGTTTCACAAAACCGCAGACCGCTTAAATCTTTGTCGGGGTCATTGCGTGGTAAATCCGGTCGTTTCCGTATGAATATGTTGGGTAAACGTGTGGATTATTCGGGCCGCAGTGTTATTGTGTCTGGTCCGTCATTAAAAATGCACCAGGTCGGTTTGCCCAAGGCAATGGCGTTGGAATTGTTCAAACCGTTCGTGTTTGCGCGCCTTATGGCGGGTGATTATGCCAACACATTAAAGACCGCGCGTAAAATGGTTGAAAACGGCGAAGATATTGTTTGGGAAATCTTGGAAAAGGTTATTCATGAACATCCGGTCTTGTTGAACCGTGCGCCGTCTTTGCACCGTTTGTCATTGTTGGCGTTTGAACCGGTTTTGATTGAAGGCAAGGCCATTCGTCTGCACCCGTTGGTATGTAAGGGATTTAACGCCGACTTTGACGGTGACCAGATGGCTGTGCACGTGCCGATTTCATTAGAGGCACAATTAGAAGCACGCACATTGATGTTATCAACAAATAACATTTTGTCGCCGGCAAATGGGGAACCTATGACGGTGCCTTCGCAAGACATGGTTTTGGGTATTTACTATATTTCTTTGATAAACGGTGAACATACCGAAAAATCACCGCGTTTCAGTGGAATGGACGAAGTCGAATTGGCGTTGGAAAACAAAACAATCACTTTGCATACACCAATTGTCGCACGCATCAATGGCAAAAATTACAAAACAACCGCCGGTCGTATGATTATTGGTCAGTTATTGCCGAAATCGGAAAATATGCCGTTTGATTTGGTGAACAAGGTTATGGGTCAGCCGGAAATTAAAAAATTATTGTCCACCACTTACGAACGTTGTGGCGATAAAGCAATGATTATGTTGGCCGATGCTTTGAAGAATACCGGATTTGAACAGGCGGCACGCAGTGGTATTTCCATTGGGTTTGACGATGTTGTTATTCCAGAAGAAAAAGAAAAGATGATTGCCGATGCAGAAAAGTCCGCGGCGGATATCGAAGAACAATATCAAAACGGTTTGTTGTCATCGGGTGAACGTTACAACAAATTGATTGACATGTGGCAAAGAACCACAGACAACCTTGGAAAAATGGCATATGCCGCGTTGGGTCGGTCAACCGGGGATGATTGGAATTCTATTTATATGATGGCGGATTCCAAGGCACGTGGTTCGAAAAACCAGATTCAACAGTTGGCGGGTATGCGTGGTATGATGCAGAAGCCCGATGGTTCGATTATCGAAGTTCCAATTATTTCAAACTTTAAGGAAGGTTTGACAATGGCGGAATACTTTACATCAACCCACGGTGCGCGTAAAGGTTTGTCTGATACCGCGTTGAAAACGGCCCAGGCGGGTTATTTGACACGTCGTTTGGTCGATTTGGCGTTGAACACCGTTATTACCGAACACGATTGCGGAACAACCGAATATATTACCGCAAAACCGGTGTACCAAGGCAGCACACTGTCCGTGCCATTGGGCGATGTCGTTTTGGGTCGTACCGCGGCGCATGATATTATTCACCCAATTACCAAGGAAGTTATCGTGCCGGCCGGCGAATTGATTACCAAGGTTGCCGCACGTCAAATTAATGAATCTGGACTGCCAAGCGTTGATGTTCGCAGCGTTTTGACATGTTGCAGTGATGGGTTGTGCGCAAAATGCTATGGTATGGATTTGTCACGTCAGTCTTTGGTCCATGTTGGCGAAGCGGTCGGTGTTGTTGCCGGTCAATCCATTGGTGAACCGGGTACTCAGTTGACGTTGCGTACTTTCCACATTGGTGGTATTGCGTCCGGCGGTGCCGAAAGTCATTATATTGAAGCCCCAGTTGCCGGTAAAATCAAATTATCCGGTATAAACACAATCAAAAATTCTGCGGGTCGTGTGGTCGTTTTGTCGCGTAATGGGAAAATTGCGGTTACATCACCCAAGGGCGAAGAATTGTTCAGTTGCGGTTTGCCATATGCGTCTATGTTGATTGTCAACGACGGCGATACGGTTGAAAAGGGTGCCAAGGTTGCAGAATGGGATCCGTATTCCAACACGATTATCGCGGAAAAAGACGGTATTGTGAAGTTTAATGATTTGGTTGAAAACGTTTCTTTCCAAGAAGAAGTCGATTCTACAACCGGTATCATTTCCCGCAAGGTTATCAATTGGAAAACAAACACCAAAAAGGCGATGCAACCGGCAATTCGTTTGGTAAATGAAAACGGCGATGTATTGTCGTTGGGTGGCAAAAAGGTTGCTGAATACCTGTTGCCAATACATTCTGTTTTGAATGTTGCAGACGGTGCAACCGTTGCGGCGGGCGATATTTTGGCGCGCATTCCGGTCCAGGCGAAACGTACGGGCGATATTACGGGTGGTTTGCCACGCGTAGAAGAATTGTTAGAGGTTCGCCGTCCTGCGAATCCTGCGTTGTTGGCGGAAATTGATGGAACGGTTGAATTGGAAGATGCAAAATCCAAAATCATCGTTCGCATTGAACCAGACGATGGAACCGCACCGGTTGAATACGCGGTACCAAAGGGAACCAACCTTTTGGTGCGCAGCGGTGATGTTGTTAAAAAGGCCGATAAATTGGTCGATGGTGATCCGGTTCCGCAAGATATCTTGCGCATATTGGGTCAAAAGGCATTGGCAACATTTATGGTCGAACAAATTCAACAGGTTTATCGCCTTCAGGGTGTGTCCATCAACGACAAGCATATTGAAATCTTGATTCGTGAAATGACACGTCGTGTTGAAATCACAGACCCGGGTGACACAGGATTCCTTATGGGACATGTTGTTGACCGTGTTGATTTCGAAGAAGAAAATGCACGCGTTGTTCATGACGGTGGTCGTCCGGCGGTTGCGTCCCAGGTTTTGGTTGGACTTACCCGCGCGTCACTTACCACACGTTCGTTCATTTCCAACGCATCGTTCCAACAAACCACCAAGGTTTTGGTTGATGCGGCAATCAATGGTTCGACCGATAAATTGGTTGGTATAAACGAAAACTTGATTGTTGGTCGTTTGATACCGATTGGAACCGGTGCATATGTCCGTCGCGTTCGTGAAATTGCGCGGGCCGAAGAAAAGGCAGAAAAATTGGCACGCGAAGGTGGTGATCATCAACAATTGTTGGATTTGTAAAATTAAATGCCGGTCGGGTAACACGACCGGCACATAATGCCCATGAACGAAAAACCTGCAATCTTTTGTGACATAGACGGTGTGGTCAGTAAAAAGTGGGCCATTGCCGATTATGACCGCTTTGGTGAACCAAACGACAATATGATACGAATTTTGGAAACATTGGGCCGTGATTTTACAATCGTGTTCATAACCGGTCGGTGGGCAATGGGCCAGGCGAAGGTTGATGCGTTCATAGATAATCTTTTGCCGAACATTAAAAAATTAGTGTTTTGCAAACCGCACGATTATCCGGGTACAACGGCGGAATATAAATTGGCGAAAATAAAAGATTTGGAATCGAACGGTTACAAATTCTATATGGGTTTGGACGACCATAGCGCGGTAATTGGATTGATGCACAACCACGGTATGTTTGTCGCCAAGGTGATATCGGATTAAACTTTTTCTTGCAAAAATTCGATATTATAATAAAATGAACGGAAGAAAATAAAAAAGGATAGCAAAATGGCAGTTCCAAGAAGTAAAACAAGTAAAGCACGCAGCGCGCAACGTCGTTCACACGATGCGTTGGCAACAATGCCGTGCGGCGTATGCAAAACATGCGGTGAAAAGAAACGTCCGCATCATGTATGCCCTGCATGTGGTGCAAAATAACAACTGAAACAATATGTCCGCAGATACGGCGCGGTCGCGCCTGTCTGCGTTTTTAGTGCCAAAATGGAAAACGATAAAAAAATTATTGCGATTGATGCGATGGGGGGCGACAAAGGCCCCGCCGCGGTTCTTGGTGGCATAAATCAGTTTTTATATCAACACAACGAATCCGGTGTGTATTTTCACATATTTGGCGATGAAAAACGTTTGCGCAAAATGTTGGCGCGTTATCCGCGTGTCGCGCGTAATTCCACCGTTATAAATGCGCCGGGTGTGATTCGTATGACGGACAAGATTCGCGATGTTATTCGTCATGCCCAAGATACATCTATGTATATGGCAATCAAAGATGTTCGCGAAGGCAACGCGTCTGCGGTGGTCAGTGCGGGCAACACCGGCGTTTTAATGTCACTTGCAAAATTGGCGTTAAAGACGGTTGATGGAATTTCACGCCCGGCAATAACGACAATGTTGCCGTCGGGTGCGGGTGATTCCCGTGTGGTCGTGTTGGATTTGGGTGCAAATGTCAAATGTGATGCCGGCGATTTGTTTGACTTTGCGATTCTGGGTGGTGTTTATGCCGAGGTTATCGGGAAAATGCCACGCCCGAAACTTGGTGTATTAAATATCGGCGAGGAGACCACCAAGGGCAACGAAACATTACAACAGATAAACAATTTACTGACCGCGCACCGCGATGAATTGCCTTATGAATACCTTGGGTTTGTTGAACCCACAGATATCAGTGCCGGCCGGGTCCAGGTTGTCGTGACGGATGGTTTCACCGGAAACATTGTTTTGAAAACGGTCGAAGGAACCGCGAAACTTATCAAACGCGTAATCAGTGAAAATATGAAAAAATCGTGGCTGGCCATAATTGGTGCGTTTTTCTTGGTGCACGTTTTCAAACGCCTTAAACATAAAATTGACCCGCGTTCATATGCCGGGGCGACATTTTTGGGATTAAAGGGTTTTGCGGTTAAAACGCATGGCAATTCGGATGCATTGGCATTTGCAAATGCAATTCAATACGCGGCGGATTTGGCCAAGAACGATTTGAACGATATAATCCGCACGCGTGCGGCGAACATGGCCCCCATCCGCGCCGAATTACAAGAATAATTATTGTCGTATTTGGTATTTTTATAAAAAACGCTTGCATTAAAAATCATATTTTTGATAAAATTACAGTTGAATCGAATGGGAATTCGTTTCGGGACCTTCAAAAGTCCATATTTCCCGGTGCCTGATGGACATCGTAATTCCGCGATAATTCCGTTTTTTGGCACCGAAAGAATTATCCCCGACCGAGTGCGGTTCGGGGTGCCGGCGAAATATACAACAGGCATTGCCGAAATTCGTCGGGATCGTTGGAAATATGATTTTTGAACACCCCGACCGTCATTTCCATTGACGGTTATTTATTTGAAACAAAGAGGGGAAATATGAGTAAAGTTTTATTATTCGGGCTAATCGCATCGGTTTTAACAATCAACGCATTTGCCGATCCGGTCACAATCACGACCCAAGATTATGTTGATACCACGGTCGCCACCAAACAAGATAAAATATCCGCCCATGGTACGGTTAGTATTGGAAACGTTTCTGCCTATGGGCTTCCTGATTCTGTTATAACCGACACCGATACAGACGGTGTTGTCGCAAAACGGGTTATTATGTATGGTGCCGGTCCGTGGTACGTTACAACCGACTATATGGGCAATGCTCTTAAACAAGGCGTACTTTTGACGCAAAACTCGATTAAGAGTATGGCGAACACTATGGGGTACAGTGACGATGATTTGGACAAGGCATTGGTTTCCGCCGGTGTGATAAATGATGCCTTTCGTAAAACGAACGAGACAATATTAAATAGACAACTTAAAAAAGTCTGTGTTCAATGGATTGAAAATGTGGCCGAAACCGATGCAAATTGTTTGTTGTGGAATTTACCGTAAATAGCAAATTTCTTATAAAAACACCGGCGGGAAACCGCCGATGTTTTTACCATCGCCCACTTTCGCGCGTTGCACTTCGGTGGACAGGGCCTGACGAAAGTGACCGTCATCCCGTGCTTTTTCTTCGTCATCCCGGCGAATGCCGGGATCTCTTCGTTATCAGGTGAGACTGAAAAGATACCGCCCTATATCACCCACAAAAATGCAGCTCATTTTTGCGGGACCCGATGTGGCGGTATGACGGTGTTATGATAATTACTAATACAAAAATACATATCGGCGGTTACCCGCCGATATGCTCTCCTTCCTTCCGGAAACCGGAAACTGTTTGTTTGTGTGTAAAAAATTATGCCGCCATTGCCACGGTGTTTTCAGATTTGCCTTCTTCGGCGTCCATAATCCGCTTGGCTTCGGCAAAGACCATTTCTTTCACACGCAACGCCAATTCTTTCGTGTCCAGCGATTCCGCCGCAACATCGAAATTATCGGTACGAATTTGCAATGAAACATAGGCGCCGACCAAAGAAGTGCGTGGCAAATCTTCGATTGAACGTGGCGCGTTGTTGTGACCGATTTGCAATTCATCGCTAAGCGATATTATCTGTCGGTCGGCATTGACCCACACGGTTGTGCTTAACACTTTGTGCAGGGCAATCATGATTTCTTTGATGTTTTTTGGCATGTGGCGTTCCCTCCTTTCTGGGCGTTGTCAAAAATTCAAAGCAGTTTTTGTATTTACACGATGTATTTACAAATCACTGAATCAAATTTTTTGGTTGTTCCTTGTTTTTCCCAGAAAACCGCGTTTTCCTTAGATTTCTGGGCTTTTTTGTTTTGGTCCCTTTGTCTATACACGGATGATAGAACAAAAACGAATCGATGGTCAAGAGAAAAAATGAAAAAAATTAAAAAAAATTTTATTTTTTGAAAAAGTCTTTGCAATTACACGAATTTTTCAGGGATGATTTTGGTCATTTTTTTGAATATGCGTCTAAAAATTGTTGTGTCGGGGTCACGGGTGTACACACGTGGTTTTGTATCCCCGGTTCTGCGCCCGGTCCATATTGTTTTATCGCCGTCTGTGGTCACGTGCCAAGATGTCTGGGTGTCGCGCATAATCATATCACGCACGCGCGCCGCGAATTCTGGGCTTTCAAATATCGCTACATTTTCTGTATTGTAATATGCGCTGCGTGGGTCCAGGTTAAAACTGCCTATCCACGAAATTTTGTCATCAAAAACAATTGTTTTACTGTGCATAACCGAAAAGCACGATGGTTTGTTCAGGTGTCTGCGCCGTCCACCGCGCAAATTTTCCGCCGACAACATAAATTCATACACGTCCGCACCGCCATTTATTAAATCGCGCCGATAATTTTCCCATTTTCCAAAGACGGTTGGCGCATTTGTTGATGCCAAAGAATTTGTAACAATGGTTATATGAACGCCGGCCTTTTGTTCGTTTTGCATCAATTTCATTCCGCCAATTCCCGGCACAAAATATGCCGCAGACACATACACACTGTGTCGGGTTTCGCGCCAAAGCCGGTTTAATGCCAACATAATTTCACCACGATATCGTTCTTTGCGTTCCATCGGCATTTCGACTTTTTCCGGTGGGTCTGCAATAAATCGACCGTGTCCCCAACAAAAATCGAACAGTTTATTTTTGAATTCGTATATCACCAAAGATATAATTTTATTATATCGGCGAACGCTTTCGTTACTGGTCCGTTCTAATTCGGCAAAATTCCGTTCAAATTTGTTCATTGCGCAACGCGATTTAGCCTTTGGAATAACGAACGCAGGTACCGCCAAGTGATGCATCCAATATTTATTAAAACTGTCCGCGGCGCCACGCGTGATTTCGCCCAAGAACAAAACGTCTGTGTCGGAAAAATTTGATGCATCATCGGGCATAAAATAATTACTGCCCACATTGCGACCGCCGGTAATCAACGCGACATTATCAACAATGAACAGTTTATTATGCATCCGCGAATTCAACCGGTTAAAATCCATCAATATCTGGGGATAGTACAAAATGCGCGACCGATTTTTGACGGCATTAAAGATTTTCACTTCTATATTTGG
Source organism: Alphaproteobacteria bacterium (assembly GCA_017618175.1). Lineage (GTDB taxonomy): Bacteria > Pseudomonadota > Alphaproteobacteria > Rs-D84 > Rs-D84 > Enterousia. The sequence continues at coordinate 58,213 of JAFZUT010000018.1, forward strand.
ATGTTGGTTCAGTAAAATTACATCTGCGATATCGGAACGTGTGCCATAATCGTCAATCAGTATGCGCACCTTGACCCCGCGGTCGGCGGCATTTTTAAGTTCCCCAATTAAAATTCGCGAAGAAAAATCATTACTGTAAATATATGTTTGAATGTCAATGGTTTTTGTTGCCATACGCGCAAATGCGGCGCGAATGACAAACGCAGACAGGCCGTCTTCAATCAGTGTTGCGCCACTAACATTTTTCGATTGATTTAATTCAGTTTCATATTGTTTGGCAATTGGCGTCTGCATCGGGTCATATTCCGCATCCGCTGCGACAATTTTTGGGTTATATGTTGCCAAACGTTTGTCGCGCAAACTGGTTGGGATGGTTGTGCAACCAACAAACGGCAACGCCAATAATAACCAAGAAAAATTACTCAAAGCCATACGAACATTATACCGTCCCCATCACATTTAGCAAGTCAAATCAGCGTGAAAAAAATCCCAACACAGATAAAATTCATTTCATCCGTGTTTTTCACTTGCGTTGATAATCGTGATAATGATAAAATAATACGGAACGGAAGGAAGATTTTACAATGAAAAGACTTGCTATATTTATTGGTGGCCTGCTTGTGTTGCCCGCATTTGCTGAGGTTGCACCTGTTTTATATGAAGATATTGAATACGCGGATGTTGTGTATGATGAATACGGCAATCCGGTGTATTACACCGATTATACGGACGCGGATTTAACCCCGGAAATGGACGAAAATGTGACGATGCCTTCTGTTCCTGCGTCACGCAGTGGATCCGCATCGCGTGCAAACACTAACCGCACAACAATCGGTCGAACGGTACCCACAACCAATGCGGGTGCGGCCACGGGTCGTGCGTCTGCGGCAAATTCGTCACGTGTGGTGGCGGCGCGTACAACATCGAATTCTTCCCCACGTTCAAACACCAATTCGCGCAGTGTTTCATCGCGTACAACATCAACCACGGCAACGCGCACAACAACCGATACAGATGCCACGCGGGCGGCGGCAACCCGTGCAACGGGCGGGGCGGGGCGTACCGCAACATCAACCCGCACAGGCGCATCCGGTGGTGCGACGGTGGCACGAACAACAACATCGCGTAATGCGACATCATCGCGCACGGCAACGACCGGTGCACGTGTAAATCGTGCATCGACCAACGCGGCGGTGGGGGTGACCGGCAATGTTATATCTGCTGCGCCCATCCGGGTAACCACGGCCAGCGGCACAACAAACGCGGATTACCTTACCGACAGTGGCCAAAGATTATATAACGCAAACGGTGCACGTGTCAGTGTTGCGAACCGTGTTCCAACAATTCGTATGTCATCGGTCAGTGGCATTTCCACCGATACCACATCGGTCAGTGCGACCACCCCCGCAGAAATGGACGAATTGGCGGAATTAACCGATTATTGCAAGGCCCAATATGCGGCGTGCATGGATAATTATTGTAACGTCTTGGACGACAACCAAGGCCGTTGCAGTTGCAGTGCCAATATTAAAAATTATGCCAAGGCCGAGGCCGCATTGAAACAGGCAACCGAAGAATTGCAAGAGGTTGCACAAAAGATTCAATACATTGGTTTGTCCGCGCGCGAGGTTGAAACCCTGTTCACCCAGACCGAGGCGGAATTGAAAATGCAATCCACCACCGATACCAGTCAGTTAAAGACCAGTCTGGACAAGATAAAAGATATGATTATCGAGGTTCAATCCGGCAACGCATCATCTTCGAATTCGTCTTTCCTTTCGTTTGATTTATCGGGTCTGTTGGACTTTACTATTGACAGCACCGGTTTTGATTTATCTTCGTTCTTGGGTGGTTTTGGCACGAATTCAAACGGTATCAATAACCAACGCGGCGAAGAATTGTTCAAAACCGCAACAAATCGTTGCAAGGCGAACGTCTTAAAGGCCTGCACGGCCCAGGGTGTTGACGGTTCATTGGTTACGAACGCGTATGATTTAGAAATTGACCGCGAATGTATCGCCTATGAACGCAGCCTGAACGATTCCAACGACCAAATGGTTGCAACGGTGCGCAACGCCAAAAGCGTTCTGCAAAAGGCGCGCCTGTTGGTGGAACAATCGAAAAACGAATACGATATGCGCGGATGCATAAACGCACTTGATTCCTGTATGCAGGATGAATACGTTTGCGGCACGGATTATGAAAAGTGCCTTGATCCGTCCGGCCGCTATATCGTGAACGGCGAAATAGTTATTGGTACCGACCCGGGTCGCGCGGTGAATGGCATTGGAGACGCCACAAATGCCACGGGTGTGTTGGACGGCGATATATGCAGTATGAATTTGTATAACGTTTGGAATTATGGTTCATCCACGGCGGGCCAAACAACGGCCGGTTGCAAAAACGCATGGAACAGTTACAGCCTGAACGGTTCCAACAATGGTAATTTGGCGGATTATATAAACACAACCGTGACGGCAACTGCGGCCAAGAACGGCGGTTTGGGTATGTCTGAATTTATCCAAAACAAAATCGGTTATGTTGATGGCGACAAAAATTATGGTATGTGCATATCGGTGCTGAATAAATGCCAAGATTACACATACACCGGCAAGGGTTCTTCGCGTAAATATAACCCCGTGAACGAGGTTGTAAAACAATACTTGGATCGTATGTTGATTCAAATCAAGGCAAAGCAAGACCAAATCTTGGCGGAACACGCGGAAAGTTGTATAACGGACGTGACAACATGCCTGTCCCAGAACAATTATCCGTTTGATGAGGCATCAACGAACCAGGTTCAGGCGAATATCGCAATCAACGCGTGCCGTTCAACAATCGTGACATGTATGTCGGTGAATGGTTATTCGGTTGAAAACCCGACCCCATCTGATTTATCACGTTGGATTTGTGGTATTACCACCGGCAGTGTCGATTGCATCCCAAATTCCGGCGGCGGTTCCGGGGGGGGTGAGACAACAACCTATACAGTTACATACAATTGCAACGGTGGAACTGGGACGGCACCGGCGTCACAAACGGTTCAATATAACACTCAATTCATGACACGTGCCAACACATGTACCAAACCGAGTGCAAGTCAAACGTTTGATGGGTGGCTTGTGGGAAGTACGTCATCTGATAGTGTTGTTTGGCTTGCAAATAGGACATATACATACAATTATCAATCTGATAAAACACTTTATGCGCGTTGGACTACGGTGACGGGTTCTTGCACTCCAACGACACTTGGAAATTGTAACGAAACAACGTGCGGAAGTTTGGGGGGAAATTACATATGGTGTACTACCGGGTCTAGCAGACCGTCTTGTAAATTAAGAACAGATTGTCCGGCCGCATGCAGCGCGACCAATTTGCCGGCATGCGACAGTGATGAGTGTGGGTTGTACAATGGTAATTGGTGCGCATCGGGAACAACGATTAACTTCTCATGCAGTGATACTGCAGGTGCCTGTTGTTTGGGCAATCCAACCGGTTGCACGCGCAATCAGTGTGATGCCCTGAATTATAAATGGTGTGTCCAAAGAACTGGCGATACACCCAAGTGTACGAGTCAGTCATATCAAGTGGAATGTTGTGTTGGTTCTGTCGCGGGTTGCGCACGCGAGCCGGATTGTATCGCCGTTGGTGGAACGTGGAATGGGACCAGTTGCAGTGGCAGTGGAGATGATGGTAGGTACCAATATAATACGATAGAAATTGAAGGTGCGGAAGTAAATCCATAAAATATTACGAGGGATGATAATATGAAGAAATTTTTGACATGTGCGTTATGTTTTATGCCGTCTATTGCCGGTGCGGTGACTTTGTATTACACTCCGGGCCGTGAATGTCCCGGTTTGTACTTGAATTCTGCTGAAATCGGTTGCCCGGCGGATTCCCTGCGTGTGACACAATTAAATGTGACATCCCGTGCAGACGCAGATTTTACTGGATATAATGTTGGCAATGTTGAAATTGTAGATTCCACCGGCAATATTAAATCAAACGCGGTTGAAACATTGGCCGCCGCAGCCGCAGCCGGCAATACTGTTTCCAAAGTCACCGGAAATTACGAATGCCAAACCGGCGCCCGGGAAAACAGCAACGGTGTGTGTGTCAATGCACTGTCTTTGGACACATCCACATCTGAAAATATCGCATATATTGATTGGGAATCTTTGGTGAATAACACAAATCTTGATTCTGGTTACGAAATAGATCCCAATCAAATAAAAGATGATGGCGGCAAAGGCTGCTATTACGACAGGGATTTCGATATAGTGATTCATTGGTGCCCAAAAAATTATTCCGCAATTGATTATTCATATGGTGGTGCACATATTGCATACGGAAATAATCCCGTTGATTGGTCCGCTTTGCCATGCAATCAATCGACCGAGACATATCATTATCATTGGAACGGGGGAACATCTCTTGGAACATATACCAAAAATGGTGTTACACAAACTGAACTGGTGTTTCCATCTGCACTGGGTTGGTCTCCGCGCGGTTTGTATATTGTGGGTTATCCGGAATTCAAACCGAACGACAGTTCGTTTAATAACATTCCGTATTATTCGTTGCTTAAAACAATTGCAGATAATTTGGTGACAGAACAAAGTACGACGTGGGGACGTGCACGTTTGGGTTTACCTTTTAATCAGGCAAATGTCACCGATAGAATAATATTAAACAACACTGTGAATGGTTATGGCGACGCAAATGCAAATTGGCAGATTTGGACGTGCCGTGGCGATGTGCAAACTGTTCATATGTATGCGGCATGGGCGCGTGATTGTGCCCCAGGTGATAGCAGCGCAACATGCACACGTCAAATTCAACGTCATGGTTTATCAAATCCGGACAAAGGCGACACCATGTATTACACATCGTGCACCAGTGGCACGCTTTCCGGCGATGGCACATATAACCCGTCTTGCGGCGAATGTTCGGCGACAAATTTAGGTCAATGTAGTAAAAAAGACTGCGTATTTTCGAACGCACATTGGTGTGTGGTTGGTGGTACGGAACAATGTGTGGCCCAAGGCGCATCCGCCAGAAGTTGTTGCGTTGACGATTTTACCGGCTGTGACAGCAAGGGTTGCGGCCTGATGGGTGGCACATGGGATGACACGACATTGACATGTACAGGCAATGACGGTGATGGTGACACCGGAGACGAAAGTCAAGAGGGTGCATAAAAAATTAAAAACGGGTGTTGCCCCGTTTTTTTATATCGTCATCCCGGCGCAAGAACCCGTCATACCGCCGAAAGGCGGTATCTCTTCAGTATCGCCTAATAACGAAGAGATCCCGTGTCAAAGTCACCCACAAAAATGCAACGCATTTTTGCGGGACCCGACGCACGGGATGACGGAATAAATTTAATGATGTGCGATTATATGTGCCGCAATCCCGGCGATTGTTAAAACCGTGATGATTATCAAAATAATCTTTTGCGTGTGGTGGTGGTGTGTTTCGCCACAGTGTTCGCAATCACATTCTTGATTATGAAAATACAAAATCCACGACAGCGCCAACATTACCCCGGAAAATATAAACAACCATATTTCCGCGCGTTCGGGAATAATTTTATGGTCGGCAAAATCCGGTGCCACCATACCAATAATACCCAACACCACCGGCAATACACAGCAAAACAGGTGCGGTAATATGCCCGCCAAAATTCCAATACCAATCGCATGATTTTTTTTCTTCATCTTATCACCATTTTTTTCTTGGTATCCCCAGCCGGAATCGAACCAGCATCTAATTCTTAGGAGGAACTTGTTCTATCCAATTGAACTATGGGGACACGATGCGCATTTATTTTAACCCCAGATTTTGATATTGCAAGTTATATTAAAACCTGTATAATACCAAGGCACGAAAATATAAGGAATTTATATGGGAAACAAACTTGTTGGATACGGTTCTTATTTGCCGGCGCGCGTGATGACCAATGCTGATTTTGAACGCGTGATGGATACAACCGACCAATGGATTGTCGAACGCACAGGAATTCATTCTCGGCAATTTGCGGCCGCCGATGAAACGGTTGCCGATATGGCGGCAAATGCGGCGCGCGCGGCGTTGAAAAATGCGAATTTGACAATTGATGATATTGATATGGTAATTGTCGCAACGACTACGCCGGAATTGGATTTCCCATCTGTCGCGGTTCAAGTGACCGGTATGTTGGGCGCAACGAAAAATATGCCTGCGTTCGATGTGCGTGGCGCGTGCACCGGGTTTATATATGCGTTGCATTGCGCGCGCGGGTTCTTTGCGGCGGGCATACACGAACGCATAATGGTTGTTGGCGCAGAAAAAATGTCGCGATTTATCGATATGACCGACCGTTCAACGGCTGTTCTGTTTGGTGATGGCGCGGGCGCGTTGATTTTTGAACGTTCCACGTCCAGTTATTCTGGGATAATTGATACCGTCGTTATGGCGGACGGGAAAAAGTTTGAAATGCTGCACGGGTCACCGGACCACAAAATTATTATGAATGGACCAGAAACATATAAAATGGCGGTGTCACTGATGCCGGACGCCGCGCGATATATTATGGAACACGCCGGAATCACCCAAGATGATATAGACTGGATTGTGCCGCACCAGGCGAACATTCGTATAATTCAATCGTGCGCGGCGCGCCTTGGGTTTCCAATGGAAAAGATTTTAATAACTGTTGACCGGCACGCGAATACGTCCGGTGCATCAGGCGCATTGGCGTTGGCGTACGCGTTCGATAATAAAATAATAAAACACGGACAATTGGTTTTGTATCCTGCGTTCGGCAGTGGCCTGACCTGGGGTGCGACACTTATAAGAGTATAAACAAAAAGGGGTAAAAGAAATGGCAACAATAACAAGAAGTAAATTGGCAAAAGATGTGCGCGATGAATTTGGGTTCACAACGGCGCAATCAACACGGTTGGTCGATGCAATTTTCGATGAAATCTGTGAAAGCTTGATTAGGGGTGAAGAGGTTAAATTCGCCGGTTTCGGCACGTTCAAGATTTTGGATAAATCTGCGCGTGTGGCACGCAATCCAAAAACAGGTGAAACCGCAATTGTTTCTGCACGCCGTGTCGCGGCATTCCGTCCGTCTAATGAATTTCGCGAACGCGTTTCCAAGAAATAATTGTAAATGTGAAATTGTATTAGTGCGGGCGCAGATTTGCGCCCGTGTTTATTCTTGACCGTATTATTGGTCGTATGATAAAATAAAACTGAAAACAAGCAAAGCTTGGTTCAATATTACTTCGGCCTATATGAAACATACACAAGCATATCTTTTATTTATGTTGATGTGATTTTGACCCGAAATAAATTTATTCTAAATAATAAAAGGGAAATTAGTATGTTTCATAAAAGTTTGCCGTTGGCGGTATGCCTGGGGGTTGTGTTTGAAGTTGGTGTTGCGTTTGGTGCGGCATCATTACGGACCGGTCCGGTAAAAAGTTCCATTGATGCATCGGGTGCGGTCAAACGCGGGGGAATTTTACGGACATCCAATGTTCAGTCATTATCTGGTAAATCATCGATGGCGGTGTCCGCGCCAGATTTGAATTCTACGGCACGTTTAGCCACCGTTTCGGTTGGAACACCAAATAATTTTAACAAGTCTGTGTCCAGTAAAATGCCAAGTATGACAACCGGCGATTCGGATAAAATTCAAGAATTAAATTCGCGTATAGATTTGTTGGAAAATAATCAAGACAAGGTATTATCGGATATCGATTTAATCAAAACCGAGATAGCAGATAATGCCAATGACATTTATAACAAAACAGAAATCGATAAATTCATTCCAACGGCCAGTGCAGATGGCGATAATATGACATGGACCGATACAAAAGGTAATTTCCTTATTTATCCATTGCTTTTTTTTAATCGTGTTTCTGAATATAATTCTCCGCAATTGGTTAACCGTTATGTATATCGTACGAATACCGCCGAACCGCAAATTTATGCGTATGTCAATCGATTCTGTAATGGCGAAACAGAATGGTGGTGCTATATATCGGGGAATATAGAAATATTGGAAAACGGCAACAGAGAATTTGTACTTGTTCAAAGGTTCCCCGGTTATGGTTTTATGTATTCGTTTATCCAAGAATATAATGGTCGAACATGGCTGACCAGTAATTTTTATACCAATGAACAAAATCCTGCGGAATATATAAGGACCGCCGTTTGCGAAGACAGACCAGAGGCCGATTGTTATGTATCTGCGGTTTTTAACATGTTGGAAATAAATAATAATATAAGCCCGGGTTTGGGTGAATACGCCGCACGTTATCAAGTAAATGTTATGTCTGCAATTGAAAAGGCATCTGGAAAACCGCGTACCGTTTACCAGGCGTTAATGTAAATAAAAACGGTTGCGATGGCAACCGTTTTTCTTTACCACAACTTTACGCGTTTTTCTGGTGCGACATACAATTTGTTTTTGGGGCCAACACCAAAGGCATCGTACCACGCATCAATGTGCGGCAATATGCCGTTTACGCGCCAACGATTCAACGAATGTTCGTTGGTTTTCGTTTGAACCAAAACTTGTTCGGGGCGTATTGTTCCAGCCCACGCACCCGCGTACGCAATAAAGAACCGCATATCGGGCGTAAAGTTTTGCGTCGTTTCAGATTTGCGACCAAAATTTTTATATGCTGTGTACGCAATCGTCACGCCGCCATAATCCGCCAAATTTTCACCCAATGTAAATTCTCCGTTTGCATGGGTGTTTGGCGCAACCAAAATGTTATCAAAGAATTTTCTCATCACATTTGCACGCGCATTGAATGCATCTGCATCCGCGGGTGTCCACCAATCGCGCATATTACCGTCTTTATCAAAGTGGCGGCCCATATCGTCAAATCCGTGTGTCATTTCGTGACCAATAATTGCGCCAATTGCGCCATAGTTAAATGCATCATCCGCATCCATATCAAAGAACGGTGGTTGCAATATACCCGCCGGGAAACAAATTTCATTTGTAGATGGATCATAGTATGCATTGATTTCGTGTGCGTTCATATACCAAATGCTGTCGTCTTTTTCGTGACCGATTTTTTCCATCCAAAAATCATCTTCGAATTTTGCAACGCGCATCATATTTTCAAACAAACTTTCGTTTTTATCCAAATTCAGTTTTGAATAATCACGCCATTTATCCGGATATCCAATCTTGGCACGGAACGCGTTCAGTTTTTCAATTGCGCGTCCGCGCGTGTCCGCCGACATCCAGTCCAGTTTTTCGATTCGAATTTTGTACGCACGGCGCAGGTTTTCAACCAATTGTTCCATACGTTTTTTTGCGTCCGCCGGAAAATATTTTTCAACATACAACCGTCCAATTTCTTCACCGATTGTTCCGTTCAATGTTGCCACCGCGCGTTTCCAACGTGGTTTCTTTTCTTTTTGCCCAGACATAGTGTGGTTAAAGAAATCAAAAGATATATCATATGTTTTGTCATCCAAAAATGCATCCGCCGATAAAATCACACGATATTTCAAATAAGACTTTAGTAAATCTAAATCTGTATCATTTATGATTTTTATCGATTCACGTATCGCGTCCGGTTGCCCAACATTAAGAAAATCCGCCGCGGTTGCACCACGGACATCAAAATATTTTTCCCAATCAAATCCGGCAAAGTCACGCATAAATTCATCACGTGACATTTTGTGATAGTTTGCATGTGGGTCGCGCAAAACTTCTTTGGTGTGGAAAGATTTGGCCATACGTTCTTCCATTGCATAAATTTTTTTTGCATCCGCCTGCACCCCAAAATTTTTGAGTTGCGATGCAATAAATTCAATATACTTTTTACGAATTTCCACCGTGCGTGCATCTTCATCAAAATAATAATCCCGCGAAAGCCCGATGCCACCTTGGTGTATGTTGTAAAGATAATGTTCGCTGTCGCGTTCATCTAATGCGACTGCATCACCCCAAAATGAAGAAATAAAGCCGTGTATCTTGCCCAAATATTCCGGCAATTCAGATTTAGATTTTATTGCGTCAATTTCATCAAAATATTTCTTTACAGGTGTGATGCCGTCCGCGTTCAAACGCGATTCATCCATTGTTATTTTATACAGCATTCCAATTTTACCACCATCATTTTCGGCAATTTCACGAACGCGATTCAAATTGGTATCATGCAAAATATCAAACACGCCATATCGCGTGTAATCATCCGGAATCGGGTTCGCACGCCGCCAACGCAATGTCGCATAATCAAAAAAGTCATCCGCCGGATTGACCAATGTTTCAATGCTGTTTATATCAATACCTGTGTTCATTTTTTTGCCCCCTTTGAATTGTATTGCAAATATTATTGCCGCCATTACGGCAATAATACCCAAAATATTTAACAACGTATGTCGCATTTTATTTCACCAATTTTTCTATTAAATTATCCAAGACCAAAATTCCCGCATCTGTGGCACGCATTCGGTCGCCAGAAAACATTAGCACATCATTGTGTGATTTTGCAAATTCTATATTTAATATTTTTTTTAATTCTGGGTCTGTGCGTACCCCGCGCATTGTGCGCATTCCTGTGATAACACGTTCAATCGCGCGTGCATCATTTGACATTGGTTTGAACATTTTTCCACCACCCAATTCTTCGTACCAAGTGGCGTCTAAAAATATACGTCCCGCCGCACCATTGCCAATGCCAATATATGGTTCACCATCCCAAACGTTTTGGTTGTGACGACATTCAAATCCATCTTGGGCATAGTTTGAAACTTCGTAACGTGGCAATTTCAAATTGTTTTGAATTGCAATGTACATTTCCGCCATTGTGTCGTTTGTTGGCATATCAAGGTTCATTTTGCCAAATGGCGTATTCGGTTCTATTGTCAATTCGTACAAAGAACAATGTGTAATTCCAATACGATTTATTTCGTCACATATTTTGATAACATCGTCCACGCTTTCGCCCGGCAAACCATATATAAAATCGGCCGACACGCGAATGCCGCGGCGCATACCATTATCAATCAGTTGGCGTGCATCATACGCATTATGAATTCGCCCCAAGAATTTCAATTTTTCATCATCCAGCGATTGCGCACCAACCGACATTCGATTTACACCCGCCGCACAAAATTCGCCAAGTTTTTTGTTATCCAATGTTCCCGGGTTAGCTTCGATGGTGATTTCTGCATACGGGGCGACATCGAAATGTTTGTAAATTGCGTCCATAATTGTGGCAAATTTTTTGGGTGGCATCAATGACGGTGTTCCGCCACCAAAAAATACGGTTGGCACAGAAATTCGCCCCAAAATGCCGGAAAAATGTCCAATTTCATCAATGATTCTGTCCGTATATGTGTCCCAATCGGGTGCGCGCAACGCACGCGAGAAAAATGCGCAATACCGGCACTTGGCCACACAGAACGGAACGTGAATATAAATATTATGGGGCGTATTCATATCGCAAATATATTACAACCCTTTTGTACGGTGGCAAGTGATAAATTGCTTTCTCTGTTATAAATTTTGTGATATAATACCCCAAGAAAAGGAATGAGAAAGGCGTTAGTTTCGTTTTTGCCGGCAATTTTACTTCATTTTGTGGCCGTTGGGTCAAATGAAGGGGTGCCGGTTTATTATCAAAAAGACAAGGCCGCAACATCTAATCAGTTAAATTATGGCGAATACGCGGACAAAGGATATACCAAATACGTCGGTACATCTGGTTCCAAACAGGTGGTCGGCACACGAACATACACATATCGTAATGAACGCACAAAAACCCAGGATATCCCAACATATATCGATGGTATGACATATACAAATTCTGGGGCGATGACGGTGAACGGTGTTGCGACATCAATGGAACTTGAACGCAGAACACACATTTATGCCGGATATTCGCGGCGGTTTGCAGACTTTGAATTTCAAACGGGTGTAAATTCTATTCTTGAATGGGATGATATGGTTTTTAACGAGGTCAATGTTGGTGCCCGTCATGTATTTTCTTTGCACAATTTTGATTTGTTTGCGTTTGGTGAATACACATATGGCGATATGTCCCACGGTGGGCTGTCTATGGATTATGATTTGGAACCGTATGATTGGAATACGCCGAACGATGGAATTTTCACTATATCTATGGGTGACCAATCCGGGCGTTCGCATCATTTGCGTTTCGGCATTGGGGCGCACCACGTGTGGGATATCGGCGGGTGGAAATTTTCACCGGTTATCGGTTATGAAATTTTCAAGCACGATTTGAAAATGTCCGATCACCTGTATCCTAACCAGGGTGTATACCTGCCATTGATGACCAGTGGTGGCGAATATGTATATGGTGATGCCGAAGGAAACTATTTTTCTATGCCGACCAATGTCACACCACCCGATAATTGGTACCAGGTTTGTATGGGCCCCGAAGATATGCGTGTCGTGAACCAATCCACCGGCAGCGCGATTGGTGGGTACGTGACGGGTTATGGAAACTTGTTGACCACGATGGAATATGACCCAAGTTGGGGTATTGTGCCGTGGGGCGTACCCGAAGGTGATTGCGTTATCATCGGTGGTGACGGCCCGATTAAGGTTGGTGGTGTGACGCACATTTACAACACAACGTGGAGTGGTTTCTATTTCGGGTTAGAGGTGGAAAAGCAAATGACGCTTGCGGATAAATTGCGTTTCTATTTCCAGGTCGGTTTGCCCAAGTATTCATCCGAAGGCATTTGGCCGAACCGTACCGATTGGCAACAAAGCCCAAGTTTCTTGGACGAAGGCAGCAACGGATCGTATTCTTATGCCGCGGAAATGGAATATGACCTGCGGTTGTCATCGCGTTTGCAATTGGCGTTAAAGGTTGACACAAATCTGTTCCATGTGGGCAAGATTCCGGGAAAACTGTATATTGCCGAATACACAGATTTCGTGTATGACGAAAATGGTCAATTGGTGGTATATGAAGGTATAGATCCAATAACGGGCGAAACGGTTCTGTATCCAGAATTAAATCAGGTTGCCGCCCATACCGAACACATCAGCAATTCTTTGAAACAGGCAACCTGGCAATCATTTGGATTGCACATAGGATTTAAATACGCATTTTAATGGGGGTAAATGATGCGGCGCGTTTCGGCGTTTTTCGCACTTTTGTTGGTTTGCGGACCGGCCTTGGCCGATGTTGGTGCGTTTGATATGACGCGATGGGATTCTGTTATTGCCGATATTCGCACACGTGCGGCGGCCAAGAATATTTCGGCGGATACAATAAACGCCACCGTACGCAATCCGGCGTTTGTTCCGTCCATTGTTAAAAGCGATAAGAATCAAAGTGAATTCAAATTGACACTGGACGAATACCTGGCGCGGACAGTAAATTCGACGCGTGTTACGCGTGGCCGTCAAATGCGTGCAAAATATCCAACGATGTTAAATCGGGTCGAAAGTATTTACGGTTTGCCACCGCACGTTATTTTGGCATTTTGGGGAATGGAATCAAACTATGGCGAAGTGAAGGCACGCCACCGGTTGGTGGATGCGTTTTTTACGCTGATTTATGATGGGCGGCGCGAAAAATTCTTTACCGACCAATTGTTGGCATTGATGAAAATCGCAGACGACAATAAATTAGATATCAATAATATTCGTGGCAGTTGGGCCGGCGCCATGGGGCATTTCCAATTTATTCCAACAACACTTGCGATGTATGGTGTTGATGGCAATGATGACGGTCGTGTCGATATTATCGACAGTGTTGGTGACGCGATGGCCAGTGCCGGCAATTACCTGAACAAATTGGGGTGGAATAAAAACGAACGCATTGTGCGGCGCGTTGTTTTGCCGGCGGATTTTGATACATCCCTTTTGGACGGCAAAACCAAAAAGACACTGACCGAATGGTCAAAATATGGAATTCTAAATGCTGATGGTGGGCCGATTCCCACGGGAAATATGGTTGCGGGATTGGTGGCGGATGTTGCAAATTTGCCGACCAATGCGGCGGATGATTTTGCCCCCGATGCCGATGTTGCGCCACAACCGGTTATTACCGCATATTTAACATACCCGAATTTCTATCGCATTAAAAAGTGGAACAATTCGAACTGGTACGCAATCGCCATTGCCGAACTGTCCGATAAATTGAAATAAATTTTCCAATATTTATCAAAATAAAAAAGATTGCGCGGACTTGCAATGTTTGGTATTCTTTGTACAATGTTATTGAAAACCAAGGGGTTATTTTATGGCTATCAAGGTTCGTGATTTCGAAGTTCGCCTTACGCGGAACAAAGAAGAACGCCGTATGGTGCGCAATCTGCGCTATGACGTTTTTGTCACTGAAGAAGGCGCATCCGCGACGGATGAACAACACGAATTGCACGAAGAATTTGATGAATTTGATAAATACGCGGACTATATGGCGGTGTTTCATAACGGAAAAATCGTTGGCACGTACAGGATTATAGATAAGCGGGCCGCGGATAAAATGGGCGGCTTCTATACCGAAACAGAATTTAATATTTCCAAGATTAAAAAGGCATCGGACAATATCGCCGAAATGTCGCGTGCCTGTGTCGCACGCGAATATCGTGAAAATGCGTTGGTTATGCGTATGTTGTGGGCGGGACTAAGTGAATATGTTTTACGCCGGCGTATCGCGGTTCTGTTCGGCGTGGCGTCTTGGGTTGGACAAAAGCCCGTAGAATCGGCCCAGGCAATATCATATCTGTATTACAATCATTTGTCGCCACTGCGTTTGCGCGCACGCGTGATACCGGAAAACTTTGCCGACGGTGCAGACCCGCGTATGTCGAAAATGAACATATTGCCACGCGCATTTGTTGATGAAGAAATGGCAAAAAAACAAATGACACCACTTATCAAGGGATACCTGCGTATGGGTGCCACATTTGGCCAGGGTGTGTTTATTGATAAACCATTTAACACGTACGATGTTTTCGTTATGATGCAGTCTAAAAATATGGATGCCGCGTATCAAAAACATTTCTATGGTCGTGCAAATGCGTTGGATCATTTGGATGTTAAACCGCACCCGATGCAGACATTGGGGAAAATTATGCTGATGCCGATTACGGGGCCATTGAATATGTTGGGGGCGTTCTTTGAATTCTTGCTGCGTGAAGATGCGGCGGATGCGGAATTTATTGATGAACCTGCAAACGAGACCGAGGATTAAGATGTCGCATACTTGCAAACAGAATTTTTTTAACACAATAACCGGAACATCGCGGTTCGTGGCGTTTTGGATAATGGTTTTGATTCAATTGCCGATTATAATTTTGTTGCCTTCGCGGTCGCGGATTTCGGTAAAATATATGGCGGTGTTTATGAAAATCTTGCTGATTTTGGCAAGTATCAAGATTGTAAAACATGGAACCATTTCTAAAAAACGTCCGTTATTGGTTGCGGGTAATCACATATCGGTTTTTGAAATTGCGACTTTCCCGGTAATGTTCGGGGGCAGTTTTATTTCCAAAAACGATGTCCGTAATTGGCCTTTGGTTGGATATATCGCGAATAAGTTTGGTGTCGTGTTTATTGACCGTCGGCCATCCCACGCGATGGATGCATTAAAATTGGTTCAAGACGAAATAGCCAAGATTACATATCCGTTGTATATCTTTCCCGAAGGTACAACGACCAACGGTGCATATGTCAAAGAGTTCAAAAGCAGTCTGTTCAATGTTGCCGAAGGTACCGATGTCACGGTTCAACCGGTTGTGACGCGTTATTGTTATCATGATGGCACGCCAATTGCGGATGAAGATTTGGCGGAACACTTTGCATATTTTGATAATGCGAAACAAACCCAGGGCCCACGGTGTTCGCGTGAACGCAGTGCGTTTGGTCAAATTTTTCACGTAATGGTTTTGGGCGGTTTCCGCGTAGATGTATATATGTTGCCGCCACCACCCCTTGGGGGTATGGACAGAAAACAAATGGCAGAAACAATGCACAAAATAATTTCAGATAAATATATGGAAACCAAGGATTTAAAAAAATGAAAATTGAAAATTTATGTGTTCGGCGTTTAATCGGTGATGTCGCCGGCGCAACAACACGCGGTCATAAAATTGCGGTCAAAGGTGGATACATTTACCAAACTTTCCAGGGCGGTTATACTTTGACCCCGTTGGGTTGGCGTGTTGTTCACAAAATTGAAAATATTATTCGCGATGAAATGGATAAAATTGACGGCCAAGAAATTTTGATGCCGGTTGTTTGCACGGCCGACCTGTGGCGGGAAACGGGCCGTTATGATGCGATGGCGGTATTGGCAAAATTCAAAGGCAGTTCCGGCGCAGACTATGTAATATGTCCAACACACGAAGAAGTTGTGACGGATTATGCGCGCTCGGTAATAAGTTCTTATCGCCAATTGCCGTTTATGTTGTACCAAATTCAAACAAAGTTTCGTGATGAATTGCGTGTGCGCGCCGGTTTGATAAGAACACGTGAATTTATTATGAAAGACGGTTATTCTTTCCACGAAACCCAAGAGGATTTGGAACACTATTACAAACTTTGTTTTGATGCGTATTACAGAATATTCCGTCGTTGCGGATTAAAGAACTTTATTGACGTAATGTCGTCCACTGGGGATATGGGTGGTGCGGTTGCCCACGAATTCCAATTGGTAAACGAAATGGGTGAAGACACGCTGTATGTGTGTGATTGTGGATTCCGCGCAAACAAAGAATTGGAAGATACGGATTCCACCAATTGTCCAAAGTGCGGTGGCAAGATGAAAAAGATTCGCGGTATTGAAATTGGGAACATATTCCAATTGGGTAAGAAATACACGGAATCTATGCATATGACATACACGGCGGCGGATGGTACCGAAAAAACGCCGATTATGGGTTGCTATGGTATTGGGGTTGGTCGCACAATGGCGGCAATCTTGGAAGAAAGTGCGGACGATAACGGACCGGTTTGGAATATGGAAACCGCGCCTTTTGCGGTCGAAGTAATCGGTTTGGCCGATAAAGAAAACAAAACTTTCGAATTGGCCGAAAAAATCTATAACGATTTGCACGCGGCGGGGGTTGAGGTTTTGTTGGATAATCGTGACGCGCGCGCGGGTGAAAAATTTGCAGATGCAGATTTGATTGCGGCGCCAATTCGTCTAATCGTTTCACAAAAGAACCTGGACAAAAATGTCATAGAAGTTAAATATCGTGTGAACGATATTGATACATCAAAGATGCCAAATTCTTTTGATATTAAAACATGTGTTGATGATACGATAAAGACAATCCAAAAACTTTTACATAAGTAAAAAGAACGGATGCGATTGCATCCGTTTTTTATACTAACACTAACCACTAACACTAATCACTAAAATGTGCTATAATGTTTCCAACAGGAGATCGATATGAAGATAGCAATTATTGGTGTTGGTTCGGTTGGTTCGGCCGTTGCAACGGCGGTGAAAAATACCGGTCTGGTTCATGAAATCGTTTTATATGACCGTGACGGTATTCGCGCACGTGCCGCCGCCGAAGATTTAGGCCATGCCGCCGCATTCGGTTTTGATGTTAAAATTTCTGCGGCGAATAATTATCGTGGAATTCGTGGTTCAGACATAGTTATTATTTCTGCCGGCGCAAATCAAAAACCGGGCGAAACCCGCACAGATTTATTACAAAACAATGCCGAAGTTATTCGCGATATTGTGCCACGTGTTATGGCGAATGTTGACCCGAAACGTGTCATTTTGATTTTGGTCACAAATCCATTAGACGTTATGGTTATGTTGGCACAAAGTCTTTCTAAGTTGCCACCGTCACGCGTAATTGGAACGGGAACAATGTTGGACACGGCGCGTTTGCGTACGATATTGTCGCGTGGATTGAACGTATCGCCACAATCAATTCATTCTTATGTTTTGGGCGAACACGGCGACAGCAGCGTTATTGATTGGTCGTCCATCACGGTTGGTGGATTGTCTTTGGAAGATTTTTGTCACCAATCCAAGATAACAATGACCACCGCCACGCGCGAAACAATTGAATATCGTGTCCGCAATGCCGCGTATGAAATTATTCGCGGACGTGGCGCAACATGGGATGGTATTGGTGCCGCGGTTTCTGATTTGTTGAAATGCATTATAAATGATGAACACAGGATATTGACGGTGTCCATTGTTGCCGGTACCGGCGCGCACACGTGTGCAATGTCTTTGCCACGCGTTGTTGGAAATAACGGGGTCGTTATGACTTTGATGCCGAAAATGTCATCGACCGAATCGGCCATGCTGCGGCGCAGTGGAAAAATAATTCAAAAGAATTTTTCACGTGTTTAATGGTGGCGGGGAAAATATCCCCGCCTTTTGGCAAACATTCATATTTATGCACGCGCATTCGCGTGCTATTTTTTTATCAAAAGGAAAACAAAAATGCAAAATGATATAGAATACGAAGAATTACAAAACAGTCACGGATTTTGCGCGCGTCGTGGAAACGTGCAAATTGGTGAAATAGATATTGCGATTGTTGGTGGAAATCGACTTATTATTGAACATACGCACATAGATGATGAATACGATGGTGGCGATGTGTGTAAAAACCTGGTTCAATGTGTTGTGGAATTTGCGCGTAGAACAGGTCGCAAAATTTTATGCCTGTGTCCACGCGCGCAATCCGTATTTAATAAATATCCAGAATTTGATGACGTACGCCTTATACAAATGGTAAAATAAAGATGCGGACATTTGCCCGCATTTTTTTATTCGATATTCATATTATCGATTACAAATTTCCAATCTATTAAACCATTCAAAAACACATCGACAAAATCTGCACGTCTATTTTGATAATCTAAATAATATGCGTGTTCCCATAAATCCAAAGTCAATATTGGTTTTTTGCCGTGTGCAATGGGCGTGTCTGCATTTTTTGTCGCAATAATTTCGAATCTTTTATTATCATATGTCAACCAAACCCAGCCCGATCCAAAAACATCATTGGCGACAGATTTGAATTTTTCTTTGAATTCGGCCGCGCCACCAAATGCATCTGATATTAAATCGGGAATCAAATTATTTCCGCGTCCCAAACAATTGAAAAAGAATTCATGATTAAAGACCTGGGCCGCGTTATTAAATATTTTTTGTGCGGACGCATCGCGTGCCGAATTCACAATTATTTCGCGCAAATCCATATCTGCATATTTTGTGTCTGCAATCAGTTTATTTAGGTTGGCAATATATGTCGCCAAATGCTTATCGTGATGCAATCGCACGGTTTCAACCGACATAATGGGAACCAAATCTGTTTCGCGAAAAGGCAATGGAAAATCATTTAGGTTAAACATATCTTTAACTCCTTTTGAAAAATATTGTACAGAATAAAATTTTTGCCGCCACAGGAAAAATAGTTTAATTTTTTTCAAAAACAACTTGCACCGATGCATATGTTATTTCTATAATCAAGAAAAATTACAAAAGGAGAAAAAATGAAAAAAATATCTATGTTTGGGGCATTGATTGGTGCGTTATTTGGGGTGACCGCATACGCGGCGGATATCACCGTTTATTATTCGCCAACATGTCCGCATTGTCATCATGCACGCGATTTTATTTCTAATAATTTAATTTATGAATATCCGGAATTGAATGTGACCATGGTCAATGTTATGGAATCTGCAAATCGTCCGGAATTTATGGACACATTGAAGAAATGCGAATACGAATCGGGCGGCGTTCCGGTTTTGGTTATCGGTGAAAAATGTTTCCAAGGTTACGCGGATTCTATGGCGGATGATTTGCGTGCCGCGGTCGAGGCCGATATGACGGACGCGGCCAAATCCATCGCGGCGGAAAATAAAAAGGCGATTGAGGCGGATGCAGACGCGTTCAAGCGGGTGCACGAAGACAGGCTAAATGCAATTGTCGAACGCGAAATCAAAAGCGCCGATGATGACGCGCAAAAAAAAAATAGAACGGTAAATAAAAAATCGAACGATAGTTGGGTTTTCTATGTAATCTTGGTCGTGTTGGTTTTGGGATTGGGATTCGTGTTAACGCGTAAAGGCAACAAAAAATAATGGATAATAGGCTATGTTTAATTTAACTGGACTTGATTATATTTACATCGGCGTATTGTTGGCATCAACAGTATGGGCGACAATTCGTGGCGGAATTTACGAAACCGTTGCCACACTGTCGTGGGTTGTGGCGGCGGTGACGGCGCGTTTTGTGTCGCCTTGGTTGGATGGATTGTTGCAATCTTGGTTTGGGCTTACCGAATCAACGGTTGGAACATTGGTCGCGTCATATTTTATTGTGTTCTTTGTGATATTGTTGATTGCCGGATTCTTTAACCAGAAACTGCGCGACAGAATTCAAGACAGTGTGATGAATGTCACCGATCATACACTGGGGGTGATATTCGGCATTGTTCGTGGCGTCATTGTTATGGGCGTGGCATATTGGGTTGCATTGTGGTATTATTCGGATGCCCCGCGTATGCCGCATTGGATAGAAGATGCGCGCACACGTCCAATTATGCAAATGACCGCGGTTAAATTGGATGAATGGTTTGTCCCGGGACCGGAAAACAAATTGTTGCAACGTGATGTCGCGGGTTCGCGTGAATCGAAAAAGATTTTTGATAACCTGATTAATCCACGGGTTGTTGACGGTGAAAATACGGCAACACAAAATAATGCCGCAAATCCATCGCCGAAGCCAAATGAAGAAACCGGTTATAAAAATTCTGAACGCAGCGCATTGGAAAATCAATTACTGCAAATAGAAAGCGTTGCAAACGCGGTTGACCGGCACGAAAAAGAACGCGCCAAACAAGAAAACAAAGAATAAATTAAAAACGGAATCAAATGATTCCGTTTTTTTAATTCTGGTGCCGGTTATCGGACTTGAACCAATGACCTACTGATTACAAATCAGCCGCTCTACCAACTGAGCTAAACCGGCAATGCCACATAATTATACATATGCCCGGAATCAAAGCAAGCAAAAATTTGCCAGAATTAAAATAAATCTTGAAAATGCCGTCCGGCAGGCTAGTATTACCCATATGATTAAATTACCTGAACTTTTGGCGCCGGCGGGGACGTTGGACGCATTCAAAACCGCAATTCTGTATGGTGCGGATGCTATCTATGCCGGATTGCCCGGGTTTTCTATGCGCGCGCGTGCGAAAATTACAACCGAAGAAGTCCGTACCGGGGTTGAATTGGCACATGCCGCCGGTCGCAAAGTTTATTTGGCATTCAACCTGTTTGCACACGACCGCGAATACGCGAATATGCCCCGTGTATCCGAAACCATACGATATTTGAATCCGGATGCGTTGATTGTGGCCGACCCGGGTGTTTTAATGTGGGTACGCGAACACCATCCCGATATGCCAATTCATATTTCAACCCAGGCGAACATTTGTTCGGGCGCATCTGTAAAGTTTTGGCAAAACGCGGGGGCGTCACTGTGCGTGTTGGCGCGTGAAGTTTCGCACGCGGAATTTGCCGCGATTCGTCGCACATGTCCAGATATAAAACTGGAAATCTTTGTACACGGTGCAATGTGCATGGCGTATTCTGGTCGGTGTTTGTTGTCGAACTTTATAACGGGCCGGCCGGCAAATCGTGGTGCGTGTGCGCAACTGTGTCGGTGGAAATACGATGTTATCCTGCGCGAATGCGAATCGGGAATAGAAATGCCAATTACCGAGGATGAACGTGGTGCGTATATTATGAATTCGCGTGATTTATGTTTAATGCCACGTTTAGCCGAGGTTTTAGAATCCGCCCCGGATTCATTAAAAATAGAAGGCCGTAACCGCAGCGAATATTACGTGGGCAGTGTTGTTCACGCGTATCGTTGTGCAATGGATGCATATGCGCGCGACCCGGAAAATTTTGACCCGACAAAATATATGGAAATGTTAAATGTTTTGGAATCGCGCGGTTATACAACGGCGTTCTTTGATGGACCGGTTCCACCCGATGCACACAATTACGATACGGCCCGTTCGGTGTCCGCCTATCATGCGGCGGGTGTTGTCACCGCGGTGGATGGCGACGGTGTCACAATGGAATTGCGTAATGAAATTAGGGCCGGCGAAGAAATAAACTTTGTTTTGCCGAACGCAGTTGATGTTGTGACGGTTCACATTGAGAAAATAATAAATGCCCGCGATGGTGCGGTGCAGCCAAAAATGTCTGCGGGTCAAAATAATGCAATAAAAATTCCGCGAAAATGGTTCCCCGCGGAGAATGTAAATAAAATATCGCCATACATTTTGGCATATAAACGGAAATAGTTTTATTTGCCTTTCTGTTGTAAAATGTATTTCTTGTACGCTTTTTCAAACGAACGCGGTTTGCTAAAATCAACCACGATATCTTCCGGTTGATTTTCCACCCAATTATAGAAATTTTTGCCGACCGGTTTGTCAATCGGTTTGCATACAATCAACACTTCACCACCAATAACAGATTGAATTGCGTTTTGCAAATTTTGGGTTTCTTGTTTTACTTTGTCCGATGCGGCCGTGACAATTGCCGGGTTTGATTCAATTGTGTTAAAGCGTTCTTTGGCGGTCATCATTTTTTTTATTTCACCCTTACGATGCGACATAAAAAAACGTTTCAAATAATCCAGTGCCACATTTGATTGGTCTGATTTCAGTATATCAGATATTTTGAACAGCGCGTTGTACCAAGATGTCCCAAGACTCATATTTTGGGCCTGGCCTTCGGCGACCAACGCTTCGTACAATGACATATACGCGTTTCCAAGTTTTATTTTGGAATAACTGTCAAGTTTTACCTGGGGTTGAGCATCTTTTTGTGAACTCATAGATACACCTCTTTACTATGATTACCACCATTTCTTATAACGATATAATAAAATGGTGTTTTTTGTCAAGGCTTGTTCAATTGCATTATTGTTTTGACTTTATTCCCACATTGCGTCATCATATTATGGTTATATTCTCGGTATGCGCTGTTGCCAAGAATGGGCGGTGCAGGGGTATAATACCAATCTTGCCAATAATGGGGGTTGGTGGTGAACAAAATAAACATAAGGAAAATTTTATGAAAAAAATCATTAGTTTGGCGGTCGCGTCTGCGGCGATTACAACGTCTGCGATGGCTGCGAATATGGAAAATCCGTTGTTTTTACCATCGGCCGGTGATGTGTATTCAAAAACATCAATCGGTTTGATGTACAAGATCACAGATTCCACCGATAACCAAGAATTACGTAACCATGATGGCGAAGTCGAATTCCCAATTTGGCGCCCGGTTCAAGAATTGGGTGTTGGTATCACCGATCGTTGGGCGGTTCACGGTGCCATCGGGTACACATATGATGGTGACATTGACCGCAAAGGTTTTCACCTTGGACGTTTGGGAACAACGTACCGCGTGATTAAATCTTTGGATGGTTATGTATGGGATTTATATGGTGATTTGCATATGGGTGGTATCGAAAAGATGAAGGGTTCTTTGAATATGGTGTCCCCGGGTAAATTTGTGTTTAATTACGACAATTATTCAAATGGTCGTTGGGGGGCACATGTTGGAACAAAGTTCGGTCGTACTTGGTCGAATTTAACCGCCAGCATTTTTGGTGAAGTATTGCGCACATGGGGCAACCATAACAATGAAATCAATGTTTCCGAATTGGCCGCAATGTTGCCCGGGTTGCCGGACAAATTGTCGGTTGATATAAAATCCACGTGGGAGGTTAATGCCGGTGCGAACATATTCTATCAAATGACTAATCGTTGGTCTGGCGGTTTAGGTTTCCAATATAAATATCACGCAACCAACGGATTGGAAGGCGTTTATACCGATTTACCGGCCGCGATTGCACCGACCGTTGAAGGTATGTTGGCGGAATACAAAGATATGAAAGATCATTTTAACGAATATGCGATTACTTTGACGCTGGCGTATCAATTGCGTGACGGTGCCCAGGTTGCATGGTATATCGAAGATACACTGGATACCGGTGCGCGTTTGTCGGCAAATACGACGGATGTCAAGATTGAAACAGGGTTCCGTGTGAACTTTTTGTTCTAATTTTTGATTTGATGGGAATAAAACGGGTCCAATTTGGACCCGTTTTATATTAAACGCTTTTTTTAATGTCTTTTTTATGATATAATACTCCAAGAAAGGTAAGAAAAAGAGAATGAGAAAAATCAAGGTTTCTGCCGCTTTTATGGGGTTTTCTATTGTCGCGATGGGTGCGGCCGGTGCCGCCTATCCGGTGTACCAGCAACAGTATCAACAACAATATTCACGTGACGTAAATTATCAACGGACCGGTGTTGTCCAGTTGCCTGCGACAAATAGCACGGTTTTGACGGTGAATTCTGCGGTTGCGGCGCAACCAACACGTGTGACCGGGGCTTTGCCAAAGGTTGGCGCGGCGGCGACCGCGGCGGGACGTCAATATTATCAACCGGCGGATTATGATCGCTTAGCCGATAGTGGTTTATATGTTGGTATTTCTGCGGCCTATGCCGCCAGTATATCGGGCAGTATTCATGCAGATTATTCGGGCGAAAAAGATGCCTATGTTGTTCCGGGTGCATTTGCGTCTGCGGATTTTGATACAGATACCGTTATACCGCTTCAGGTTTCGGTTGGTGCGGCATTAAATAACGATTTTCGTGTAGATTTTTCTTATACGCGTTATTCGGGCCTTGGGTATCCGGATAATGTAATGACGGCGGATTATACCGGTGCGGCAAATATAAGCGCATCGGTCGAAGGTGGCGCCATAACCGCAAATACAACAATGTTGAATTTGTATTATAATCTGGATTCTTATACCGGTTATTTGGCGGGCGGTTCTTTGCGGCCATATATCGGTGTTGGTGTCGGTATTTCATTGAATACTATTTCCGATTATGTTGTTTATGATGACACGTATTATAAAATCATCGAAGATTTGGGTACAACAATTGGTAATGCGGGCAAATTGACGGGTATATCGGATGTTTACGCGTATCATAATGGTGGCACGAACGAACAATTGGCATTTATGGTCGAAGGTGGTATAACGACCGACCTTGGCGGTGGAATCAAGATGGATTTCTTTGCGCGGTATGCAAACCTGGGCAAGGTTAAAACATCGGGCAGTATCGTTTTATCTCAAACCGAATGGTTGTCTGATGGGTACGGTGGCGAAGTTATGGCGGACTATGACAGTGTATTTCATTATACCAATTGGTATGAAAGCGGCCGTCTTTCTATGATTGATGTTGGTGCGCGTTTAAGATTACAATTCTAAGGTTCACCGTAACAGGAGAGAGTGCGGATGAAAAGAAACAAAGTAGTTTTTTATTCTCTTTTGGGTGCGATTGTTGCCGGTCACGCGTTTGCAGGCATTCGTGTTGGGAACATATCACGGAATTATGCCGGAACGTATAAAAATGTGGTTGGATTGGAACAACAATATTACAATTCTATTGCCGATACCACGGCCGATACCATCGTTGACCAGTCTTTGCCCGTGCCGGTTGCAAACCAAGAATTGGCGGATAAAATCCGCAACGGCACGGACGAGAACACAAATCTTGAAACATTAAATACGTGTGCAATGATTTACCCCGATGGCGAATTTGTTTGGGATAAACCGACACTTGGCCGTGGTGCCGGCGGTTCGCCGACATGTGTTGCCGTTGTTGAAATTCGTGCAATTGGCGCAAACGGAAGTGCAGAATATCGCACCGTGGCGCGCGGAAAATTGGCGGCGGGCGATATTGTAAATTGCAACATATCGGATTTTCCAACCGCGACATACCTGCCGGATATTACCAGTGTTGTATTCCCGGCGGACAGCGCCCCGACACGCGAAGATGTTATTCGTGTTTTGAACGAAGAACAAAAAAACAAGGCCGGATTAAAAATTGCGGCGGCAACCGTTGCGGCGGGCATTGCGGGAAATATGGTCGGTAAATCAGAAATCGGCAGCGACAGTTTGTTCGGCACGAACAGTGAGAAATTAAAATCCACTGCGGCGGGTGCGGCGATTGGTGCGGCATTGATGACGGCCAGTACTTATTCAGGCAAAGTTGCGGGCGATGTAATATTGCATACGGGTGTAAATGCGGCGGCGGGTGGCATTGTGGGTAATATGATGGCGACCGGCGATGCGGTTCTGCGCGTGGAAAAATGCGTTGATGGCGGCGTTGAAACGACATGCCTTTGGGGAAATTTGCAAAAAACGGATTCCAACGTTCCTACCGATAAAAAGTATTACTACAGTCCGGACAAGGGTGATGGCATCATAGTATGCAACACGGACAACAAAGAATGTAAATACGATGGAACATTGGTGTTTAAGCATATTGATGATGCATCCGGCAAAAAATTCACATTGGCGGACTTTGTGGGCAAAGAATCCAGGGTCGTTTTAACCGGTACAACCAGTTATACGTTAAATGAAGATGACCCAAACAATAAAGAAATGCGGGAAACCTCGGGTTCCGGTGCATATTATCGTGCCACGGTTGCAAAACGCGCGGGCGCACCATCGGCGGCGGTAATTGTTGGGTTCAAAGATTCTGCGTTCGGTATCAAAGCCAAAGATTGGTACAATTGGCGCAGCGCGAATGGTTCATCTGCGCGGATTTGTTTGCGTGATTCACGCGGAAATCCGTATAATTGCGGCGATAAAATCGATGTCGAAGATCAAAATGCCGATAAGACGGTGGTATATGATATAAACGACTTTAACCCGATTAAGTTAGAGGCCGATGATGGCGGTGTCGTTGATTTTTCAAACAAGGCACGTCTTGGGTCAACATTAAAGGGTGCAGGTGTCGGCGGCGCATTGGGCGGGTTTGCCGGATACCAAGGCGCGCAAAGTGATATAGAAGACCGCTTTGTCCAGGCAACACGTGAATACAACGATTCGTTGGAAAAATTCTATTGCGGCACGGGCCGAAAGTTCCTGTCGTTCTATAATGACGAAGTAATAATCCCAACAATGAAGAAATAAAAAACGGTTGCGATTGCAACCGTTTTTGATTATAATATTCCTGCACGGTTGACACCGTTGCGGGGTTTGAAAAGCCCCTAGAGAATTAAACTCCAGCATTGGTTGGAGGATTGCGAATATATTGAATAAGCAATACTGTATCTCTACAGCTTTTCAACCTCCAACCGTCAATTCGTCATTGACGGTATTTTTATTCCCCTTCACATTGTGAAAGGGGGGACCGGCGGAGCCGGTGGGGTAGATATAACAGCAAAGGAGGTAAAAAAATGGTTGTTTTGGTTGATGCAAAATATTTTGGGAATATATTGTGCTGCGCACGCAAACACCAAAATATGAAAACAAAAGATTTGGCAAAAATGTTTCGTATATCTGTTAGACAATGGCACAGGTATGAACGCGGCAAAGAACCCATTCCGGAAAATATTTTAATGGCAATATTTCATCGTGGTTTTTGTATGTTGCAATGCAAGATGAATTAAAAACGGCGCAATGCGCCGTTTTACTAACCACTAACATTAGCCACTACCCACTTAGTGTGGCATTTTCGCTTCGGTCATTTCAACGTGTTTACGCAATTTCGGGTCGTATTTACGACGTTTAACCTTGCCCGTGGCGGTTTTATTATTTTTTGACACAGTGTAAAAATAACCGGTTTCTTTGTTTTCCAGTTTGATAATTTCTTTGCTGCCTTTCTTAGATGCCATTTTATTTGCCTTTTTTATTTGTACTGCACGCGATTCTAGGTTATTTTTTACTGGAAATCAAGTCTTTTTTATCATAACATTGTCTGCACATAATTGGGCCCGTGGCGAAATTGGTAGACGCGATGGATTTAGGTTCCATTGGGGAAACCTGTGGGGGTTCAAATCCCCCCGGGCCCACCACCGAAAATTGTTATCGCGTACAATCAAGTACGCGATTAAAATTTTTGAGTGCCGCGCCGTAGCATTGTTCGAATCAAGGGAAATATATTTCATAATTAGCGGCGAAGGCGGGCAAAATTCCAGATTACTTTAATGCCGCGCCGTTCCGCTTTCACTTCGTTACAGCGAGATTATGCATAAATGGCGCCTGTGCCACAAAGCCTTGGCGCAGTGGCAAGGGCGGACAAAATTCCAAATATTTTAATACACCGGGTAATCGCGCAATGGCCCATCCGGTCGCGACAGTCCCGATTTCACTCCACATCCCGCAGTTGCCAAGGTTGAAATACAAATCAAAAATAATAAAACCTTTCTCATACCGTAAATTATACCATACATTGTCGTGTTGTCAAACGTGGCACGCGGCAAACAAATTCCATTCTTGGGTTCGGCGACGGATTAGGCCCGGCATCACACGTCCGCCCGATTTATTCCATGCCAACCACGACGATTTCAAATCCGGGTATATCGAACTTTTGAAATTCGGCTTATTTATATATTTTACAACGGTCGAGTTTGCAAAATTCTTTGCACCAATGTTGTATGCAAAAATCACCAACGCATCATATTGATTCTGGGTCAATGGCACAGTGATATTATTTCGCACTGCGCGTTCCGCCCCGGCGATATCCGCGCGCAATAATTCGGTCGCGCATGTCTCGGTAATGCCACCGGAAAAATTTTCACCCGGTTTTATTAAATGTCCATAACCAATCGTTGCCCCGTGTGGCAATGACACGTTGATGTCCACGGACCGGCCGGTTTTATCGTCATAGACAATGTGTTTGTCACCTTTTTTGACACAGCCTTCTAATTGTTTTAATAATTCGATTCCGTTATTGCTGAATTTCATAATTTTCCCCGTAAATAAAAAAACGGTGGCAAAACACCACCAATTGAATGGTCACATTATATCACAAAACGCGATAAAAATCAATATGCAATAATTGACAAAGGCGTTTAAATTGCTAAAATACGCGCAATAATAAAGGGTAAAAAATGAAAAGACCAACACCATATAAAATTGAAAAAGAAAAACAAGAAACATACAAATTAAATGTTCAAAATTTGATTAATTTGATTCCGAATGCGACTGTGGCAAAACAGGTTGCCCCAGAAGAATTTCAGACATCCACCAAACATCCAATCAAATGGAGTATCGACAACAGTTATGCGATTTATTCTTCACGGTTTGTCTATACGATTGCAAACGACGGTACCGAAAATTTTCAGTTTTTTATGAAACCGCAAGATTACAAAGAATTTGTGGCGGCGTGTGAACAACGCCGTGCCGAATTGTTCGGACGAAAAAACAAAAGCAAATAATAAAACAACCACCATTTGGTGGTCGTTTTATTTAACCGATTCACACGCCAACGGGACACTCGATTTGTGGTGGTCTGGGAAAAAAATATTAAGTTTTTTTAAGACATGTTTTGCAATTTATTATAAATTATGTCATACTTTCCCCAAGAGGGAACGACATGCAAAAAAACAACAAAACATCTGTGATTGCCAATGAAAAAATTGATAATTCAAAACTGATTAAGGCCAGTAAAATTATGCTGGATTTACAGCAAGAGTTAAAAAAATATATCAATAAAGGTTATGGACCGTTTTTGGCCGCTGTTTATGATTCAAACGGAAATCTTGTCGCCAAGGCCGCCAATAATGTCGTGGATAAATCTTGCAGTAATAATCACGCCGAAATAAACGCGATAAAGTTAGCGGAAAAGAAACTGGGGACTTATGATTTATCGCCGTATGATTTAAGTATATATGTGACATCTGAACCGTGTATGATGTGCCTGGGGGCAATTATGTGGTCCGGGATAAAGGCGATTTATTACGGGGTTCCATCTGAACGTGTCACAAAAATCACTGGATTTGACGAAGGTTTCAAACCAAATTGGTATAATGAATTCAAAAAACGTGGCATAACCGTTTATGGCCAAATTGAAACGGATGCGGGCGAACAAGTTCTAAAAGATTATGTGGTACTTGGTCATACCGTTTATAAACCAAAGAGATAATTATTCTGGCAGAATGCCCTGTGCAATTCACGAGTTGATTTTATGCGTGATTTGTGGCTGTTTGGGAAAGAATTAAGGTGTTTTTGAATCAACAAATTTAATTCTTATGTTTAAATTTTGCAAAACAGTTAATATCACGAAAACTTCGTTTTCAAACGGCACTGTCGTGCCGTTGACACTCTTGCGCAATCCGAGTGGGGCATTTAGGCAAAAATAAAAAATACCCAAACGGGTATTTTTGATTTTTGGCAGCCCCACTCGGATTTCGCTCGCTCGGCACAAAGTGCCGGCTGCGCGGCATTCGTGACGCATCGCGATAAATCGCTCTGCTACTCATTGTGAACCGCGGTTCAAACCGGTGGGGCGCAGGCAAAATAAAACGACCACCGTTTTGGTGGTCTTTTTATTTTGGCAGCCCAAGACCTTACAAATTTGAACCGGTTTATGGAACAAACTATAAATATCGCGGAATCCCTAATGGATGTGGATTTTGCACTTTATGCCCGATACAAACACACACAAACGCAAACCCCACAAAACCAAATAAATATAATCCAGAACAATATTCTAACCAGGGATGATAACAAGGGTATAGATGGGATATAAAGGTCAAGATAATACCCCTAACATGAACCATAACTTAATGGCATGTGGTGTAAAGAAAAGCATTCTTTTATCCTGTGCGTCTGATTCTAATCCGATGCACATGGGGGTGGTGGGGGATAAGGTTTGTTTAAGCGCTTATAATTTGTATCCGAGTTTCTTCATTTCTGTTTTCCAGTTTTTTACCGAACAAAAATGTTCATTGCCGAATTCGGATATATCGCTTTTTATACTACTTATGATTTCTGAATATGACATTTTCCTAGAGTGTGCATATATATTGGCCGAGAAATAATCACCAACAGCAGCCGCCAAATTGGCTGCTTGCATAGGGCTAAAATTAATCTGATGTTCATACCAACCTCCCTGTTCTTTCAACAAATTGGTGTATTCTTGTTCGTATAGTATTTTGCAATCAACCAATTGTGTCGCCATATTCCTAGTGTTGTCTTGAACTTTTTCCATGCAAGCCGCATATTCTGTTGTGGTTGTCTTGTCATTCTTTTTACACCCATTATCAGAATTAAAGTATTTGACCCATTTCTTAAAATCATCGTCTGTTTTTATTGGACTGTTTTTTGGCAAAAAGCGTTTATAATCAAAAGTCACTTCGTATTGTGTATGATTCCGGCGATATATTATACAATCATCGGAATCGTAAAATTCTGAACCGTTAAATTTCTTTTCCATACACCCAAATTCAGTCCCAGGAACCGAAACACTTAATTCATTATAGCATTCTTGTGACTGCCTATCGAAAATAGGTATCCCACTTTTGTTCAGAGCATATTCATCGCATTGGCCATTGACGGCATTATACGCCTTTATTATATCGATTGGGTCTGTGGATACCTCTAAATCGCTTGCAAACTTTTCTGCATTTTGTATTTTGGTTTGTGTCGTTGCACAAGCCGATAAAATAAAGCACATAGATACGATTAGTATTTTTTTCATTTTTTACTCCTTTGTTTTTTTATTCTGCACATGCGGCAACCGCATTTCGCATTTTTGTCATGATGCTAACGGTCATTTGTTGTTTTTCTTTGGTATTCGCCATCCAACCATAACCCGGAAAGAATTGCCCATAACTTTTTAATGCTTTGAATTCGGCTTCAGACAAATGCGACATATAATTATCAACCACACACAAACATTCGACTTCGCTTTTACCAAATGTTGATTGACAAGAATTTGTTAAATGCGCCAATTTGCTTAAATACAAAACATTATCTTGTTGCCATATGGCGGGACACAAAGCATCGACCCCTGCCTTTTCACTGGCCGCAACAAACCTTTCATTAAAGTTCGGATCGGCGCATTGGAAACTGCCTAAACCGTCAATGACTTTAGCAGCGGCTATAATGGTTTCGTCTGATTTTTGGTTTGAACAAAAATACGCACCCCAAAAACAAAAAGCATTGATATTATTATACCCGTCTGAATTAAGTGTCTTAACAAATGTCGGCATATTCCCAAGAACACATTTGCAAACATTCTGATGAAAAGCCCGAAAAGTTATTACACTTTTTACTAGTGGTGATTGTTGCTTTTTGTTTTCGTTTTGGTCACATGCACACAACACACATAGCAAGCCCAAAGCGCACAATAATTTTTTCACATTTCCCCTTTTTATTAAATAAAATCGACCGCCAAAAGATTGACGGTCGGGGAGTTGATAAATCACCTTGTTAAGGATTTCGCGGGTTTCGGGTTGCCCCTATTGTATAACCACGACTCCCCGGCCATGCGGGGAAATCAACGGTGCGAAAAACACCGAGATAATAGATTACGATGCTTTCGCACCGAACAAGGTAGGCTTATCACAGCCCCGAACCCAATCTCTTGGATTCATTGAAAACTTTACAGAGAAACATGAAAAAAGTCAAAATATAAATTGTCTGCGCTGGTTTTATATTTGATGTGCGACAATCGCATTGTCGTGCCCGACGTCGCAATGTTTTGTTTTTCGGCATACCGACTATTCCAAAACCAAGACATCGCGTGTCGAGGCAAAATAACACTATTTACGAATCGATTATGTTTTAACGCAACCATGTCAACATACCAGAAAACCGACAAAAACAAAAAAATATGCATCAATGGCTTGACATTTTATCGTTTTTTAATTATAATAAAAATCGTTCAAAACCACGGTCACAAAGGAGTTGCGAGGATTTTAAGATGACAATTTATGATTCGGCTTTTATGATTCGTTGATTGATTTCTTATTAGCCCCCATTCTACCCATTGTGACTATATTATGATCGTGCTCTTTATGAGCATTTTTTTATGATTCGGGTTTATGACAACCTTTTATGATCCCCCTTTTATGATTTGCATCTGTTTGTTTCCACGCACGCAATTTTATTGCGTTCATTTTGTCTTTTTTTGTCTGCGGACTTGACTCGACAAGTGGACGAGAGCAACAATCCTGACACAAAATGACTTGTGGTGGGCAAGTGTTGCGAATTTTGCGAAAAAAAAATAAAGGAGTAAAAGATGCAAAATTCAAATTATGTAAACATTGAAAAAATATCACAAGAAACCAACGCATTTTTCGATGCGTTCGCAACCAGTGCCAAACAGATTGATTGGTTCAATCTTAATAGGCATATATCCGGCATCGGCGACTTCTTACCGGGCAACATACAACATGTGCTAAAAGAATGGGCAACCCGGGGGCTGATTCATGTGGCCTCCGGACAGGCAATGTCCATTCGTGATACCGCGATGTTAAGTGTGCTGACCGTGCTAAAAAAGCGCGGTCTTTCTTTATCTGCACTGCGACAAATACGAGACGCATTGAATTTGCCAATGTATGATAACTGTTCGGTGTTAGAATTCGCCACATTACTATGTCGCAATTTAGCATTAGAACAACCGGATGCCGACAAAATGCCATACTTGGTTATTGATGGCGAAAATCGCATTACATTAGCATTGAAACGCGACATGAACAAAATCATTACAGACCCGGATATAAACACATATTCACATATCATACTGAATGCTATGCAGATATTCAATGAATGCGATGTGGTGCTAAAAATCAACGAATCCAGGATGGGTGAATTTGTGGATATACCAACAAACATTGCCAACAAACTATATGACCCTGGGGTTAAAAAACTGAATATCGATAAAACAGCAAACCGCATCCATACAGTATCAGATGGTGGCACAAGCCCAAACTATGGGGAACGCACAATCAAATACCAAAATGGGCGCGAGGTTTTTAATGAGGTCAAATCAACGGAGGTCTTGTATGAATAAAATACGCCATATAAACATGCTGAGAATAACTATCGAACAAATCGAAATTATTACCAGCGCAAATGAACAACTTTGTTTTAGTGACTGGACAAACCAGAGCCAAAACGCAACCAAAAAGGTGTTGCGATGGCTTTATTGTCAATCACTGAGGCAAAGCGCATTTTAGGTTCTACAAACATGCCAATAGAACAATTACAGGGAATCCTGCAACTGATTGAAGAGTATGCGTGGATAATATGCGAACAAATATAAACTAACCCCGGGTGTTTCGGCATCCGGGACAAAACTTAAAGGGAAAAATATGAAAAAATATATACCAACCAAAGAAAAACCAATTGAAACATTGTGTCTATGCCGTGTTTCATCAGATAAACAAGCAAAGAAAGAAACTATCATGTCGCAAAAACAAGCATGTTTGGACTATGCGAAAAACAACGGCTTTGTTATAGACAGATTTTTTTATGAAGATGGTGTGTCTGGGTGGAAAACCGACCGACCAGGGCTCGACATGATGGCGGAATATATAACACAAGAACAGAAAAACAAAAGAATAAGGGTCTTGTTCTTTGATATGTCGCGATTGTCGCGCAATTTAGAAGTGTTTAGCCGGTTTGAAAACTTGGTTATAAAATACGATATTGAGTTGCTGACGGTCACCGGTGGAAAGACCGCAAACAATGCTGCAGGTCGCTTTATGCGCGGATTTGATGTTTTGCGTGCCCAAATGTTTAGCGATGAATTATCGGAAACTACAATTGCAAAAATGCGGTCACAAATGCAAATGGGATATTACCCATTAAATCCACCAGTGGGGTTAAAACGGGTAAAGGATGAACACAAAAAGGTCATATTAGTGCCGGATGAGCCAAAGGCCACATTGATACGGCAAGCGTTTGAAAAATATGCCTCGGGCGAATTGGCGACCAAACATGCGGTTGCAGATTTCTTAAATTCGCATGATGTGTGGAATGGGCGCAATATAACCGATACTTTGGCCAATGATATTTTGCACAATGTTGTTTATACCGGCATATTTGCTTATGACCCTTGGGGAATACCGCTCCAGGAGTGGAAAATTACCAAAATAATACCAATGGAATTGTTTGATGCAGTTCAAGCCCGATTAGATAAAAGTGGTTATAAATCATACAAATCCACTATTGGCGATGATTTTCCACTGAGACACGAGATATTTTGTGAACATTGCGGTCATCCATTAACTGGATATTACGCCAAAAGCGGCACCAAGGCATGTAAACATCCATATTACAGGTGCCATAACAAAGACTGTGAATTTCACAAGAAATCTATACGCAGAAACATTATTGAAAGGGCTTTTGTTGAAAAACTGCACACAGTAAAGGCCACAGATAAGTTCCTTGATTTATGCTGTGCTATGATTGCCAA
Source organism: Alphaproteobacteria bacterium (assembly GCA_017618175.1). Classification (GTDB taxonomy): domain Bacteria; phylum Pseudomonadota; class Alphaproteobacteria; order Rs-D84; family Rs-D84; genus Enterousia. The sequence goes on from JAFZUT010000018.1 coordinate 93,469, forward strand.
GATAGGCAAAATTAGGGAAAACGAAATAACCAGCGCAAACAACAAGACAAACGATAAGATAACGGCCATAAAGCAACGGATATCTGGAATTACTGCGCTGGTTATGGATGCTATGGCAAGTGGAGATACAGATTTGGCCAACATATACCAGGGGCAAATTAAAGAACTAAATGCCAACAAGCAGGCATTGGAAAAACAATTGGAAAGCAACACCATATCCAATGTTGCCGAAAAATTTCGAACCGCCATTGAAAACGGACGCGAATTTTTCAAACGACCGGATTTACTGTGGTCACATGGCACACTATCACAAAAACAACGTCTTGTTAGGTTGATTTTCGCTGAAAAACCTGTCTACCACCAAGAATCAGGATTTCGAACCGCCTCAACAGTGCAGATTTTCAACGAAAACACCGCCCAAATGGACGGTGACTCTGATTTGGCAGCCCCACTCGGATTTGAACCGGGATTCTCGCCTTGAAAGGGCGGTGTCCTAACCATTAGACGATGGGGCCAGAACTGACACAAAAAAACTGGCGGGATGTAAGGGGCTCGAACCCTCGACCTTCTGCGTGACAGGCAGACGCTCTAACCAGCTGAGCTAACACCCCAATGCCGTGACGGTATAATATATCGCCATAACAATAAAATCAAGCATTTTTTGCAAAAAAATATAAATTTGCGTTTTTGTATATAAAATGTTATTATGAAATCACAGACGGGCGTTCCGTCTGCTGGAATCCTAAAATTCCAAATGTAGTCGCCCGGAGGGGCGTAAAACCTCCAACCGCCGGTTGGAGTGTGCGAATATATTGAATAAGCACTGCAAGACTACATTGCGTTTTAGGACTCCAACCACTTTGAATTTATTTCGGGTGGTTTCTTTTTAAGCAAAAAAGGAATCAAAATGACGATGAAATTATTGGATGATGTTCGCGGGTTCTTTAGGAAAAACCCGGCATATGAACCGGACCTGGTCGAATTGTCTGCGGTGGTTTATTTATTGTCTTGCAAAATGGTCGGGGTTAAACCAACAACACAATTATCTGCGACGTATCGCCGCAAAAAACAAACCAGCGCCGCATAGAAACAAGACACCCGACAACAATCCGCCCATGGTTAACCCCCAAGACGTTAAAAATCCAATTTGGACATCGGGTGCGCGGAACTGTTCACAAACGATACGGAACACCGCATAGAACATTGCCATCACGCCGCACAGCGCGCCCGGGTATTTGCGCAATTTTGTAAATTTATACAGGCACAGCATTATTATAAACAGCAATAAACCTTCGGTTGTGGCCTCGTACAGTGGACTTGGGTGGCGGGGAACATCGGAAACACCGTTGAAAAAAACGCCGATACTTGAATCTGTGGGGCGGCCCATAACTTCCATATTTATGAAATTCGCAATACGCCCAAAGAACAGGCCAATCGGTGCCGCGACCGATATCAAATCCAAAACCCTCAGGCCACGCGCCCATGAACGCGTGAACAAAAATGTTGCACCAACCACACCGGCAAGGCCACCATGAAAACTCATCCCGCCGTGCCAAACCGCAAAAATTTCCAATGGGTGCGATATAAAGAACGGTAAATTATAAAACAGTACATAGCCCAAACGTCCGCCTATAATCACGCCCAATATTATCCACGAAAACAAATCGTCCAATTCGTGACGTGACATATCCAGACCACTGTCGGGGCGGCGCGCAAAGTTGCGGAATAAAAAATACCCGATTACAAACGCCGCAATATATGCCAACGCGTACCACCGAATTGGCAAACCAAATACGGAAAATGCGACGGGTGAAATCGGGTTTATTACAATAGACATCAGCAACAATATCCGCGTTCACGTTCCAATTCGAACATTTGTTTCAAATTTTTCGTGATTTCTTTTAATCTTTTATTTTCCGGATCTTTTTTTAATTTTGCTTCGGCTTCTTCCAATTTGCGTTTCAACTTAGTCAATTCTTCTTTTTTGCTTGGCGTCAAACTTGGTTTATCTTTACGATTGATTGGGTCATATTTTGGATCGATTTTTGCCATTTGTATCTCCTTTTATTGTTTTTAATCCTTGAAAAGATACCTACATTGTATTATATATTTTACGAACTAACAAGGAGAAAAATTATGGTGACAAGGAAATCTGTACCGGCGCCACAGCCCATTGGCGGAATCGATTTATACCTAAAGAAAATTTTCACATTAATGTTTGGCGCGGTTGGGGTCACGGCAATAACGGCGTTTATCACAATATACCTTGGCGGGATACAATTATTGGTCGGGCCGGGCGGAATGACACCGTTGTTCTATATTTTGGTGTTTGGGGGACTTGCACTTTCCATCTGGGCCCAGGTTCGCGCGTTTTCTATGCGTCCGGCGGTCGCGGCAATATTGCTGTTCGTGTACGCGGTGACAATTGGATTGGCGTTGACGCCGATTATATGGGGCGGATTGGCCGTAAATCCGGCGTCCATAGTTTGGGCGTTTGTTATATCCGCCGCAATGTTCGCCTTTATGGCGGCATTCGGGTATAAAACCGCCAAAGATTTATCGTTCTTGGGCATATTTTTGATGATGGGAATGATTGGCTTGATTTTGGTCGGCGTTGTGTCTATGATTTGGACCCTGGGCGGAACATTTTCAACAATAGTATGTGCGATTGGCGTGTTGGTATTTGCATTGTTCACGGCGTATGATATGCAGACACTGAAACGTTCATACGAAGTGTTGGGTGACGATACCCAGAAAGACCAATTGGCTGTGTTGGGCGCATTGCATTTGTATATTTCTTTTATTGCAATGTTCCAATATGTGCTGGGGCTACTTAACAGAGATTAAATGGAGAAAAAAATGGCTTATACAATAGATAAAAGTAAATGCATTGGTTGTCATTCTTGTATGGCGGCATGCCCGATGATGGCGATTACGGTGGACGCAGACGGCAAATGCGTAATTGATCCGGCAAAATGTGTGTCATGCGGCACATGCGCATCAATATGTCCGGTTTCGGCAATTGCACCGGCAAATTAGAATTATTAAAAATTTAGCGGGGGCATCACCCCCGTTTTTTATGCCAAAAACTGTTGCAAATGTGCAAATAAAATATAATACTTAGTTGAAAAAAACAAAAGGGTTAGTTATGCCGGCAAAAAATGTAAATGATATTGTTGCACTGTGCAAGCGGCGCGGTTTTATATTCACGGGTTCTGAAATCTATGGCGGTATGGGTGGAACGTATGACTATGGCCCATACGGTGTGGAATTGATGCGGAATATTCGCAACGCATGGTGGAATGCGATGGTATATTCCCGCAATGATATCGAAGGTTTGGACGCATCACTGATTGGCAATCGTTTAATGTGGAAATATTCGGGACACGAAGGCGGATTTTCTGACCCGTTGGTCGAATGCAAAAAGTGCGGTGCCCGTATGCGCCAAGATAAAATGCGCGACCAAACAAAGTGTGATAATTGCGGTTCAACCGATTTGATGCCGCCGCGCGAATATCAATTGATGATGGGCCTTTCGATTGGGGCGGTGGCGGACGGTGAAATAAACGCGTATCTGCGTCCGGAAACGGCAACAACAACATATATCAATTTCAAAAATGTATTGGATTCAACGCCGCATAAATTGCCGTTTGGTATCGCCCAAATTGGCAAGGCGTTTCGTAACGAAATTTCCCCGCGTGGATTCGTATTCCGTATGCGCGAATTTGAACAGGCGGAAATGCAATACTTTGTGCGCCCGGGCGAAGACGAAAAATATTTTGAATCTTGGCGTGCGGCGCGTATTGCGTGGTGGACAGATGTTTTGGGCATTCCGGCAAATAAATTGCGTTTCACTCCGCATGAAAAATTGGCCCACTATGCCAAGGCCGCAGGTGATATTGAATACGAATTCCCCGACGGATTTGACGAAGTCGAAGGTGTGCATAATCGTCAAGACTTTGATTTGGGTTCGCATACTAAATCCCAGGGTGAATTCAAAATTGCGGCACACGTTATGGAAAACCGTGACAGCACAATTAAATTGGCGTATTCCGATCCGCAAACGGGCGAAAGTTTTATTCCGTACGTGATAGAGACCGCAATGGGCGTGAATCGTGCAATGATGGCGTTGATGATAGAGGCATACACCGAAGAAACATTGGCGGACGGAAAAACGCGCGTTGTGTTAAAGTTGAAACCGAAATTGGCTCCGGTCAAGGCGGCGGTGATTCCATTGGCGCGTAATGTTCCGGAATTGGTCGGTTTGGCAGAAAATATCGAAAATGATTTGCGGAGCCTGGGTATCGGGCGCATAGAATTGGAAAATTCGGGAAATATCGGTAAAAACTATCGCCGGCATGATGAAATTGGAACACCGGTTTGCATAACGGTTGACCACCAAACATTGGAAGACAATATGGTGACACTGCGTTATCGCGACACGATGGACCAGGTTCGCGTTCCAATTGCCGATGTCACAAAACGGGTATTGGAAATAATAAATGGATAAGAAATATTGTTTCTATTTTGATATGGATAATACGTTGGTAAATTTCAACGCACATTTACCAAAATATGCGTTGAACACCAATCGACCCACAGAAAAACTTGATTCCGATGCACGCGCCGCAAAATTGCAAATGTGGCGCCAAATAGAAAATACACCAAATTTTTGGCATGATTTGCCAATAACCGATGGAATACAATCCGTGTTGAATGTTGCCGGCAAAATTGGAAAATTACGTGTGTTAAGTAAAACACCAAAGGCCAAAAATTTTATTGGTGGCGACAAGTATGTCGCATTTGTTGCATCTGAAAAGCGCGATTGGATATTGCGCAATCTGGGGAATTATTTTAGCAACGAAAATATTATTATATGCTCGGGCCCAAAAGGTGAATTGATAACACCAAATAAAAATGATATTTTGGTTGATGACCGCATTGACAATATAAACGAATGGCGCGAAATGGGTGGCCGTGGCATACATTTTATAAACGTTCACGATGTTTTCTGGAATATAATACACGAAAAGTTCATGTAAAAAAATCCGCCAAATGGGCGTTTTTTTAATTCTTGTTCCACACAACCAACAATTTACATCTGTATGTGTTGTATCATATGTTGTTGTGCTGTCTGGCACAGACCGGGCCACATTCAGATTTCGTGAAGAGTGGGGAAACCACCATAGTTGGCGGTGTGGTTGGTCACAAAAAGGTACCTTTTTGTCCACCACTTTTTTTAGAAAATGCGATTCAGTAAAATCAATGACTTACGAAATCTTGCAGGGTGGTCAAAAAAAGGTACCTTTTTGTTACACTTTATACATACATAAACAAGCACAA
>JAFZUT010000019.1 GCA_017618175.1 Alphaproteobacteria bacterium
AGCAAGCGATTCAGTAAATATGGTCAACCGCGTTGGCCATCTACGTACAGTTTGGCCAAAGTACTAAACGCCACAGGCACAACGATGAGTGATTTTGTGAAATTTATGCCACAACACGACGCGTCCGCCCCGGAAAGATAAAAACAAACGGTCACAAAACAGTGACCGTTTTATATATAATTTATCCCCTGATTCTATGCTTGATTCTCATGACCTTGCGCCGCACAGTTTGTGCCAGGCGTATGGCAACAATTACCGCCAGAACTATAAACCTCGCCATCATCATTGCATTCACATCTTTCGGATGGTGTGGTCCAATTGGGATTATATGTTGCATCGGCTGGGCATGTTGTGCAACTGCTGCTGCCCCATTTGAAATAGGTATTATTACACTTGCACATTCCACCGTAAATTTCACCCTCCAAACTGGCGTTATAAGTCGAATTACTTGGACATTCAAGACACGCCCCAGAATACCAATGACGCCCACCAGAACACTTACAATGTCCCCAGAATTCGATATCATTTTCACCCGTTGCATTGATGCCATATGCAACTGAACTGCATTCGGCCGCGACACCACAGACACCAGTGGACAAATACACACCACCGTTGTCACACGCCGGCAAACATGCGCCACCAAATGTGACATAACCTTCGCGACATTTGCAAAGTTTGTTGACGCGCCCCATCGGCGTATTGTCCGGCGATATAGACGAAGAATTTGTGTATGAATATTCTGAATTATCCGGACACAGTAACGATTGATAGAATATTTCAGAAATGCTTTCTATACATTTGTTTTGTGATGTTGTGTTATCACTGGTTGGGCAACTGGTTTGGTCTGCGGCAAACACTGCATATCCGCATGTTAACGCCACATTGCGGCACGCACCGCGCATAATGTTATATACACTGGATGCCGCCGCGGTTGCCGACCAAGATGTCAATTGGGAAACCTGGTTATTATAACATGTGGCAATGTCTGTCAAACACGTTGACGCATAATCAGAAACTATTTTGTATTGGGCCGCCTTGATATTGACCATCGCACGTTGAATATAATTTATGACTATATCATTGTATGGGTTGTAATTGCCACGCGTATCATATGTGTATGCACGACATTTATCCAACACCGGGCGGCACAGGCCTTCATCGGTTGCCTTTTGCGCCGTTCCAATTTTTGTCAGCAAATATTTTACAACACATCTGCCATCACCGGCGGTCGCGCAATTAGAATTTATTGCCGTACCATACGCCGAAGACAAAAATGTTTGATTTACGCCCGCGTTGTTGTAATTCGTAACAAATTGTTGAATATTATTCACATTTTTACCCAAGACAACATTGCCGTTTTCATCGATATACATCTTGGTCGGGTCAAGGCATTTTGTATAATCTTCACCACAAACCATTTCATCGGTCATACACGTTTCCAGCGCACTGATACATCCACGTGCATCGTATGTGTTTTGATTTTGCATCACGGCCAAGCGCGCCTTTTGCAACATACGCGTGGCACTGCGCACATTGGAAACCAATGTTTCATTCATCTTGGTTAAACCTTGTTCGTACGCAATACAATCTTTATCAATCGCCAAATCATAGTTGCCGGTTATTTGTTGCGCGGTTGCGCCAACCTCTTTGCATTGCGTGATAATTGTGTTACAACGTTTTTTTGCGGCACTGTACAGGTCACCACCACGCAAGTTTGAAAATGTACTGTTATTATTCGACAAGAAATCCAAAGTGAACAAATCATCTAATTCGCCGGATGAAAAATCTAAATCTATGTCTAACAAACCAAATGAATCAGACGACAACGATGAAGACGATGTCGATGTTGGGTCTTTTATCATCTTTTCAATTTGCGCCAACAGTGTGCGGTTTTCAGTGGTATCGGTTTTGCCGGTCATAGCCTCTTCGGCCTCGGTCGCGGACATAATCGCCGATATTTCATCCGCAGACAAACCGACATAGCGAATATTTTGCGCGACTTCGTTCAATTCGGCGTTTGCGTCTTTGACAGCCTTTTCAACCTTGGAATATTTGGATAAATTTGACGAACAGGAACAACGTTTTTGGTTTGCATCAATCACCGCGCAGAATTGGTCCATACAATCGTTATACTGTTCTTGGCAAGATTTGTTCAATGCCGCCGTTTGTTCCAATCGGTCCTTGGCATCGGCAATCGCCGCCGCATCCAATTTATTGTTGTCACGACTTTTTACCGTTGCGACACGCGAAGATTGCAAATTACGAATTTCCGCAGACATATTCGAACCGGTCTGGGCGCCGGATTCCATAACCGCACGACCACCAACCTCGGCCGTGGATGGACGCAGTGTCAATCCCATACGCCGCACCGCAGGATTTGAATTTATACTGGCGGCCTCGGTCCGGGTGGAACGACCACTGGTACGCAGAGTGGATTCCAGGGTGCTGCGCGCATCAGTGTTTGTTTGCGAACGCGAAACCGCCGCAGAACGATTTGCACTGCGGTTTTGTTCCGGAATTTCTGTGGCCGTGGTTCGCGCCGTATTGCGCGTCACCGCGGTGCGTGTTTGATTTTCGGTCGCGGCCGTGCCACGCGTGACCGCTTCACGCAATACCGCACCAGTAGAATCCGTGGAATCCACACGCAAAGACGCGTCAACGGTCGGCTTGGTTTCTGTATTTGTACCGGGAATTATGCGTGAAATACCGTCCGCCGCCAACGTGGGCAGCGCAGTCAACGCGACCAAAAATCCAAATGTAAACCCCTTCATACCTGGGTATAATTATATCACAAAAATGTATTGGAAAAAAGTGGAAATTGTGCAACAAAAAACCGCCATAACGGCGGTTTTTTATTATTTTGCGGTTTCTTCCGGGACAACCGAAACGGTTTTCCGGTCACGGAATCCGCGTTTGAATTTCACCACACCGGCGATTTTCGCAAATATAGTATGGTCTTTGCCCATACCTACGTTTTCACCCGGGTGAACGGCGGTTCCGCGTTGGCGAATAATGATATTGCCCGGAATCACGCGTGCGCCACCAGATTTTTTAACGCCCAATCTGCGTCCCGCAGAATCGCGTCCATTTGCTGTACTCGCACCACCTTTCTTATGTGCCATAATTAAACTCCTTTAATTCCGGGGACTATCCCACAATTTCTTTTATTTTTAATACGGTAATAAACTGACGATGACCACGTGTGCGACGATAATTTTGACGGCGTTTTTTCTTGAACACCAAAACTTTATCCCCGCGTTTTTGTTCAACGACAGTTGCGACGATTTTTGCCCCGTCAATGGTCGGCGTACCAACACGGTCGCCAATCATCAATACATGGTCAAAAGTGACATCGCCATCCGCGTCCAGTTTTTCAACCTTGATAACATCACCGGTTTTAACACGATATTGTTTTCCGCCGGTTTGAAAGATTGCAAAGTCGCTCATATTCAAATCCTTTTATGGTTATTTTTTAACTTTTGTTCAAAAGTTTATGCAAATAGTATCGTTTTTATATCAAAAGTCAAGCATTTTGCATAAAAAATTATGCAGAAGTGGATATTCCAACGTCATCCCGGCGTAGGCCGGGACCTTTTCGATCTTCGGCGATAACGTAGAGATCCCGACTTTCGTCGGGATGACGTGAAAAAACCGGGGCAGATGCCCCAGTTCTTTTCATACAGCGATTTTATCTTGTCCATGTACGGATACAACCTTCGCCCGGACAACCCAATGTATCGCGCAGGCATTGTTCACGGAACGCCGCGGAATTACCGGTCGTTTCTGTACCATTTGGTGTGGCCGGTGATGCGCCCGTGCCGGTCGTACTTAAAATTTCATTCAATGTCACGACATTACGGCAAGTATTTTTCGTATAGTCACTGGCGTGCCATTTACAATTTGTATTATCGGCAACATCTATAATTGCCTTGAATTGGGCAACGGATGGGTTGCAAATCATATCTTGATAACAATGCGGCGAATTCGAAATTTGTGCACAGTATGTTTTGATACGTGATGTTGACCAATTTTCGTTCGCAGATGCCTGGGTTTCATAACAATCCCAAAGTTCACTGACACATTCGTTAAAGTTTGTACCCGCCGCAATTGCGTTGGACAAGATGCTGTTTTGTTCTTCGTTATAGAATTCCAAACGTTTTTGTTGCAATGCCTGTTGCGCGGCGACCTTTTGATACGAAATCTTTTGCGCCGTTGTTTTCAACTGTTCGCCATACAGGTCGCAATCTGCGTTCGCGTCCAACAAATATTTCTGCATAACACTGCGGCGTGCATCGGCAACCGGACCACGCAAAGATGAATATGGGTCACCGGACGAAGAACTGTACCCAAAGCATGACGCAGATGCGTTTGCACCGGCGTTGCTACGTTCATTCAATGTCACGTCACCAGATGATGATATTTCAACTTTGCTGTTATAATTAAATGGACACGAAGATGTTGCACCATTCGCGCAACGGCCACCAGACGGCGGTGTGCCACAACCTTCATATATTCCATTAAAGCAAGAATCCAATACGCGCGCACATACATTATTATGTGCATAGCGGAACAAATCGTAACCCCATGTTTCCGCCAATGTATCTGTTGTTGTACTTTCATACAAAGAAGATGCGGAACCGGTAATACCGTTTATCACACCGGTAAGCGTGGAAATTGCACCCAAAACCTGGTCATCATCATTGGTCAAGATGGTATCAACATTTGATTTTACATCATCCGCCCACTTTGCAAGCGATGCCAAGATGTCGGAACCGGCACCATCAAGATTGCTAACATCAAACATATAATTATTTTCACTCTCATAGCAATAACTTGGGGCGCGGGATTTCGAACATGTACTGGTCGAACCAAATTCACCGTGGTCGGCACACCATGAACCAAATTCATCATCCGTTGCGGTGCCATTTTTACTTGCTTCGCGCCATGATGCGCAATTCATAACCTTTTCTGCATCGGTCAGGCTGAACGCCGCACTGACTTCCTTGCCCTTGTTGGCAATCAACAAGGCCAATTCACCTGAAACCTTAATAAGTTCTTCGTTGGCGGATTCCAACGCGTCTTCGGCCTCGGCAAATGCCTTGACCCGGCCGGCACATGCACAACGGCGTTGCGCCGCATTACGCGCCGTACAAATTTCATCCATACACGTATAATATGATTCCAAACAATTGCTGTACGCGTCCGCAGAAATTAAACCGGTTGTTGAATCGATAATATTTGAATAATTCCCAGAATACAATTTGCCAGAAAGGTATGTGTAATATGAACCGTTAACCTTTGTTCTTGCGCCACGTATCGGGTCACCGTCCAACGCCACACGCGATTGGCTTGTGGTTGCGGTGCGCGAACGAACATTGCGCGTGGTGGATGTTGCCCGATTTGCGGTTGTACGTGCAACAACATTACGTGTTGTTGTGCGGGCGGCCGCAGAATTTGTGGCAGTGGAATTTGTCCGCGACACAACATTACGCGCCGCAACACCACGTGACGTGGCGGCCGAATTTGTCGCCGTCGTTGGACGCGCCGCATTTGATGCGGATGTGCCACGCGGACTTGCCCGGCCAGAACGCGGCGATTGGGTTTGTGCCATCATGGCCGATGTATCATTTACCGGCGCAATCGGGTCCGCAAAAACCACACGCATTGACAACAATGTTGAACATACGAAAAATGCACCCATCAATAACAACACCGTCCCCAGTGCATTTTTACACATATTTGCGACATAACGTTTTTTCATGCATACTCTCCATATATTTCGGAAACGCCCGAAATCCACCAGTTTGCCGGGAAAATCCTTTCCCGAATTTTACCCAAGTTTTATTTATTATAACATTTTAACGCGCGCGTGTAAACAAGAAAACCCGCCACGTGGCGGGTTATTTTTATTTGAACAAATTTCTAAACCAACCACCGGTTTGTTTAACATCTTCACCAGTTTGTTTGGCGGCCGTGTTCACATCGTTTGCAACCGTTTCGCCATCGGCCTTTATCGCCGCGGCATCTGCCTTGGCCGCTTCGACTGTATTTGTCGCTTCGGTTTTGGTCGCATCCACAGTATTTGCAACTTCATCTACCCTATCTGTGATTTGTTTTTTCACATATCCCGCACATTTCGAAGACAAAGACGAAATATTTTCACTTAAACATTCCATCATTGTTTTGGAACCCATAATCATTTCCGGGCAAATAGATGTGATTTCATCTGTATTGCATGCCTCGGCCAATGTTGTTGGTTCGGTGTTTTTATTCAAACCCAACATATCACGCCAACCCGCATTCGCCGCCGTTGTTACGGCAACCGCCGCAATTAAACTAACCGTAAATACTCGTTTCATTTTTTCCCCTTTTGGTTATATGTAATTTGATAATAGATTTTTATCCCATTGCCGTCAACATTTTATTGCGAATATATTTTTGTGCGCATATAATATCCGCGTGTAAAAAAGGGTGCAGATATGAAAAAGATTTTAATTCCATTTTTATCAATCTTGGTCATTGGGGCGGTCACGGCAAACCCGATGTTTGGGGACGGACATGAAAATTCTGTCACTTTGTCCGTGGGAACCGGAATTGGTTCGGGGTCTATGTTGAAATTGGTGTATCCGGGCGATTGGGAATTTGTGCCTATGACGATGATTATGGGCACATACAGTCAACCAATGACCATCTTCAAAATCCCGGCGCGTATGAACGCGACAATTGTACAAAACATTGCGTATCATTCTGCGGATAGACTGTCATTCATTGGTGTGGGGCTGTCGTGGGATGTTGTCGCATTTGATTGGAATGGGTGGTATATCGGCGCGGGATTAGGGCCGTATTATCGCGATAATCACGACCGTTGGGTATCAAGCCGATTGGTATTTGGTGAAAAGTTCTTTATTGGTAAAAACATCACAGATGATTTGCGATTAGAAATGTACACATTGCATTTTTCCAACGGTGATTTAACCGAAACGAACCGGGGATTTAATTTTACCGGCCTGGCCGTGGGATACAGTTTTTAGTGGTTAGTGTTAGTGGTTAGTGTGAAAACGGTTGCAATCGCAACCGTTTTTATTTATAATATTTTCGCATCGGTTGACGACCGGTGCGGGGTCTAGAAAATCCCTAACGTTAAAAACTCCACCTTTTGGTTGGAGGGTTGCGAATATGTTGAATAAGCAACACTGTTTTACGTTACAGTTTTCTAGCCTCCAACCGTCAATTCGTCATTGACGGTGTTTTTTATAAGCAATAAAAAAGGAGAGCAAAATGGTCACATTGGTTGATTCAAAATATTTTGCGCGCGCATTGCGCAACGCGCGGCGGCATAATTGCCTGGGCGCAGATGACGTCGCAAAGATGTTTTCAATATCTGTGCGGCAATTACATAAATATGAACAGGGTAAAGAAGTGATTCCGGACAATATTTTACAATCTGTATTTTATCACGGGTTTTGTTTATTGCGATGTCGACGCGTATCCCCAAAACACAAATAGAAAACGGCGCGATGCGCCGTTTTCACTAACCACTATCCACTAACACTAACCACTAAAAATGCCCCGAAGGGCATTTTTCTATTTGCGCGGGAATTTAACCGCCGCTTGGGCCGCCGCAAGGCGTGCGATTGGCACGCGGAACGGACTGCAAGACACAGAATTGAATCCGCATTTGTGGAAGAATTCAATCGAGTCTGGGTCGCCACCGTGTTCACCGCAAACGCCAAGGTGGATTTTGTCGCCCTTGGTCGCGCGCGCCTTGGCAACCGCGTCTTTAATCAGCAACCCGACGCCCAATTGGTCAACCGATGCAAACGGGTCTGCAACATAGACGCCACGTGCGCGGTATTCATCCAAGATTTTACCGGTATCGTCACGTGACATACCCAATGTTGTTTGCGTCAAATCGTTTGTTCCAAATTCAAAGAATTCGCAACTTTCCGCAATTTCGTTTGCCAGCAGTGCCGCACGCGGCAATTCAATCATTGAACCAACGGTGTATTCAACCGATTCGCCGAGTTCTGCAAACAATGATGCCGCCGTTGCATCAATCACAGATTTAACAATATCGACTTCTTTTTTCGACCCAACCAATGGAACTTCGATTTCCGGATGAACGGAAACGCCGTTCTTTTTACATTCCAACGCCGCCGACAAAATCGCACGCGTTTGCATTTCGCAGATTTCCGGATATGTAATTGCTAAACGGCATCCGCGATGACCCAACATCGGGTTTTGTTCATGCAATGCATCGGCACGCGATTTAACAAATTCAACCGTTTTACCAATGTGCGCCGCCAATTCGGCAATTTCTGCATCGGTATGTGGCAAGAATTCGTGTAATGGTGGGTCAATAAGACGAATCGTGACCGGCAGCCCATCCATAATCTTGAACAATTCGATAAAGTCCGCACGTTGATACGGCAACAATTTCGCCAATGCCGCGCGGCGACCGGCCTCGTCATCGGCCAAAATCATTTCGCGCATATCTTGGATTCGCGCTGGGTCAAAGAACATATGTTCTGTACGCGCCAAACCGATACCTTCGGCACCAAAGTCGCGCGCCTGTTTCGCGTCTTTTGGTGTTTCGGCATTTGCCTTGACGGTCAAAGTTTTGATTTCGTCAACCCAACCCATTAATGTCCCAAAGTTCCCGGTCAATTCAACCGAAACCGTTGGAATTTGACCTTCGATAATTTGACCTTTGGCGCCATCAATGGAAACCCAATCACCTTCGTGGATAACCGCACCAGATGTCGTTTTCATTGTTTTGGTTTCATAATCAATCTTGATATCAGCCGAACCGGAAACACACGGGGTTCCCATACCACGCGCAACCACCGCCGCGTGCGAAGTCATCCCACCACGCGCAGTAATAACACCTTGGGCCGCGTTCATACCGGCAATATCTTCGGGTGATGTTTCAACGCGGATAAGCATAACTTTCTTGCCTTCGGCCGCCCATTTTTCTGCGTCTTCGGCACAGAACACCGCCATTCCCACCGCGGCACCCGGGGATGCCGGTAATCCCGTTGCGATAACTTTCTTTTCGGCCCGCGGATCCAACATTGGGTGAAGTAAGTGATTCAATTGGTCGGCACCAACACGCAGAATCGCTTCTTCCTTGGTCAATAACCCTTCACCAACCATTTCAACCGCCATACGAACCGCCGCCGCCGCAGTGCGCTTGCCATTACGGCATTGCAACATCCACAATTTTCCGTGTTCAATTGTGAATTCCATATCTTGCATATCTTTGTAATGTTTTTCCAATTTTTCACGAACATCGCAAAGTTCTTTGTACACATTCGGCATTGCCTCTTCCAAAGAAACACGACCCGAATCGTCTTTGCTCATTGGTTGGGGTGTGCGAATACCGGCAACAACGTCTTCACCTTGGGCATTTATCAAGTATTCACCATAGTATCTGTTTTCGCCGGTTGCCGGGTCGCGTGAAAAACATACGCCGGTCGCACTGTCATCACCGGAATTACCGAACACCATTGCCTGGACATTGACCGCGGTACCCCAATCGCCCGGAATATTGTTCAATTTGCGGTATGTGATGGCCTTTTTGCTCATCCACGAACCGAACACCGCACCGATACCCAATTTCAATTGTTCCCATGGATCCTGGGGGAAAACTTTACCGATTTTGACACCAATTTCTTTGAATTGTTCAACCAATTGTTTCAAATCATCGGCGGTCAATTCTGTATCGACTTTATATCCCTTGGATTCTTTCATTTTTTCCAAAGTATGTTCAAACAGGTCAATATCGGCACCCAACACAACATCACTGAACATCATAATGAAACGGCGATACGAATCGTATGCGAATCGTTCATTGCCAGAAATCTTGGCCAACGCCTGAACCGTTTCATCGTTCAAACCCAAATTCAAAACTGTATCCATCATACCCGGCATAGACACGCGCGCACCGGAACGCACCGAAACCAACAAAGGATTTTCAATATCGGCAAACTTTTTGCCCATAATAGATTCAATGTGGTTAATACCGGCACGAACCTGGTCCATTAAATCCGCCGGATATGTTTGATTGTGTTCATAATAATACGTGCAAACCTCGGTCGTAACGGTGAACCCCGCCGGCACAGGCAAACCAACCAAATTCATTTCGGCCAAATTTGCGCCTTTGCCACCCAAAAGGTTGCGCATATCTGCACGGCCTTCGGCGTGACCGTTACCGAAAGTATATACCCATTTATTGCTCATTGTTTCTCCTTTGTTGTTATTTTTGCGCGCACATTTTTCAAAAAAAATATAAGAAAAGCAAACAAAAAAAGATTTTTTTCAAATAATTTCATTTTTGAATTTTAGAAAAAGGCTTTTTTATGGTATAATTCTTGTACAACAACACAACAAACAAACTTTGCATCATTTCGTGCACCAATTTTATTTTATGTTTTTCTTGGTGCACGGAATGTATGTAAAAAATTCATTTTGTATGATTTTGTTGTTTACAAAGGTCACACGAAATGATACTATTACACAGAAAGGTAAAAGGATTTTGATATGGTAAGGAAGTGGGAGGCCATGTATTATCTGCGAAAATTTGGGGGACTTTCGCTGGTTGCGCTGTTTACTATGGCGCCTTCTTTGGTGTCTGCAAACACCATTGTCACAAGCCAAACGTATGTTGATATACAAGATGCATTGGACGAAAAATTGTCTAATAAATTAAATGGGACGTCAACATCTGGTCAAAAGATTGGTGATTTGACCGCAGGCAGTGCCGCCGGCCAAGACCAGGTGATGTATCCATCTGCTGCGGCCGTCAAAGAATATGCAGTTGCCAAAAATCAAGGTGTTGGAACGAACAATGCGAATGTCGGTAAGGCGTTGGTTGTTGGTTCTTCTGGTGTTTTGGAACTTGGCAATGTTAGTGTTGATATATCTGGGAAACAACCAGTTTCCACTGCAACAAGCGTTGGTGTGGCGGGTGGCACGTGGAAAAATTTGGCTGATGGAACATACACCACTGTGACGACGGGTGCCAATAATGTAAATATTGATGTAAACGCGACAACAGATGGAACCTTGGCGAATGCGGATTCTGGTGAAACGGATTTTGCAAAGATACCCACCGCAGGGGCGGTAAAAACATATGTTAATAACGCATTGCCGACCACAATGACCGGTGCAAATGGAACAAATGCCGGCGCGTCTGGTTTGGTACCGGCCCCGGCCGCCACAGACAACACAAAGTTCTTGAACGGCGCGGGACAATGGGCGGTTCCAACAGATAACAATACAACCTATACGGGCAGTGACGGTGTTACGCTTACGGGAACGAACTTTACAAACAGTGGTGTTCGCGCCGTGGCAACGGGTTCCACCGCAGGTACGGTTTCGGTGAACACCAATGGCACAAGTGCGGATGTCGCGGTCAATGGATTTGCCAATAAACAAACAAAACCATCTACCGGTGTTGCAAACGGCAAGGTTTTGACATACACCGGCAGCGATGCAAATGCGAACGTGTCGGCGGCGTATGTGACCGTTCCGGTTGCGGCGGGCGCACCAAGTTCAAACACACCGACCGCATTTGCCGAAATTTGGGTCCAATAAAACAAACAGGAAATTTAATGCCGACAAAATGTCGGCATTTTTTATTTTCTTGATTTCCAATAACAAACTATCTGGGCGTTTTCAATATCATCACCCGTGCGAATGCGGTGATATGTTTTTAACCCATCAATTTTTACATCAATAAAAACCTCTGGCGTATCTGGGGCAATTTCGTGTTTGTAATTCAATTCTATGCCACACAATTCGTGCGAATCGCGATATGCATAACCCGCGCTTTCCGTTGCCCACACCGCATAGACCGCATTATTTATATGTTGGTTTTCATCTATATCATCGAATCGGCATTTGAACACGTGTGTTTTTTCCGATTCGAAATCTGCAAATTTTTCAAATTTCCGGTCATATGCACGCACAACATCGGTCGGCCAATCCATTTTCAACCACTCGTTAAGGCGCAACGGGCGGCGCCGGTCCAGGTCTATCAAAATCCATTGTGACGTTGCGCGCACCAACAATCGACCATCCACGCCCCGAATTTCAAAATCACGTGTCGCCCGCAGGTTATCTTGGACCGCAGGCCACGATGAATATGTAAGCATTTCACCATTGTGCGGCATTTCAACAATATCCACCAAATAATGCGTCACAACCCATGCGATATTGTTTTCGTGAATAAATGTCCGCCCGGCGCCCAGCATTTCTGCATGTGTATCGCCCATACCCTGCAATTCATTCATTAAAATGCCGGGTCGCATATTACCGTACCTGTCACACTGATAGGTCTGTAATTCACGCCGAACAACCAATTTTGCATTCGCCATTTTATTTTACCTTTGGTCCGCGACAACAAAGTCCACCGAATCGCCCGTAACAATGTTATTCGCACGCGCCGCAGATTTAATCAATTCGTACAAAATTTCTGGAACATCCGGCAAAACGGTCAATGTTTCCAATTTTGCACCATTTCCAATCTTGCGTTCTGTGCGCAGGCCCCGAACAGCATGAATCGTATCGATTGCATACTGCATATCGGCGACATCCGTATTATATTCATCCTTTACAGACGGATATTCGGTTCTGTGCAGTGTTTTACCGCCCTCATACGGTTGGTATATCCGTTGCCATAATTCTTCGGTCAGGAACGGAATAAACGGCGCATACAGACCGATTATTGCGCGCAACACCGTCCACAATGTCCATTGGGCCGATAATTTCGATTCCGGACCATATTTTTCCGGCGACCAAAAACGGTCTTTGATAAATTCCAAATATTGATCACAGAAAATGTCATAGAAAAATGTGTCTATGGCACAGCGTGCATTAAAAGTATCGTATTTATCAAGATTTTTGCGAACATCGATCACCGTTTTATTCAATTCGTTCAAAACCCAACGGTCTTCGATTGGGCGATTCGCCACCGCCGGCGCGCGACCCATCGGTTCAAAGTCTGTCAAATTCATCAAGACATATTTTGCCGCATTCCAAAGTTTCGTCATCAATTTAGAACCGCGTTTCACTTCGTCTTCACTGTAACGAATATCGGTTCCAATTGGTGCGGTTGACACGAAATAGCGCAACGCATCCGCACCGAATTTTTCAACTGCATCCAATGGGTCAACACCATTGCCCTTGGTCTTGGACATCTTTTGACCTTTGCTGTCCCGGACCAGACCGTGGAAATTAACGGTTTTGATTGGGATATCACCCATTACATAAATTCCCATCATCATCATACGTGCAACCCAGAAAAAGATAATATCTGCACCCGTATATAATAAATCCGTTGGGTAATAACGTTTCAATTCGGGCGTTTCATCCGGCCACCCAAGTGTCGAAAACGGCCATAATCCAGAAGAAAACCATGTATCCAACACATCCGGGTCGCGCGTCAGTGCCTTGCCCCCCGATTGTTTGATTGCATCTTCTTCGGTTTCGGCAACATATACATTCCCGTCCGCATCGTACCATGCCGGTATATGGTGTCCCCACCACAATTGACGTGAAATTGTCCACGGGCGAATATTCTTCATCCAAGACATAAACAAATTGTATCGGTGTTCCGGCAAGAATTGGACTTTGCCCGCCTCGACTGCGTCTATTACTGGTTTCGCCAATTTTTCGGCGTCAACAAACCATTGCATGGTCAACATCGGTTCAACCGGCACACCGCCACGCTGTGAATATGGTGTTGGGATAATTTTATCTTCTATTTTGGTCATCAAACCCGCGGATTCAATATCTTCTACAACGGCCTTGCGCGCGGCATACCGGTCCATACCCCAATATTTTTCGGGAACCGGAAATGCACTTATCAATTTTGCATCCGGGGTCAAAATACAAACCGATTTAAGGTTATGACGCAAACCAACCTCGTAATCATCAAAGTCGTGTGCCGGCGTAATTTTCACCGCACCGGTTCCTTTTTCGGGGTCGGCGTGAACATCGCCAACAATTGGAATTTCAATGTCGGTCAACGGGATAATCGCTTTCTTCCCAATCAGGTGTTTCAATTTTTCGTTTTCAGGGTGAATTGCGATTGCCTGGTCACCGAATAACGTTTCCGGACGCGTTGTTGCGATTTCAACAAATCCGCCATCCGCCAATGGATAATTAAAATAATAAAACTTGCCGTGTTCTTCGCGGGTTTCAACCTCTAAATCCGAAACAGATGTTTGCTGTTTCGGGCACCAATTTACCAGACGTTTTTCACGATATATCAAACCTTCGCGATACATTTTTACAAACAACCCCGTCACCGCACGTGACAAGCCTTCGTCCATTGTGAACCTTTCGCGATGCCATACCGGTGTCACACCAAGTGTGTGCAATTGATTCATAATCTGGCCGCCCTTGTCAGCCTTCCACTTCCATGCCGTGGCCAATTTTTCATCCAAAGATAAACTGTGCGGATTTATTCCGCGTTTCGATAAATCACGTTCAACCAACAATTGGGTTGCAATAGACGCGTGGTCGGTTCCCGGTTGCCACAACACATCGTACCCGCACATACGTTTATAACGGCAAATAATATCGGTCAAAACATTGTCCAACGCGTGTCCCATATGCAGATTTCCGGTGACATTCGGTGGTGGCATCATGACACAGAACGGCGTTTGTTTGGAATTTACATCATTATCCCAGAAATTATTTTCATCCCAAAATTTTTGAATCCGCGATTCTATGTCACGTGGTGCAATATTTTTACCCAATTCTATATTCATTATATTTACCCTTGTTTATTTTCACCAAATAATATCAAATAGAAAATGAATTTCAAGCATCTAAATCATTCTGCGCGGACGACACGACAAAATACCACACCATATATTTCCGCCGCGCCCGCACGGCGCAGAACGCGTGCCAATTCATCAAATGTTGCGCCGGATGTCATAACATCATCAACCAACAATATCTTTTTGCCACGAATTTTGTCTGGACACATAACATTAAACACACCGCGAATATGTTCGTGCCGTTGGGCGTGCGTTTTATGTCCCATATTTGGTCGATATTTGCGGTGCACACTGTCAAAGTCAATTGGCACACCGTATGCACGCGCAATTTCACGACTTAACAAAGTTGCCTGGTTATAACCGCGTTGAAACAAACGCCGATTCGCCAATGGCACCGGCATAACCAAGTCGGGCGAAATATCAATATCTCGCATCGCCCAAATCATTGCGCGCGACATAAATCGCGCAAACTTTATGCGACCACCATGTTTGAATGGCAACATAACCGAACGCGACATATCATCATATATACATGCGGCACGCACATATTCTAAATCACTTTTGCCGGCCGCACATACCGGACACATTGCATTAGCATCGGGTTCATAACCATCGGGAAAAGGATACCCACAACGTGCACAATGCGGTCCGTCAATCCAATCAAAGCACGACCAACAATCACCACACAATTCGCCGTGTGTTTTAACCGGCGCACCACATATTGGACACGCCGGCGGAAATAAAAATTCTATGACCCGGGATATAATCGACAATTACCAACTCATACTCTTATACGTTTTGGAACCAACAGTATCACCAAACATATTGCGTTTTTGTTTGGTCAATGTTTCAAATTGCTCATTTGAAATTATACGCAGCACAAAACCTTCTTCATCACGCTGTGATAACACAGGAACTATGCGTTGTTCAGAAACACCGGTATCGCGCAGAACCTGTTCCACAATTGCCAAACGGCGTGCCGCCAATTTGCGTGCATCGGCGGTTTGTGTTGCGCCAACCGGAATTGCAACCTGAATTGCGCGCTTTGGATTCGCGACAACAATGCCCGCATATTCAGACAACAAATTATAATTTTCGCGTGACAACGCGGAATCAGAATTTTTGAAACCGATTTTGATTTCCAACGGTCTTATCTTTTCTGCATCTTCGGACAAATCGCGTGCCGAAGTAAAACCTTCGGCAAATGTGCCTATATCACTGGCCACATCAAACCTGTCATCAATTGGATATGTGGACAGGTGTTTATTTTCCGACAAGAATGTTTTGCGAAACGCGCGCCGCAATTCCGCCGGCGACATTTTTGTCATATCTTCACGAACTTCTTTGATTTTTGTATCGTTATCCTTTTTAACCGCACGCCGCACAACATCGCCACCAATCAAATCGTCACGCGGAACAACAACGCGCGCAATGTGCACACCATCATCGGTATTTGTGATATTTGGTTTGGTGACGCTTTCCGGCAATACGGCGGATTCTGCCGTATAGGCGATTTTTTCTTCTGGGCGTGATGTCGATACACGATGCGATTTGATTGATTCATCCGCGCGTTTTTGCATTTCCATTAACCGCGCAATTTGTGCATCCAACGAAGATGTTTTTGCGGACAATTTTGCCACTTCATTTTCGATTGGTGCCGTGGCAATATATTCTTCGGGCAACGCATCATTCGAAGTAATCACAGAAAATTCATTTGCACGCGGCATACGCAACGGCGTATCGTTCTTGGCCCACAAATCCGGACTTGGACGATTTGGAATCAGGTATTCATTGTTCGCCGCGATTTTTTCACCCGTGTCCACCGAAATATTTTTACTCGGCGCGGGTTTTGATTTTGCCGTGCGTGCAACAACACGTTTTTTATTGGTTGCCGTGCGCGTAGTACTTTCGACCGCGACCGGTTGTGCGGTCACATTTTTTGCAACGACCGGAACCGGCGCGCCATATTGTGCACGCGCAGAGACCGCCGTTTTTGCGGTATTCACCGCGGGCAATCGTGCGCCCGCAAACGCCGGTAAAACCAATAAAATCCCCAACCCAGAAACTAATTTTTGTTTCATGTTCCTTTCCTTCCTTACCCCATCTTAGAACAAAATGTGAATCGCACGCAAGAGAAAAATAGTGGTTAGTTCCGTCACGACCGCGGCGCGGTCATGCCGGAACTAACCACTGACCAACTAATCCAGAACATTCCACAACAAACAATTTTCAGGGGTTTCTGTGGCACCATCGATATATTGCGCACAGGTCATTCTTTTCAAATTCACTCTAGCATTAAGGACATCCAATGCATATTCTAAAATATCTGCCTGGACCAACGATTTCCGCAAATCATCATAACTGAATTCACCGTCTTCTACATACTCTTGTATCTGCCCGCTTGGATTTTGCGTAAGTTGCCCAGAGATTAATAAGTTGGCCAAACTTGAAGTGGTAAAATAGTTAGCCGAGCCCAAAACTAAACGTTTATCCACCACCCCATCATTTGTTGAGTCTGTTATAACAGAATCCATAGCATATTGTAAATGCCCGACTATTTTATCTTGTTTTAATGCATCCGCAGCATCCACATAATCCCGTGATGTGACGGTTGAAGTGGTTGCGTATGCGTTGATTGATAAAACTGACGCAATTGCACCGAATAATAAAGTTTTGTTCATATTTTCCCCTTTATTCCTTAGATTATAGTGTAACAAAAAGGTACCTTTTTTTGACCACCCTGCAAGATTTTGTAAGTCATTGATTTTACTGAATCGCACTTTCTAAAAAAAGTGGTGGACAAAAAGGTACCTTTTTTTGACCAGTTTGCACAAAAAACCAGTGGTTTTCCGCCGGTTTTCATCATCGTTCTAGTAAAAATCGTGATGGCGATTCGTGAAAAAATATATTCAAATGATGATTATCGCTGAATCGACACGACCGGAACACCGGCACTTAGCGCGATATTGCGTGCAGTTTCGGAACCACGCTGTGCCAAGTTTAACAAATGGTCCGACAATATTTTTGCGCGGCGTTCAACAAAGGATTTATATTTTGGATTATTCACTATATCAACACGGTCGTGGACACCACGTGCCAACAATTCGTATTTTTTATCACCGTTGTAATATAATTCCCATTGATCGGCCATATTTGCAACCGGTTCGAAATTCAAAATACTTTTGTTGTAACGACGACGTATGGTAGATTCCGGAACATTGTGTCCACCAAGGGCGACACGTTGACGCACGCGTGCCAAATTTTGTTCCACCGAAGATAAAATCACATATAAAAATACTATTTGATATCCATCGGCTTTGGCGCGTTTGATGAATTTATTGTGCAATTTTCCCGACAACGTTGTTTCAAATGCAAACGATGCATGCGCCGAGAAAATTTCTTCCATTTTATCCAACAACATCATACCGGCACGACCCGCGGTCACATTGTTTTCGCGTTGAATATCATCGGCATTAAGAAAAGATATCTCGGGGTGGTCACCAATCAATTCACGCGCAAGCGTTGTCTTGCCGCTGCCGTTGGGGCCGCCAATCAAATAAAATACTTTGTTAGAATAAATTTTCATGTTGATGGATTTCTGTTTTCTGTGATGATATCACAAACTTATTTTTTTGCAAGGCAACTTCCCAAAAGGGTGTGTGGGAAATCTACTGATTTAGCATGCACATGTGCTGCACGGACACGCAATTGGGCCCGGCACACAGTCAACAACCGGAATATATTCATATGACGGTTCAAAATAAACCGGTTCATATACGGGTTCGCTGACCATAACGGGTTCGGCGGTCGTACGCGCCGCGGTGCAAATAACCTCGGTTATAACGGCACGATGCGCGTTCGCTTCGCGTTCCAACAATGCGTGCATTGCTTGTGGATCACAATTATTTGTATAAACGGTACGATAATCCGCATTTGCGGCCGTCGCCACCATCGCAATAACAGACGATAATAATAATGCTTTTTTCATATTTTTACCCTTTTTTTGCCTATATGAAACCCATCAACGCGATAAACATAGCACAAAACCGCACATTGTCAAGCAACAAATGCGCGTTCAACCGAGCAAAATATATTAGCGCGTTTTTGGTGGCGCGTTGTTATAATTCGCAATTCGGGCGCGACCGTATAAATCGTCCCATTGCGCCAATTTATTATGAGCCAATCGGACATCCATGGGTTTTATATCTGTTCGATTGTTTTGCGATATATCATATTCGTATACATCTGGGGGACAATATCCACCGCATTTCTTGAACCCGAACACAAATAACGCCGTGAACAACCCCACAATTCCAAGATACCAACCACCGGCCAGTAATATTTCTTTGGCTTTTTCACGTTTGACCACATCTATTTTAAGGCATCGCCGGAATATGGCTGCACACATCAAATCAATATCCATATTGTTTGGAACCAACACCCCATCCATCGTAATTTTATATACCGTTATATCATCGTTGTATTGATTTTTGCCGACCGCCTGTTCTATTGAGACACCATTATATTCCAATTTGTCACCTTGGCGGTTAATATATTTACGACGCGGCCAATTTTTAAGACGGTTTAGACATTCTTGTTGTAATTTTGTCGGGTCATTCATATGGTTTCCTTTTGGTTGGTTATGGTCAAAAAAAATCCGCCGCAATGCGACGGACAAAAATTATCTATATTTTTGACAAACTTTATCAACAATGCGCGCCAACAAGAAATCCCTTCGGTCTTCGGGTGATATATCATTTGGGGAATAATACACACGTTTAATTGTTTCGCCCGTGCGTGTTTGTTCCAATACGGTCATAATGTATGGGTTATTCACAACAATAAAAGTCTTAAGTCCGCGACACACCACAGAAGTATTCGCACTCATTTTGCACTCCTTTTGGTTTGTTCTTAATTTGATAATAACACCTAAAAAACCCATTGCAACAAAAAACCGCCCGATTTCATCGGCGGTTCAGCATATCTTGAAAGAAAACTTTATTTTTTCCTGGGAACAATCGTAAATTCTGGATTATTCATATCGCCACTGGCATAGATATTAAGAAATTTTCGGTATGTATTTATTTTTTGCGTATTTTCGGACAAATCTACACGGTATGCCTGACCAGATTTTATAAATTCGGTCATTTGTTCTATTTGTTGCGAAACCGACAGTTTTTTATCCACATGAGGAATTTTATATATTTCCCAACCTTCTTGTTTCAAAGTGGTTATCAAATCAAATTCGACAACATCACAAATCACAACATCATGGTCACAAATATATTCGTCCACATCATCCAAAACAAAATCCTTGGCTTCAACAGAATAGATATAAAATTTTTTGATTATATCCGGCCTAATATCTTCAAGATATAATTTCTTCTTTGATTTTCTACTTCTGGTATTCGGTATATTTGCCCTGACACAATTTATAATACCAAAATACTTTGCCCTGTCCAAATCAGACGTAGCAAAAACACCGAAAACAGTGTCGCTTGAATTGTGATTATACTGTGTATGACAAAGTAATTTATCACCTACGTTTAATTTTCTAACTGAACCATGGTATAAATACGGTTTCTTTTCGGTAATCATGAAATTATATTTCCCCTATATTTGATGTTTTGGCACGCAGAATCATACTTTCAACTTCTTTGTTTGCGTTGACGTATTGAATTTTTATGTTCGGATGAGCATTTGCAAAAACACGAAATATTTCATCTGCAAATGCTTGACCAATTTGTGGAACATTTTTAAAGTCAAAAATAACATGTTTAAACAATTGTACACGACTTAGTACTCGGCGCGCCTGGGACCGCGAAACCAAAAAATCGTCACCATATTGTGCCAATTCTATTGGTATAACTGTTTTATCAAACCCATAATCATCCACAGTGTAATCATCAAACACCTTTAACAAAATATTTTTACTGGTATTATTCAGGCGCATAAAGACCGCTGTACCATTGTGATTCGGTGCACCATCCATTGAATCAAACAATATATCAGGTTTTTTGCCCATGCGGGTATCGTGAACAAATAATATACCATGAGATTCTATAACAAAACGATCAACTGCCCGTGATGTAAAGAATATTCCTTGACCTGAATGATTTTTTTTATCTGTGGTCAGTTTGCCTTTTGACAACTCTAAAATTGCTTCATGTTCATTCAACAACCCAAATTTATTTTGTATATTTTTAAATATACCGATACCATTATCCAAAATTAACATTGAAGTACTGATTGCGTTTTGTGATATAACAACTTTTATCTCGGTACCGCGCGAATGTTCAATCGCATTATTAAAAATTTCCGAAAATGCGTAGTCCCATATATGCCAGACATTTGCTGAAAATTTCGCAAAATGCTTAGATATATCTTGAACCCATACCCGGTCTTCAGAAAGACCGTCGGCAATTTTATATTTATACACGTACCGCGTATCTTTTAATCTGTACCTGCGCGCACGGGTTTGCCCAGCAGTGATTAAAACTCCATCCGATACCATTTTTTTTATATGCAACAAGACCGCTTGTGGGGTAATCCCAAAATGCCGCGCCGTAAAGCCCGCAATATCCATCGGATGCAATTCAACATTATTTATTATAAAATCTGTTATCAATTTCGTACCTATACGCACCTCTCTCCCCTTTGTTATCCCAATATTTTAAAGTATTATAACATTTATTTTAAAGTTTTTCAAGTTTTATTTTAAAGTTTTTAATACGATATTTTAAAGTTTAAAGTTATAATGCAACAAAAAACCGCCGCAGGCGCGGCGGGGAAATTTAGTGCAGGTTTATCGCGCGTTTGTGCGAAAACCGTTTGCGATGATAAACTGTAATTCCCGGCGTATGGCGGCAATTTCATCTATGGTAAGTGGTTTCTGTTCATTTGATATAGAATCCGTGATATATTCAACACGAACACCCTGTGGCATTTCACTTAACGAACTGTATCGTTTTGTTTCGACGCCACGGTCGGTTTGCTCCACAGAAATTATTATTCTGCGCAGACCAGATGTTGTAAATTGAAACCATTTTTTCATTTTTTATCTTTTTTTGTTATCGCCTTAAAAAACCGCCACGTGGGCGGTAAATTTCGGTTTTTATATCAAATTGAGTTTAATTCTGGCGACGACCTACTCTTCCGTGGCTTAAGCCAAAGTACCATCGGCGATACGGGGTTTCCCTGTCTGGTTCGGAATGGAAC
>JAFZUT010000020.1 GCA_017618175.1 Alphaproteobacteria bacterium
AGCAAGACAAGAATATACACGCTGCAAAATCATAAAATAAATTATACAGGATACTTATCAAGAATGTTCTGTATATTCTTCCCAACAGTAAGCAAATCAAGGATATCACGAGTCCGAGAAACGCTAAGACACTCCAACCAAAAATTCAACCGGCATTTTGCCGGTTTAATTTTTGGTCGCGCACGGATGCGCAAGAGCGCCGGCGGCACACAGTGCCGGGCAAAAACGAAGTTTTTGGGGGCCATCGGCCCAAGGCGCGCATGGCGAATACGAGAATACACAATTAGAAAAATCACAAAAATCGCAGGAACAAGATTTTTTTGATTTTTCTAATTGTGTATCGAGGCACCCGTGCGCATTCCAGAGAACAAAGAAATAAGATTTCACAAGTTCGAAAGTTAAAAGTCGATTTTTTGTCTTCTCAAACATACTTTCGAACTACTAATAAATCGCTAAAAACATTCCCTCGGCTATCGCCTGCGGGGCAATCGTAACGATTTCGCTGCACTTCGTTTGCAAAATCTACTTCTTGTCGAACTGGTAAAATATTTAGATTTGCAACAATAACCTGCTCCGCTTGATACTCTCGTTCAATGTGGTTGTGGTGTGTGGGCAAGATATAAAAAAATACCGCCGATTTAATGGCGGCATCCTAATTATTTGATTTTTTCATTAAATTCTTTTACTTTTCTTTGCCATTCTACCGATTTTTGAATCTCTTTTTCAAATTCTTTTATTCCCCCAACTGTCCTGACATTACTTACTTGAAATAACTTATATTCAGGCCAATCATACGACAAATCTTCAAAATAAACTCCACAAACTTCATATTTTTTGGAATTAAACAGATATTGAACAAAATGCGCCGTTGACAATCTAAGTAAAACAGAATAATCAAACTTATCGTTCAATTTAGTAAAAAAACTACTTCTCACTGATTTTTCACTTCTGTATAAACCGCTTTTGTTCAATATATCAAATACCTGTCTATCAAATTTACGCCGGAAAGAAATTTGTTTAGGCAATGCACAAATTTCTAAATGTGCATCCAAAACTGGTACACCACTAACGATATTGTAAACAGATGTAATTTCCTTTTCTTCTTGTGGAACAATCAAATAACCATCAACACAAAACGGCTCGCAAGAAATTGTTTTTTGCATTCAAATACCCTTTTTAAACAAAATCTCCCGCACCCCCGATTTTATATCGACATTAATATCAACAATTCGTATAAAAAGCAATAAAAAATTCTACCTCAACTCGCGTTTCGCCTACACACCACAACCAGCGTAACAAATTTTTCTAGACTCATGCACATTTTATGCAATAATCCAGCCATGAAAATATCATATCAAGATTACAACATACTGGATACCCATACGCCTGTTTTGATACGGCAAGAAAACGGGCAATTTGAATTTATTGGTTGTTATTTCCTGGAATTTTTCATAAAACCGGACAACGAAACATTGGCAAAAATCGATATGCTTTGCGAACCTTTTGAATATAAAACAGCGATAAAATATATGATTTCTAAACAAAATTTGCTTTCAAGTAATGCACAACGATTGTTTTTTTTAGTGGGACCGAACACCATTCAAAACAACTTCCAAGAAACAGATGATTTTTTGGCGCTCGCGCTGTGCAAAGACGAGCAATCAAACACACTAATACAATATTTCGAAGTTAATTATAAGTTTAGGCATAGTTACGAACCAAATCAAAAATATAGACGCATTGGAACCAGCGCAGTAAACGCATTAAAAAAATTCTATCAATCCCGTGAATTATGTGGTGAAAGTGCCCTGGACGCCCTTAAATTTTGGTTAAAAAATGGTTTTACGCGCCCAGACAATCACGATCTGCACTTACATTTGTGTCACAGATAGCGCGTAAATACCAACAGGTATTTTTGCTTGGAACAATCAATAATAAATATCAATCGGCACGTTGTGGCCGCTGCAGAAATCTATAAAGAAATTCACAAATGCCAACACCTTTGGCGATTCGGCAATTTCCGTCCTGCACATACACTGAGTTTCCATCTCATATTCAAAATCCAGGTCATCTATACAAACCAAGTTTTCATTACTTTCTTGGAACCATGATGGAAAAACAGTAATTCCATCGCCATCACTAACCAAACGATATATCAACGCCAATGAATCAGATATAGTATTCAAATGCTTTGCGCGCTTTATAATACTTTGACATTCCGGCAAATTCATATATCGATACACCATACATAAATCATGGTTTTCCAATAAATCATTTATATTTTTTGGAACCCCGCGCGTAGCCAAATATTTTTTACTGGCATAGAATTTAAGGTGCGTTTTAAATTTAAACAAAACCGTCCCATGAATATTTGGATGCAACTTTGGTTTAATAATTAGAACATCCATATTGGATATATCTGGATCTTTTCTCATTAACAATTCCAAACGAAGTTTTGGGTATTTAGCATAAAATTCGGATAAATCTTTCATAATAAAGCTGCCAAATAAACCTTCTTCGGTCCAAACAGACATAGAACCAGACAATGCGTCCATATCGACAAAAGTTTCCAAAATTTTATTCAGCAATTCTTCTATGGCACATATATCATTGTAGATAATCTGGGTGGAATTTGTTGGCTGGCTGCCATCAAAACTTCTGTTGATAAGTTTAGTATTAAATCTGTCCTCCAAATCCTTGATAAGTTGGGACATATTAGAATTTTTCATACCGTTTTCACCGGCGGCGATTTGAATACTGCCCTTATCAACAACCTCTTTCAGTGCCAATAGCTCTTTTAATAAAATCAGTTTACTCTTTAATGTTGACATATCCATATCTTATACAGATAAAGTCCTTTGTAAACAAAAATATTTAATCGCAAATACATTTTACAAATTCCTCTAATGTCTTCCCCGTAGAGTTTAATATTTTCGCAATACTGTACGTTGAAGGCCATCTCGGCTGACCATACTTTGACCAACGCTTACTTTTGTTAAACGTGGTCGCGTCCAATCCAGAAAATTTTGCCAATCCCGAACAGGACATATTATGCCGAAATGCGAAATTATCAATTGCTTGCCATATATCTTGATGTGTCATATCAACCTCCTCAATTGTTGTTGAACAATACTCATTATATTCATTCCTGGGAAATTTGTTTTATCCCGTTTTTGTGTATCAGGTATATAAAAAGAGGTAAATAGCCCCATAAAAATTATGTGAAACCCATATAATCCGCCCAATACCGAGCGCAAACAGAAAAGTATTTTCGGGGTAAAACATTCCTATTATTACGTATAATTTAGGTATAATTTTCACAACATAACCAGCTTAAATTCCGTTTAATACCAAACAAAATTTTTAATTTTATTTATGAAAAAATCCGCCTATCTGGGCGGACGGTTATTTTTTTCGTGGTTCAATACACTCACCATCACCTTCGCGTGGACAACACGCAAATTTCATTTGCGAAATTTCCTTGAACTTTTCACCCGGACAGCACCCATATCGATTCGGTTTTGCGCCATCATCGCATAAGCCCTTGGCGCGGTTTTCCGCCACTTTTTCGGCCTCGGCCGCCAATTCTTCCGGTGTTTTTTCAACGACCGGTTTGGGTTCTTCTGTCACTATAACCTGTTCTTCCGCCACGGGTTCTTCTTCAACAACGACATCTTCAATATATTTCGCAGGATTCACATTTTCATAATTATGCACCGGACGGCGTTTTGCACGCGCGGCACATTGCGTACGTTGACGACCGATCATATACTCTAAATCTGCCGCCAATTCAGGATAGGCCTTGACATCTTCGCGCAGTTCATCGACACGTTGATTTATTTCATCACAGGAAAGTCGCGCAACAACCGCACGGGGTGCGGGAACATCTTCAATTGCGCCCTCGTCTATAATTTCTGTTTCGATGATATTTTCATCTATAACATCATTAACAACATCATCGGCCAATGCCGGCACACAGACCAATGCACCAATTACACCAATAATTTTTATATTCATTGCCCCCCCATGGGTTTATTTATTCTTCGATAACGCGTTGCAATTCCATAATAAAGTCGATTCCCGGATTGACCAATTTTTCAACTTTGTTCAGGTATTTTTTCGCCTCGTTTTGCATTTGTAATTTTTTATATGTATTTACAGTTGAACGAATTTCACCCCTTGCCACATCGGCTTCATTTATTCTTATCCCCTCTGCGATTTCTAATTCATTCAATGCCAGTTTTTTATAATTTTCCGAATTTTCCGGGCAACCGTCTTCCGCCATTTTTGAATAAACTTCGGCATTATGCAAATAACAATCGGGTTCACGACATCCGGCAAAAACATAGTATGCCAATGTTTTTTCTATAATTTCACAGGGTTTGTTTTCTGTGGTGTTTCCACCAACCAATTCTGCCAAAACGCTGGCTACGCTTTCTTCTGATTCCGCCAAACGGGCATACTCGACCTTATTATTTGGACAACCGTTTTTGCTTAACAATTGATAGATATGCATATTATATTCGTGTTGTTCGTATGCACGCCAATCCGAATCATCTATATTTTTATTTAGTTTGGCCAACAATGCGCTCTCGCGTTTTTGACACGCATCTATTTCCGTCTGTACGGCGGAATCCGCCGTATAGCCAGTTTTTGATTGCCAAATAAATGCACCGGCCATCATACCGCAAACAAATATTCCAATCAAAGCCAACCACGCAAGAACCTTTTGCCTGCGCGAATAACCGTAACTATTCTCTATTATTTTCTTGTTCTTTTTCATTTCTCTCTCCCTGGACTTTTACTATTTAACTATACCATTTTTAATTGTGATTTGTCTATCGGCACGATTTGCCAGTGACATATCGTGCGTCACAAACAACATTGCCATTTTGTTTTTGCGCACCAAATCCAATAACAATTCAAAAACCGAAATTGCGTGATTTGGATCCAAACTGCCGGTGGGTTCGTCCGCCAACAATATATCCGGCGTGTTCGCCAATGCGCGTGCAACCGCACACCGTTGTTGTTCACCACCCGACATTTGTCCCGGCAGGTGCGAAGCCCGGTGTGCAACATTTGCCGATTTTAATAATTTCATTGCACGCGTACGCGCCGCATCTTCGGTCATACCATTCGCCAACATTGGCAACATAACATTTTCGACGGCTGTAAAATCAGACAACAAATTATGCCGTTGATAAACAAAGCCCATTTTGCGACGACGCACCATAGTACGCATTTCTTCGTTCATCGTGTGAACCGGCGTACCACCGACCAAAATACTGCCTCCGGACGGTTTATCCAAAAGTCCCACACATTGTAACAATGTAGATTTTCCGGAACCCGATGGCCCGACAAGTGCAATAATTTCACCCCTGTGCAAATCAAACCCACCACCGGTCAAGATATGTAAAGGCTGGCCCCCTTCGACAAAGGTTTTTTTAATATCACGCACCGACAACACGACTTCGCCCCGTTTCGCCCGTGATAAAGAATTCAATATCGACACCATTACACAATTCCTTTGCTATTCATTTCTTAAAACCTCTACTGGGTCGGTGTTGGCGGCCTTCCATGCCGGGTATATTGTCGCCAAGAATGCCAATGCAATTGCAAGTATTGCAATTCCAATAACCGTTGCAAATTCTAATCGTGACGGCAATTCAGACAAATAATACAATTCTGCCGGGAACAAATCGCGCCCCGTTGCCCATTGAAAGAATTTGCGAATCGGTTCAATATAAATCGCGACAACCACACCCAACGCAGTCCCAAATACTGCACCAATAACACCGATACTGGTCCCAGACAAAATAAATATCTTCATCATCGAACGCCGCGACACACCGAACGTGCGCAATACAGCAATATCTTTGGATTTATCCTTGACCAACATAACCAACGAAGACACGATATTAAAGGCCGCCACAATCACAATCAACATCAAAATCAAAAACATAACATTGGTTTCAACCTGAAGCGCACCAACAAATCCGCGATTCAAATCGCGCCAATCGCGCACCACATAACCATCCGGTAATTCCGCAATCAACGCCTCGCGAACGGCGGTTGTATCTTCGGGGTCTTTCAAGAACAAATCAATATGCGTCACCGCATCCCCAAGGTTCAAGTATTTTTGGGCCGTTTCCAATGGCATAAATATATAACCCGAATCGTATTCATACATTCCCATAAAGAATGAAGTCATAACCGGGTAAGACATGATACGCGGCATGGTTCCAAACGCGGTCGGTGTTGCACCATTTGCCGATACCAAAGACACCGTGTCACCCATATGTACATTCAAATTGCGTGTAAGTGATGCACCCGCAACCAATTCCCCGTCACGAATTTGATTTAATGCCTTGCCATACATACGCGTGCCGGTCACCGTTTTCGCCGCCAAATCAGTCATTCGAATCCCGCGCACCATCGCACCGGTATTATTCCCATCATGTGTCACCATAACCTGGCCTTCGGCGATTGGAACAATAGAAGATACCGCACGTGCAACCGTTTTACTGTCCCGCATTTTATCAATCAAAAAATCATAATCTGCGATTGCACCATCTTGGTGATAAACAACGACATGGCCGTTCATCCCGACAATTCGCGACAACAACGTATCATGAAAACCGCCCATAACAGACATAACCACAATCAGCGTTGCAACGCCCAACATTATCCCAATCAGTGATACCCACGACACCACAGAACCAAACCCACGCCGCCGCGCGCCCAGGTACCGAAATGCAATTTTTCTTTCTAACTTTGTGAACATAATGTTCCCTATTCTATCATTCAATTTTAATCACGCAAGAAATTCCGTAACGCATCACCCACCAATTGCGGTTCATCCGGGATATCCGCCGGATTCACAATTGAAACAATGCGTGGTGACATAAACACAACCAGTTCTGCAAACGGACTTATCAATGTTTCCGGTGTCGTCACAAACGAATGCGTTGGAATACCAATGATGACATAGTTATCACCGATGCTGGACGGTATGGTGAACGAAGATAATTCGCCCTTGCCGGTCCGCAGGACAATTTTCGCATCAATTTTTTGACGACCCGCAAAATCCCCATATTTAGCAGTCGCCCCAACAATCAAATCCGTCTCTATACGGTCTTCCTTGCTGCATTGGCCAATATCAAAACGCGATTGCCAACCATCCGGCACAACAAAATGGCCCTGGGATATAAGGACAACATTGGCCTGGCGCGATAAAAATTCTTGCAAAGTTTTTGTGTTCACTTCTGGCCCAACAACCAACGCACGCCCAACGACACCCGGCACAGACATTTTGATATTTTTTTCACCAAACGCCGGCAACATATTCATCCAAACAATCGGGTTATCGGTGCGCGGATAAACACGATACACATCCATATCCCACGCCAACACATATTTTTTAGACGCAATATCCGCGATTATACGCGCAACCTCGCGCTCGGTTTGGTAATTTCCTTCGAACACAACGGTTTTATCGGCCCAATCTACAATAAGGTTTCTTACATCCGCGCCGTGCATTGCATCCAACAACGCCATAATTATATCTTGTTCCGCCGGCATTTTTATCAACCATTTGGCCCGATTCGAAAGTTTAATTTCACCACCTGCGGCATCATACGAATAATACATACGTCCAAGTCTTGCAATCAAATCAACCGTATCCGCCAAGTTCCCCGATGCAACCGACCCCGATACTTTTTCATATCCCGGTTCTTCTTCTACAACGGCGATATCAACACCCTCTAACAATTTATTCAATGCGTTTGCAACAGTCTGTTTTCTAAAATCATAATCCGACACATTTAATTCCGGTAAATCGTCACCCCGGTCAAGTCGCACCATTTCAATCTTTTCATCCGGTACAACGGACACCACCGATTGATTATCCCAATTCACTGTGCATCGGCGTGGCAACTCAATCGAAAACCGCCGCGCAGTATCGGTCGTCAACGCCGCCTTTTTTGGGAAAATTGGCACAGAATTATCATCTATGACCAAATTATCAATAACCTGGACTGTGTCATAATATACTTTTTCGTCACGCGCATCATCGCGCATACACGCCCCCAACAAAATACACACAGACATTAAAACAAAATTCGTAATTCTTTTCATTTGCCTACCCCGGGTTATATGTTCATCACCTTTTCAAATTCTTCCAACGTCATTTCATATATCGGTTTTTCCGAAGGTGTCGTCAAATCGCGCACATGTTCGAACTGGGCACGAAAACGTTCCAACACCGCAGCAACATCCGGCGACACATTCTTAGATGATTTTACCAAACGTTCACCATATTCTACAACAAATTCTAACACGTCCGCCGCAAAAAAACGTCCAACATAATTTTCAATTGGAATTCCGCCCTTATTAACGCAGATTGCAGACATAGTTTTTGCAGTTTGATTATAAAAATTTGCCAATTTAATAAAATTTTGAACTGTTATCGCCATCTTTTCCCCCGATACATTTTTATACATTATAAAAACTATTGCCACCAAAACGCAATTAAATTATAATAGGAAATATGAGAATGTTAAAAATATTTTTATTTGTCGGTTTATTCGGCCTGACCGCGTGTACATCCCCCAATGGGGGCAGTATTGATGACGCAACAATTTTGAATTGGGAAAATGAATCTGTGACGACCGAACAATTTGTTCGCGACCACAGGGCATGCCTTGGGATAACACAACCGTCGTATATGCCACGGTCGCGCCTTGCAAAACTGCTTTCACCGAATCAGAGTACGCGTATGCCTGATTGGGACGGCCTTTGGGTGACATTTCAATCAAATGAATACAAAGATGTCGGCCAACGCGCCTTGTTGTCGGTGCCACGCAACACAACATCTAAATCTGTGGGTTCGTATCGCCGGTGTATGTTTCGCCGCGGATATTTGTTGCGTGCAATGTAATTTTTTTGCGCCCGCACTTTTACATTTAATATAAAGTATGCTATAATACGCCATATGAAACGTAACCTTTGGTTTTGGCTTTATTTTATTGCCGCCATTTTGTTGGCGATATACTTTGCAACCCGCATAATTATGACATTTATGGGATACGGGCCGATATCCACGGTTCGCAACATATCTATATCGGCGGACACGAAAAATAAAGATTTAACCCAAATGGTTGCCGCAACCGGCGTATCACCCGGAACACACGCATATTCTGTGAACTTGGAATTGATAAATGAAAGATTATTAAACACCCCCGGGGTCCGCGAATCGGCGGTGCGCCGTATGCCGAATGGTAATTTATCAGTACGTGTTCACCTGTATCGTGCGGTTGCCGGTTGGACGGATGGCACATATTATTATCCTTTGTCGGCGGATGGAACCGTGGTCAACAGTCCATCGGAAGAACAAAAACCCGGTGTGGTTATGTTTCGTGGGCCGGTTCCAAACGATATATCTGATATAACCAAGGCCGCAACAAACCTTATCGGTGAATTGGATTATATGGAATGGATTGACGACCGGCGTTGGAATATTGTGACAACCGGGGGCATTACGGTTATGTTACCGGAAAATGACCCGGTGGCGGCAATTGCTTCGCTGGTTGTTTTGGACAAAAAGCATAATATCTTATCTAAAAATCTTAAAACAATCGATATGCGCGATAGCGCCAGGATTTTGGTCAAATAAATGAATATGTTGGATTCATCTTTTCTGTGTTTGGACATTGGGTCATGCGGTGTCCGCGGCATGGCATATCGCATTCGTAATGCAGAAATAGACAAAAGCGCATATTATTCCATAGATGATTTTGATACGGTGTTTGCATTAAAATCTGTGATTGATGAATTAGAACGTCAAATTGGCACACACTTTGGTTCGGCATACATAACGGGGAACTTTGGACCATCTTATTTCAAGATGACCGCCAAAAACACAACTTGGCCAAACGACCATAAAATAACCGCGGCCGACATAAAATCTCAAATTGCCGAAATTGATGCGCCTGATGGATTTTATCCAATGCATATAATTCCATTGCGATATGATACACCAAAAATCCGTAATATGTTATCGCCAATTGGGCACAGTGACCGACAATTAGTATCCGCGTTTTCCGCATTATTTTTTGACAATGAATATATGCAAAAAATACAAACACTTTTGCGCCACGCCCATATTCAATCAACCGCGTTCTATACGCCGCATTTCTTGGGAAATTCCGTTTATCGTGAAAAAAAACAAACAATTATGTTTATCGATTTCGGTGCAGAAAATACGACCGTGTCCATATGGACCGACCGCGGACCGGTTTGGTATAATGGTCGCGCAATTGCCGGGAATGATTTAACAACTGAAATATCAACCCGGCTTGACATACCTTTTGCCGAGGCCGAACGTATTAAACGCGCGGCGGCGGACCTTAAATCAAATGAAATGGCGCGTTTCAGTCCGGCAGATTCCTCATATGCTTTTTCCTGTGCAGATGTGAACGAAATTGTTGTTCCCTTCTATACCAATTTAATAGAAAGCATAAAAAATGATGCAACCGAATATATTGAAAAATATTCACCAACACAAATTATTATCAGTGGTGGTGGTACACGCATAAACGGAATTGACGAATTAATCGCATCCACGTTCGATATACCATTTATCAAAAAAGATACAGATTGGGCGGTCCGCACATTGGGCGAATATATATGGGCATGCGAATTACCACGCCGGCGCGCATACATTGCACGTACCCAGAAAGTACAAAATCGTATAGATAAAATACTGAAAATATTCAAACGCAAAAAGAAACAACGTCAACATCAAATACCAATTTTACCAAGTACTTTATGTTTTGATATGACACGCCCAGAAACATATACAATGTTTCAAACCGGCGGAATTTCGGTCATACATGTTGATATTATGGATGGACTTTATGTCAATCAAATTGCGGGTGGAATTGATGAATTGCGTCAAATTCGTGCATCTTGGGGTGGACACTTGCATGTTCACCTTATGACCGATGCACCCGCCGAATGGGCCCGCAGTGCGGTTGATGCCGGCGCAGATACGGTAATTGTTTCAACAAACACCGCCGGCCTGCGCGAAGCGGTACAAATTGTACGCGCGGCACACCGCCGTATTGGAATCGCACTGAATCCTGAATCACCGGTGTCTTTATTAAAAACAATTTTACGGGAATTAGATGAAGTTATGATTATGGGTGTCGCACCCGGTGCCGCTGGTCAAGATTTTGACCGCGATGTGCTGCATAAAATAACCGTGTTAGATGCAACACGAAAAAAATATGGATTAAAATTCACAATATCTGTGGACGGTGGCATCAACCCGGAAACCGCCCGTTTATGTTGGGCCGCCGGCGCCGATGCATTGGTAAGCGGTTCATACCTTGCATCCGCCCCTGATTTTCCATTGGCGGTTTTATCACTGTTGCCGCCCGAAAAAACTAACGCACAATAATTTTGCGTCCATTTTCATATTCATCTATATTAATATGAATCGTGTTTTCTGGCAACATATGTGTCGCGATATCCGGCCATTCTATTAATGTAATATCATTTTGAATTGCGTAATCCAAACCAATTTCAACCAATTCTGCCGCATCTGCAACGCGGTATAAATCAAAGTGTGAAATTCTTTTATCACCCGCAACATAGGTTTGCACCAATGTAAATGTTGGACTTGGCACAACGGTATTCGTCCCACACAGTGTTTGAATTATCGTCCGCGCAATTTCACTTTTACCAACACCCAAATCCCCGTGCAACGCAACGGTTACCGGCGCACGCAAACTTTTTGCAAAATCACGCGCCCAATCACGCGTTTCATCAATATTTTTCGTTACGAATGTTTTCATATCTTACTCCAATACCAACAAATCATCTTCCATCCTGCGAATCGCGTCACGAATTTCTGCGGCGGTTTCAAAATCCAGATTTTCTGCGGCCGCGTGCATTTTTTTATTCAATGTTTTTATTTCGCGCCGCAATGTTTCTGCATCTTTGATTCCTTCTTTGGTGTACAAGAATCTTTGTTTTTTATCAACCTTTTCTTGTTTTTCGGTCACTTCATCAAATATTGCCTTGGACACAGTCTTTGGCGTAATTCCGTGTTCAATATTATACGCCTTTTGTTTTTCACGCCGGCGCGCCGTCTCGGTTAACGCCGCATTCATAGAATCGGTTATCACATCCGCGTATAATATCACACGACCGTTTGCATTTCGTGCCGCACGACCAATTGTTTGAATAAGCGAACGCGCCGAACGCAAAAAGCCTTCTTTGTCGGCATCCATAATCGCAACCAATTCGCATTCCGGAACATCCAAACCTTCACGCAACAAATTGATACCAACCAACACATCAAATTTTCCAACACGCAAATCACGCAACAATTCTATACGCTCCAATGTCTCGATATCACTGTGCAGGTATCGCGCCCGCACACCGTTTTCAACCAAGTAATCTGTCAATTGTTCGGCCATTTTTTTGGTCAATGTTGTGACCAACGCACGCCCAGAAATTGATTTTAATTCACCCAGCAAATCATCTACCTGATTCTTGATTGGACGAACAAAACATTCCGGATCCAAAAGACCGGTTGGGCGAATAACCTGTTCGGCAACGATTCCACCCGATTGCGCCAATTCCCATTCTGCGGGGGTTGCAGAAACAAAAATTGTTTGCGGACGCATTGAATCCCATTCGTCAAATGTAAGCGGTCGATTATCAACACACGAAGGAAGTCGAAAACCATATTGCGCCAATGTTTCTTTGCGCGCCCGGTCCCCGCGTGACATCGCCCCAATTTGCGGCACGGTCACATGACTTTCATCAATGAACAATATTGCATCTTTTGGCAAATATTCGAACAGTGTCGGCGGTGGCTGGCCGGGTGCACGGCCCGATAAATATCGTGAATAATTTTCAATTCCGCGACATGTTCCGGTTGATTCCATCATTTCTATGTCCATATTTACACGTTCGCGCAAACGTTGTTCTTCAACATATTTCATATTTTCGTGAAAATATGCCAACCGTTCATTAAGGTCGCCACGTATTTGACCAATCGCCTGAACAATTGACGGCATCGGTGTAGCATAGTGTGTATTTGGGTACACCGCGACCCGGTCTATTTTGAATAATTTGGCACCGGTCAATGTATCAAATTCCCAAATTTCTTCTATTTCATCACCCCAAAAAGAAATTTTCCATGCGCGGTCTTGGCTGTGTGACGGGAAAATATCCAACGTGTCACCACGAACACGAAAATCCCCGCGTGATGGTGCAACGTCATTTCTTTTGTATTGAATATTTACCAATTCACGAACCATGTCGGCCACCCCAATCATGTCACCCGTGTGCAAAACCAATTTCATTTCTGAATATTGTTCGGGTGTCCCCAACCCGTATATAGAAGAAACCGAAGAAACAACGACAACATCGCGTTCTTCCAACATTGCACGCGTTGCGCTGTGCCGCATACGGTCCAATTGTTCATTTATAGACGCATCTTTATCAATATATGTATCTGTGGTTGGAACATATGCTTCGGGTTGGTAATAATCATAATATGACACAAAATATTCCACATGATTATGCGGAAAAAATGATTTCATTTCTGTGTACAATTGTGCCGCCAAAATTTTGTTTGGTGCCATAATCAATGCCGGCCGCCCCAGTTCAGCAATAACATTTGCCATTGTGAATGTTTTCCCAGACCCCGTCACACCAAGCAAAACCTGAGACTGGCGACCGTCTTTGATGCCTTGAACCAAATCGCAAATGGCGGCCGGTTGGTCGCCCATTGGTTTGTAATTACTTTCAAGATTAAAAATTTTTTTATTCACATTCACCAGTATAATTCATTATAATAGAAAAACAAGAGGGGGAAAAATAATATGATTATCAAGCCACACCATAGACGCAGGACATTCTGGGCATTTATTGTTACGATTGGTATTATTGCCATTGGCCTGTTGGTTGCGCCCAATTTCATCAATTTGAACAAATTACGCCCTCACCTTGAATCTGCCATTTTTGCCCAAACGGGGGTCAATTTGAAAATCAACGGCAATGTGAACTTTGGTTTTTTGGGAACGACCCATATCATCGCGCACGATATTAAAACCCCAAATGGACACACAGACATCCTTGCGGTAAACCTGCCATTTTCCAGTTTGTTTGATTTAGAAAATGTGGAACTGGGGACAATAACCGTGTACAGGCCGTACATAGACTTGCATTCGCTTTCTATGTTGCAATTAAAATATCATATGGCCGTGAATAATGCCACATTGCACTTTATGGGCAAAGATTATCAAATCATTCGTGGTATGTTCTATAATGGAACATTTGATGGTCAAATTCGTACAGGCCAACATAAGTATGATATGAGTTTCCAAGGAAGCGAATTCAAAATCAAAAACAAAAATCTTAAATTGAATATTACCGGCGAATACTTTCCGTCTGGCGGTGCGGCCGGTATCTTGGAAATAAACACAAACAAGATAAATTCGTGGTTTGGATTTTCGGAACCAAACATAACACACAATGTTAATTTAACAACGAACTTTTATTGGGATGGTGGATACGGATTCAAATTCACAGACATTGTGGCAAATAATGTTCGTGGCAACATAATCATAGAATCCAACGGATGGCACACAATCAATTTGACATCAGACAACACATCTTTTGATTTTTCGTTTTTATCAAAACCAACAAAATTGATGGAAAACACCACATTAAATATTGATTTTTATGGAGACCTGGTTTTCAACAACCGCAGATTTGAACACGTGAAAATTGATGCCGTTGGAACCGAAGAATACATACAAATAAACAAAATTATCGCAGATTCTTCTTCTTTTACCGGCGGAACAATTGATAAAAACGGCGGCCACGAAATAATGATTAGAACCGTTATAGACGACAAAAAAACAGAATGCCTTTTTTCAGGAACCGATGATGATTTTGAATGTCAAGAATTCGTATATGGTGACATATCCGGCCGTTTGAAATATAAAAACAAAATACTTGATGCAGATATCACATCAAATCGCAAATTAGATTTACAAGAATTAGAATCATATATTAAAAGAATCGGGGCAATACGTGCAACCGTACATTTCAAATTTTCAAATATGGGCGGTGTATTCACAAAAACAAACAAAGGTTCAAATATAACATACGATTATATATACGGTAAAACCCTTGCCTGGTTAAATCCGCATATGAAATCTTTACCGGAATTTATGCTAAACGCGCCCGGAAATATGGTATGGTCCGGCGACAGTTTTTCATTCACCCCGAATACAAACGATTGGTCTTTGACATTGCACGACAATTTCTTTTACATATCTGGGAAAGACATAAAACGGTGGTTCCCTGATTTAGACCTGCGAACAATAAACAGTCACGAATACATAATAACAGGTTTTTACAATAACAAAGGTGATGTGTCCGATTTAACAATCAAAATCGCCGGTCATACATTTACCGGAAACGCGGATAAACGTTCATTAACATTGCACACCGACAAATTGTACATAGACGTATTTTTAACGCCGGAATTTTTTGAACGATATGAAGAATTAGAATTCCTTACGAATTCACCGATACTGTTACCATTTGAATTTACGAAAAATATATATTTGACCGCCGACACATTGGTATACGGCGACAATTCATACAACAATTTTGTATATTCGTTAAAATCTGGGACACAGACGTTTTCTATTACCGACAACGCGCGCGGAAATTTGTTGGCAACAATTATCAAAGAACACTCGGCTTATGATATATTCATTCAATTAAACAAATTCTTGGTAAACGGAAATTTATTGTCCACTCAATTCCCACTGAATATCGCGGACACATCCATAACCGCAGAAATAAACCTTAAAACCCACGGTCACATTGCACACGATATAATGTATAATATGATGGGCGATGTGGATTTAACATTTGACGGTGGATACATTACCGGGATTGGCATTGACCAATTTTATATGGATACAGATAACCTTACCCGATTAAATGTAGAAGACCGTATTATGATTGCATTGGAATCTGGCACAACGCGGTTAAAAAATATGCGTGTTATTGGCGAATATAAAAATGGTAATTTCACAACGACCAAACCAATAGAATTATCCATACGCCACGCAACCGCGGTCGGTATGTTAGATATCACAGACAATGCAATGAATGCGAAATTTGATATAACAATGCGTGCGGTTGCACCTGATGCTGTTACGGTATCATTAACGGTTGCACCAAATGGCCGGCGCGGATATTCAATATCTGAATTGATGCGATATTTCGACCCGGCCTTTATGCGCAGTTTTATAAAAACACACGATAAGTTTTAATTAGAAAATCGCCCGCAATTGCGGGCGACACTAATCACTAACACCCGTCGCGGCACGCCGCGCCGCAGTCGTGACGGACTAACCACTAATTTTTCTTTCTAACCTGGATATGAACGTCACGCAATTGTTGTTCGCTGACTTCGTTCGGTGACCCCATCAGCAAATCTTGTCCACGTTGGTTCGCCGGGAACGCTACAATCTCACGCAGGCTGTCACCATTACCTAACACTTCGGAAATCAAGCGTTCAATTCCAAACGCGCATCCGCCGTGTGGTGGTGCACCATATTGGAATGATGTGTATAAACCCGAAAAGTTCTTTTCAACCGCCTCGATTGGATATCCGGCAATTTCAAAACACTTTTTCATAATATCTGGGTTATAGTTGCGTAATCCCCCACTGCACAATTCCATACCATTTAACACCATATCAAACTGGGCCGCCTTAATCGTGAACGGGTCACGCGTAGACAGTTCTTCCAGTGTTGCCAATGGGTACGAAAACGG
Source organism: Alphaproteobacteria bacterium (assembly GCA_017618175.1). GTDB lineage: Bacteria > Pseudomonadota > Alphaproteobacteria > Rs-D84 > Rs-D84 > Enterousia. Next base: position 16,882 of record JAFZUT010000020.1, read on the forward strand.
GTTATGCGTGAACATTGGTGCCCCACCCCGTTCTTCATCGGGTTCAAAGAATGGGAAATTATCAACCCAACAAAACGCAAAATCATTTTCTTTGACCAAACCTAAATCTGCGCCCAATTTATTACGCAACTTGCCCGCCGCTTTGGACGCGACATCGACCGTATCACAAACAAAGAACAAAGATGAATTATCGCCGGCAATTTCACGCAGTTTTGCAATACGATCCGCATCCAATTTCTTGGCAACCGGGCCTTTGGCTTCTTCGGCAAAGACGATATAACCCAATCCACCAAGTCCAAGTTCTTTGGTCGCATATTCACCCAATTTATCAAACCAAGAACGTGGTTTGTTCGCACTGTTTGGTGCCGGAATTGCACGTACGACGCTGCCCGATTCTATCGCGTTCGCAAATATTCCAAAATCTGATCCGCGGAAAATTTCGGTCACATCACTTATCAAAATCGGGTTACGCAAATCCGGTTTATCACTGCCATACTTCAACATCGCATCATCAAACGAAATATGCGGAATTTCCGGATATATATTCGCACCCGGCAAAAATGTCCGTATAAATTCAGGCATTATCGCCTCGCCTACGGCCTGAATATCTGGCAAATCAACAAAAGACATTTCCAAATCTAATTGATAGAATTCCAACAAACGGTCTGCACGCAAATCTTCGTCACGAAAACACGGCGCAATTTGAAAGTATCTATCAAACCCAGACACCTGTAATAATTGTTTGAACATCTGGGGCGCCTGGGGCAATGCATAAAATTTTCCATGATGTAAACGACTTGGGACCAAGAAACTGCGCGCACCTTCGGGCGAATCCGCGGTCAACAACGGGGTTTGGAATTCTGAAAAACCCAATTCCCACATTTTATCGCGTAACCATTTAATCATTTTGTTACGCATTAAAATATTGTGGTGCAGTTTTTCACGCCGTAAATCCAAGAAACGATATTTATACCGCAATTCTTCATTTGTTTCATCATCACCAAAAACCTGGAACGGCAAAACTTCGGCAGATGTTAAAACATTCCACGATTGAACACTTATTTCAATTTCACCGGTTGGAATTTTATCATTTACCTGACTCGCATCACGCGCAACAACCCGCCCGGTCACCTGTAATACAGATTCCGGACGCACACGTTCCAAATCTTCGTTTCCGCCGTCCATAACAATTTGCGTAATTCCATAATTATCGCGCAGGTCAATAAATAATAATGACCCGTGGTCACGTTTACGATGAACCCAACCCGAAAGCGTCACCGTTTCACCAACATTTTTCGCATTCAGTTCCCCGCATGTGTGCGTTCTGTATTTTGATTTCAGTGATAACATTTCTGTTCCCTTTTTATTTCGGGCAACCAAGATTCAAATGATTTTGGCACCCATTGGTTAAACAACTTTTTTTCGGGGCGCATAAATATTCAACTATGCGCGGTGCCACCCGAATTTATCACTTTTTTGTTTTTGGAACCGGCTCCGTGGTTGTCGGCCACATCAACGCCACCCCCAAAACCCGAACAAACGCAAAACAGATTATGCATTTGTGGTGCCCTAAGCAAGAATCGGACTTGCGACTCGTCCTTACCAAGGACGTGTTTTACCACTAGACTATTAGGGCAATTCGTAAATCACCCACCGATTATACAGTCGCCAACATAAAAATCAAGCAAAAACCGCCCCACCCTATTTTTCAATTTTCACACGAATATCGATATCTTCCGGCATCTTGGGCGATGGTTGCTCTGCGATTCCACCAAACGGCATTTCGGCAACCAAGACCCAGGCTTCGGGCAAATCAAACATTCGCGCAACCATTTTATCTATGACCGGGTTATAGTGTTGCAAATTTGCCCCGACACCCATTTCCGCCAAACCCGTCCAAATTGCGAATTGCAACATTCCGTTCGATTGCATCACCCAATCGTGAAAATTGCCGGCATACAGCGGATATTTCACACGCGTTTCATTCACCACCGCCGAATCAAAAAAATACAGAATTGTTCCCGCCGCGGCCGCAAAAGAATCCAACCGCTCACGGGGAATTGGGCCACCGGTATATTTTACCAATTCATCATAAACTGCGTTCCAGAATTTTTCATGTGCATCACCCATAACAACGATAACACGTTGACTTTTCATATCAAATGCATCCGGCACATAACGTACCGAATTGCGGACTAAATTGATAATTTTATCGGTAAATACCGGCAAATTTTTGTTCAACCCGTACACAGATCTGCGAGTCTTTAACATACCAGAAAAATCCATTTTGCGCCCTCTTTTGTTCTATGACTTTGGCAATCATAGTATCAAAACATACAACAACTAAACAATAAGAAAAAAGCCATATACAACAAATTCGCGCATACAAATTTATTGATATTTTCGTGCATTATGATTAAAATCCTATATCATTATATTAAAAGGAGATTTATGAATAAAAAATTGATTAAAATTTTTATCTCGTTATTTATTATCGTATTTTTTGCATGGGTTTTAAAATGGATTCATAATCAATTTGGGCGAATAAATTTTGATGAAATCGCGATAGTATTAAATTCCGGAATTGGCGGCACAGATTCCAAGATTCTGTGGTCTTTTGTCCGCAAAGTTCTTTTACGTTCCATATTTTATGCGGCATTGGGAACATTTATTTGTCATCGGTTCAAATACAAACGAAACATTTTATTATTGGTGTTCGGGTGTTATACGGCGTTTATGGTCATACAAATTGCCATACGCAATGTTCAATTCGGCAGTTTTTTCAATTTTACAAAATCAAATTTTTATGAAACAGAATATGTTGACCCCGAAAAAGCAAACATCCAATGGCCCCAAAAAAGAAATGTTTTAATAATTGCGTTGGAAAGTATTGAAAAAGTATATGGCGACCAGGAAAAATTTGGCGAAGTATTAACCCCGCATATAACCGAATTGGAACACAAAAATATATCATTTGAAAATTATCATTCTATATCTGGCCTGTCACATACAATTGCCGCAATTACTGGATTCGTATCTGGCCTGCCACTTTTCTATACCAGTTATCGAAACACCGACAAAATGACCGGCGCATACGGCATAGGAAAAATATTAAACCGTGCCGGATATCAAACATGGTCTATTTTCCCGGCCAGTGGGAATTTTTCCAAAAAAGAATCTTTTATGTACAACATGGGTTTTGACCATGTAATTGACGGCGAAAAAATATATGCCGAATTAAAAAATCCCCCGAAACAAAGACCATTTAAGGGTGTTGATGATGGTGTTTTATTTGAATGGTCTAAACCCATGTTATCAAATATAATAAAATCTAAACAACCGTATTTCATATTTATGGAAACAATCAACACCCATTTAGAAGGGTTCTTTACGGATTACTGTCGCAATATGGGATTCAAACAAGAAACCATGCAAGACATTACAAAATGTGATGATAAAATTATCTATGATTTTGTAAAATGGTTTCGTAACGCGGACCCAACCGCCGTTATAATACTTTTGAACGACCATAAACAACACTCGGGATCATTGATGAAAAAATTAAATACTATATCGGACAGACCTTTGGCCAATGTATTTATAAACACGAAAATCTTTGATGGTTCCGATTTACACCGCCCTGTATCTGCTATGGACTTTTTCCCAACAATGTTGGAATCTGCCGGCGCAAAAATAGATGGATGCAAACTGGCGTTGGGGGTATCATTAAGTGCACGATGCAGGACCACAAAAACCCTACGCGAAAGGTTTTCTGATGCAGAACTGCAAATTAAAATGGAACAAAAAAATGACCTATACTATGAACTTGCCACTGGAAAGGATAAAAAATGAAATCATCTGATAAAGGCTTGCGTCGCATATTCCGCGCATTTCAACATTCCATTGATGGAATAATCGCCACATTTAAATCGGAATCCGCATTTCGACAAGATATTGCTTTGTGTGTTTTGGCAATTATATTATCGTGCTTTTTGGATGTATCGACATTGTCGCGTATAATAATGTTGTTTTCTTTGGCATTTATTATTATTGCCGAATTGGTCAACACCGCCATAGAAACCATCATCGACAGAATCAGCCCAATCAAACACCCATTATCGAAAAAAGCAAAAGATATAGGCAGCGCAATCGTAATGATAACCATAATATGCGTGTGCGCGCTTTGGTGTGCATTGATATTTTTTAATTAATGCACATACAATTGTCTTAATTTTGATTTGTTTGGTTGCGAAATGCGCCGCGATTGCAGTGCCTTTTGAATCGCGCGGTTATGTGTCCATGAATCCAACGCTACTTTTTCAAAATATGGAAAAATGGCGTCCCATTGCTTTATAATTGCGGTTGAAAAATACCATGCCTGCATCATATTTATGTAGTATTCTTTGGATTTAACCCTAACAACCATATTAACATATTTGGTATCAAATTTATCTTCCAAAAAATATCGCATCAGGCAAAGAATCGCAAAACGCACCGTATAGACGTGTTCTGATTTAATCCATTTTTTTATATACGGTAATGATTTTTCCGGTTTTTCTGCGAACACTTTTGGTGACATCTGGTCACATGTTGCCCAATTATCAATGTATGGCAAGAATCTATCAACCTCTTTCGCCACAAAATCGAAATCAAGAAGTTCTGAAAGTATAAATGCATGCAACTGGTTTTCTTCAAAGAAATGATGTGGCAAATCTGCAATAAATTCACGCCAATCGCCATTTGCCACCATATCCCGCGCCATTTCACGCAAATTTGGTGTTAGCACCCCAATGATACTATCTTTGTCAATTGATGTTATTAAATTACTAATGTAATCTTTGTGTTCTTTATCTGCCGCCGTATACAACAAATCAAGAATTTCTTTTTTGTTCATAACAACCATCCATAAAATTAAATTTATTTATTTTTCCACCGTTTTAATGTTGGAAAAACCGTTTCGCAATGATGCCGCATTTGCCCCGCGGTCATACCTGCCTAGGCCGCAAAAGGAACCATCATATTAATATATTCATCCATAGAAACTTTATCTATGAATTCGCCATTTTTATAACAATAAATACAATAATCCGCATTTGGTGTTCCGTCTTTATTTGTTCCAAAGACATTTTTATCTTTCATTGGCATACTGCAACTTTGACATATCCGCGACATTCAAAACCCCTTGTTTTCACGGTAATTATAATTTAAAAAAACCAAAACGGTATAAAAATATGATTCGGCGACCATGCGGCGAAGGGATTGCACATTCCCACCGCTTCGCGTCGGGACCCCTTTCCACTCGTAAGGCTCGAACTGCGCACTTGCTTGTTCTCGCCAACTATCGTGTCGGACCCGGGGTCCTCATCCGTCGCGACATCCATTTCGCGTGATTAAAATCACATCGCTCCGCCCGATTTTACCAATCGCGACGGAGCGAAGCGAAGACGGATGGTAGCGGCGAAGGGATTCGGACCCCTGACCAAAGGATTATGATTCCTCTGCTCTACCACTGAGCTACGCCGCCATACGAAAACTGAACCGATTATAACAGACAATTTTCCAAATGCAAGAACTTATGTTACCGGCACAAATCGTATGATTTTATTCCGGTCGCACACACCAAACAAAAACAATACAGTTTGAATAATCATCAAAAAAGGTGTATAATATATAACCAATGAAGTGTTTTGTTTTTATTTTATCCGCAATTTTTTTAACCGCGATGCCGGCGTTTGGGGCGGATGGCAAAAACACCTTTACCGGTTTTTATAAAAATCAATTATCGTTTAATGTTGGCCAGGGTATAAACAGTGGTTTCATATTACCCCCACCGAACCAATTTGTTCCATTTAACCTGTTCAGTCTAAGTTATTCGCAACCAACCACTTTTTTTGGTGTTCCGGCACGCCAATCTTTGAACATAAACCAAACATTGGGATACGGCGACAAATACGGTTGGCATTGGTCGGATTATACGATTCCAATGGTTATGTTATCTGGCGATGTGCGGTTATCAGAATACAAAAATTTCTATGTTGCGGCCGGTGCAGGCGTTGGTATGCAGGCCCAACAGAACGAACGTTTGGGTGCAAAATTATTGTTTCAGTTCAAGGTTATCGCGGGTTGGCACATAAACGATAAATGGGGATTTGAAATATTTATGCACCATTTTTCGAACGGCAACACCGCAGACGAAAATTATTCCTATGCGTTCTATGGCATCGGCGTAAATTATAATTTCTAGACTACCATTCAATCGGTTGACCACCGTGTGCGACAATGTATTCATTTGCACGGGAAAAATGGTGATTACCAAAGAATCCACGATGTGCAGAAAGCGGTGACGGGTGAACGCTTTTCAAAACCAGGTTTTTGGATGCATCCACAAATTCCGCCTTTCTTTGCGCATATGAACCCCAGAGCATATAAACCAAACCGTCTTTTTGTGCGGTGGCACGAATAACCGCATCGGTAAATTGTTCCCAACCCCGCCCCGCGTGCGATGCCGCCAAATGCGCGGCAACCGTCAATGTAGAATTTAACAGTAACACACCCTGCTTTGCCCAAGATGTTAAATCACCATGTGTGGGGCTAGGTCGTCCCAAATCTGATTCTATTTCTTTGTAAATATTTACCAATGACGGTGGTGGCGTAATTCCATCCGGTACCGAAAAGCATAAACCGTGTGCCTGGCCGGGTTCATGATATGGGTCTTGACCAATGATAACCACACGCACAGAATCAAACGGACAAAGATTGAACGCATTAAAAATATTCTTGGCCGCCGGATAGATTTTTTTGCCCGCCAAATATTCCGCGCGCACAAAGTCAGTCAATTTGATAAAATATTCTTTATCAAATTCGTCCCGCAACGCCCGTTTCCAAGATTCTTCTATTTTTACATCCATTTGGCACCCCTATAATTTTATTAGACCAATTTGACAAGACTTCCATAACACCACATCAATATACCCGCGTGGCAGTTTAGTTTCCGCGCACATATGCGAAAACATATTATCACACGCCCGTTTTATTTCATCTGTCAATTCGTCTGTACGGCTGATTCCGGCGTATTGCGCACCCAAACGCCGTATCCAAACATCATATTTAACCGTGTCCACACCCAAATTTCGTGCAAGGTGATTTGCAGTGATTTTTCCAATATGTGGCAATTGTGCCAAATATTTCAACCGTTCGTCATCTGTTGTTTTGACATAAAAACCGTCACATAATTCTGTGCGATTTTCCCAAATTTTACAAATTGCCGAAACTTTATTTTTGTTATGAAACATTTGAAAAATCGCGTCAAAATCGGCACCATTTTTATAAATATATTCCATAATATCTTTGTGAATTCGCTTTGCGGTTTTTTGCGAAAACCCGCCCGCCAAAATTACATATGCACACATAGTCGCAAACGCGTCCGGCGAAAATCGCCGCGGGTGTGCCAACATTTCGCGGATTTCATCAAAAGATTGGGCGTCGCTATCGGCGCCCATTTCGCGAATTTGTTTTTCCAAATCAAAGAACCACTTTGCATCAAACATCACACATCCAAGTTTGCATCCAGTGCGTTTTCAACAATAAAGTCGCGCCGCGGTTCTACAACATCCCCCATCAACATAGACACAACCGCATCTGCCTGGGATGCATCGTTGATTGTAACCTGGAACAGACTTCTGTGATTTGGGTCCATTGTTGTTTCCCACAATTGTTCCGCATTCATTTCACCCAAACCTTTGTACCGTTGAATCTTTAATCCGTTTTTCGCATATTCAAATGCGGTGTTCAGCAAATTGAACGCACCCCAAATCTTTTGCGATTTTGATTTCACGGTAAGTACCGTTGGCGCACTGAACGTATCCATCAATTCGTCACGTCCCGGCAAACGCCGCCACGCGTTGATTTCCGGGCTGTTCAACCGTTCGCGCGATAAAACATATTGTTCGGTCACACTGCGCAATGTTCGCGTAATTGTGACCCCCGATTCATTTGCCGAAACATTCCAGCCACGTTCGAATTCCAATTCTTGGGCATCCAACATTTTTGCGGCCGCCGCACAGTTTTCTGCACTTTCATCGTCAAACACGCGGTTCAATGCCAAGGCCTCAACAAAACGCAGCGGCATAATATGATTCAGCGGCTGCAACACGTTCCGCATATCCAACACCAAATCCAACAGACGCTTCATATCTGCGCCGGAAATTTTTGTTCCGCCACGAATTTCCACCACGCCATCGGTCGCCAATTGGTCCATCAAATAATCGTCCATATCGCGTTGGTTTTGAATATAAATCTGCTGCTTGCCACGGGTCACGCCATAAAGCGGCGGTTTTGCCACATAAATATATCCGCGTTCAATCGCCTGTGGCATATGACGGTAAAAGAACGTCATCAACAGAGTTTGAATGTGTTGCCCGTCAACATCAGCATCGGTCATAATAATGATTTTATGATATCGCATTTTTTCAATATCAAAATCATCTTTACCGATACCTGCACCCATCGTGGTAATCAACGCGCCGATTGTGTCGGATGTCAACATTCGGTCAAACCGCACGCGTTCAACATTCAAAATTTTTCCACGCAGCGGCAAAATCGCCTGGGTCTTGCGGTCACGGCCCTGCTTGGCGGTACCGCCCGCCGAATCCCCCTCAACAATAAACAGTTCGCACTTTGCCGGGTCGCGTTCACTGCACCCCGCCAATTTACCCGGCAATCCCCCAAGTTCTGGTCCGGTCTTTTTACGCGATAATTCACGTGCCTTGCGTGCGGCCTCACGTGCGGTGGCGGCCTCGATAATTTTATCAACAATTAGTTTTGCCGTTGCCGGGTTTTCTTCCAGATATTGATACAATAATTCAGATGTAGTATTTTCGACAATCGGGCGAACTTCACTGGACACCAATTTGTCTTTGGTTTGCGAACCAAATTTTGGGTCCGGAATTTTCACACTAACAATACTGGTCAAACCTTCACGGAAATCTTCACCCGAAAGCCCGATATCTTTTTTCGTATTATGTTCCGCAATATATTTATTAATGGCGCGCGTTAATCCCGCACGAAAACCCGCCAAGTGTGTTCCGCCATCACGATTTGGAATATTGTTTGTAAAGCACAACGATGTTTCTGTATATGCGGTCGTCCATTGCAAAACAATTTCAATATATGTGTCATCAATTTGCTTTATCATTTGAATCGGGTCACGATTCAGCAATTCTTTGGATTTATCCAAATAATTTGCAAAACCCGACAATCCATCGGTAGAATGGAATTCGCGTTCTTTTTTCTCGCCCCCACGCAAGTCCTCTAAAATAATCCGCACATTCGCGTTCAGGTAAGATTGTTCGCGCAACCAATTTTCCAAAACATCAAAATTAAATTCCGTTGATGCAAATGTTTCTGGTGATGGCAAAAATGTTACCTCGGTTCCGTGTTCACGTCCCGTGGTATTCAAACTGACCTTTAAATCCATTGTCGGTACACCATCGGCAAACCGCATTTCGGCCTGGCTTGACCCACGCCAAACCTTGACCTCTAACCATGTGGAAAGCGCGTTCACAACCGACACACCAACGCCGTGCAGACCGCCAGAAACCTTGTACGCACCGTTTCCTTCGTTATCAAATTTACCGCCGGCGTGCAATTCGCACATAATCAATTCCAATGCGCTGCGACCCGTTTCATGATTTATATCAAACGGCATACCACGACCGTTGTCGCGTATGGTCGCACTGCCATCTGGGTTCAATGAAACATAGACCGTATCTGCATAACCGGCCATTGCTTCGTCAATAGAATTATTTACAACTTCGTAAATCATATGATGCAAACCGGCACCACCTTCGCCGACATCGCCAATATACATACCCGGGCGTTTTTTAACCGCCTCAAGCCCTTTTAATACCTTAATCGAATCACCAGTATATTCATTGTTCACAGACATAGAAAATCCTTTCTTTTTTTGTACCACAAGCCTAGCAAATTATGCTATAATTGTCAAAGAAAAAGGCAAAAAATAAAGGAATTTTATAACAATATTTAATAACAAAACTAAAAGAATCCAAGAGGCAAAAAAATGAAGTTTAAGTTATTGTATTTTGGCGAAATTTTAATAAACCCAAAGAAACGGGCCCAACATATATCCGACATCCGTATGCAATTTCACCCGCAATTAAAGAAATTGGTCGAACACCAACCGTGGGACAAATTGACTCAGTATATGGCGCCGAACCCGGCCAAAAGCCCAATTATCACCCGTCATGTTGGCGGCATAGATTGGAACCCGATTATTACACCAAAATTAAAATTGATTGCGGAATTAGACATCCAAATGTTGCACCCAGAAATTATCGGCGTACCGCGTTCAGATATTGACAACCGCATTAAAACATTGTTTGACGGCCTGCGTTGCCCACAAAACGAACACGAAATTGGTCAAAATGTTCCACGTGATGCGGGCCCGATATACACACTTTTAGATGACGACCATTTGATAACCAAGATTTCTGTTAACACAAGCCACTTGTTATCAACACATATGTTTCACCCAGATTTGGTCACATCCAGTCCCGATTGCGTATTTATGATGATTGACGTGAACCTGCGTGTCGCCGAAGGAACATTAGAAAACCTGCCGTTTATGGTGTAGAGTGGCCAGTGGTTAGTAGATTCTGGAATTTTATATTTTATTTTGAATTTTACTTTGAATCTGGTAATAACGGCGCATTTCTGCGCCGTTTTACTAATCACTAACCACTACGACAAAAATGCTGTAATCTGATCTTGCATCTGGAATGTCCCCAATACTATCCACGCAATGACACCCGATATCAATAAAATCCCGATTGTATTTAGTGTTTCTGATACAGATTCTATTTTTTTGACAGAATTTTCCAAATAGTCATTTGAAATCTGGGTCAAGTTTTCATCAAAATCGTTCATATCGGCATAAATTGTCAAATCGCCAATAAGTTCATTGTTTGGAAAATCCATCCCCGTATTCTGTAAAGCATTTCCAAGGTTGTCACCATTTGCGATATAATGCAATGTTTCTTCTAAAATACGCCGCAGATACCTGTTTGAATTATCCGCCAACATTCGCATTGCGTCCGGAATCGTCACACCCGCGGCCACCATCGCAGAAAGTGACATCATCCAACTGACCGAAAGACGAATTTTATATATGTTCCACGGGGGCAAAGCGTCCAAAATCACACGTATACGCCCAGAAAACCGCGGTAAAGACCACCATATCAAAAACATCATTGCCACAAACACTATCGAAAAAGCCTGCCAATACTTGCCGGCCAAATTGGACAACCATATAAGTGATGCCGCCCCACCGGACCAAACCATGCCTTCGCCGGCAACCGCGGACAAAGGCGGCACCAAATAAAGCCCGACCATAATTATAATTGCAAAAACCAAAACCAATAATAATGTTGGATATGCAATGGCACTGAACACCGCGCCACCTATTCTTTTATTTGCGACAATTATGCGACCAACATTTTCCAACGCGACAATCAAACTGGACATATTCCCGGATGTAAGCAACAGGGTTTCTTCGGCCGGAACCCAACCACGTGTGGCCTCGGAAAAACTAAGACCGCGTTCAAGGTTTTTTTCCCATTCACGCATACATATTGCAAACGGTTCGTTCGGTTTTGCACCACCATGCGATTCTATCATTTGCAACCGGTTCAATGCATTTACCAAAGTGAAATCATTTTTCAGCAATGAAACCAATTTACGCCAAATCGATATCCGTTTGTCATTACTAAAACGGCAAACCATTTTGGCGTAAAATATTTCAAGTCTGTTCATATCAATAAACCCCCGGTCTGTCCAGAAGTCCAACCCAGCGTTCCAACTCATCAACACCAATTATACCCTGCAACATCAAAGAACACGCAGATTCTTTTAATGTGCGGCCATCCATTTCTTCCAACCAATATTTGACGGCTGCATCGGTATTACCGGCCAACGCCAATTGTAAAAATTCACTGTTGGTTATTATGATTTCACCGGCCTTGATACGTCCCAATGTACCGGTTCCATTGCACGCATCACAACCCGGACCACGGACATATACCTGATTTAATCCCAAATCACCAAAAGTATCCATCACACGGGCATATTCCGGATATTCCGGATGATTCTTTAATTTTTCGCGACAATGCGGACACAGTCTTTTGAACAAACGCATAGAAACCAAACCACGCATCATTGTTTCTTCTTTTAACTTGAACGCTTCGACCCCCATATCTAATAACCTGACCAAAGCCGCCATCGCAGAATTCGCGTGCAATGTTGTCCACACATTATGCCCCGACAACGCACCCTTAACCGTCAATTGCGCGGCGGCCAAAGTTCTTATTTCACCAACCATCAATGTATCGGGGTCGCTTCGCAATGCGGCGGCCAACGCCTCGGTATATTCAGCCTCGCGCTGTTCTTCACTTGCGGTATTTACAACCGGAATTTGATGCGCACCAAAAATCTTTTGTTCAACCGGGTCTTCCACTGTTATAAGATTGATTTCATAATTATGCTCTTTTAACATCAACACCATATTGCGAACCAACGTTGTTGATTTACCAGAACTGGTTGGGCCGGCAACAACAACCAAACCCGTTGGATACGAACGCAGACGCCGCAAAAGTATTTGTTCATATTTTCCAAATTCTTGTTCCGTTGTTATATTTTCCGAAGGATTATCATACAACAACCGCATAACCACATACCGCGAACCAAATGCGATTGGATTAAATTGCATTCTTATACTTAGCACCCCTTGCGGCAGATACAAATCTTTGGTTCCACGCAATGGTGTACGCCCGTCTTTCTGGGCCGATTGATATTCGTTTTGGGCATAGTTCGCATTCGAAATATCGGCCGATGCAAACGCAGCACGAACAAAAGATTCGCCCCACCCCGAATTAAATTCCAGAACCGGTTGCATACTGCCGTCTATACGAAAATATATTGTTGTTTGGTCTGCAACTTCGATATGAATATCTGAAACCTTTTGAGCGGCGGCCTTGGCAATAATATCAACAAAATCCTTTTGCATTTGGTTGTTAAAATCGACACGCGAACGATTTCCATCACCCAAAGTATTTTCATAATATTTATATATTGCAGACACCAAACCTAAATCAGAATAAAACGGTATACGCATAGGACGATTTTTCTTGCGCAACAAATCCATAAACGCAATTACACGCCCATCATACCGATGTGTACGTGAAATAATAAGACATCCGCCCGAAAAGTACGCCAATAAACCCTGGGTTTCTTTTGGCAATTCAAATTCTGCGCCCGGTGCCGTCAACAGGTGATTATCTTCGGTAAACAGGTATTCAATTATCTCTTTATTATCCGCGTGTTCCAATCCCGCCGGCACAGACGGTTTTTGGGAATCAGGCGTTTTTTCTAAAACATTCTTGTCATCGTTTTTCATCTGTTATGCCAAAACTAATTTTTATTACCAACATTTAATGTTTGAATTTCACCGTCTTTGATAAACACGACACCTTCGTCCAACGATATAGACTTAACAGTATAACCATCCAATTGTTTTCCAACACTAAGACGTTTGTTTTGCCCATTGGATAAATCCTGAACGGTCGCCTGTAATTGTGCGCCGGCACCGAACACATTCAACAGTTTGTAATTTTTCTCGATTTCGACATCTTTTGGTGCCTCGGCCACAAACGATTGTTGTTTTTGCGGTTGATTTTGCGCATCTTGTTGTTTATTAACCATAGATTCTTTTTCCAATTCCAAACGTTTTGCTTCGGCCTCTAAACGCGCACGTTCCGTTTCAAATTCTTGTTGTTGTTGTTCTGCGCGTCCCGACAGCGTATCGATTTCCATATGCAATTTGATTTTTTCTGCGGCCAAGCGGTCCAAATCCAGATTCAATTGCGCGCGTTCTTTTTCCAATTGCATCAAAACTTTTTCTTGTTCCAAATCTGTGATTTGTTGAAACAACGAACCTTCAACTTGGTAATCTTCGATTGCGTCCGCAGAAAATTCTTCATTTGCCGCAATATCATTTGAATTTACTTCTTCGATAACATCAACAACATTCTCAAAGACCGTGTCTGCACAATATCCGGATGTCACACCGAACAAAAAACAAACCGAAACAAATAACATTTTTATTTTATTTTGCATAGATTATCACCTCATAGTTCCATGTTTTTCTGGCCACGTTCCACGCCGCCTTGGTCATATATACGCCGCCAAAATCTTCAAAAATCAACATAAACTGGGACGGTATCAATTTAGATTCCACCGCAACTTCGACAACGTATACCTCTGCCGATTGGGTTTCATTCGAAACCGCATCAACGACAACTGTTATATTTGGGTCCAAGTTTATTGCCTGGAAACGACTGGTCAATTCGCGAACAATTGAATCCGGGTCACGAACATCTTGCGATGACACCGCGATACGTTCGGGCAATTTCGCACGCGCCAAAATTTCGTTATCATTTATTTCCTGAACGAATATACCGGGCATAACATTTGCGGCAACCGAATAAAAATCATCTAATGTTCCAAAAGAACGTTTGAATGTTGCAAACGCGTGTGTTTCGCCACATTCGGCAACCGTTTGATTCCACCCGGCCACCTGTTGCATCAAAAATCCAATTGCACGATAACACAAATCTGCACGCTCGGCCGGTTCCGGCAAAGATTCGTACGGCATTACCAACGGTTCAATCGGCGCAGGTTGACGCATATTAAATTCTTTATCCAGTTCTTTATTTTTTTCTTCTATTTGCCGATGATATTCGGCGGCCAATTCAGGATTTTGACGCGCCATCTGCGGCTTTGGCGAAAACATTTCGTTTATCGGTTCACGGAAAATATATAAAAACACGAAAACGAACAATGCAAAAATTGCCAACGACATAAGACCCGCACCAAAGTGACTTATCGAACGCAAAACGCCATGCGAAGGACCAAAAATCAAATCCGTTAAATCACGTTCCACCGTACGTGGCATTCCCCAAGAAGCCGGCGCAAACAACGCATTCCAATCAGGTATTTCGGCTAATTCAGCATATTTTTCACGGGCCGCCGATTCAGAATCGAAAATCAAATCATAAATTATCACACCATTTCTAACGGCAACCAAAACAAATTTATTATCAACCATAAACACGCACAGCATTGACGCATAACCGGGTAATGCCTCTACTATCTCGACTGCGATGGACGGCATACCCGAACGTTGACCGTTCACACGTGCGCCCAAACCAACCATACCATTATAAGAAATATATTGATTTAACCTGCGGTCTATTCCGCGCGCCAATTTATACGCATACGCGCGTGGTGTAAACCCCGCAACCAACGGTTGCCAAAGCAAGCCCGCCGCATACTTTTTTCTTTTAATATGTACGTATTGTCCCGACAAAATCTCTCTCTTGCACTACCTGTGATAGATTATAACATAAAAACAATATTTAATTCCAGTGTAAAAAACCGTTATTTTCATAACGGTTTTTGATTTTTTTGTTTTTTTATTTTATTGGAAACATTTGCCGTCATTCACACCATTAAATGTGACACCACGACACGGTTTTATTTCATATTCCGGCATCGCCGAATCAGACCGTGCGGTCCGCACCGTTCTTGGGTTTGGACAATCATAAACATTTGCCGCCAAAACGAACGCGCGTTCCGGTCCAAAAATCACCCATTCATTTGGACGTGTTCTTTGACTAACAATCCAATACGCATTACCGGGGCGTGCCTGGTCTGCTATACGGTTTTCCAAATACCGCCGTGCATCATCTTGGTCATAAACCGAAACTTCTGATTCTAATTTATAAAGGAAAGTGCACCCAATCGGTTCACCATCCAATTGTTTAATATACTCACTGCCGTTTTCATTTTTGATATATCCGCCACATCCCCAAAGTACAATCGCAGACAAAACCATAATTAAATATTTTTTCATCCTTTTTCCTTTTTTGTTTACGCATCTATTATATCATAATTATCCGGATTACTGAACAATTTTTTAAGCAACATATTATTCATTGCATGACTGCCCTTGTACGATTCCAAATTTCCTATGATAAAGCCGTTCGATGTGAACATATCACCAATTGCGTCTATGATTTTATGACGCACAAATTCATCAGGCCAGAAAGTTTTATTTAATGTTCCATCCCCTGCATCATTCAACGCAATAACATTGTTTTCATTTGCCCCACGTGCCATACCACGTTTTTTAAGGTATTCCCATTCGGCATATTTTCCAAATGTTCGCGCGCGCGCAATATTTTTAACAAAATCTGCGACCGATTTTTTTGTCCCGTCATAAGTGTATGAAAAACTTTGATAACCTATGATTTTTTCACGATAAACCAAAGTCGCATATATATTCAAAGAATTATTATCATTCGGCGTTAATTTAACAAAACCATCAATATTGCGCCGGGTCAATAAATTCATAAACCAAATTTTTGCACGCATCCAAAATGGCAAAGACCGAAAAACATCATACGCCCCAACATAAACGGGACGCCGCACAAAAACACGTTTTATCTTGCCACCTGTTGTGCCCGCCGCCGATATCGCACGGTAAAATTCTATCGCACTGCCATCCAATATTGGGGTCTCCGGTCCGTCTATATCAACAATTGCACTGTCAATTCCGGCCATAAACATTGCCGCCATAAAATGTTCAATTGTTTTCACATGCGCCGAATCTAAATCACCAATTGTGGTGTTCCGCATTTTTGTATCACCAACATTATCAAATTTCACAGGTATTAAATTTTTATCTAAATCTGTACGCCGAAAAAATATTCCGCGCCGCCTGGACGGTTTAACAACCATATTCACCGGTGCCCCCGAATGAATTCCAACCCCAGAAAACTTAACCGACTTTTTTATCGTTGGCATTTAATTTCTCCTTTAACCAATCAAAAAATTTTTCATCTATATTTGTTTCTAATCTAACATATTTTATTTTGTCGCGCACATTTTCAGGCAACCGGACCCAGTCTTTCTCTGTGGTCACCAGTTTTGCATTTTTTCGTGTTGCCAAATTCATTAAATATTCTATATCTTTTTCTGTATATTGATAATGGTCACCAAACGAACGCCGCGCAACAACATTTGGCAACGCCCGAAAGAATTTTTTTGGATACCCAATACCCGCAAAGGCAACAATTCTGTCATATCGGCCATTTGGCATAACATTTTTATTTGTTGCATAAAATACCGGCACATTTTCAGGTAACTTTATTTTGCGTTTTGATTTTTCACGTTTAATAACAATTATCGCATCTGCACGCCGTAAATGTTTTTTGGGTTCACGTAACGGTCCGGCCGGCAATAAAAAACCATTTCCAAAACCCAAACTTTCATCCAACACAACAACAGAGACATCTTTTTTGATAGACGGATTTTGCAAACCATCATCCATTAAAATTGGTCCATTTTCATTTTTTTGGCGATTTAATAACATTATATTACTTTTCCGGTGACCGACATGAACCGCAATTCCATCATTCATTAACATTGTCGCCTCGTCACCAATATTCCCGGTTTTTGCACTGCGTTTATATCCACGCATAACAACCGGTATATCCAACCGATTGGCAATTGCACGCACAATTGGTGTTTTTCCAACCCCGCCTGCGAACAATCCACCAATGCATATAATTTTACGGCGCGATTTATACGCAAAAATTTTACGCCAAGAATAAACAATACGTGAAAATAAATAATATACACCCGCGGCCGGCAACAATAAAAATGCCAACGGAGTTTTATATAAAAACCACCAAGGTGTTTTCATCTATCTGTACCTTTTGGTTAGTTTTGGTTCACGCCCTTCCCTTTTAAGACGCTTAAATTCACCGGTTTTCAAATCTTGTTCAACCACATAATGATTAAATTCTGCATCCAATTCACGCAGTTGTTTAACCATAATATCTTCTAATTCCGTGCGTTTAGATTCAAAATCTTCGTGTGAAATCTTGGAATCTATATACATTGGTTCACCAACCCGGCATTTTATTTTTGTAAATGGATACACCAACATATATCGGTCCCAACGATTTTGAATCCAAACATGCCGCGCAGAAAAGCACACCGGAATAATCGGCGCACCCGTCATTTTTGCGAAATATAACGCACCTTCTTGGACACGCAGTGACGGTCCACCCGGTCCATCGGGCGAAATACACAAAGAATGATCGCCGCGACGCAATGCGCGTACACCTTCGCGCAGAACCGATATACCGCCGTTATGCGAACTGCCATAAATTGCACGCAGACCAAACAAATGCTGTAATTTTGCCATCATTTTACCATCTTTGTGGCGCGAAGCAATGGCATAGGATTTCATACCACCCAAACACACAATCGGCGACAACATTAAACTGCGCCCGTGCCAGAAAACAAATATAGCGGGTTTATTGTGAAATTTCTTGAAAATTTCATAATTTATAACCTGTTTACGGCTGGTAAAATATATAAACCATATTATTGCGGCCATAACGGCGGCAATAATCCATTGAAACCCGGAAAACCCGAGTATAGGTTCCCAAAATTTTTTCCATAACTTTCTAAACATAATACAAATATCCCATATAAAAACATTGGCATTTTACCAATAAAAAAAGCACTTTTCAAGTATGTATTAGGAATAAAATCAACTCGCTTAATGCCCCGATGGAATGTAAACATTTTCTATTAAATGTAAATGTGATATACGATTCCAAACATCAGAAAAATTGCCACTTGTCCAACCTGACGAACCATTAACTTGAACAACTAAATATTTAATACTATTATCTGTAACCTTGAAAATATATTCTGGATATGTTTGTGAATTTGAAATTACATCCGCCCCACGCACACCATTTGACTTGTATGCCTCAATTTTTTTATTTGTTTTGGTTGGAACATTGTTTGTTTTAACAAAAAAAACTCGATAAATAGAAGAATCCCCCCCACTGTCCCAATACAGTTTATATTCAACATTTGGTTTTATTGGTATCCTGATACTGGCCGAAGCATCCTCATAATAACTCCAAACTTTTTCATTTGAATAATAATATGCCCTAAACCATTCACCATCACCCGGTTGAATACCCACATCGGCACCCTGAATCCGTGTCAATAAACAATTGCCATTTCCATCTTCTTCTACACACTCAAACTCGCTGTCTATTGCATTTTGAACGGCGGTATTCATTGTTTGTGCATCAATCAATGCGTCACTTTGCCCCGCATACGAACCAGTCGAGTCATAAATATTCTTGGTGCCAATCTCGCCCGCAGTGCCGGTATTGGTTAAAACCTGGGCTGCGCCGTTATTCGCGGTAATTTTATCTTGCTTGGTCGCGATTTCTGCGTCTA
Source organism: Alphaproteobacteria bacterium (assembly GCA_017618175.1). Classification (GTDB taxonomy): domain Bacteria; phylum Pseudomonadota; class Alphaproteobacteria; order Rs-D84; family Rs-D84; genus Enterousia. The sequence continues at coordinate 36,289 of JAFZUT010000020.1, forward strand.
CATACGATTTAGATGTGGGAACATTTTCACCCGCGGCAAACGCGCCATACGACAATAAAACAGAAAACAAAAATACAAAAAATCTTTTCATAATCCTACTCTGGCATATATGTCCCAGATAATTGATTTATACTCCATAAAATACATTCACCATTTTCACTTTCGTAACATGTCACATGCGCGTTCAAACCGTTCTGAATCGCGCTGTTGGCGTGGTTTGCCTCTATCAAAGAATTTGTTTGTGAACTGTACGCGGTGGTTGTTTTATAGACCCCTTTGGCACCAACCGTCCCGGCCGCCCCAGTATTTGTAATAACGGTATCTGCGGTACCACCACCAATTTTATTTTGTTTCTGGCCAACTTCATAATCAACATAGGACTTTGATGTAACGGTATTATCCGCCGTTGCAAACGCACATACTGGGGCTATCAGCAAAATAAATGCTATAAATTTGTATTTCATTGCTTATTTGTATCCCCCTGGTAAATAACATGTCCTCGGGGTATATTCTATCAAAAATAGAAATTTGATACAAGCATAAAATCAACCCGGAAAAAAACGGCTATATACGGCGGAAATCTCGGGTTACTGCAAGATACTTTGTGTAAATGCGCAAAAAAATCTGCAAAAAAATACAAAAAATTTGATTTTTATTTGACATCATAATTTAATAAACTATAATACGCCTGTTTATCGCGGGGTAGAGCAGTCCGGTAGCTCGTCAGGCTCATAACCTGAAGGTCGGTGGTTCAAATCCATCCCCCGCAACCAATTAAATAAAAATTGCACCAAAAACGGTGCAATTTTTATTTAACGTGTGTTGTGTTGGGTTTGAACCACCGAGATAAGGTGGTTCACCACAAGCGAAAGCCAGACGGAAGTATGGCGGTCGCCCAACAGGCGATGAGCGCAGTTGGCGCGAAAATAAAATTTTTGCGAAATCATCCCCCGCAATACCCACAAAAAGTTCGAAAGTTGATATTAAAAAAGTGGCGAAAAATCGCCACTTTTGAACCATTTTCTATTATTTTTGAAGTTCTTTCCTGATTTTCATCAAGATATTTCCTATACGATTTGTGCCACTACCTATACCAAAACCACACTTATAACACACCGGACAAGATTTTATTAATATCGCTTCACCTGTCTGTTTTAACATTTCTGCAACATCTGGATTTTGAGAAAATTTCGCACGCAGCCCATCTTCCATAATATCAAATTTATTCTCATCAAAATTCTTTCTGCGATTTATTTTATATTCTGGTGTTTTAGTAATAAGTCGCGCATCATCGGCATTTTCCAGATTTAAAATATTATTAAAACGCTCGTCATTGGCATAAAATTTCATTGCCTGATAATAGTGTTCCACACTTGGAAATACATAAATATCACCATCAACAGACATCTTTATTGGAAATTTAGCCAAAGGACTTAAAAACCAATATTTTCCAGTTGGAGTACAAAATCTAATCTCTTTCGGCATATAAACACGTATCCTTTTTGTAGATTATATTCTAAACAGTTTTATTTGCAATAACATTCTATTTCTATCAATCTCCTGCCCAATATCAACAATTCGGCTCGAGAACAGCATAGCGAAGTTCGAATAACTACAAATTTGCCCGCAGACACCAACGGTGGCGAGGAAAATCCATCCCCGCGGAAATATATAAATAATATTTATATATTTTTTACTTGTGTATATTTTTACAATTTTGCTAGCCTTGAAATAAGTATAAAAGTGTTTGAGGGCACATGCAGGTATTAAAACGGATAATTTTTGCCGTTGTTTTTGCTATTGGAATTTTATTCCGTACGTCTGTTTATGCCGAAGACCAAAATAATTTTGAAGTTAAATTTACATTTACCGCCAGTGTGTCCAGGGCAAATCAATCAACAACATATTTTAAAATCAGTGCCCAAGGAACATTTTTTGTTGATTGGGGTGATGGAAATAAACAAACAATAACTCGAACAAATACAACCCAGGCAAGTTATTCACATACCTATACCAGCACAGGTACAAAAACAATAAAACTTGGTGGACTTGCCACAGGATACAGCACAGCAAGTGAAGAAGCCAACGCCGCGATAAGTTTTGCGGATATAACCGTACTAACAGGAATATCCGGTTCAATTGGACGAATCTTTCCAACCTTGGCAAACGGTTCACAACCATTATTTCGTGCGACATTTGCCGAATGTACTAATTTAGCAGGTTCAATTCCCCCAGAATTATTTCAGGATGTTTATGGGGCGCCCCGTGAACATATGTTCCGCAGCCTTTTTTACAAAGATACAAAATTAACCGGTTCTATACCCGGTGAATTATTCAGCAGTATAAGGGGTGATCAAAAAACATCTTTATTCCAAGGAACATTTTATAATTGTTCTGGATTATCTTCGTTTATTCCACCTGAATTATTTGCGGGTATAAACAAAACACCAACTGTTAGCAGTGCATTTTCAAATGTTTTTAACGGTTCTGGTTTGGTAACTTCGTGTCCAAGCGGTTACAAAAAATACACAACCGGTTTTGAAAGCAGTTTTAACAATAAAGTTTCATGTGAACCAAACGTGACTTGTTCCAGTGGATATGCAAGATATGGTTCTACATGTTATAGAATCTGTTCATTTGGTTCAAAATTTATGGTATCAACCGGTCTTAGTTTTGATGTATTTGGTGAACTTGAACCATCGGGTAATCCATCAATACACATAAAACTTGGTAACCAAGAATGTTATGTGTTTTCAAAACCCGGGGCATCAAATGGATTTAATTTCAAACATACCGATGGACAAACATATCATCTTGTTGGTGCGAATTGATGTTTAATTATTAAACAAGAAATGGCAAATGTCGCCTTCCTGCATAACATAGTCACGCCCAACCAGGCGCATTTTACCCGCTTCTTTTACCGCAACTTCGCCACCATATGTTATATAATCTTCGGGGGAAATAACCTCGGCCCGGATAAAACCACGTTCAAAATCTGTATGAATTTTACCGGCCGCCTGTGGCGCGGTCATACCCCGCGTTATTGTCCATGCGTGGGCTTCTTTGGGTCCAACGGTATAAAAAGTTTGCAACCCCAATGTTTCATATCCAGTTTTTATCACCTGCTCTAGCCCCGAATGTTTCAAACCTAAATCTTCCAAAAACATTTTTCTTTCATCCGGGTCAACTATTTGCGCAATTTCCATCTCTATTTTCCCAGAAATTATCAACACTGGGTTTTTACCACTAAATTTATCAACAACCATTTGCGAATATTTATTCCCGGTTGCGGCGGACGATTCTTCCACATTACACACATAAATAACCGGTTTAGCGGTCAATAAATTAAACGGCTTACTATCAACATCTGTATCACGCGCCGGCACAGATTTTTCCAAATTTTCCCGTATTAAATTTGCATCGGCCAACAGTTTGATAGCGACTTTATCCAAACCATGTGCCTTTTTTTCAAGGTTTTTTATTTGTTTTGCCAAACTTTCCAAATCCGCCATCATCAATTCTGTTTCAATAGTATCAATGTCGGCAATCGGGTCTATACGGCCGTCAACATGCACTATATCATCATTTTCAAAGCAACGAACAACATGGATTATTGCATCTGTTTCCAAAATATTCCCAAGGAATTTATTTCCCAACCCTTCCCCATTTGACGCACCACGCACCAGGCCCGCAATATCAACAATTTCCAATTGTGTGGGTATAATTTTGGCCGAATTATCAACCGCCGCCAATTTATGCAGTGTTTCGTCCGGTACAACCACACGCCCTGTATTTGGTTCAATGGTACAAAAAGGATAATTTTGCGCATCCGCCGCGGCACTTTGTGTCAATGCATTAAACAATGTTGATTTTCCAACATTTGGTAAACCAACAATTCCACAATTGAAACCCATAACAAAATCCTTTATAATACAATTAATATGTCATACATGTGGAATGAATTCAATATAAAAACTTTTCCGGCGGAAACTATTGTTTACCGCGATGGTATTTATCAAGAAAAAATTTCAACTCTGCCGGAATTAAAAAATATAAATAAAAAATATGATTTACCGGTTCATATTATATATATTGGTAAAATCACCGGCGAAAATACATTAAATATAAACCTGAATCAATCAAACCAACCGGTATTTTTAAGTGTAAATATAAAAAACAATTTCCCGGCTTTTTTTAATATTTTTATCAAAAATGCCGGGAAAAATTCCAACATTCTTGGTCATATTTTATTACAAAATTCATCTGATTTGGTTGTTAAAATAACCGCGGAACATTCTGCGCCAAATACCGGCATTTTATTACAAACAAAAATTATAGGTGAAAAAAACAGTTTTTCTAAAATTTCCGGCACGGCAATAATAGATAAAAATTGCGAAAATACCAAATCTGATATTCGGTTTGCAGGACACGCATTAGATAAAAGTGCAAAAATAAGATTTACCCCAAAACAAAGAATATTATCTGTACCTGAATTTGCCGATCATAGTGCGTATATATTTCATCCAAATAAAGAACAAGAAAATTACCTACAAAGCGCCGGTCTTTCCAGTGCAGATTTGAAAGATGTACTTATAGAATCATTTATAAAAGATTTTAACCTGTTTTAAGTATATAAAAAATACGGCATCCAAAAACGAACACCGTAATTATAAATAGAAAAACACGGGGTTTATTTTCTTTTGAAACCCTGTTTTGCTTTGAATTTTGGGTTATCAGGGTCAATCAGCACAACTTGTTTGCCACGACGAACCTGTTTAATATTCCCGCGTTTCTTCCACGCTTTCAAAGAACTTAAAAATTTCATATCTATATCCTTTTTGCCAAGGCATTATAAACACTTTTTAACAAAAATCAAATAATATATTAATATTTTGTTATTATTGTTTAGGTTGTTGAAATTGTTGAAAAAGTATTTTTAACAAAGTTTTCAACAATTTTATCCAATATTACCGGCATTTTTATCAAAATTGTTAAAAAAAGCCGGTATTCAAAATATGTTAAAAAATAAACAGTTTTTCAACAAATCTAACAATTTTATATTTTTATTTTTTATGCTTGTTGAAAATTGTTGAAATTGTTATAATAAGATAAGTCCATATGGAGGGATTTTAATAAAATGAAACAGCAGGTGCTGAAAGCTTTGGCGAATCCGTCGCATTTGTTTTATGTGCCATATACTTTGGCGGTGCTGAATTTTATGGTGCAATTTATTGTTTTTACTATTTTATATATAATTGGAATATTTATTTTGAAAATAGATAAAGTTAATACTTATCTAAATCCTTTATATTTTTTAGCATCGGTTATAATTGTTCATATGATTTTGGCTACTTTTTCAAAACGGGATGCACAACTGGGGCAAATTTTGGTGGCAAAAATAAAAATGTTCAAAAATAAAATTCCACGGAGATTGCCTGCATGATGAATAATTTTTTTGAATTTTTTGCCGGTGGTGGAATTTCCAATAACATGACTTTAACAGTTATGGTGGTGGCTGTTATTTTTATGTTTATTATACTAATGATATTTATTCCAACAATTATTAAACATATATTTCCAAAGTTTGGATATAAACATTATGCGGAATATATACCATTTCAAACGGTTTATACAGATAATTCGATTGAATTAGATGATGGTTGTTTGGTTCGTGTTTATTCGGTTGCCGGTGTTCAAACCAGTATGCAAACCGAAGAAAATCGTGCAAAATTCTTGGACCTGCGTGCACAATTGTTTAATCAAATACATGATCCGAATGTTGTTATGCGATTTTTCACAATTCGTGATGCGGCGGGCGAAAATACAAATTACGAATTTGATCAACCGGTTTTGCAAAAAATATATGATAAATGGCATTCCCAAGGATTAAAAATTTTCCTTAATAATTATTATATAGTTTTGTCTGTGCGCGGTGTATCTGCACGTGATAAATTAAATCAGTATGGAAATTATATTGAATCTATACTTGCACCATATAAACCAAAGGTATTAAAGAATAATTCGCGTGATAATATGGCACGGTTTTTTGGTCGTATATTTTCACCAATTACTAAACCGGCACCCGCCGTTTGTGATGATAAAATCAAAGAATTATCGACTGTTGATGATGTTGAATTTCTACGTAATGGAAATGTTAAATATATAAGTGGTAGTCGTGAATATTATGCTGCACTTATTTCTTTCCGTGGTGCACCAGATTATTTAGATGAAGACTTTTTTGATTCTGTGAATACTATTCAAACAGAAATGATTTGTATGAATGGATTTAAAATTATGGATGCCGCCGCGGTCGAGGCCACATTACGTCAGCGCCGTAGTGCCGCCGACAAAGAACACGATACAACCGAAGAACAAATTTCCAGTGCAGAATCTGTAATGGATGAAAATGTATCTGGAAATCAAACATTGGTTAATTATTATCCTTTGTTTGTTTTGTTTGGTAAAACACAGGAAGAATTAACAGAATATGTTGACGAATTTAAGAAGATATCCGCATCTTTTGGTGTGTCACCAATTCAAGAAAATTTTGCATCAAAAGTTTCTTGGTTCTCTATGATACCTGGGTTTGATACATTCCCACGAACCTTTAAAATGTTATCACGTGCTGCGGCTATATCTATACCAATGTCTACAACTCCACGCGGTGTTACAAATTCTGATTGGGGTCCGGGACCATTGGTTGTATTCCCAACTGCCCAGGGTACACCATATCAATTCCAATTCCATGTTTCTGACAAACCTGCGGCGGTTGCACATACTTTAACAATTGGTCCAACCGGAGGTGGTAAAACAACATTATTCTCTTTTCTTATTGCACAATCATTGCGGCATAAAAAATTAAAAGCATTTTTCTTTGACCGTAACAAAGGTGCCGAAATATTCACTCTTGCGGTTGGTGGCAAATACGTGACCATGCAGGGTAAAGAGAAAAATGAAACAGAATTTTTAACACACCTTAATCCATTAAAAATGCCGGATACGGTTGCGAACCGGGCATTTTTGCGCCGTTGGTTTGCGATGATATCCGAACAAAACGATGCGTTATCCGCGGACGAGATTGCACGTGCGGTATCTGTGAATTTTGATTATTTGTCTGATAAAGACCGTATGTTAAAAAATCTTTATGAAAGTTGTTTTTCATCCAGTGGGAAAATGCGTGCCGCATTAAAAAAATGGGTTGATCCATTACAATATGGTGAAATATTTAATGAAAATAGTGACACATTAGATTTACAATCGCGTTTAACAACATTTGATTTTACCGATATTTTACAAGACGCAACATTGGCGCCCGCGGTTATATCATATATATTACACAGAATAAATAATACGACCGTATCTGGTGGAAACCCATCATTAATTATGATTGATGAAACCGCACCTATGTTAGAAAACAAAATGTTCCGTGATAATTTTATTGCCGGCCTGCAAGAAGGAAGAAAAAATCGCCAGGCATATATGGTCGCGTTCCAACGCGCAAATGTTTTGGATAAATTGGGTATTGGTGATGTTGTCCGTGGCCAGGCACAAACGATTATGTTCTTCCGTAATCCTGCGGCGGATGCGGCGGATTATGAACATTGGAATTTGAATCCGTTAGAAATGGCGTTTATCCAAGGCAAGGCATATCCTAATCTAAAACGTGCGGTGTTATTATCGCGCCCGGTGAATAATGAATCTGTAATTTTGAATACGGAACTTGGTGGGCTGGGGAATCTTTTAAGATTATTTGAATCTGGTCGTTCATCGGTGTTATTGGCCGAAGAATTATATAATCAATTTGGTTCAAATTTTGTCGCAGAATACCTTAAAAAGCAAGGTGCAGGTGATTTTTAATATGTTAAAAAAATTAATTGTTTTTTTATGTATTATTTCACCATTTTCATTATTTGCGAATGATTGTGTTAAATATAAACAAACACCAAAAATTTCAGTTTTATCGCCTTTATATTCAACCAAAGTGGTTCAACCAGATGAACCAATGGATAAATATCACGGAAATGTGGTCGCAACATTTGTTGAAGATTATGATATATCTGTTGATATTTTTTATGATACGGACGGATATTGTGTCGCATTGAAATCTGTGGACGCATTGGTTGGTTATAATGATTTTTTAATCAAGATTGATAATTCAAACATTAAAAATTCTTGTTCATATAATGCAATATTAAATCACGAATATAAACATATTGACGAATATTTATCGGTTATGAACGATTTAGGTCCAGATGTAAAAAGTTCAATATTTAATGCGGCAAATTCTGTTATGCCTGTATTTGCCCTAACGCGCGATGATATAGATTATGTAATAGAAAAAATGAATTATGAAATGCGCGACCATCCGGAATTGATTTTAATAAAGCAAAAAATAAATGCGGCCCAAGAAATTCGCAATAAACGCATCGACCAAAATGAAGATAATCACGAATTGAAATCATGTTTAATAAATTAAACTAACATTTCAAATTTTTTACGCATACGGGAAATTTCATCGTCTATACGGCGGATTTCCGTGCTTACATCATTTTCGCCGGCAAGACCGCGCGCGGTTAAATCACGCTTTTGTTTTTCTAAACTTTCAATATATTTTTGAATTTTTAACGAAATTATATATTTTTCTGCGGCATTCAAATCTAAATCAAAATCTATTTTGACATTTGAATCTAAATCCAGATTAAATTTACTTATAAAATCACCGTACCTTTCGGCAATTTCTGGATATTTATTCACAATATATATAAGTGTATTTTTGATAACATTATCTATTTCTGGGACTTCTATATGAACATTTTCTGCGGTTTTTTTCCATTTGTGCCATTCATTAAATTTACGATTATTGTATTCGCGTTCATATTCTGCGCGTAATAATTTATCGGTAATTTTATCTGTTTGTGATTTCAAAAATTTTTCTGCTTGGACTTTTCCAGACGGGGTATTTATTAAATAATTTTTATTTGTAATTTTCCACATGAAATCAACCAATGGAACTGCATTGTTTATAATTTTCTCCATATCCCCCCTGCCCGATTTGCGCAAAATTTCATCCGGGTCTTTGCCGCCCGTCACAAATGCAAAACAGACATTTGAATTATCACGCAAAAATGGTAATATAATACCGCACGCACGTGCCGCGGCCTTTTGTCCCGCGTTGTCACCATCAAAACAGAAAACAATATTCCGGTTTGCTTTGCACAAAATTGCGATATGGTCTTCGGTCAATGCAGTGCCAAGTGGTGCAACCGTTTCACCAAAACCATTACATTGCATTTGAATTGCATCAATTTGCCCCTCCACAATAATTGCGCGGTTTGCGCGGTGTATATTTTCGCGTGCAAAGTTAAAACCGAATAATGTTTGCCGTTTATGAAACATTTCCGTATCGGTTGTATTTATATACTTTGGTTCAGACCCATCAAGACTGCGCCCGGAAAAGGCGACAATTTGTCCACGTGCGTTAAAAATTGGAAACATCAATTTATCGCGAAAAAAATCGTATAACCCGTATTCACCGCGGCGGACCAAACCTGTTGCAATCAATTTATCTTGTTTAGTATTCACAAATTTATTCGCGATAATATTATTTTTTGGCGCATATCCAATACCATATTTTTTTATCATTTCATCACTGAAACCGCGGCCGCGTATATATGAAAGTGCATGTGTACCTTCGGGTGTGAATAATTTTTCCGCATATATTTTTGCCGCCGCGGTCGTAATTGTCACATATGTTTCTTCGGCTTCGATTTGTTCCGCGGTTTTTGGTTTATATTCCGGCAACTTTAATCCCGCCATATCCGCCAGTTCGGCAATCGCAGTTTTGAAATCAACATGTTCGCTTTCCATAGTAAAAGAAATAATATCGCCATGTTTTCCGCAACCAAAACAGTGGAAAAATCCTTTATCTTCACTGACCGAAAAAGACGGAGTTTTTTCATTATGAAACGGGCAACATCCCCAATAATTTTGACCCTTTTTGACCAATGGTACACGGCGGGATATAACGTCTACGATGGAAAGTCGTTCACGCAATTGGTCGGTAAAATTATTATCATATTTCGTCATTTTTGATTTTGTTTTCCATATTCGAATAATTTTTTTGCCATTAAACCATCAAATTTTATAACGCTTTTTTTATTTTTTTCTTTAACACTGGCAAAATACTTTGTTTTCCAAAAACGTGGTTTAATATATACAAAATCTGATTTTTTAATAGAATAAATATCAACTTTATAGTCATCTGTATCATAAATCATATACTTATTATTATGAACAATAACACAGATTGGTTTCTGCTTCATAATATTTCTGTAAAGTTTATATTTATCCAAAAATTTCATACCTTAACTCTTTTTACTAAATCTTTTACTTGGTTTTTTATTGTTTATTAAATCTATTGCGGTTTCTAAATCCGGTTGTTCGGTCACACTAACATTTACTTTATTAGATGATATATATGCGCCATATCGACCGGTTGGATAGAAATAAATCATTTTATCGGTCTTTGGGTTTTTTCCAATTTGAATTGGTTCGACCTTTTTCTTGTCCGTCGATAATAATTCTTTTGCGATTTCTAATGTTATATTTTCGCGTGTATATTTTTTTGCAGATGCGTTTTTATTACCATCTGTCACATATGGACCAAATTTACCAATACGATAAGATATCCCGTTTCCCAATTCCAACGGTTCGTTTTTGTTTTGTTTTGTATCATTTGAATCATCATTATTTAGCCGCATAGTATAATCGCACTTTGGATAATTTTCACAACCCACAAACGGTCCAAATTTTGAAAGTTTTATACCCAACGCTCCACCACATTTTGGACATTTACTGTTACCATTTGGGAACAAGTGTTTTTTCATAAACGCGTTTATTTCATTTATAATATCACCGGTTTTAACATCACGTGCGCCGGAAATCATACCGCGCGTATCGTCCCAAAATTCATTTAACGCCGCAATTTTTTCGGTTTTGCCATTTGATACATCGTCCAAAGTATCTTCGGTGTTTGCGGTAAAATTCACATCAACCAAATCGGCAAAATATTTTGCCAAATACGCCGCAATAACCCAACCGCCCGATGTTGGATGGAACCTGCGCTGTTTATCTTGTTCAACATATTTGCGGTCAACAATGGTTGACATAATCGTTGCATACGTTGATGGACGGCCTATACCCAATTCTTCCAATTTTTTAACCAAAGATGCCTCGGTATACCGTGCGGGTGGTTGTGTAAAATGCTGGGCAGGTGTTATTTCGGTGATTGTTATTTTATCACCGACATTCATTGCCGGTAATTTTGCATCTGTATCGTCATCATTGTCATCGCGGTCTTCGATATAAACCTTCATAAATCCGTCAAATGTGCGTGTACGGCCCACCGCGTGAAAAGTTGCAATTTTATTATCGGTTAAAATATCGGCTGCAACAGAATCAAATTCTGCATTTGTCATTTGACACGCAATGGTTCGTTTCCATATCAAATCATACAGTTTCTTTTCGTCACTCGACAATTCGTTTGCAGGCGTATCAAAGTGTGTTGGACGAATTGCTTCGTGTGCCTCTTGTGCATTTTTTGATTTGGTCACATAAATATTTGGCGATGCGGGTAAAAATTTATCACCATAATTTTTTGAAATAAATTTTCGTATCTCACTAACTGCCTCGTTCGAAAGGTTTGTTGCATCGGTACGCATATATGTAATAAAACCATTTTCATAAAGTTTTTGCGCAACCGACATGGTCTTTTTCGATGAAAAATAAAGTTTGCGCGCGGCTTCTTGTTGCAACGTACTGGTTGTGAATGGCGCATACGGTTTATTTGAAACCTTTTTTCGTTCTATACGTGATATATCGGCATTCAGCGGCACATTCAGTTTTGATAAAACATTATCAACCATAGAATGATTCGTTAATGTCATCTTGTCGATTTTGTCGCCATTAAAAACCGTTAATGTTGAATTAAAATATTGTTTATTAAAATTACATTTTGCGCCTATGGACCAATATTCGGTTGCCGTAAAATCTTCTATTTCACGTTCACGGTCAACAACCAATTTAACCGCAACCGATTGCACGCGTCCGGCGGATTTCCCAAGGTTGCGCCGCCACAACAATGGTGATATTTCAAAACCAATAAGGTAATCCAACGCGCGGCGCACAAGGTACGCATCCACCAAATTAGAATCAATATCGCGCGGATGTGCAATCGCATCCAGAACCGCGTTTTTCGTTATTTCGTGAAACGCAACACGATATACCGGTGTTTTTCCCAACAATTTTTTTGAATTTAATATGTCCAGTATATGCCATGCAATTGCTTCCCCTTCACGGTCAGGATCCGATGCCAGGTATACCGCATCTGCCTTTTTAACATTGTCTGTAATAAGTTTAATTTGTTTTTCTTTACCCGGCATAATTTGCCAACGCATTTCAAAACTGTGTTCTGTATCAACACTGCCACTTTCTGGGACCAAGTCACGCACGTGACCAACCGATGCAATAACATGCCATCCGTTTCCAAGGTATTTTTCAATCGTTTTGGCCTTTGATGGAGATTCCACAATAAGCAAATTCATTTCTAACTTCCTTTGGCAGACAATTGTTGGTCTTTATGTATATGCGCATTTTCACAAAGTCCAAAGCCGAACATCAGTGATAAAAGACTGCTGCCGCCAAAGGACATAAGTGGTAATGGCACACCCACGGTTGGAACAAGCCCAAGCACCATGGAAATATTTATAAAATAATAAATGAAAAAGTTCAACATAAAACCAAAACAAACTAATTGACCGAACCTGTTGCGGCACATTTTCGCGGACCAGAACAGAATTGCGACAATCACGCTGTACAAAAATAACAGGATAAAAGCACCCAAAAAGCCGAATTCTTCGCCCAACATTGTAAATATAAAATCAGTTTGCTTTTCCGGCAAAAACGACTGTTGCGATTGAGAGCCGTTCAAATACCCTTTGCCAAAAATACCGCCACTGCCGAATGCAATTTTCGCCTGGTTTATTTGATAACCGGCACCACGCGCATCGTGGTCAGGGTTTATAAACGTTATAATCCGGTTACGTTGATATTGGTGCAGACCACCATACCAAACGACCGGTGCGGCCATAACGGCAAGTATTGCACCAATAATAAACCATTTTTTGTTTGCCCCAACAATATAAAACATCCCCACCGTAATCATCGCAATAGAAAGCGCGGTACCTAAGTCAGGCTGCATAACAATTAGTGCAAACGGAATCAGCATCATAAGTGACGGCACAATATAGTTTTTGAATTTGGTTAAATCAACCGAGTTCATCCACGCAAAATATCGGGCCAATGCCAAAACAAGTGCCATTTTGAACATTTCTGATGGTTGAATATGTATGAACCCAAGGTTTAACCACCGTTGCGCCCCCATACCAGTATACCCGACAAAAGTGACCAAAATAATAAGAACCAATGCAATTGCATAAATGATATTTGCCGATTTTATCCATAATTTTATGTTTGTGAACGCGGCTATGAAAAACACCCCAAATCCAATTATGATTTTTAACAATTGCGACAGGGCAAATGGGTGCCATGCGCCCCCGCCCGCGGAATACAGTATTACAACCGATATAATCAAAACCAAACACATTGGAACAAACAAAGGCCACGAAAAACGGGACAGTTTTTCGGAAAAACTCATCATATTTGCATTAGAAACGCGCGTTTGTCTGTTCATCTTTATTGTTCGTTCTCTAACAGTTTTTTCATTGTTGCGGCGGCGGTGCGTGCGGCACTGCCACTGGACCCGGAATGTTCCGTAATTACGCATACGGCGTATTTTGGCGCATTCGTCGGTGCATACCCCACGAACAGCCCGTGATTACGCATATTCCATTTTAATTGTTCATTCGTCAACACACCCTTTAATCGCTCTGTGCGCGATATACTGCGTACCTGGGATGTTCCGGTTTTGCCGCCCATTTTTGCACCGTTAACATTTATCGCACTGCCGTATGCGGTTCCGCCCTGCTTTAACACTTCTTCCAACCCGTTCAAAACCAATTTAATATTTTTTTCGCGAAGCCCCATACTTTTAAAATTTGGTTTTTTATCGTTTTGTATAAGTCTTGGTATAACCCGGCGATTTGATGCGACACGTGCCATCATAACCGCCAATTGCATACAGTTCACCAATATAAATCCTTGGCCTATGCCAGAAATAATTGTATCACCGTGAACCCATTTAGAACCAATGTTTGATTCTTTCCATTTTCTGTCGGGAATAACACCGGCCATCTGTTTAGAAATAACATTTTCAATATATTTTTCTGTCATACCCAAACGAATAGCCATACGTTTAATCGCATCAATACCAATGCGCAATGCCAATTGATAAAAATAAATATCGCAAGAATGTTTCAATGCGCCAACCAGGTTGACTTTGCCGTGACCTTTGGCCTCCCAACAATGATAACGCCGGTCACCATAATCCCAATGTCCCGGGCAAAAAACGGTTTCGTTTGGTGTGACAGCACCGGCCTCCAATGCGGCAAGTGCAACGATAATCTTGAATGTGGAACCCGGTGGATATAACCCCTCAAACACTTTGTTCATAAAAGGTTTTGCAAAATTTTGCCGTAAACTTTCCAAATATTCTTCTGAATCATCACCGGAAAAGTTGTTTGGATCAAAACTTGGGGTGGATGCCATTGCCAAAATATCACCGGTTTCTATATCCAGTGCGACCCCGCATCCGGCCTTGTGCAAAGTCAATGAATCGTACAAAGCCCTTTGTGCCGCATCATTTATTGTTGTTTTTATGTCACCCCCACCCACAGATGGTTTGAATTGGGTTTTGTCTTCACCGGTCACGCGCCCAACCGCATTTGTTATCATAACGGTTTGTCCCGGCGTTCCACACATATTTTTATTGAACGTTTTTTCCAATCCGGTTATACCCGTTGTATAAAAAGGCGCATTTGCAACCGGTTTTTCCGGCGCACCAACATACCCAAAAAACTGCGCCCCCGCCGGCCCCAATTCATATACCCGACCATACCCACTTTGTACATGCAACCCCGCCAAGTTTTTTGCCTGGACCTGCGCAAGTGTATCCCAATCGGTATTTTCACTGATTAAAACAGGTTGAAATTTTTGTTGTTTTTTTATGCGTGCCCATATTTTATCAACACGTTTTTTTGAAAGTTTCAAATCATTGGCAACCGTATCCACCAATTGTTCCAATTCTTCTGTTTCTTCGGGAATAATGTATATGCGATAAATCGGTGCATCGTGCGATATAACCGACCCAGTACGAGATAAAATCTTGCCCCGTTCAGGCATATTTATTTGAATACGAAACGAATTATTTTCACTTTTCTTTTTATACCCGCGATACCCAAAAATTTGCATTTGCAACATCCGCAACACCAACCCAGATGTAAGAATCATACCCGTTGTTAAAAACAGTGCACTGCGCCGGTCAAATTGTTTTGATATTTCTGTATCAATCATCTTGTACCGCCCGGATAGTTGTTGTTATTGGGATATACATAATTACAAGAATTAAAAACATCACCGCCCCAGATAACATATTTACAAGACTTAAATGCGACAAAACCAACAATAAAATCACAGTTCCAACAAAACCCATAAACGGGTATATGCCATCCCGATTGGTATGCGTCAAATCAATAAATGTTTGCAGGTTTATAACAACATAAAACATACAATAAAAAACCGTCCATATCAAAAGAGTATTAAACTTGTAATCAAGAAGAAAACAAATCAGTATTGCAAACGCGGCAAAATACGGCACAGGCCGTATAAAAGAACAATAAAATATTGGTACAATCGCCAATATCCCACCGGGATTTATCCATGGCGCAGATAACCGCCACAAAGCCACCGTGATAAAAAACGGAAACAAAACCTGTAAAGATTTTATAATTTGCCCTTTCATTTATATTTATTTTGTTCAAAATTAAACTTTAACACCATAACGCGCGATAATTCCCGTGGGGTAAGAACATCTACATCTGAATCGTTTTTCATTTTTCCAACAAATATATCTGGGGGTAAAACGCCGCTTATACCACTGGTCACCAACTTCACACCGGCATCAGGTTGAAATTTATGGTCATTGAAAAATCCAATTGTTGGTGTGTTTGAACCGTTCCCGGACAAAAACCCATAGACCTCAGATCCGGCGACACGAACGGCGATATTGGTATTTGAATCTATCAAAGACCGTACACGTGCAAAATTTGCACCCGCATCGATTATTATGCCGGCCAATGTGTTATCAAAAGACACAACAACCATACCCGCCCCAATCCCATCACGCGAACCACGGTTTATAAGAAAGGTTCCGTGATGCAATGCGGAATTATCAAATATAACATCTGCAACAACACTGGCATACGGATGGTTACGAACTATATCCAATTCGCGTTCTAATTCCTGGTTTTCAAGTAACGCAATATCACATTTGTTCTTATCGGCCAAAGCCTGGTCCAATCGGGCGCGTAATTCTTCGTTTTCTTGTTCAAGATTATAAATATCATGCACCCTTTTTATAATTTTCCCGCCCGCCCTAATCGGCCAAGTCACCAAATCACCAACACCATTTACAACGGGCAACGCAATATGGGCAAACCCGTTCATAACACGATAATCCGGCTTTGCAACGACAATATATATAAAAACAAATGGCAAAACCGCCGCGACAATCGCGGATTTTATAATTGTGTGCAATCTGGAAGATATTTTCTTTGGGTTCATTTGTGGTCAGTTTAAACTTAAAAAAATTATTATTCAATAAAAACTTGATTTTCCATTTATTTATGTCAAAATACACCCGTTAAACGGTCTGAAATGGCAAGGCATTGCCATAAGGATTATTAAAAAAGAGGTTAAAAAATGCCAAAATTGAAAACCAAGTCATACTTGAAAAAGCGTGCAAGAATGACCGCGACCGGGAAAATCAACGTTCGCAGAAACGCCCACAAAAAACTGTTGCGTAAAAAATCCGCGCGTGCAAATAACGCCGGTTCTAAACCACAGTATCTTAACGAAAACATGGTCGGCCAGGCTAAAATCTTGGCTCCATACGGTTTGAAATAAAAGGGGGCGTAAAATGGCAAGAGTAAAACGTGGAACAACGGTTCGTCAAAAACACAATAAAATTCTTGAAAGGGCCAAAGGTTATCTTGGCCGCCACAGCAGCACATATCGTGCCGCGCGCGAAAAATCTGAAAAGGCGGGTCAATACGCGTATCGCGATCGCCGTGCCAAAAAACGTGATTTTCGCAGTTTGTGGATTGTCCGTATCAATGCGGCGGTTCGCCCCAGTGGCATCACATACAGCCAGTTTATGAACGGCCTGCGCAAGGCGGGGATTGAATTGGACCGCAAGGTTTTGGCGGAAATGGCCTATGCCGGCGATAAAAACTTCGCCAAATTGGTAGAAACGTCAAAACGATTTATCAAGGGTGAAAAATAAACCCTTGGCGGCGAATTGTTTTTTGTTTATTATTATGGGGCCGCGTATGCGACCCCATATTTATTAAAAGGTAAGGTTATGTTAAAACATCAAATTGAAAAAACGAAATCGTTGAATGAATTACAGGAACTTTATACGTCCACATTTGGAAAAAATGGTACAATGACGGCGCGATTGCGCGATATGAAAAATCTTGATAACGATGCGCGTGCAGAATTAAACCGTGAAAATACCGAATTGCGCGAATTGTTCAAAAACAAACAAACCGAATTAGAAAACGCGGCATTAAACGCGGCGTTGGCAGAACAGAAATTGGATGTCACGTTGAACGGTGAACCGGAAAACAAAGGCACAATTCATCCGCTGACACAAAGTTTGCGCGAAATTTCCGCAATTTTGGAATCATTTGGATACAAACGTCACACGGGCCCAGAAATCGAAGACGATTGGCATAACTTTACGGCATTAAACACACCGTCTTATCATCCGGCACGCGATATGCAGGATACATTTTTCTTGCAGAATGGTAATGTTTTGCGCACCCAGACATCTGCAATACAAATTCGTACGATGGAAAAATTGGGTGCGCCGATAAAAATGTTCGCCGTTGGTTCTACATACCGTCGTGAAATGGATGCAACCCACGGCCCGATGTTTGGTCAAATAGAAGGTCTGTATATAGATAAAAATGTCACATTGGCTGATTTGATTGGTGATATACGCGCGTTTTTCAAACGTTTTTTTGAATTGGATAATGTGGAATTGCGTATTCGTCCGTCATACTTTCCATTTACTGACCCCAGTATAGAGGTTGATATGAAATGGAATGGTGAACGTTGGTTAGAAATGATGGGTGCGGGTATGGTTCATCCAAATGTTTTGCGTAATTGCGGCATAGACCCGGATAAATACCAAGGTTTCGCGTTTGGCTTTGGTTGGGACAGACTTACAATGTTGAAATATAACCTGCCGGATTTGCGCGATTTGTATGGCAACGATGTTCGGTGGCTGAAATCATGTGGATTTTAATTTTGGGGGTGTGAAATGAAATGGACATTTGATTGGTTAAAAGATTATTTGAAAACAGATTTATCTGCGGCGGAAATTGCGGACACACTTACACGGACGGGATTAGAGGTTGAAGACCTTGTATCCCCTGTTCCGCCAATTGCGGCAAAAATTGTTGAATGCAAACCGCATGAAAACAGTGACCATTTGCATGTGTTAATGGTTGATGATGGTTCCGGAACATTGCGCCAGGTTGTATGTGGCGCACCCAATGCACGCGTTGGTTTAATTTCTGCGCTGGCGGTGCCGGGATGCGTAATCGCGGGGCAAAAAATAGAAAGCGGAAAACTTCGTGGTGTGGTATCAAACGGTATGATGTGCAGTGGTCGTGAATTGGGCATAAATGATGACCACAGTGGTATTATCGAATTACCCAAAAACACAAAAATCGGTTCACCTGTTATCGATTGCCCAACGGTTTTTGATGCGGGGATTACACCAAACAGACCGGACTATTTGGCGGTGCGCGGTGTGGCGCGTGACCTGTCTGCGGCGGGTGCAGGTGAATATATCGCCCCACATGATGATAAATTTGCGGTATCCGGCAATTCGCGCGGTGTTGAAATTAAAACCGATAAATGTCGCGCATATAAATTGGCGGAAATTCACAACATCAAAATTGGCCCAAGTACGCCGCGTATTGCAAATCGCCTGCGTGCGATTGGCATAAATCCCAAAAACGCACCAATCGATGCAACAAACTATATTTGCTATGATATGGCCCAGCCAATGCATTGTTTTGATGCAGATGAAATTCATGGGAATATTGTTGTGCGTATGGCAAAACCAAAAGAAAAATTTACTGACCTGTTTGGGGTTGAACACGAATTGGTTGATACAGATATGGTTATCGCTGATGATAACAGTATTTTGGCGTTGGCCGGCGTGATTGGTGGCGCCCGCGGCATGACAACCGATAAGACAAAAAATATTATTTTGGAAAGTGCGTATTTTGACCCGGTCTGTGTCCGTAAAACATCAAAACGCCTGTCGATATCAACCGACGCATCATATCGGTATGAGCGCGGCATTGACCCAACAATTACCGGTTCGGCGTTGATGTGTGCGGTTAAAATTATAACCGATGCGTGCGGTGGAAAAATAATTGGTTTCGCGGCGGCGGGAATTGATACACCAACAAATGTTGCGATAAAATATTCGCCGGATGTATTCGCAAAAAAAACCGGATTGGAAATGTCCGTAAAAGATATGGAAAAAATATTAAAGCGTCTTGGCTATACGGGGGATTTCGCCGGCAAGACGTGGAAGATAACCGCACCAAATTCACGTACAGATGTTTCAATACCTGAAACAATAATCGCCGATTTAATTCGTATATATGGCTATGAAAAAATCGCCCAGAACGACAAACATACAACCGGCGAAATTTTTGTAACACCTGATTATGAATTGAAATTAAAAGAATTATTGGCGGCACGTGGATTAAACGAATGTCGTTCGTATGGCTTTGGTAATTCACGGGTCGAAGAATTGTTAGATAAAAAACCGTCTGTAATGGTTGCAAATCCAATAGTTGCAGATTTAGATACCGCGCGCAATACGGTATTGGGTGGGCTTTTGATTGCGGTGGCAAACAATGAAAAACGTGGATACCCAGATATGAATCTATTCGAATTGGGTACCGCATTTGATGGTGACGAACCGAATGCCCAACACACAGAAATCGCGATTGTTCGCACCGGTGACACATCACCGAAACATTGGCAAAAACGCAATCGCCCTGTTGATATATATGATGTCAAGGCAGATGTTGTTTCATTATTAAATGGTCAAAACTTTACGATTGAAACCGAAAATCCGCCGCTTTGGGCGCACCCATATCGTTATGGTCGCATTGTCCAAGGTAAAAAGGTAATTGCCGAATTTGGTGAATTGCATCCGTCCGTTGCAAGGCGGTTAAAAATCAAAACCAAAGTTGTAATTGGGTTGGTTGACGATATAAATAACCTGCCCCGCCCTGTGGCAAAAAGAAAAACAATAAAAATGTCTGAATTTCAACCGATAACGCGCGATTTCGCATTTGTTGTGCCGAATGATTTTCCGGCGGCCGGCTTGACGGCGGCGGCGCGGGCGGCATCGAACCTTATAACCGATGTTGTTGTTTTTGATTCGTTTGAAATGGGTGACGGAAATAAATCTGTGGCATTTACGACAACGATTGTTCCGCCACAAAAAATGACCGAAGACGATTTGTCGAAACTGCACAGCGACATTATTGCGGCGGTGGAAAAAAAGTGCCCTGCCCGTGTGCGTGATAAATGATAAAAAGACCGGCATTTGCCGGTCTTTTTCAAAATAATCATTGAAAATTCACCAAAATGTTGTAATAAAGCTAAAAAAAGAACGAAAGGGTACGATATGTCCAATGTTATAAAAGTAGAACAAATTGCAGAAACAAACCTTGAACCAACTTTATTGGCATCACATGCGGCACGTATGTGCTATACGGCGGAATCCCCAAAGATTGGCGAGAAAATAGATGTAGAAAATCGGTTGTTTAAAACCGGTCATCACACAACATTGGAACATAATTATTTTACATTCAAAATAGAAGATATTCCGGTGTCCAGCGTGGTGTTTGGATTACACCTGACTGCACCGTTTTATAACACAGACCAACGTTCTGGGCGCTTTTCAAAAATGTACGAGAACCCAAATATGGCCGATATAAGAAACACATTGGAAACATATTATCCAGGTGTGTCCCCAAGAAATATAGGGTGCGCATGCGATTTTATTTATATGGGTTTGAATACATACGCCGAAAATAAAAATCATATCACAGAACTTGCGCGTGACGCGATTCATCGTGAACGCCCAAAGGCAAGTGATAAATACATTGAACAAAATGCGCCAAAATTTGCCCAGGAACAATTGCGTATGTTTGTGTCTATGATTGCGCCAACGGCATTGGATTACACAATCGATTTGCCGACATTGGCGGCATTTTATCGTACTGCGTGGACACCGTTTATGCGTGATGCGGTCGGTAAAATGGTGCATACGGTTGTTTCAAATCACCCAGATATTGCATATATGTTTGATAGTTTTGCACGTGAACACAAAGACTGGTCGCCCAAGATGCGGGAATATTATCGTGGTATTCGTACAAAACCAGATTTTACATTACTGGATTACAAATATGACAAAGATACTTTCGCCCAGGACAAATCGCACGATATGGTGGATACTTTGCAATTTCATCCAGATTATATGGGTAATTCACTTGGATATGTGCATACGAAAATTCATATCGATGCCGGTGCAACAATGGGTCAAGACCAACGCCACCGCAGTATTAAACGTTCTGCACCGGTCTTTACGGGATACTTTTATTTGCCACCTTTGTTGGGCGATTTAAAAACCAACGCAGACAAATTTATGAAAGAATATTATAGTTTGGTACGCGATAAAAACATTCCGCGCAGTATGATAACCGCGATTGCGCCATATGGTGCGATGGTTCAATATGAAAAACGTGCAGATTTAAATGCACTGATTCACGAACAAGGCAAACGCACATGTTGGTGTGCACAAGAGGCGATATATCATATCTCTTGTGATTTGCGGCGTGATTTGGCGCAATATATCGGTGAAAATGCGAAATTGATGAAATATTTAACACCACCGTGCCTTGCACATGGCAAATGTCCCGAAGGTTCGCGTTATTGCGGGCGCGATATTATTGCCGACAAAATAAATGGGTATTTCAAACAAAGGCAAATATAAAGATGAATGCCGGGGAAAAGAATTTTCATGCCGACCGTCGTGCATTTATAATAATGCCGGATACAGGCCTTACCGTCGCACCCGTAGGGTTTTCTGGTGGACATACAGAATTGCTTGTAAAATTGCACTATCCACGGTTGCGGTATGCTATGGATAACTTTCCACGTGGTTATTTTATGAACGATGAATTATGTATCTATACCGGACATGATATGACGCCGGGCGCGGTATGGGAAATCAAAGAAAAAGACATGGATGTTGTAAAAAAAGCCATCCCCGATTTTCGCCGTGTCTTTTCTGTAAACGATGCAACGCCGGTATATCTGGGGGTGCGTGTTGGTGAAATCGGCCAGATTTGGGAAAAAATTCGCCGCACAACAATCAAAATGCTTGAAAAAGGGAATATTGTTATGTAAAGTGTGTCGCGATATGCCGGTGTAGCTCAGTTGGTAGAGCATCTCATTCGTAATGAGGGGGTCGTAGGTTCAAGTCCTATCACCGGCACCACGAAAAATTGTTATCGCGCACAATAAAGTGCGCGATTAAAATTTTTCAGTGCCGCGCCGTAGCATTGTACAGAATGCAAACGTAAATTTTCGTATGTATTGGCGAAGGCGGGCCAAGCATATAATTGTTAATGCGCACAGTAAAGTGCGCATTTAAAATTTTTCAGTGTCGCGCCGTAGCATAGTTCGTAGTTGTAACGATTACTTCACATTTATCGGCGTAGGCGGACAGTGCCGCGCCGTTCCGCTTTCACTTCGTTACAGTGAGATTTAGCGCAGGCGGACAGAATTCCATATAATTTTACTTTCTTTTTTGCATCACTATTTTGGCCAAATAATCGGACAGTTCCGGTGAAATCGCGGCAATATGTCTGTTTTTGCCGTGTACATCGGTTTTGTTGATATACCCATTTCCACGTATGCCACCGCACCATTTTGTCCCATCGGATGCAAAGTTTATTGTATAATCATCAATATGGCAAAATTGTGGCGTGTGGCGTTGATGTTCTGTTTCTTCAAAAAACACCACAGATATCCAATCGGCCGTTTTTATTTTTTCAACAACATCGCCAAGTTTTTTTCTTTCAATTTCTGAAGTGGGATAAACATTTCTTCTTGTGACATATCGTACAAATACCCGGCCAGACAGTCGGTCATTGTTATGTTTTTTGACATGTTCAACAAAATGTTTTTTATATGTTTTGAACACGGGAACCCATTTAGTGATATTTTCTATGGCCATCATATCTTCACGAACTTTTTTACCCGCAACAAAAACACCTGTTGTGGCGGCAATGACATAATCACCAAACCACGCGACATAACCAAGTCCTGTGTCTAATTTTTTAGTATTTTTCATTTGTTATATTCCTTTACTCTTTTTTACTATTCCATAAAAATCGCATCAGTCAATAATTTTGTAAAAAAACTGGACATTTGAAAAACAATATACTAAAATCATCGGCGATGAAAACAAAAATAATAATTATCATTAGATAACTGGCGTGGCGCTTTGGCGTTGGCTGGGGCGCGTATGGCGCCCGTTTTTTTATGATAAGAAACACGGAGTACAAAAGATGGCATATCCAAAAACAGAACCCAAAGCCAATTTTACAGAATTGGAACACAATATAATGGAATTCTGGCGCAGCGATGATACTTTTCACAAAAGTTTGAATAAAACCAAACTTGGGCATCCTTTTACGTTCTATGACGGGCCACCCTTTGCCAATGGTTTGCCACACTGGGGGCATTTGGGTGTTTCTGCGGTCAAAGATATGGTTTCGCGTTATCAAACGATGAAGGGACGCTATGTTGAACGCGCATTGGGGTGGGATTGTCACGGTCTGCCGGCCGAGGCATCGGTTGAGAAAAAGCAAGGTCGCACCGCGAAAACAATCGTGGCGGATGACGGTATTGCGGCATTCTGTGATATGTGTCGGCGTGATGTTATGACATATTCTAATGAATGGCTGAAATTTATAGAACGCGTTGGCCGGTGGGTTGATGGTGGTGATAATTATGGATATCGCACAATGGATAAAAATTTTATGGAATCCGTGATTTGGGCGATAAAAGAACTTTATAAAAAAGGTTTACTGTACAAAGATTTCAAAGTTAATCCGTATGATTGGAAACTGGGTACGGTTTTGTCTAATAGTGAGGCATCCAGTGAATATCAAGATGTTGTTGATGACACGGTTACGGTTTGGTTTGAGTTAGAAAATGGCGACCGGATGGTCGCATGGACAACAACCCCGTGGACATTGCCGGCAAATTCTGCGTTGGCGGTGAACAAGAATATGAAATATGTTCGTATGCGTCACGATGATGGTCATATTTATGTTTTGGCGGAATCACGGGTTTCTGCGTATGAAAAAATCTTTGCCAATTCTACCAAGGTTGGTGAATATGTGGGTGCAGAATTGGTTGGATTGCGCTATACGCCGATTTTCCCATATTACCCGGATTTGGCCGCGGCGGGTCACGGACTGTATACGGTGATTTCTGGGGACTATGTGTCTGACAGTGATGGTACCGGCATCGTTCATATTGCGCCCGCATATGGTGAAGATGACTATTTTGTTGCAAAAGCCATTGACCCGATGTTCCCGGTTATATTAAATGTTGATGATTATGGCAACTTTGATTCAACGGTTAAAGATTGGGCGGGTGAAAATATCTTTGTCGCAAATCCAAAGATAATCGATTGGTTGCGCGCCAATGGCCGCCTGGTTAAAAAAGACCAGCATAAGCATAGTTATCCATTTGGACCGCGCAGTAAAGAAAAACTTATCTATCGTGCGACGGACGCATGGTATGTCGATGTACCGAAAATTCGCGATCGCCTTGTTGAAATAACCAAGAACGATACAACGTGGACATCTGCGGGAAATCGCTTTTTGTCTTGGATAGAAGGTGCGCGTCCGTGGGGACTTTCGCGGAATCGTTTTTGGGGTGTGCCATTACCAATTTGGGAACGTGACGGGGAATATAAAATCTTTGGTTCAATTGCAGAAATGGAAGAATTCTTTGGTGTAAAAATAGATGACCTGCATCGTCCTACATTGGATTCTTTGGAACGGGATGGTTGGAAACGCATTCCTGATGTTTTGGATTGTTGGTTTGAATCGGGTTCTATGCCGTTTGCATCTCTGCATTATCCGTTTGAAAACAAAGATTTGTTCGAAAAAACATTCCCGGCGGATTATATTATCGAAGGTCAAGACCAAACACGTGGTTGGTTTTACACTTTGATGATAATGGCGGTTGCTTTATTTGATCGGCCGGCATTTCGTGTTGTGTCCGCAAACGGCATGATTGTTGATGAAAACAAACGCAAGTTTTCAAAATCTTTGCATAACTATGTTGAACCAACTGAACAATTGGAAACATATGGCGCAGATGCAATTCGACTGTTTATATTGGGCAGTAATTTCTTAAAGGCCGAACCGGTGCCTGTTGACAAAGATGGCAAGGTTTTTGCGGAATCAATTAAAACAATTTTAACACCGTTGTGGAATGCATATCATTTCTTTACATTGTATGCAAATGCCGGAAATATTACGGCACACGATGTGTGGGGCGCCCCGACACACAATGTGTTGGATGAATATATCTTGGCAGAAACAAATGTGTTGATAAAAATTGTTGATAACGCATTGGCGGAATATAAACCAGACACGGCCGTCAAAGAATTTGTTCGATTCTTGGACGTATTGAACAATTGGTACATACGTCGTTCGCGTGCGCGTTTCTGGGATGAAGACACGGATGCGTTTAACACGTTGTACACGGTACTGGTTATGGTGTGCCGCGTACTGGCGCCATTTGCACCGTTTATCGCGGAATATATCTATAAAAATTTAACTGGCGCAGAATCTGTGCATTTGACGGATTGGCCGACCTCGATAGAAATGAACGAAAAAATTGTTTCCGATATGCGCCGTGTGCAAGAAATTGTGTCGGTTGGAAAACAATTGCGCGAACAATACAAATTGCGTAATCGGTTGCCATTGGCAAAATTGACTGTTGCGGGCGGTGCGCCGATGACGGAATATACCAATATTATACGCGATGAATTAAATGTAAAATCTGTTGAATGGTTGAATACTGCATCCAAGGTTGCGGACAGTTTTGTATATTTAATCACACCAAAGATTGGCGCGCGTTTGGGTGGTGCATTGCGTGAGATAATCCCGGCGGTAAAGCGTGGTGATTACGAATTGAATGGTGACAAATTGATTGTTGGCGAATATACATTGACGCGGGAAGAATTTGAAAACCGTATGAACATTCGTGAAGGTGTGACGGGCGCACCATTACCGGACAATACCGCGGTTATAATCTTGGATACAGAATTAAACGCGGAATTGATTGCCGAAGGTTTGGCAAACGATGCATTGCGGTTCATCCAAGATACCCGTAAAGAAATAGGTTTGGATGTATCCGACCGCGTAAAATTGACCTATACGGCGGATTTGGCACTGGCCGGGGCAATTGAACAGCATAAAAAGCGCATTATGGCGGACGCCCTTGTCCGTGAAATGTCACCGGGTGCGGCGGAATATTTCAAAGATATCGAAGGGTATCGGTTTGGTATTTCCATAAAAAAGGCCTAAGTATGATAACGCCACGGCAATTTTTTGAAATTGTACCGAATAATCTAAATATGAATATTCGGTCGGAGCTTTATTATACAAACGAATTCACTTTTGCTGTGGCGGTAATTTTGTCGGCCCAAGCCACCGATAAAAAAGTCAATGAAGTCACACCTGCCCTGTTCAGTGTCGCACCAACACCACGAAAAATGCTGGAATTGGGAATTGACGGATTAAAGAAGTATATTCGTGTAATTTCGTTCTTTAATAACAAGGCAACAAATATAATCGCTTTGGCCGAAAAATTGGTAGAATTTGACGATGGTGACGACACCCAATGGGTGTTTCCAAAAAAATATCATAAACGTGAAGAGCTTATGAATTTACCGGGCATCGGGCAAAAAACCGCAAATGTAATAATGAATGTTTTGTGGGGTGCGCCGAATATCGGGGTGGATACCCACGTTTTCCGCCTTGCCCATAGATATGGTTGGGTTGCAACTTCGGCAAATACACCGGCCCGGGTTGAAGCGGCGTTGTTGAAAAAAATCCCTAAAAAATATCACGCAATAACAAACCATGTAATGGTTCTGTTCGGGCGATACACATGCACCGCCCTGCGCCCGAAATGTGAAAATTGCCCAATTTCACAATATTGTAATTGTGTAAAACATTAATTTATTGTTTTACACCAGGTATTATGCCATTTTTTTATTTTGTATAATGCTTTTTTAATCTTTGTATTAAAACCTTTTTCATTTCGGTAATTGTTCTTAAACGTTCTTGTTTTGACATATCATACGGTAAAAAATCATCTGCATTTTCTGATAATTGTTTAAGAAAACACTTTGTTGAATCTTTTATTGCAACATCCGCAGGAATATTTTTATATGGGTCTATGTATTCTTTACCTTCTGATTTGTTTTTTACAGCGGTATATATTTTATAAATATCATTTTCTTTGGAATCATCCTCGTCCCATATCATATCGTTTACATAAACAAAACAGTTAGCAGTTTTATTGAATTTGAGTATAGCTATATAATCACAATTTTGCTCTATACAGTAAGAACCAAATTTATAAAGCAAACGCCAATATGGCCGTTCTTCTTCTGTTGGTATAACTGTTTTTTTACTCAGTTCATAATAAATATTTCTTTTTAAACCTTCTTTCATATTTGCCCCTTTTAATTGTTTCCAATTTTAATCTTTCGCAAAACGACCATTATTCCCGCCGGTGTTATGCCGGGAATTTTTTGCAATTCGGCGATTGTTGCCGGACGCGTCCGTTTCAATTTTTCGCGCAATTCGTTGGTTAACCCCGACAGCGCATCATAATCAAAATTTGCCGGTATTTTTACCGTTTTATCCCGGCCATAAGATTCAATTTCCCGGTTGTTTCGCGCAATATAACCGGCATAAAATTTATCATTTTTGGAAATTTCCCCGGCTTTTTTGTTCATTTTGTTCAAAAAAGCCGGCAAATCTATTAAACCCAAATCTACACCGGTTTGTCCCAAACGCGCAATTGCATTGTCGGCCCTTAGGTTCAATCGGTATTCTGCACGCGATGTGAACATACGATATGGTTCGTCCACCCCCAGTGTTGTTATATCGTCTATCATAACCCCAATCATAGAATTTGTGCGGTCCAAATTTAATGTTTGTGTCCCCAAAGCATATGCGGCGGCATTTGCACCCGCAACTAATCCTTGGGCGGCGGCTTCTTCGTAACCGGATGTCCCATTTATTTGACCGGCAAAGAACAACCCGGGGCGTTCGTGCGACATCAATGTCGAATTTAATGCGCGTGCATCAATTGCGTCATATTCAATCGCATATCCATAACGCGCAATACGCACATTTCTAAGGCCCGGTATGGTGCGAATCCATTTATCTTGGATATCAATACCAAAACTGGTTGAAATGCCATTTGGATAAATTAAATCACTGTTTAACCCTTCGGGTTCTAAAAACACGTGATGTGAAGTATGTTCGGGAAACCGCATAACCTTGTCTTCCAGGCTTGGGCAATACCGTGGCCCAATCCCCGTAATTTCGCCGTTATACATTGGTGCGTTTTTTATGTTTTCACGAATAATATTGTGCGTTTGTTCAGTTGTATGCGTGATAAAACATACCGCGGTATTATTATCCGTTTCACATCCATTTGAAAACCAATCATGCGGGTTGTCGGGATATTGTTCTTCACACACCGAAAAATCAATAGAATCACGATATATGCGTGCCGGCGTTCCGGTTTTAAGTCGCATAATATCAAACCCCGCCCCGCGCAATACGTTGGAAATAAAGGCGTCTGGCGATTGGTATTCACCATCGTCCATAATTCGTCCAGACGGTGTTTTTTCATTTCCCATTGTGACAAGGCCGCGCAAAAATGTTCCGGTTGTAAAAACTATTGATTTTCCGGCGTATACACCGTTTATAATTTTTTTATCAATATCTATTGTTTCAACCGTATCAAATTCAATACTCAGGTTTTTATATTCATTTAATATTTTTACAATCGCGTTGTGATAGAGTGTTCTGTCAATTTGTGCACGCAGTGCCCGGGTCGCCGGGCCATGCGATGCATTCAGTGTACGAAAATGTATTCCCGCCATATCGGCCGCGACGGGCATCACACCACCCAACGCGTCCATTTCGGCGACCATTTGTGATTTGCCCGGACCGCCGATTGACGGATTACAAGACATTGCACCCAAATCAGATTTGCGCATTGTTATCAATAATGTTTGTGCGCCACGTCGCGCAGATGCCGCCGCGGCCTCGACCCCGGCGTGCCCACCACCGATAACAATAACATCAAATTTTTTCATTAAAAACGCCCCAGGCCACCGTTTACATGCAATACCTGGCCGTTGATATATGATGCCTCGTCACTTGCCAAGAATACACATGCGTTCGCAATGTCTTCGGGTTCGCCAAATCGGCCGGCCGGTATTTGCGACAAATAATTTTTCTTTAATTCATCCGGCAAAACATCCGTCATCGGTGTTTTAATAAATCCCGGTGCGATTGCGTTTGCGGTAATGCCGCGGGATGCAACCTCGGCCGCGATAGATTTTGTCATCGCAATCATTCCGCCCTTGCTTGCGGCATAGTTCGCCTGGCCCGGGCCACCGATAACACCGATAATAGACGCCATATTTATAATGCGCCCCGCGCGTTGTTTCATCATCGGCATAATCGCCGCACGGCACATTTTGAAACAAGACCGTAAATTTGTGTTGATAACATTATCAAATTGTTCATCGGTCATACGCATTAACAATGTATCGGCGGTAATTCCGGCATTATTTATCAACACGTCAATGCGACCACATTTTTCGATTGTATCCATAACCAATTCAACCGCTGCGCCTTCGGCCGATAAATCACACGGAATTTTAATATAAGAATCATCAAATTCGGCGTTCATTTTTGCCACATTGCGACCAGACACAACAACCTTTGCGCCGGCTTCCTTCATCTTGTGTGCGATTGCACCACCGATTCCGCCGGTTGCGCCGGTAATTAAAACAACTTTATTTTTCAAATCGAACATTTCTGCCCCCATATTATTATGACTTTATTTGACCCATTCCCAAATTTGGATGTGACATAGATTTGTTAAAGAATAACCGTAATCCATAATCCAAAGTTGTTGTCGGGGTCACGTTCATTTTGAACCATTTATTATAAACCAAGATATAATTTTTATTGTTTGATTTTGCCAGTTTAATAACTTCTGTGATGGCATCGCCCACATATGTTCCAATATCATATTCTTTAATTTCTTTTGACATAATTACACCTCTAATTTCTTGCCATCCATATCGGCACATATGCGTTTGGTTAAACCCGTCAATACCGCCCCGGGACCAACCTCTATCGTTTCTGTAATACCCAAATCGTGCATAGCCAAAACACTTTCGCGCCAACGCACACCGTGGGTTATTTGATAAACCAAGCATCCGCGGATTTCATCTGGGTCACTTATTGGTGTGCAGGTTTTATTAGAAATCAATGCCGCCGATGGGATTTTGATTTCTGTTTTTTCCAACGCCGCACGCATTTCGTCCGCCGCAGGCGCCTGAATCCGGCAATGAACCGGAACCGACAGTGCCAATGGCATCGCGCGCCGCGCACCCGCGGCCGTGGCGTCCGCCAATGTTTTTTCTACAATCTCTTTTGCGCCCGAAATCACAACCTGGCCCGGGGAATTATCGTTTGCAACATCGCAATCATTTTTTGCACAAATATCACGCACAACATCGATATCCAATCCCAATATAACCGCCGTTAAACCGTGCCCCACCGGCACCGCGCGTTGCATCGCATCGCCACGCAGGCGCAGAAGTCTTGCCGTATCCGCCAACGATAACGCACCCGCCGCACACAGCGCAGTATATTCCCCCAAAGAATGCCCCGCGACATATTCCGTCAATGGAATGCCAGACGCACGCAACATTGCGATGGATGTGGCCATAATTGCGGGCTGAACATTACGCGTCAATGTTAAATCTTCCATTGGTCCGTTAAAAATTATATTGGACAGTTTTTGATTTAACGCATCGTCCACTTCATCAAAGACCGCACGCGCGGCGGCATTGCTTTCGTAAAGTTCGCGCCCCATACCAACGCTTTGTGAACCTTGGCCGGGAAATACAAGTATAGATGACATAATCACACCTTTGGTTATGTTATATGGGGATTATACTTTACGAATACTGAATTCGCAACCGCAATAATTTTGGCGGTAGAAATCGCTTTCTCGATTGATTTTTTGACGCAATGCTTCGTCCCATTTTATTGGCATGTACCTTATGTCGTCCAGTGCGGATTCCGCGGATGTATCAACTTGGTTTTGGTCTTTATGCCGCGATACGCCCAATACAGACGCCACCGCATCATATCCGTTTTCACGCGCAAATCGTTTTGCATATTCAAATCGGTATGCAAAGCAAACACTGCACCGCCCCCCGCGTTCGGGTTCGGCCTCTAACCCGCGGACCGCCGCACGCCATGCATCGTGGTCATATTCGCCAATTTTATATTTTACGCCCAATTTTTCACAGTATTTTACTTGTTCCTGCATACGGCGCATATACTCACTTTCGGGGTAAATATTCGGATTAAAAAACAGGACGATAAAGTCATCAACACCGGGAATTTCGCCGCATGCCAATTGTTTTATTGCGCCCGCGCTGCACGGCGCACAACAAGACACCAAAACAAGTTTTGTTTTATCTGGCATTTACCGTGCTTTTTCTTGATTAAACAACCGCGTCAAACCAACCGGCAATTTCCCGGTATTTTCCGGCCAAAGTTGATTAAGGTTTTTATCCACCACAATATCTTTTTCCGATAATGGTTTGTAATCAACAGTATGCCATTTCATATGTGTTGGTGCACCAGTTCTTGAATCGCGTAATCCAATACTGCTGTGTTCACAAATATCAAGAAACATAGGTGTTTTTTGGTCAAAATTTTCAGGCTTAAAATCAAACTTTTGACCATATTTTTTTATCAAATATTCGGCCACATCATTTGGATACATCAATTGTGGCAAAATAAGTTCAATTTTTGCGTCCGTATCGGTCGCAATAATCGGATGACCATCGATATATCTATTTTGATGATAAAATGGAATATTTTTGATTTTTTTATCCATATTCACAACACAACTTTCACGCAGAATCGTCACACGATATGTCCTATCATCACGTGGACCGGATTTATTAACAAATTCGCGCAATTCATTGATGTTTGAAACATTACCATGCTCGATACTTACCAAACCGGGAAAGTGCGTAGTTGCGTTGAATCTTGTAAACACTTCTGGTTTCATTTTATTACTCCTTGTCATCATTTAATTCAATCCGTGTGAACAGGTTTTCTGGCACGGTGAATTTTTCGCCTGATTCGATTCTGTGTTCGTACATTGTTGGCCAAGATAAATCATGTTCGCCCGCAAATATATTTTGAATTCTCTCCGCCGCGTCCGGTATAAACGGCGCAGATACACGCGCGAACAAATCAATCAATTGGAAACATTCGTGCAAAACCGCCGCCGCACCAGCCGTATCACCATTTTTAACCAATGCCCACGGCTCTTTTTCGGTCATATATTCGTTCGCAATTCCGTAAATATCACGCAGGGCAACGATAGATTTCCGGAATTCGCACGCGTCCAGGCAACCCGTCAATTCCGCCAATTTTTCGTTTATGCGGTGTGCCAACGTTTCATCCATTTTTGCACCCGCCGGCACAGTGTCACCGAAATTCTTGGCGGACAGTTTGCACACGCGCGACACAAAGTTTCCAAGCAGACCATTCAAATCTTTATTTACAATTTCCGCAAAGCGCGTCATTGTAAAGTCTGTATCATCCGTTTCGGGTGCAGACGCCAGCAACGCATAACGCCAACAATCACTTGGTGCGATGTTCAATGCTTCATCCAAGAAAATTCCATTTCCGGTTGATTTTGAAATTTTTGCGCCATTAAAGTTCATAAAATTAAATGCCTTTAATGTATCAACCGTTTTCCAATTATCGTTCATTGCCAATTCTTGGGCTGGGAAAAACACCGAATGGAATGACACGTTATCCTTGCCCATAAACTCTGTATAGTGACAATTGGGATTTTTCCACCAAGACGCCCAATCATCTGTTGCCGCCTGGGAAATTGATACATACCCCCACGGCGCATCAAACCAAACATAGAAAACTTTATCTTCATAACCCGGTTTATTGACCGGAATTCCCCATTTCAAATCACGTGTAATCGGGTTGTCGTGCAAACCTTCGTCTAACCATTTG
Source organism: Alphaproteobacteria bacterium (assembly GCA_017618175.1). Classification (GTDB taxonomy): domain Bacteria; phylum Pseudomonadota; class Alphaproteobacteria; order Rs-D84; family Rs-D84; genus Enterousia. Next base: position 70,056 of record JAFZUT010000020.1, read on the forward strand.
TTTGCAATCTTGATTGCGGTTTTTGGCCATCCGCGCCGCGAATCAACCCATGCGCGCAATTTATCCTGCATTTTACTAAGTTTGAAATACAGGTGTTTTGTTTCGCGCATTTCAACCGGCGAATCCGGGTCAACCGCACTGTGCGGATTTATCAATTCATCGGGGTCCAATGATGCGCCACATTTGTCACATTCGTTTCCATACGCGCGTTCATATCCGCAACGCGGACATGTGCCGACAACATAACGGTCCGCCAAGAATTTTTTCTCATTAACCGAATACGGTTGTTTTGATGATTTTTCCTCTATCATGCCCAAAGAATCCAAACGATTAAATAATTCGTGAATCAAATTTTCGTGCAATTTTGTATGCGTGCGACCGTATAAATCAAAAGACAATTTGAAATCGCGCACCGCATCAATATGTTTTGCACGGTATTTTTCAACATAATCTTCAATGGTCATATTTTCACGCTGTGCGCCAATTTCGCTTGGCGTGCCGTGTTCATCGGAACCACCAATATATAAAACATCCCGGGCCATCGCACGACAAAAACGTGCATAAACATCACTGGGCAACAGGCACCCAATCAAATGCCCGATATGCAAAATATTGTTAACATATGGTAAAGCCGAAGTTATAAGATATTTTTGACTCATGTATTTGTCCTTTTTATGAAAAATGGACGCCAAACGGGGCGTCCATTCGAATTCCCGTTTTTATGTTTGTCCAAGATTATATTTGCATTCGTTTCATTTTTTTACTCTCTGGAATTTCGTCCGCCTACGCCGAGACACTCAATCGCGGCTTTGCGCCAGCAAAGACGGATGGTGGGTGGTATTGGACTCGAACCAACGACCTTTACGATGTCAACGTAACGCTCTAACCAACTGAGCTAACCACCCAAAACCGAAGCGCATTATAGCAAACAAAATCCCGATTGCAAGGATTATGTGTTATTAATACATTGTCTGCAAGATATGCTTGTTTTTATCCAAACTGGACAACATCTTGCCGCTGCCGCGGGCAACGCAAGCCAACGGATTATCGACCAAGAACGCCGGCAAACCCGTTGCGGCACGAATCGCCGCATCCAGCCCGCGTAACAACGAACCGCCACCCGTCATTGCAATACCCAAATCGGCAATATCGGCCGACAATTCCGGTGGCGTCAATTCCAATGCGTGCCGCACAGTGTCAACAATCTTGGTCACCGTTTGGGACAGTGCCGATGCAATTTGAGATTCGGTGATTATTGTTTCGCGCGGTGTTCCCGACAATAAATCGCGCCCTTTTATTTTCATCGTTAATTCGTTGGTTTTATCCTTGGGTGAAATCGCGGTGCCGATTTTCTTTTTAATTTCTTCGGCAGTGTTTTCACCAATCAGCAGGTTTTTATTCTTGCGAACAAATTCGATAATATCTAAATCCATTTGGTCGCCGGCGGTGCGAACCGCGTTTGAATACACAATTCCGCCCAGTGACATAACCGCAACCTCGGTCGTGCCACCACCAATATCCAACACCATAGAACCCAATGGTTTTTCAACCGGCAATCCGGCACCAATTGCGGCGGCGGTTGATTCTTCGACAATATAAACCTTGCGCGCGCCGGCGGCATCGGCGGCCTCTTGAATGGCGCGGCGTTCCACCTGGGTTGCGCATGATGGCACACATATAATAATAAGTGGCGCGGTCAGCGGGCTTCTGTGATGAACCTTGCGAATAAAGTATTTAATCATTTCTTCGGCGACTTCAAAGTCCGCAATAACACCATCGCGCAGCGGACGCACCGCGGTGATTGTTCCCGGGGTACGGCCGAACATTTGTTTTGCCTCGGTCCCGACGGCCAATATTTCTTTGCGACCCAATAATCGGTTTTCTGCAACCGCAACAACCGACGGTTCATTTAATACAATCCCGCGGCCCTTGACATAAATCAAGGTGTTTGCCGTCCCCAAATCTATCGCCATATCCGCAGAGAAAAACTTCATCAGCCAATTATACATATCTTACCCCTTTCGAAATATTTTTTATCACTATAAACGCACAATTATGAAAAATCAAGGGGCGGGATGAATAAAAAGGTTTGACTTTGTGTATATTCTGCTATTATTACCATTATGCGTGATACGATAAAAAAACATAGCGATTTTATGATGACCGAAACCGACCCATCGGCACGTTCGGCGTTTTTTATCGTGCGTGCAAAAAATACGGTCTTTCCCGGCGATGCACGTGTTGGATTTACGGCGACCAAGCATACATTCAAATTGGCGGTGGACCGCAACCGCGCCAAAAGGTTGATGCGTGATTGGGTGCGGTTCTGCGATGGTTTGATGGCGCCTGAATTCGACTATGTTTTTATTGCACGTCAACCAATTTTGACCGCTACGCGGGACATGGGACGCGATGCAATGGCCAAGGCGTTGAAACACATACTGAAAAAATATGCACCAAAAACACCCACAAATTTGGCGAAAATTATCAAACATTCCGCGTAGATTTGGCGCGGGTATGATAAATTTTTATCAACGGTTTATATCACCGGCGTTTGGTGGTCGTGCCGTATGCCGTTTTACCCCGACATGCAGTGAATACGCCAAAACGGCAATTTTGCGGTACGGACTGTTTCGTGGGGGCTTGATGGGAATCCGCAGAATTCTGCGGTGCCGGCCGGGTGGTGGGTACGGTTTTGACCCCGTGCCTTGACAAGTTGTGCAATTATGTTAGAATCTTGGTAATGCGAAAGTAATTTTACAAAAGGATAAAGATATGTCATTTCGTGCAACCGTAGAATCCATGTCAAAGATAATGGATGAAATGGGGATTACAGAACTTGATTTAGAACGCCAATTTTTATTTGGCGTGTATCGCAAGCATATACATTTATCAAAACAAACGGGTGCAACCGTTGCAATGCCGGCATTTCCGGTATCTGAAAATGCCAAACATACAAACAGTGAACCGTCAGATAACGCATCGTCTGGTTATGCGTTGAAATCGCCGATGGTGGGGGTTGCGTACCTTGCGCCGGAACCGGGTGCCAAGCCATTTACCAAGGTTGGTGCACAAATCAAGGCCGGTGATACAGTAATTTTGGTCGAAGCAATGAAGACATTTAACCCGATTAAATCTGACAGGGACGGTGTCGTCAAAGAAATCTTGGTCACCGATGGGGCGGCGGTCGAATTTGACCAACCATTGATAATTATTGAATAAAGAAAGTTATGCCAAAAATTAAAAAAGTTTTAATTGCCAATCGTGGTGAAATCGCGTTGCGAATAATTCGTGCGTGTCGCGATATGGGAATTCGTACGGTTGCGGTTTATTCGACCGTTGACCGTAATGCTGTGCACGTCCAATTGGCGGATGAATCGGTATGTATTGGGCCGGGGCCTTCGCGTGATTCGTACCTTAATGAATCGGCGATATTAACGGCGGCATTGTTGACCGATGCCGATGCAATTCACCCCGGGTATGGTTTTTTATCTGAACGTGCAGACTTTGTTCAAAAGGTTGAACAACACGGTTTAATCTGGATTGGCCCCGATGCCGCAATGATAAATAAAATGGGTGACAAAGTAAACGCCAAGAAAACCGCCATTGAATGCGGATTGCCGGTTGTACCGGGTTCCGATGGTGCCGTTGAAACATTGGAAGATGCGTTAAAATGGGGTGAAAAAATTGGTTATCCCGTTATGTTAAAGGCGGCGGCCGGTGGTGGTGGTCGTGGTATGCGCCCTGTCATGTCTGCCGACCAAATGGCCGAAGCGTTCGAAGTCACCAAGAACGAGGCGCGCAGTGGTTTCGGCGATGATACACTGTATATGGAAAAATTATTGTTGCACCCGCGTCATATTGAATTTCAGGTCTTGGGTGACAAACACGGCAATGTTGTAATCTTTGGCGAACGGGATTGTTCGTTGCAACGCAAAAATCAAAAGGTTATGGAAGAATGTCCGGCCGCGGCATTGACGCAAAAACAACGTGACGACATGATTGAAATCTGCAAAACGGCCGCGAAAAAAATGGGTTATACAAATGCCGGTACGTTCGAATTTATGTATGAAAATGGGAAATTTTATTTCTTGGAAATGAATACCCGGCTCCAGGTGGAACATCCCGTTACCGAAATGGTTTATGGTGTTGATTTGGTGCGCGAACAAATCCGTATCGCCGCCGGCGAAAAATTGGGTTACACCCAATCAAACGTTATCCCACATGGTCATGCAATTGAATTTCGTATCAATGCCGAAGACCCGGAAACTTTTGTTCCAAACCCGGGTAAAATAACATTATATGCCCCATCGGGTGGTTTGGGTGTGCGTGTGGACAGCGCGGTTTATACCGGATATACAATTCCGCCGACATATGATTCAATGATTGCAAAATTGATTGTTCACGCGCAATCTCGGTCTGCGTGCATTATGCGTGCGGAACGCGCATTGGACGAATTTGTTATCGAAGGTGTAAAAACAACAATTCCATTACAAAAGAAATTGTTAAACAACCGCGATGTTCGAACATTAAACTTTGATAATCACTGGTTGGAAGAATATTTGAAAAAAGACCACAAAAAGAAATAAAAAAAGCCAGCAAATGCCGGCCTTTTTATTGGTTCTTTCTTTTTCTAAATTCATCCAATGATACAACGCGGCCGGTGTCGGGAATTGTGTCACCGGTGCCTTCCAATGGTAATTCTATGTCATTGTCCGGTGCAGACGGTTTTGGACGCTTATTAAACGACAATATAAAATCAACCGACGGGTCTTTGAATTCAACCAACGCCGAAAAAGGAACGCGAATAAAAAACGGCCGGCCATCAAACGTCAATTGCACACCGAATTCTTTGTCCGACACGTGCAGGTTGTTATAAGAATATTGCAACACAATTGTCATAATGTCCGGGTATCGTATGCGCAAGAAATCCGGCAAAACAACCCCCGCATCATGCGTGCGAAATGTTATAAAGAAATGCGTTCCGTCACCAAGTCCGTTTATTTGCGCAAAAACCAACGCATCACGCACTACGGATTTTAACGCCGTGTCCAACAAAGCCTGATAGTCTATCTTTGCCATTTTTTGCCCTTGTTTGCCATTAGAGTATATTACTTATTTCCCCATCTATGCAAGTGACAAATGTTGCATCGGGAACATCGTTGAAAATTGTTTTATCTAATCCAGTCGCCCAAACCTGGGCATTGGTGGTGCCAAGTTCCGCAAAAAGCCTTGCCCGTGCATTTGCATCCAAATGTGCCGCCGCTTCGTCCAACAATATAATCGGTTGCGCGCCAATCTTGGTAAAGATAAGTTTTGCGTGTGCCAGTATAAGGTTCAACAGAGTCGTTTTTTGTTGACCGGTGCTGGTCAAATTTGCGGGTAAATTTAGTTTTTTATTAAAAACACCAAAATCAGATTTATTTACCCCATCAATCACCATTTTGTCGTTCACCAAATTGCGGTTGTTTCTAAGATATTCTAAATATTCGCGTTCTGCATCCGCCGCATTAGAATTCAATATCATAATTTCCAGCATCCCGTCTACAGAAACCGCCGTATCATGCAGGAAATAATTCACTTCACCTGCGTATTGGATACGTGCCGCGGCAATTGCCACAGCGGTTGCGGCAATTTGTGCATCAATTGCGTCCAACCAATTTGAATTTGCATCATTCTTGATGGCCCCGGCCCGTTCGGTCAATAATTTGGCGTGTCGCGCGCATCTTCCCGCGTGTGCTGAATCAAAACTTGCGGCCAAATGGTCAAAAAAAGCCCTCCGTTCGGATGCATTATCCACAAAAATTCTGTCTTCGCGTGGGGTAACCCAGACCGTGCGAAGTTTTTGACCTAAATCGGCCAAGGCGGCGTTATCACCGTCTATGCGTGCGTGTCGATTTGTGTCGCCCGGGTTAAAATATACACAAACCTCGCTTTCATCGCCCAGGTTCGCATAAACAGAAAATCCCCCGTTACCATTAAATCGTGCAATTTCATTCAATGCCGCACCACGCATACCGCGGTCACCAGACAACATTGATATGGCCTCTAATATTGCGGTTTTGCCCGCACCATTTGGGCCGGTTATGATAATATTCCGCCGCCCTGCGGTTTGTATTTTGCACGCAGTATGGTTCCTGAAATCGGTAAGTGTCAAATTTTCAATCATATCAACCAAAGGTTAGATATTTTAACCGTTTTTTTCAAGAATAAAAGCGGCAATCGCCGCTTTTGAATTTGGAGGCTTGGGTCGGAATCGAACCGGCATACAAGGATTTGCAGTCCTCTGCATAACCACTCTGCCACCAAGCCATCTAACAAGTGTCCAAATAGTACCAAAAAAAAATTGTTTTTCAACATAAAAAAATATATAATGGAAAAATACTGAGGGTCGAGAGAATATGAAATACACAAAAATATCCTTGATTTTTGCGTTGTTGCCGTTGGTTGCGTTTGGCGGCGATGATGATTGTATGACGCGCAAAAATGTGCCAGATGGTGTTTTGGACCTGCAAAAAGTAATAGAATTGGGGCTGTGCCGGAATCCGGAAACCGCGTCCGCATATTATTCATTAGAGGCCACACGTTTGAACAAAAACGCCGGTTACGCAAATTATTTGCCGTCTGTGAACGCGTCTGTTTCGGCCGGAAAAAATTATCAAGACAAAAATTGGGGCGATTGGCAATACGGCGCATCGATTTCCGCGTCTTATTTGATATTTGACTTTGGCAAAAGATTGGCGGATTTGAATCAATTGTCTTCTGTTTGGCGTGCAACCGGATTTGAATATGACGAACGTGTGCAGAATTATGTATATGGCGTGATTGGTGCATATTACGCGCTTTTGAACGCGGATGCAGACGTGGAAAGTGCAAAATCTTTGCGCACCGTTGCGCAAACCGCATTGGATACCGCAAATAAAAAATTCAAGGCCGGTGTGGTTGCACGTGCCGATGTGTTAAAGGCGGAAACCACATTGGCAAGTCGCGATTTAGACCTTGAACGCGCAAAAAACAACCGTGAAATTACCAAGGGGACACTTTTAACGAAACTTTCGTTTCCGGCGGATCAAAATATAACCATTGCCGATATGTCGGGCGATTTTGGTTCGGCGCGTGAAAATCGTGGTATAGATGAACTGATTAAAATTGCGCGTGAAAAGCGCCCTGACCTGCTGCGTGCATCGGCAAACAAAGACGCCGCGTGGCACCGCCGTAACAGTGCACTTTTGAAAAATTTACCAAGTATTAGTGCGTCTGGGTCCATATCTTGGGGTGATGACCATTTGGGCGATGTGTTCAGTCCCACCGGCAACCAAATAAATGGGTCAATTGGTATTCGTGCATCTATGCCAATATTTGCGGGATTTGCAAATATGTACGGTCTGCGCAGTGCCCAGGCATCGTATGACAGCGCAACGGAAAATCTGCGCAGTGCCAATGATAGTGCCGTATTGGACGTGTTCACCGCATATCAAAATTACAAAACCGCACAAACAGTTTTGACACAAACGGAAACATTGCTTAAATCCGCGACAGAATCTGAAAAGGTGACCGCCGGTATGTACAAGGTTGGCCGTGCAACAATGTTGGATTGGCAAACGGCGCAATCTGAATTGGTGTCCGCACAAAAACAAAACAACGCGGCAAAATATGATTTGTTTACCAAACGTGCCGCGGTTGCGTTGGCAATTGGTGACATAAAATCCGAATTGGAAAAGGATGAATAATGGATAAAACAGAAGGAAAAAAACCATCTTTTATTCGCAGATTTTTTTCGTGGATTTGGCGGCATAAATGGTGGTCTTTGATTGTTGTTATTATACTTTTGACCGTGGGTATATGGTGGTTTTTTGCAACGCGCGCGGAAAAGGTTGAATATGTGACGGTAAATATTACCCGTGGTGATTTGCGGCACGTCGTTACCGCGACCGGTGAAATAAACCCAGTCAACACGGTCAGTGTCGGGTCCCAGGTTTCTGGCACAATTGAAAACATATATGTTGATTACAATTCCCACGTGAACAAGGGTGATTTATTGCTTACCATTGAACCGTCTGTTTTACAGGCATCGGTGGATGAAGCGCGTGCCACATTGGATTCTGCAAAATCACAATTAAAATTGGCCAAAAACGATTATGAACGCAACAAAACACTGTATGATTCTGGATATATTGCACGTGCAGAAATGGAACAGTCACAAACAAATTACGAACAGGCTGTTCAATCGGTAAAGCGCGCCCAATCACAATATGATCGCGCAGAAACAAACCTGTCGTATGCAACGATTACTTCCCCGGTCGAAGGCACCGTTATATCGCGCAAGGTTGATAAAGGTCAAACGGTTGCCGCGTCTTTCCAAACGCCGGATTTGTTTGAAATTGCCGAAGATTTGTCTAAAATGCAGATTGAAACCGCGGTATCCGAGGCCGACATAGGTGTTATCAAAGAAGGACAAAATGTCACTTTTACCGTTGATGCATATCCAACGAAAAAATTTAATGGTGTTGTACGCCAGGTTCGACTTTCACCAACCACAACATCAAATGTTGTTGTATACACCGTTGTTATTGATGTTGATAATTCTGATTTGGAACTTATGCCGGGTATGACCGCGTTTGTGACGATACTTATTTCCGAAGCACGAGATATATGGAAATCGCAAAACTCTGCATTTTTGGTTCGAAATTTCAAGAATATAATCCCGAATGCACCGGATGATATAAAACCCGAAGACCATATGGCAATTATGCGCGGCAAAGATGTTGTATATATCACATATGAAAAAGGTTTGGTCACGGCAACCGAAACACAGATTATTTCTGACGAATTAAAGGCGGGCGACAAAGTCATTGTGGGTCGTATCGGCCAATCGACCAGTTCTGCCGCAACCCAGGCGCGTCGTCGCGGCCCAATGTAATGTTGTGAATATATGAAAAAAAACGAAAATATTATATCTTTGAATAAAATTTGTAAAAGTTTCCCACTTGAGGTTGGTGGTTCACAACAGGTTTTATTTGATATAACTTTTGATATTACGGCCGGGGAATTTGTTGCAATTATGGGACCATCTGGGTCTGGTAAATCAACATGTATGAATATAATCGGTGCGCTGGATACACCATCGTCCGGTGTGTACGAACTGTACGGGCGTGATATTACAAATATGACCGACGATGAATTGGCATTGGTTCGTAATGAGCATATTGGTTTTGTTTTTCAAAACTTTAATTTGTTACCAAAACGTAATGTTTTAGATAATGTTATGTTGCCTTTGATGTACCGCGGGATATCACCCGAAGACCGGGTAATACGCGCGCGCGAAATGTTGCATCGTGTGGGGTTAGAAAAATTTGAATCATATCTGCCGACACAATTATCGGGGGGAATGAAGCAACGCGTTGCGATTGCGCGTGCATTGGCGGGAAATCCAAAATTAATATTGGCAGATGAACCGACCGGGGCATTAGATTCCACAATGGGAAATGAAATTTTGCGTTTCTTTAAGCAATTGAACAAAGATATGGGGATAACCATCGTTATGATTACCCATGAATTTGACATTGCAAGGTATGCAAACCGCCTTATACACATTTATGATGGACGCATCAATTACGATGGTACAATTCCAAAAACCGAGGCAGTGTTGGATAGAAAAACAAAGGCGACCAAAAAATGACACTGAATGATATATTAAAGGAATCTTGGCTGTCCATTAGTGGAAATAAAATCCGTTCTTTCTTGACGGTTTTGGGTATTATTATCGGTGTTATGGCGGTTGTTATAATGGTTGCCGTTGGTGAAACAGTGCAATATGAGATAACCGACCAATTTTCATCACTTGGCACAAATACTGTGGTTATACGTGCAGGTGCGGCGCAAATTGGTGGTGTACGCAGTGGAAACCGTCAAACATTAACAATTGATGATGCCGATGTTATTGCTAAATTGCCAGATGTCGCGGCGGTATCGCCGGTTCAAACTTCCGGTGCCCAGGTCGTGTATGGAAATAAAAATTGGTCCACATCTATGATGGGTGTTTATCCAGATTATACAACGGTTCAAAACATAGATATTGAATATGGCGCATTCTTTGACCAAAGCGCGGTACGAAATGCATCTACTTACGCCGTAATTGGCCCCAAAACGGCATCAGAGTTAGGAATGGATGTCAACCCCGTTGGCGAAGTAATTCGTGTCCAGAATGTTCCTTTCGTTGTTATTGGTGTTTCCAAAGAACGTGGTGATTCCGCCATGGGGTCCCAAGATGATATGGTGATTGTTCCAATAACCACATTAAAAAAACGCCTTCAAGGCAGTCGCTTTCCAAATGCGGTCAGTATGATTGCGCTAAAACTTTATCAAGATGCCGATAATTCTGTTGTTATTGATCAAATATCCGCCCTGCTCCGTGACCGGCACAAATTAAGACCTGGCGATGAAGACGATTTCCAGGTTATGGATATGAAGCAAATTATGGAAACGATGACCACCGTTACCGGATATTTGAAATTGCTGTTGATTGCGATTGCGGCGGTATCGTTGTTGGTCGGTGCAATTGGTATAATGAATATGATGTTGGTGTCGGTTGCCGAACGCACGCGCGAAATTGGTATACGCAAGGCCATCGGTGCGCGCGAACGGCATATTATCACCCAATTTTTGGCAGAATCTATAATGATATCTTTTATTGGTTCTATGATAGGTCTTGTGATTGGTGTCGGCCTGTCCCAAGGTGTTGGTCGGTTTATACTTGGATACAACGTTCCATTTAGTTTATGGCCGGTTGTTTTATCTATAACGGTTGCCGTAGTTGTAGGTTTGGCGTCCGGTGTTATGCCCGCAATCAAGGCGGCAAAACTGAATCCAATTGACAGTTTAAGGTATGAATAAGAAAATTATTTCAAAAAAAAGCCGGCAATTTTTTAATTTTTGCCGGGAAAATGTTATTTAATTTTTTGAAGTTTTTTCTCGATTTTTGGAACTACGCTAAGGCCATCATCGGCCAATTCTATCGCACGCATATATGCGGCGCGTGCCGATGATTTGTCGCCTTTTATCGCGTATGCATCACCCAAATGCTCGAACAAAGACGAACAAGTGTTTGCCGTTCCGCCAATCTTTTCCAGTATTTCCAACGCGGCATCATTGCCTTCACGTGTACCAACAACCACGGCAACCGTATCCCACGCAACAATATCCGTTGGGTTTTGTTTTATCATTGTCATCGCATAATCATACGCATTTTCAATCTCGCGCCCCTGGGCCGCCCAAATACGGGCTTGAATAGATAATATCTCGGCATCTACGGTCAATATTTTTGCGGCATCGTGAATATCCCGTTGGGCGGAATTCAAATCACCAAACAACAAATGCACCAACGCCCGCCGTTTCGTGATATACGCACGCCCTGCCCCCGATAATTTTTTGTTCTTTAATGCACGATTTATAATCCGCAAAGCGCCGCGTCTGTCGCCGGCCGCCGTGTAATATGCGACCAATTTATTTAATGCGGGCACAAACAGCGGATGTTCGTCCAGAATCTTTTTTAATTGTTTTGGTGAATTGTCGGTGCGCATTTTTCCAAACAAATAGAAAGGACTGTTTTTATCTATACTGTCCATATATTTTGCATAATTTCCACCCATATTCGCGAAAAATTGTCCAAGGTAGTAGTTTATAGTATTTTGAAAAAACGGCGTCTGGGGGCCGATTATTTGCGCAAAACGCAGCATTAAAACCGAAAGATCGGAATAAAGCATAATCTGGGCATGTGAAACATTTTGAACCAAACCAAAGGCCAATGCGTTTTTTATACCGCTAAAATTCTCCCAATCGGGTATATCATCATAGTCTGCCATAAACATTCCGCCCGGATTAGACGAAAAATCTTGGCGCAATTGTTCTGCGGCATCGTCCATATCGTGTGCACGGTAAAACGACATGATGTACAGATAATCGTTGATATTCATAAAATCCGGGCTAACGTTTGCAAATGCACCGGCGGCCTTTTCTGTATCGCCCTGCTCTGCATAAATTTGACCGCGAATAAACGATTTCCACGAAGAATTTGAATCCAAAGAATCGATATATTTCAATGTTTCTGTTTTACGGTCAATTGCGATGGCCGACCAAATGCGTATCGGTGCGTATACGGCGGATTTGTCCGTGTTGCGGCGTTTATAAATTTCGTCCCATTTATCATTTTTTACCAGGTACGTGTCATAAATTATGCGCGATGCCGGATTCATATCTTTCGCCAAAGTTGCAACATCCGTTGGAATTTGTCCGCCAAGGAATTCTGCCAATATTCGTGTATTTTTTACCGTGTCGTATTCGACATCGGCAAATGTTTTTATAAATTCTGGTGCCGTTTCAAAATCATTTACATATATTGCGTGTTGGGCCGCCAGAAACGCACCATATTTGTTTGTTTCTATGGCGTCGGTTGTTTTTTGTGTGTGATTTGGACGGAAAATACAGAATACACCCCACCCCACCATAAAACTGATGATAAAAATTGTCACATAAAATAAAGTTTTTCGTTTTGTCATAGGCGAACTTATGCTACAATAATAATATGAATAGTAAAGAAAAATTTGAACGATATGCCGAAATTTTGCGCGATTGGTCAACGCGTATAAATCTTGTTGCACCAAGTACACTGGCAGATATTGAAACGCGTCATTTTGCCGATTCGGCGCAATTGGATGATGTTTTGCCACGGGATGCAGAAATTTACGACTTTGGGTCTGGGGCCGGTTTTCCGGGGGTGGTACTGGCTATATTGGGATGGCGCGTGACATGTATCGAATCGATTGGTAAAAAGGTCGCTTTTTTGAATACTGTTCGTGAAGAATTGCATTTGGATAATTTAACAATTTTTCACGGTCGTGTTGAAGACTTTTTGTTAAAAATTCCCGGCAAAAACGATAAAAAAGCCGGTAATTTTGTTATAACCGCGCGTGCATTTGCACCGTTGATAAAAATTTTGGACTATGTTCATGGTATAAATTGCCGGCTTTTTTTGTTAAAAGGCCGGGAAATCGAAAGTGAAATTTTGACCGCAAAGACCAAATATAAATTTGATTATAAACTTGTTCCGTCCAAAACCGGCGATGGTTTCATCATAATTATCAATTTTTGCCGGTAATTTCATATGAAATAAAGAATAACCATTTGATTTTACTATGATTCCGTATTTTGGAAAATTATTTCATATGAAACAGAGTTTAATATATTGATTTTAGTGTGTTTTTGTTTTTTATAAAATTTATGTCTTGACCGATATTCTAAGTTTGAATATACTTTCGTTATCAAAGAAAGGCGATTTTATGACAGAGATAATTGCGTTTGCAAATCAAAAGGGCGGTGTCGGTAAAACAACAACCGCGATAAATCTTGGTGCGTCATTGGCGGCGATTAAAAAGCGTGTTTTGTTGATAGATTTAGATTCCCAGGGTAATGCCGGAACGGGATTGGGATTTGTGCGTTCTTCGCATACACAAAGTGTTTATGGTGTGTTGATGGGAACGTCAAACGCCGCGGAAAACATACTTTCTACGGCGGTGCCGGGTTTACATATTTTACCATCAACCCAGGCACTTTCCGGGGCCGAAGTTGAATTATTGGATATGGAAAATCGCGAATATCGCCTGCGTGATGCGCTGCGGCCGATAATGGAACATTATGATTATATTTTATTGGATTGTCCGCCGGCATTGGGTTATGTGACGTTAAATGCGCTGACCACTGCAAATCACGTTATAATACCGTTACAATGCGAATTTTTCTCGTTAGAAGGGGTGTTGCACTTGGTAAATAATATTCGTGGCGTGCGTCAAAAATGGAACCCGGATTTGGATGTTTTGGGTGTGTTGCTTACTATGTATGACCGGCGCGCCAGTATGACGCGCGAAGTCGAAGAAAATGTGCGTGCAACATTTGGCGACAAAGTGTTCAGGACGGTTATTCCGCGCAATGTTCGTGTGGCCGAGGCACCCAGTCATGGCAAGCCTGCACTGTTTTACGATTTTAATTCGACCGGTGCCCAGGCGTATTTGCGTGTTGCAACGGAATTGGTTCAAAAATTAGAAAAAGGGGAATAAATTATGGCTAAATTTGGGCTTGGACGCAATTTGAATGATTTGCAGAATGAAATAGGTGTCGCGCCGGATATATCGATTTTGACCGGCACAGAACGCGTTGTTGTGCGTCAAATACCATTGGCGCAAATCGGTGTAAATCCGGATCAACCGCGCAAAACCTTTACCACCGCCGATTTGGAAGATTTGGCCGCGTCCATTCGGGAAAAGGGCGTTTTAACCCCAATTATGCTGCGTACAGTCCGGGGCAGGGCATATATGTATGAAATTGTCGCGGGCGAACGCCGCTATCGCGCCAGTAAAATGGCGGGGCTGGCCGAGATTCCGGCGATTATCAAGAATTTGGCGGATGACAACGCGATGGAAATTGCGTTGATTGAAAACGTTCAACGCGAAAACCTGAACCCGATAGAAGAGGCCGCGGCATACGTCAATTTGATGAATAAATGCAAATACACAATGGAAGATGTATCGCGTTTAATTGGAAAATCGGAAAGTTATATAAGAAATTTAATTCGTTTGAATGCATTACCGGCATCTGTTAAGAAAATGGTAGAGCAGGGCGAATTATCGGCATCCCACGCGCGCACAATTGCGGTTGCGGAAAACCCCGAAGAATTGGCTCGGGAAATCGTTAAAAATAAATTGTCGGTCAGTGACACCGAAAAACGCGTAAAACGTGCCACACGTGCCGCACACGCCCGCGCATATACAAATAAAACCATGAACGAAGACGATATTGCCGATATGACGAAAAAGATAGGGCGTGCATTGATGTCGCGCGTTAAAATCACCGAACGTCGTGGCGGGGCAGGGCAGATTGTAATATCATTCAATACCCGCGCCCACCTGAACGAAATTGTTGATAAAATTGTGGATAAAAAATAATTAAATTTTTCCCGGTTTTTTTGCAAAAAAGCCGGGAATTTTTATCAAAAAAATATACAAAAAATGACGGGAACACACCGGCATTTTTAATCCTGGTTCCATAACCAACAATTTTCATCGGTATGCGCAACACCATCGGGCCACCCCGCACATACCATATTATTTGCGTTTTGTTGCTGTATTAAGTCCATAGCGATAGCAAGAGCAAACCCATTAATGGCATACTCACCAACACCACCGTGACGGGCGTCCCTAACAAGCCAGTTTCGAAGTGCAGCCGAACGTTCTTCGGCATCTTCGTATTCGGAATAAATTTCATTTTCTTTTGCCGATACCACATCAAAATTAACGAACCCAATTTCACCAACATTACCCGCGTTTTCACCATCGGCGGGGTATAAAACTATACTTGGTACATCCATTTCTGTTTCATCTATGGTTGTTGTAACATTTTTACTGGGTAATTTATCTTGTTTCAATGCGTCCCTTGCATCGACATAATTCCGTGAAGTCACTGTTGATGAAGTCGTTTCTGCAAATGCATTTAATGTTAAAACGGATGCAACTGCACCGATGAATAATGCTTGTTTCATAATATTCCCCTTTATTCCTCGCTGTATAGTGTAACAAAAAGGTACCTTTTTTTGACCACCCTGCAAGATTTCGTAAGTCATTGATTTTACTGAATCGCACTTTCTAAAAAAAGTGGTGGACAAAAAGGTACCTTTTTTTGACCAGTTCGCACACAAAAACCGGCGGTTTCCCGCCGGTTTTGCTAACCACTTACACTGGCCACTAAAAAATGCCCCGAAGGGCATTTATTATTTAACAGTCGTTGTTGCGTTACGATTGAATTTCCAAACGTCTTCGCCGGTACCTTTGACCAACGGGCGTTCTTTACCATAAGAAATGGTGGAAATACGTTTCGAATCGATACCTTCGTCAACCAATACGCGTTTTGCCGCGTTTGCACGACGTGCGCCCAATGCCAAGTTGTATTCGGTTGAACCGCGTTCGTCGCAGTTACCAGCAATTTGAACCTTGACATCTTCGTTCGCCTTCAAATACAACGCCTGGCCCATCAAGTTGTCATGCGCCGCTTCGGAAATTTCCGCAGAATTGAATGCGAAGAATACGCGTTGATTGTTAATATCTTCCGGGGCAGTAACCTTGGAAGAACCACATGCCGCCAACAAACCGGCAGCACCAGCCAATAAAGCAAAGTTTTTTATTTTCATGAAAATACTCCCTTGAGTTTCTGTTGCTCAGGGTTTAGTGTATAATAAAATTTTTGAAAAATCAAGATAAAACAAAAAGAGAATAAAAAGCTATGAATAATTTGATAAAAGATTTGGTTATGGCGGGTGTTCAATGGGAATTATCCGATACATCAATTGGCTTTATGGAAATGATATCGCACGCGGCCAAGCCGTTGTCACGAACACGAACCGCGTCACTGGTCCCGCCAATATCACCGGCCAGTCAGGTTGATATTGAAACCGCCAACGCAATGGCGGCACGGCCGACAACAATGGATGCACTGATTCGTATGATTTTGGAATTTAATCATCCATTAAAGGCCGGTGTGACAAATGTTGTTGCACCCATGGTTGCATCAAAACCAAACGGATTGATTATTATATCGGATATTCCATCGGGTGATGATGATGCATCTGGCAAGATTTTATCAGGTGCGGCGGGCGAATTGATGGACAAGATGTTGGCGGCAATTGATATGTCGCGTGAAAATGTGTCGATAATGCCTTTGATTTTTTGGCGCACGCCGGGTGGACGGACACCAACGCGAATCGAATTAGATTTGGCGCGCCCGTTTGTGAACAGGGCGATTGAATTATTGGAACCACGCGTGATATTGACGACCGGAACATTGGCCGCGTTGGAAATCACCGGCACAGATTTGATGAAAAATCACGGAACAGAGGTTGTTTTACCAAACAATGTTCACGTGTTCCCGATTTATCATCCAAATTACCTTATATTGAAACCCGGGGCCAAAGCATCGGTGTGGACGGTTTTACAAAATGTTCAAAAATTGTTGAAAAATGTATAAAAATATTTAATACTGGGGCCATAGACATCAAAAGGAGTACACAATTAAACCGTCTAATAATCGTGATGGGCGCCGTGATATGGGGCCGCGCATAAATAATCGTATAATTGCAAAATCTGTCCATGTTATCGATAGCGATGGGCAAAACCTTGGCGAAATGCCAACGGCAAATGCACTTGCAATGGCAAACGATATGGGGTTGGATTTGGTGGAATTAAACGCCAATGCCACGCCACCGGTCGTAAAGATAATGGATTTTGGTAAGTATAAATATGAACAGAAAAAACGCGCCAGTGAAGCCAAAAAGAAACAAAAAACCATTGAAATAAAAGAGGTTTGGATAAAACCATTCATTGAAGAAAACGATTTGCAAATCAAATTGAAAAAAGTTTTCGAATTCTTGGACGAAGGCAACAAGGTTAAAATCGCGGTTATGACGCACGGTTCAAAACGTGTGTTGGCAATGGGTAAAGATGCAATTCCGGGCCTGTTCGCGCATGTTGTTGAATTGATTGGCGAACGTGGTACATTGGAAAGCCGTTCTAAACCAGACGAGAGAACGAAGTCCATTGTAATTGCGCCCGCAAAACCCGCAAAGTAATAAAAAACACCCGCACGGGTGTTTTTTTCTGGAATATTGAATTTTTATTTTGTATCTTTTCCTTGTTCTAAGGGGTTTTAATATGGATACAGAAAAATTGACTTTTGAAGAAGCGTATAAACAATTAACAGAATTGGTTAAAAAAATGGAATCGGGCGAAATGCCTTTGGCGGATTCGGTTGCCGCGTACGAGCAGGGCATTAAACTGAAAGCGTATTGTGAACAGTTGCTGAAAGAGGCGGAATTAAAAATCGAAACATTGAAAATCACCAATAACGAAGAACAATAAACCAAAATGGCCGAAAAAAGCAAACTTACCCCCGTTATGCAGCAATATGTGGATTTCAAGGCCGAAAATCCCGATGCTTTGTTGATGTTCCGTTTGGGGGATTTTTTCGAATCTTTTTTTGAGGACGCAAAGATAATCAGTTCTAAATTGGGTTTGGTTTTAACATCGCGTGGCACAGACGGTGATGGGGTTGATATTCCTATGTGCGGGATTCCGTGGCATGCATCCGATAATTATTTTGGACGCTTGGTCAAAATGGGGTATAAATTGGCATTGGTCGAACAAATGGAAACCCCGGCCCAGGCCAAAGAACGCGGGCATAAATTTATTGAGCGCAAAATTGTGCGTGTTTTAACACCGGGAACATTGACCGATGAAAACCTTTTGACACCCAAAAGTTCGAATTTTTTGATGGCGGTTGTTTGCACGGGTGGAAATTCTTTTGATGTTGCGGGGTGCGATATTTCGACCGGTGAATTCTTTGTTGGTGCAACAGATGACATTATTGACGATTTGGTGCGCACCGACCCGGCCGAGGTTATTTATCCATCAATGGATGCGGAAAATGAAACAATTCTGCAAATTCGTGATATGTTCAAATCGACCCCGGTGTTTGAAAAGATTTATCGCCGTGGTGATATAGATACAATAATATCCAGCGTGTTTTCAGGTACGGTTAAAAATTCCAATGCGGCGGTGGCGCTGCTTGCGGGATATTTGTTCAACACGCAACGGGGGGCAGTGTTGACTTTTCGGGCGCCGTATGAATTCAAATCGGGCGCGGGGTTATTGATAGATTCTGCGACATGGAAAAGTTTGGAAATAGATGCGCCATTAAACGATGGTGGCCGGTGTTTGTTGGACGTTATTGATAATACAAAAACCGCGGCGGGCGGTCGTAAATTGCGGTCCTATTTGCGGAATTTGTCGGGTGATATTTCCGAGATTTTAACACGCCAAGAAAACATTGCACATATGGTATTGAACACAGATGTACGCGGTATGGTCACCGATATGTTGACGCGCATACCTGATGTTGGTCGGTCTTTGTCGCGATTGTTGTCGGGGCGCGGCACGCCGCGTGATATGCGCGTTGTTGTCGATTTCCTGGTTTGTTTGCCAAATGTAAAGATGATATCTACGCGTCTTAATGCCGAATTGGCGGCGCGAATGGAACGCATCCAAACACATAACGAATTGGCGGTGCGATTAAATTCGGCGTTGGCGGATGATTTGCCAACATTCTTTCGTGATGGTGGGGTAATTCGCGACGGGTTTGATGTGGCGTTGGATGATATGCGGAACCTTTCGCATGGGGGCCAGGCCGCAGTTGCCGCGGCCCAGGCAGAGTATATCACCGCGACGGGCATAAACACCCTTAAAATAAAATTCAATAATGTTTTGGGATATTTTATTGAGGTTCCATCCGCCCGCGCCGAAAATATGATGCGGCCAGATTCGGGTTTTATACATCGTCAAACCATGGCCGGAAATGTGCGATTTACGACGGAAAAATTGATTCAGTTGGATAATGATATTCGTTCTGCATCGGATCGTGCCGCCGCAATCGAGGCAACGGTGATTGAAACGCTAATAGAAGAAATTCGCGACGTATCAAACGATTTATTATTGTCTGCGGATTTAATTGCGGATTTGGATGTTTGGTGCGGATTGGCCACGTGTGCGGTAAACTGGGATTGGACGCGTCCGTGTATGACAAATGGATGCGAATTTAACATTGTTGGTGGCCGGCATCCAGTAATTGAATATGCGTTGCGTGAATCCAGTGATAATTTCGTGAAAAACGATTGCAATTTGAACGAATTTCCAATTGCATTGTTAACCGGGCCAAATATGGCGGGTAAATCAACATACCTGCGCCAGAATGCGATTTTGGTTGTTTTGGCGCATATGGGTTCGTTTGTTCCGGCCGTGTCCGCCGAAATAGGCATTTGTGACCAATTATTCAGTCGTGTCGGCGCATCCGACAATTTGGCGGCGGGGCAATCTACATTTATGGTGGAAATGAGTGAGACCGCCAACATATTGCGCCGCGCGGGCCAGCGTTCATTTATAATATTTGATGAAATTGGTCGTGGAACGGCGACATACGACGGTATGGCAATTGCGACGGCGGTACTGGAATATTTGGATACATTGGGTGCGCGCACATTATTTGCGACGCATTATCATGAATTGACCGACCTGTCGGTGGGCCAGGGTGGTAATCTGTCGCGTGTTGTGTGTTTAACCATAGATGTTCGTGAACATAACAACGATATTGTCTTTATGCATCGTATTGTGCCGGGTGTTGCAAATCGGTCGTATGGTATTCATGTTGCGAAAATGGCGGGTATGCCGGATTCGGTGGTTGCACGCGCGGAATCTGTATTGGCGAATCTGGAAGGTGCGCAACCAAATAATTCGTGCGGTGTGACGGAAAACAAAACATCGGTTGCACCGTGTGTGGAATCGCCAAAACCAACCAAGAAACAATTATCTTTGTTCGAATAGGTGACGCGTATGGACGGTTGGATAATTCTTGATAAACCATCTGGCGTTTTTTCTAAAAGCGCGGCTATACGTGTTGCGCGTCTTTTTAACACCAAGAAAAATGGACATATCGGTACATTGGACCCTGTGGCGTCGGGTGTGTTGCCGGTGGCGATTGGAAACGCCACAAAAATGGTGCCTTTTATCGAAGAATTTTGTGATCGCACCAAAGAATATTTATTTTCTGTGCAATTTGGTTTTGAAACAGATACACTGGATATCACAGGTGCGGAAATTTCACGTACCGATATCGTGCCAAATGAATCCGCTGTGCGTGCGGTGTTACCAAAATTTATTGGGAAAATAAGTCAAATTCCACCAATGTTCAGTGCGGTTCATATCGAGGGCCACCGCGCATATGAATTGGCGCGGACCGGAAAACATATCGATATTCCTGCGCGTACGGTTGATGTTTATTCTTTGGAATTGATCGGTGTTTCGGGTGATTCGTGGAATTTTCGTATGCGTTGTGCACCCGGCACATATGTCCGCAGCATTGCACGCGACATCGCGCACAGTTTAGGTACGGTCGCGACCGTTGATATGATACGCCGCACGACAACCAGTGGTTTTACAATAAAAAATGCGCATACACTTGATTTTCTGGAAAATCTGTTTAATAATGGGGGCGATGTCGGGCAATACCTGGCACCGATTGATTTTGGACTGGGGGACATTCCGGTTCTAAATCTGGATGGTAACGCGACCGGGCTTTATCGCAATGGTGGCTTTATCAATGTGGGTGATACGGACGGCATTTATCGTGTTTATTTCGGCAATGAATTTGTTGGAATTGGCACGGTGGTTGGTGGCGTTTTGAAACCCAAACGAACAATATAAAAAATAAAGGAAAATACAATGTCCATAACAAAAACAAAAAAAACTGAAATTATTAACGCGTTTAAGTCCAGTGAACACGACAATGGCGGTTCTGTGGAATCCCAGGTTGCGGTTTTAACCGAACGTATTCGCAATTTGACCGAACATATGAAAAAAAATCACAAGGATGAACATTCCAAACGTGGTTTGCTTATGATGGTCAATCGTCGTAAAAAATTGTTGGCGTATATCAAAGAACGCAACGCGGATGAATACGAAGAACTGATTAAGAAATTGGGGCTGCGTAAATAGTTCGTATGAAACAAGATTGGACCGGCGGTGCGCGTCGGTCTTTTTTTGTTAAAAACATTTGCAAACGGGCAAATATGACTGTATAATCACCGCCGGCGCGGAAGAAATTGTTCATTTTTGCGTTTGTTTTGGAGTCCCCCAGAACGCAATAACGAATAATTTTTCTTCGCGCGGGAAATGTTAAACAAACCATTAAAAACGGAGAAAAATATGTTATTTGGTTTAATAAATAAAAAGGGCGCAGCCCAACATTTGAACAACCCAATTGCGGTTGAAATTAAATATGGTGACGAAACATTACGCTTGGAAACCGGTCGTTTTGCGAAACAGGCAAACGGTTCGGTCATGGCGACAATGGGCGGAACAATGGTTTTGGCGACTGTGTGCGCCGAAAAGACCGCGGTCGAAGGTCAAGATTTCTTTCCATTGACCGTTGATTACCAAGAAAAATTTGCATCATCCGGCCGTATTCCGGGTTCCCGTGACCGCCGCGAAGGCAAGGCATCAATGGGCGAAACATTGATTGCACGTTTGATTGACCGTCCAATTCGTCCGTTGTTTCCGGAAACATTCAAAAATAAAGTTCAGGTTATTGCCCAGGTGTTTTCGTATGACCGTAAAAACCAGCCTGATATTTTGGCAATGATTGCATCCAGTGCGGCATTGGCATTGTCGGGTGTTCCATTCGCCGGTCCAATTGGTGCGGCGCGTGTTGGTTATATGGATGGCAAATATGTTTTGAACCCGTCCAAGAAAGATGTTGAAAATTCTGAAATGGATTTGGTCGTTGCGGCGACCAAAGACGGTGTGTTGATGGTTGAATCTGAAATCGGCGAATTAGATGAAAAAACAACACTGGGTGCGGTCAAATTTGGTTTTGATGCACAACAGGCCGTAATTGCCGCGATTAACGAATTGACCGAAACGGCCGGCAAAGAACGTTGGGCGACCCCTGAAAAGACGGCGGAATATATTGCGATGGAAAAACGCTTTGAACAATTTGCGGGCGACATTGAATCTGCACTTGCTATCAAAGAAAAATTACATCGTTTGGAAACATTGGCAAATATACATGCGGCGGCCAAAACTTTGATTCCAGAAATGTTCCCGGACACAAATGTTGCAACATCTACATTGGAATCGTTCGCGGATGAAATTATCGAAAATATTACCGCGCGTATTATGCGTTCAAATATTTTGGCGGGCAAGCCGCGTATTGATGGACGTGATACGAAAACCGTTCGCCCGATTGAAATTGAATTGGGCATATTGCCACGCGCACATGGGTCTGCATTATTCACACGTGGTGAAACCCAGGCGTTGGTGTCGTTGACATTGGGTGGTGGCAAAGACGCATTACCATTGGAAACATTGGATGGTGGTGAAGAACGCGACTTTATGTTGAACTATAATTTCCCGGGATTTTCGGTCGGCGAAGCCAAGGGGTTAAAGGCCCCCGGCCGTCGTGAAATCGGTCATGGAAATTTGGCGTGGCGTGCGGTTCACCCGATGATTCCATCACGCAGTGAATTTGATTATGTAATTCGTCTGTGTTCGGACATTTTGGAATCAAATGGTTCTTCATCTATGGCGACCACATGTGGTGCGACATTGGCAATGATGGACGGCGGTGTGCCGATGAAGCGTCCGGTTGCGGGTATCGCAATGGGTTTGATTAAAGAAGGTGACGATTACGCAATTTTGACCGATATCTTGGGTGACGAAGACCACCTTGGCGATATGGATTTCAAGGTGACCGGAACCGACCAAGGTATTACCGCGTTGCAAATGGATATTAAAATCACATCCATTACATTTGAAATTATGGAAAAGGCATTGGCCCAGGCAAAAGATGGCCGTATGCACATCTTGGGCAAGATTAAGGCCGCAATCGATAAACCGCGCGACCATGTGTCCGAATACGCGCCGCAACTTTACACAATGCAAATCAATCCGGACAAGGTTCGTGAAGTCATTGGCAAGGGCGGTGTTGTGATTCAGGCCCTGACCCGCGACACAAACACAACCATTGATTTGGAAGATGATGGTACGGTGAAAATCTTGGCGGTGACGCGTGAAGATGCGGATGCGGCAATTGCACGCATCAAAGAAATTGTTGCCGAACCTGAGGTTGGCCAGATTTACCCGGGTGTTATTTCGGGAATGAAAGACTTTGGGTTGTTTGTAAAGATTATGAACGGATTCGAAGCCATGGTTCATATTTCTGAAATCACCGGTAAACGTTTGGAAAAAATCGAAGACGCCAAATTGAAAGAAGGTGACAAGGTGTTTGTCCGCTATCTTGGCCCAGATAAACGTGGCAAAACACGTATGTCTATGGTTGGTATCGATCAGAAGACCGGTAAAGAAATAGAAAAGAAAGAAAAATAAAAATATCCGGTCGTTTGACCGGATATTTATTAAAAATGGAGTTATAAAATGGATATGGAATCATTGATGGCCCAGGCATCCGAATTGCAGGCCAAGGTCGCAGATGCCCAGGAAAAATTGGCATCTATGCGTGTCAAGGGGCTGTCCGCCGGCGGTGGATGCATTGTTGATATGTCCGGGAAATACGATATCAATTCTGTGACAATAAATCCAAAATTGTTGGACGCGGGCGCATCGGCGGTGGAAAGTGCGGTTTTGGCGGCATTTCGCGATGCGAAAGATAAGGCCGACAAATTGATTGACGATGTAATGTCAAATGCAACGGCCGGTATGCCTTTGCCGAATTAAAAAAATCTGGACAATCATAAAAATATAATTTATGATTTGCGGGCATTTGGGTGTTTAGCTCAGTTGGCTAGAGCATCTGCTTTACACGCAGAGGGTCAGGGGTTCAAGTCCCTTAACACCCACCAAAAATTGTTATCGCGCACAATAAAGTGCGCGATTAAAATTTTTGAGTGCCTCGCCGTAGCGAAGCGGAGACGGACGGAATTCCAGAGATTTCAAATCATTTGACATCCCGTGTTTTTGCTCTAAAATCCACGAAAAAGGACACAATATGGCAAGATTCGTAAATAAACCTGAATATAAATGGACGCGTGACGGAATCGCGGAACGCGTATATGCAATTTTGGCAAAATATGCAGACTTTGAAAATTTGGCGAAAAATAAAGATGTTCCACTGGAAGAACAACAAATGTATTTGGATTCTTTGGATTTAACGGAAATATCAATGTATTTGGAACACGATTTTCAAATTGAATTAGATTTAACGAATGAGACCGAATATTTCGCCGGCGATTATACGCCGCGCCATTTCATAGATTTTATGTGCAAAAAATTAAATGTGACCGTGGCGTACCCAAAGCCAAAAAAACAAATGGTTGAAAAGACAAAATCACCGCACACCACCGACACAGACGTTGATATATTGATGCACAGCGTACGTCCAATGATTCTTAAAAGAAACATTCGGCGCGCGTATGGCATAGACATATCTTTTGATGAATTGCGTGCAATAAAAAGATTCACTGACTTTCAAGAAATGATACGTTGTGCAATAAACAATCAAAATTCGAAATAAAAAAACCGGCGGGAAACCGCCGGTCTTGTCAACCGACCACTAATCAAATGGGTTATCGGCCTTTTTATATTCTATTGTTATTGGTAAATGTTCCCATTTTAATGCGTTCGCCAAACCGCGCCGCAAATAACGCGTATAAGATTCCGGTATATCGGACGCGCCACCAACATTTATTGTTATGCGCATAGGGTGACGCCCCGTTTGCGATGCAAATTTTATCTTCATCGGGCGTTTAAGGCGGGACATAGGTGGTTGACGCGATGCGACCAATTCACCGATTATTTTATTTATTAAACTGGTTGGGGCGGTTGCGTTCGAAATATCGCACTGTTCATAGATTCGTTTGAACATATTTTGCACGCCGGTACCCGTTTCGGCCGAAATCGCCAAAATCATAGGCTTTATAATTTGATGAAAAGAATTTGTGAAATGATGTTTTAACTTTAACAATTTTTCATCACGCATCTCCGGCTCAACCAAATCCCATTTGTTCAGTGCGACACACAAAATCTTGCCCGCGTCATAAACACGCGCGGCGATACCCAATGCCTGGTTTTCAATATCGCGTGTGGCATCCACAACCAAAATCACCGCATCGGCCCGCTCAATTGCATCCAAAGACTTTAACGCGGATAATGTTTCAACATCATCGCGCACATTCGATTTGCGCCGCAACCCGGCGGTATCCATCAACAATATATCACGACCGTAAAACTTTACAGGAATTTTTACCGTGTCGCGTGTGACACCGGGTTCATCCTTTACAATCTGGCGATTTTCACCCAACACACGATTTACCAATGTCGATTTGCCAACATTTGGTTGTCCCAATACCGCGATTTTCATTCGGCGTTCTGTTTCGGCTTTGGTCGCGACAACCGGAACATTTTTTTCCAAGAATTCATATATCGCATCAAATCCGGTCTTGTGTTCCGCCGAAATCAAAACCGGTTCACCGAAACCCAATTTATAGAATTCATGAACATCGCCCAAACGCCGCCCCGATTCAGATTTATTCACCAACAGCAACACTGGCGCGCGTGTTTTGCGCCGCACAGTGCGCGCCCAATCCATATCTTCGGGCAATAATCCCGTGCGTCCATCAACCACAAACAAAACCACATCAGATTCCGCAATCGCATCAATTGCCATATTGGTGGAATCTGCGGCAATGCCATTTTTTTCGCGTTCCAATCCGGCGGTATCACATATCGTACAGTCCGGACGATTTACCATATTTGCCCGAATTATGTCACGTGTGACGCCCGGCCGGTCGTGCACCAATGCATCCCGTGTTCCCGTAAGGGCGTTAAACAATGTCGATTTGCCGGTGTTTGGTCGTCCGGCGATAGTTATCTTTGCCATTCGTTTTTCCATTGATTTTTTTTAATTATAAAGCAAAAATATAAATAATCAAATAAAGGGATGCGCCAAATGCAAAAAATAAAAAAATGGTACAGGTCTGTCAAAGATGTCGTTGTGAACCCACGTAGATATTTTTCCAAGATTGTTGCAGACGGCGATATCGAAGAATCTATGTTAAAGGCGTTTATATACGGTTTGCTTGGTGGGTTATTGGTTTTGGGCATCCGTTTGATTGGTGGTGCAACGGTCACGATAAGTTCTGTATTTACGGCAATTGTTATTGTCCCGGTTATTGCCGTTGGATTACTGTTTGTGGGTGGCGGACTTATGATGTTGGTGTCGGAAATAACCGGGGGCGAACGCGATTGGGAAATCGCGATTAAGGGATTGGCATCAATATTCTTTATTTATCCGGTGATATTGGTTTTGAATGCATTGGCGTTTAATTGCACATCTATGTGGATAATCAGTATTATTGGCGATACGTATATATTGTTCTTGTTCTATAACATTGCGTTGTATTGTATGCATGGTCGGCGTGGTGCGGTCACGGTTATAATCGGCATATTTGCATTGTTTATGTTGACGGTGTATTTAACAAATTACCATATTGGATGGTTTTTATTAAAGAATACTGGTGCCGCACTGTCGTGTCTGTTGTAAAAATACAATGGCTATCAAAAATCCCGCAACGGCGGGATTTTTTTATTTCAACAATTTTCCATCTGCGGCATTGAATTTTTCACCACCTACAATAACCGTTTTGTTTTCATATTTCGGGGTGCGTGATTTTTTGACCGGTTTGCGCCAATAAATTGCACCGTCTTGCAACCTGACCGCGTTCAAATTCTTTTCTGTATCAACCACATATGCGGCCGTATCGGTGATGATAAAAGACTTCTCGACACCAATGTCTGTGCACCATACGACCCGACCGGTCGAATCCAAAATTTTACAAAACGCATCGCCCAGTCCACCAACATAGACATATTTACCATGAATTTGCGGTGTGGCAACAATATCCAATACCGATGCGCCGCCGGTCATATTACTGGGGCGATATACATCCGCAATCCAAACAATTTCGCGACTGCGCGGATTTATTTTGACCAATTCCCCGGTGGACAGACCCGCATAAACATATCTTCCGTTGCATATCGGGTGCCGGGTGCCGGCAACCGAATTTCCGGTCGCAAACCCAGAAAATATTTTTCGTTCCCCATCCCAAATTGTGTTGTCGGGTTTCTGGGTATACGGGCAATCTACCGATTCAATTGTTGCGATATTTTCGGGCGCATCCGGCACCGGTTCGTTCAAAACATTTAATGTCGTTGTGCTAAATATATCGCTTCGTTCACCCGGCAAAATTGGGTCGTGTTTGTCGCACGCCACCAATGCCAATGTGCACAAGATGAATACAGGGGTTTTCCGCATAATATTACCTTAACATTTCCGCGTCTGCACGAATCAGTGCCGGTGCATCGTTATCGTTCAATATTTTATCCAACCATTTATTTGCCGCATCACGATTGCCGTCTGCAATGTATTTCTGGGCAATGGTTAAACACGCAGTGTAATAGAACGGTGAACTTTTTGTGTCCATTGGCGACAAGAATTTTTCAACCGCCACTGCATCCATTTCATCGCCGCGGATTCCAATTATATGCAACCGCGCCAAATCGCGGAATTCGCGCGTGTTGCCGTTTTTCACCAATTCATCTAACTTTGCAACATAATTACTTAACACATATGCATTGAACATTGCCAAATCTGCGGTTGCACCACCGGTGTTTTCTGCAATACCAACCAAAGCGTTCACATCAGTGTTTTCAATTGCGGTTTCATAATTTTCGGCCGTAGCCATTTTTGCCGCACGATGTGCGCGCACCCCGATTTGAATTCCCGTCACAATAATCATAATACCCAATGCCGCGGCGATAATATATTTGCCATATTTTTTCAAAAACTGTTGAGTTTTTTCATTGTTCACGTCTTCCCAAACCTCACGATACAGGGCATCTTGGGCGTGTTCTTGGTACGTTTTCTGGGGTGCTTTGACTTTTTTATTTCTTTCCAACATATTTGCCATAAATATTCTCCTGTTTGTATTTTGGTGCCTTGATAATTTCTATTTTATTGCTATACTATAAACATTATGACAAAACAAATCAAGAACGCTTTGGTGACAAAATCTGGAACGGGGGTGGCCGTTCCAACATATGGTGAAGATGCCTCTTTGGCGGGTTATATCCGCACTATTTCGGAATTCCCCATATTAAGTGCCGAACAAGAATATGAATATGCGTCAAAATGGGTGAACGAACATGACGAAACGGCGGCCGAAAAATTATTGGAAAGCCATTTGCGACTGGTGGTGTCTGTGGCATATGATTTTCGCAACTATGGTATTCCGGTCGGTGAATTGGTGGCCAGTGGTAATATGGGCCTTATGCAGGCGTTGCAGAAATTTGACCCGGAACGCGGTTTTCGTTTTTCAACCTATGCAATGTTTTGGATTCGGGCGGAAATTTACGAAACAATATTAAATAATTGGTCCATTGTAAAAATTGGAACATCCGCGAACCAAAAACGCGTATTCTTTAATTTGGCGCGCGCCAAGCGGGCGTTGGGGATTATGGATGGCAACCTTAGTGATGCTCAGGCGGACAAGATTGCGGCATATTTGGATGTGCCGGCCGAAGATGTTAAACGTATGTCTACGCGAATTGTCGCGCGTGATTTATCGCTGAATGCGCCCGCACGCAGTACCGAACAAGAAGGTGCCGATATGTTGTCCAATATGGCGGATACCGGCGACAGCATTGTTGATAATGTTGAACGCCACGAAATGATGGTGCGTGGTGGCGCATTGCTTAAAAAACACTTGGCGGCATTACCGGAACGCGACCGCGAAATATTACGCGCGCGGCGTCTAAAAGAACCCGCGGCGACATTGGAAGTGTTGGCAAAAAAGTACAAGATTTCACGTGAACGCGTACGACAAATAGAAGAACGCGCATACAACAAATTGCGTGATGCTATTTTGGCAGAAACCACAGGAAATGCAGATGATAAATAAATTTAATGCGGTATCAATTTTTTCAATTTTATGCGCGATGGCAAATACGGACGCATCGGCATTGTCGCGCGATATTGGGCCATTTAATTTGGCGGTGACCGGATATGGAACCGCCGGCATCATAGAACCAAATTTTGAAAAACCGGATTTCATCGGTGACTTTCGTGTGCGCGGACAATTAACATATGATTTCGGGAATCGTGAACATATGTTGGGCGCGGTTTATATGATAGACGAAGATGCGGTCCACGAAGATAATTGGGTCCACGATGCCTTTGGTTTTTGGCAATGGCGCGGTGTCGGCCGAATTGAGGTTGGTTTAACAGATTCGGTTGCACATAAATTGGGGTTGGGTTTGCCAGATGTTGGTGGAATGCGCATCAATCACGATTCTTTGATTTACCGCAAGATGGGTACCGGTGGCGCAATTATTGCAAACCCAGAAATTACCAATGGGTCGGACGCGTTGCGTGTGAACTTGGTTGCGGCGACAAATTCGCGGGTTCAATATGGAATTTCTGTATCCGGGTTGAACGGTGATTATGATTATGAAATTGATGCCGGGTTAAAAATAAAAAGTTCTGCAAATAAAACAAAGTACGCATTTTCATTCGGTGCATCTTTTATGGATAATCCAGATAATTTTTCCACAGATGAATATACGCCTGGCACGACGGCGGATTGGCGCGGACAAATTTATACCGGATTAAATATTCAATATAACAGTTGGGTTTTCGCATTGACCGGTCGCGTTGTGTATGATGAAAAACCAATTGGTTCGGCGGTTGATGGAATTGTCGCCGGTGCGGGTTTAAGTTACGATTTGTTGAATTATACAATGTCTTTGTCTTACCTGTTTTCTGATACGGGAATATGGCATCACGATACAGAAAATTATGACGACCACACCGTTGTCGCATCGTTCCGGTATAAATACAGTAAATTTGTTGATGGTTGGACATCGATTGGTATGTCGCGTGGCGAACCGTTTTTGGCCGCCGGTGTACGTCTAACTTTTTAACAAAAAAATAAACCGCCATTACGGCGGTTTTTATTTATCAAATTATTACTTACTGTAACGCCTCAATCAATTTTTGCAGACGTTCCGTGGTATCTGCGTCATTCAGTGATGCCGCAATCGCATATGCAGATTCCAAATCTGTCTTTGCAGATGCCGCATTCCCAATATTCAAATTCAACGCCGCAGACTTTTCGAAATAATTCATTGCGCGCATAGACAAGTCTTCTTTCTGTTCCATCGTTGTTACGCCTTGAATTTGTTCCGAAATCACACGAATTGCCGAAGTATAATCGTTGATTGCCAATGCATATTCACCCATGGCGGTATATGCCTCGGCACGTTCGGCGTACACAGACGGATTCACAATGCCTTCGGGACGCGCCAAAGAATTTGTATAATCGGCAATTGCACCTTCCCAATTCTTCATCCACAAATTCAATTGACCGCGTTTAGCATACAAATCACGCAATTGTAATATCTCGTTTGGATTCGATGCGTATGTTGCCAATGCATTGTTTATATCGTTCATTGCAGAATTAAAATCTTCCAACCGCATATTCAACAATGCGCGGTCATAATATGCAATTGAATTTGATGCATCAATGGCAATCGCATTATTAAAATCATTCATCGCGGCGGAATAATTACCGGTTTGCATATAAACTTCGCCACGCAAAATGTATGCGTCAACCATTGTGGCATCCGCCTGAATCGCCGCATTCAAATCGGCAACGGCGCCATCTATATTTCCGGCCAAGATTTCACTTTTCCCACGGGTATAATAATCGGCCGCATTCATCAATTTTTCTTCATTGTTTTGCGTGTCGACCATTTCTATTTGACCGGCATTATTCAATACACTTTTTACTTCTTTGTTCATCAGGTGCGAACGGCCCAAAATATAGAAAGTCGCCGCAATAAAGAACAAAATGATAAACCAATAAACATAAATCGATATCGACCAAGATGAAGTTTCGCGCGTGCGTGCCGCGGTTTTGATATTCACGCCACGTGCCGCGGTGGCCTTGACCTGTGTCTTCTTTGTGGTTTTTTTCTTCATGTAGAATCTCCCTTCCTTATGCTTGGATTATAGAGAAGTTTTTATAAGCGCGTCAATTGTTTTTTCATCCAATTCAACAATTTTTCCAGAAGGAATGTTTTTAATGCTGACCGGGCCATACATAATACGGTGTAATTTGCGAACCGGCAATCCACAATGGCGCAGTACGATTCGAATTTCGTTCTTTTTTCCTTCGGTGACGGTAACACGCAAACGTTTGTCAGGCATAATTTCAATTTTCATTGGTCGGTATTTTATCCCATCTATGGTGACGCCACTGCGCGCACGGTCCAATTTTGACATATTGTTGCCCGCCACATCGGCAAGGTAAACACGCGGAATATTCGAATCGGGCATTGTCAGTTTTCGTGCCAACAAACCATCATTTGTCATCAGTAATAATCCAGTTGTGTTAAAGTCCAGTCGCCCAACGTATCGCAAGTTTCGATATTCTGGTGGCAAAATATCATATATCGTATTGCGTCCGCGCGGATCACGTGTTGTTGTGACCGTGCCGATTGGTTTATGAAATGCGTACAGGCGTGTGTCTGTGCGCTTTTTTATTTCTTTGCCATCAATAAGGATTTTATCGCCATCGTCCACAAAATGCACTGGTGTTTTGACTGTTTCGCCGTTTACCGTGACGCGACCGGCGGCAATCATTTGTTCGGCCCCGCGCCGCGAAGTCACACCTGAATCAGCAATAAATTTTGCAATGCGTATTTTCATTATAACAATTTTCCTATGGCAATTGCGGCGGCCAATTCCGCACGCAGTATTGTTTTTCCCAATGATATACCGACCGCGCCCGCGGAATCTAATGTGGCGAATTCGGTGGTTGAAAAACCACCTTCGGGGCCAACCAACACAGATTTTATTTCACCGGGAATTTGTGTCGCATTTGCATCGTTATATGCGAATCTTTCATCGGCAAAACAAAGATTTTTTAGTTCCAATTTTGAAAAAGGAATGGGGGCAAATATTTCAGGAACACTGTTGCGATTCGATTGTTCGGCGGCCTCACGCGCGATTTTTTTCATACGTTCCCAATTTATGTGATGCGCAACCGTGCGTTCGGTAATAACGGGGCGCAAATACCGTACACCCATTTGTGTTGCCATATTGACCAAGTCATCGATTCTTTTTATCGGTGCAAAATAAAGCGTTATGTCGCCCACCGGATCGGTGTGTTCGGTTTTGTCGCCAATCATAACAGATTTACCATCATCTAAAACCCGGGCGGAAAATTCGTACCCACCACCAAATGCCAGAAAATCACGAGTTCGCATAACGTGAATTAAATAATGCACCACTGATTTATCAGCCGGTATAATCATACCGCTGGTAACATTGTCGCCGACAAAAATTCTTGGAATATTTTTCATAAAAATTAAATTTCCGTATTTATAAAATGGTTTTTTTCTGGTATAATCATAACACGATGGTTGAAAAGTTCAAGATTTTATCTGCGGGTAAAGACAGCAAGGGTTTGAACATATTCAAATCCAGCGCGTACAAAGAACACGAACAAACCCCTATGGCCCAGGTTTTCTGGACTCTGCGGTGGTCGGTTGGTGTTTGGTTGGCGTGCGCGGCCGCGTTTTGCATATCGTTTATTGTTGAACATATCTGGCGTTATGGGTGGACCGTTGCAACCGGTGATTGGATAAAAATCTATCTTGGTAATATGTTGTCCAGTGCCGGTTTATCCGTCATTGCGGAAATTCCGGGTTGGATTGTCCGTTGTCTAATGCATCCAGATTTTGCGTGCATTGTGCCTATATTGCCATTTATCGCATATTTCTTGTTGGCCGATGACACATTGAAAAAGGAATTCAATCCGCACGGCAAAGATAAATTTGATAAAAAATCTTCGCGTGAGGCAAACGAAAAAGATGTTGAACAAATGGGATTGTTCAAAGGTTTTATGATGGTTTTAGGGTATTTCAAGAAAAAACCTTTGATGTTACCAAAAACTTTGTCGACCCTTTGTTTGGCGCCCCCCGGAACCGGTAAAACCCAAGGTATAGTGTTGCCGACAATTTTTGAATGCAACAATGTTTCAATGATTATAAACGACCCAAAACCCGAATTGGACGGTATATCCAGTGGTTACCGTGCCACACACGTTGGGCCGGTATTCATTATGGATTGGGGTGGTCAAGACGAACCGGAAAAGGGTATTTATTATCCGTCTTGGAATCCGCTTTCGCCGGGGCATATACCGTTCAGTTTGGAACAACGCGAATTGTACGTTGACTATATCTGTGACGTTTTGGTCCCCGATGCAGTGGGCAGCAGTGCCGACCCACACTGGACCCAATCTGGACGCGCCGGTCTTGCGGGATTCATACAATTTATTGTTTCAAAAATTGAACGTGCCAAGGCGGATGATTATTTTTACGCGCGTTTGCAATCCGGGGAATTCGATGCCGAAGATGCGGCGGTTTTGGCCGATTATTACTTTTCAATGGTGAACGACCCAAATGCCTTTGCGGCCCAGGCACTGATAAAAAATGGCGAATTGAACGCAACGAATTATGTCCACATTGGAACATGGGCAAATATACCGCAAATGTGGTTGGGTAAAGAGGCGTCTTTTTCAATGATGTTGGATTGGATAACCGAGGCGCAAATTGCCGTTGCCAACGATTTGGCGGAACGCCAAAGACAAGGCGACCAAAGTGTTATGATGGCGGACCCAATGAAAGATTGGTTGGAAGGCGCCGTCAATGAATGCCGTATGTTTGCGTATTCAAACCGTGCGGTTGCGGAACTTACCAAATTGGCGAATACGCCGTCAACCGAACGTGGGTCTATTCTTTCAACGATTTTAACGGGACTGGCCATATTCCGTAATGCGGCGGTGCGCAACCGGACATCGCATTCCGATTTTCACTTTGCCGATATGCGCGGTATGATTGACCCGCGTGACGGGAAGATGAAACCGGTGACGGTGTATCTGTCCATCAATATGGTTGATGCCAAGGCGTTAAACCCGATAACGGCGATGTTTATTGAAACTATGTCGAATTTCTTACTTGCCAATCCGCCGGAACACGTTGGGCGCAGTGGCGAAAAAATGGGACCGTATCCGGTGTTATTCTTGCTGGACGAAATGCCAAAAATGCAAAAGATGCAGGCAGTCATCCAAGGGCCCGATGTTGGTCGTGGACAACAAATTTCATACCTGTTTATTGGCCAGGATTTACACCAGATTGCGGAAAAGTATGGTGCGGATGCCGCCGCAACCATTATATCAACCACCGCGGCCAAGATTGTGTTGCGGCAAAATGACCCGGATACGGCAAAACGTTTTTCGGAAATGATGGGCGAAAAAATCACAATGAAAAAAGAA
Source organism: Alphaproteobacteria bacterium (assembly GCA_017618175.1). Lineage (GTDB taxonomy): Bacteria > Pseudomonadota > Alphaproteobacteria > Rs-D84 > Rs-D84 > Enterousia. The sequence continues at coordinate 105,112 of JAFZUT010000020.1, forward strand.
AAAGGCCCAGACGGCAAAGAGGTCGAAGTTCCAAAATCTGAACCGATATTCAGCCCGTATGATATTATGAAATTAAAAGACGCCAAGGGTGAAAAACCGGGCGAAGAATTGGTTATATACGAAGGTTGGTACCACCGTCCAATCAAGGCAGAACTAAGAATGGCGTTTGCCGACCCAAAGTTGGCACCTTTTATCAAAATTGGACGGTCATCGCCATTGCCAGAATTTTTAATACCGATGCATCATGCGATTTTGGAATATGCCGGCAACCCACGGTATTATAATCCGCAAACAAATGAATTGACGGAACTAAGCCCTGTTGTAAAATAACGGTATGCGAAAGATATTTAGCCTTTTGATTATTGCAACCTTTATGTCTGGGTGTGCCGCAACGGTTGAATCGCGTATTGACGCCATACGTGGCGATTATATGAATACATCTGTGGATGCAACCGATTTAGAAAATAAAAACAACCTTGATTTATTAATTACGGCGGATGCGTTGTTTCACGCAGATGATATATCCGCGGCGGATTCTGCATATGAAATTTTTAACCGTAAAAACCCGGGCGTTGCCGATGGTGGCGATATTATGCGCGAAGCCGCATCATTCACACTGGGGCCCAATGTGAATGATTATAAACCATATATGATGGATTCTTTGTTTGTATCATATTATCAATTGTGGGCGGCATTGGCGGACGGCCGATTTGATGATGCGCGCGTTATTATAAATCAATCTTATGCGCGCCAGGCCGATATGTCACGCGCGTATGAAAAATTGATAGAATCGAATCAAAAATCAATCGGTGAAAGTTTGGAACTTGCAACCGATTTGCAAAACGAAAATTCTAAATGGACGGCATATCGTGATATTATGAATCCGGCATTGATGTATTTATCGGGCATATATTTCCTGAACAATGGGGATTTTGGTGACGCAAAAACTTACCTGGCGCGGGCGAATGGTATGGTTCCGGAAAATTCTTTTATTGTAAAAGATTTGAAAAATGCAGAATTTGGAACAACGCCAAAAAACACAATTTGGGTATTTATCGAAGACGGTTTTGCACCAAAATTGACCGAACGGCGAATCAGTTTGCCGATTATTCACGGCGATGGTATTACAACGGTGACGGTGGCGACATCTGAACCGGTGTTTTCAAACAATTATGTACATATTGATGGCGCGCAAGATTTGGCAGATGTTGATGCGATGTTTATGACGGAATATGGCGAATACAGAATAAACGATGCCCTGCGTGCGTTTGCATCGGCATCTGCACGTGTGGCATTGCAAACAACGATGTATAATTCCCGCTCTAACAAGGCGCCATTGCTTGGGTTGTTGTCAACGTTATACTCTGAATTCACAAACAGTGCAGATGTTCGTACATGGGCGACATTACCGAAAACCATATCTGTTTTGCGTATGCCGAATAACAAAAGTGGCTTGATTGAACTAAGTTCAAATGGTAATGTTATTGAAAAGGTGTCTGTGCCGACATATGGCAATTATTTGATATATGTTCGCACGGCGCCAACGGGATACGATATTAAAACAATAAAATTAAAATAAACAAAAGGGGAAAAATGATGAAAAAACTTTTACCAATTGCAATGTGTGCGGTGTTGTGTGGGTGCGGTGAAACAACGGTTGTCGATTTGAACAATGAAAAAGAAGTTGCCGCAATGCAAAACGTTATGGAATTGGAATATCGTGATTGGACGGCAACCGCGGAAAAGATGACCAAATCTATGTTGGCAAGTGGCGCATTTTCGCGTGTAAAAAATCCGGTTATTGCGATGGGTAATATTAAAAACGATACTATGCAACGTTTCGATACCGATATTTTGACCAAAAAGATTCGTACAACGCTTATAAATTCCGGTCGTGCCCAGGTGACAACAAGTTTTGAAAACTTTGGCCCCGCCGAAGATGGCACAACATATGCGGTGCGTTCTACACGCGGCAATGCGGAATATGATGCATCCACGATTGTGTCACCGGGGACATTGGTTGCGCCGAATATGTCACTGTCGGGAAAAATGTTGCAACGTAATTTGAAATTGCAATCCGGTTGGTTTTCATCGGTTGATACGCGTGTAGAATATTACCTGCAAATGACATTGACCGATGTTAAAACGGGTCTTGCGTTGTGGGAAGACGAACAACCGATTGTCAAAGAGGGCGATCACGCACCAACATGGTAAATTGTGACACGAATCCCATATTCATACCCCCGAATGCGGGGGTATATTTTGTATGTTATGAAAGTTGAAGATTATGTTTGGTCATCTTTGGTATTGGGAATGCACGATGCATTGGTTTCGACATTGGGATTGGTCGTTGGATTGTCGTTTGCGGACGCAACACAATATATAATCGTTTTAACCGGTCTAATCGCATCCGTTGCAGCGGGTCTTTCTATGATGGCGTCGGAATACCTGTCGCAAAAGGCGGGCGGAAATATGCGGGGGGCGTTTCGCCGTGGAATTATGACGGGCGCGGCCTATGTTTTTACCGCCGCAATGTTATTGGTTCCGTTTTTGTTTATATCTAATACACTGATTGCGGTTATAATGACCTATGTGGTCGCGACATCGATAATATTTTTCTTTAATTATTTGAAATCAAAATTAAACGGCCAAAGATTCTGGGCGGCATTTTTTGAAATGATGATGGTTTGCTTTGTCGTGACAATGGCATCATTCATAATCGGCGAAGGCGCCAAGGTGTTATTTGGTATAGTAATATAAGAAAACGCCCAGGATAGGGCGTCTGGATAACCATTAAATCTGGGGATTATCATCCAGCATTGCGGAAAACGTCGCGGTTGCAACGCGCCGACCGTTCACAAATGCGTTTCCGGTAAATTTGTGTAATTTCATTTTTGCGCCAATTTCTTCAATGTGTAATTCCAATGTATCGCCCGGCACAACCATATGCGTGAACTTCGCATTTTCAATCGTCACAAAGTATCCCAATGCTTTGCCACCATTATTACCAATGGATTTTAACACGGTAAAGCACGCGGTTTGCGCCAATGCCTCAATAATCAGCACGCCCGGCATAATAGGCTTTGCCGGGAAATGTCCCGCACACCAAAATTCGTTATCGCGAACATATTTGATTCCAAGCGCGGTCTTATCGGTAAATTCACGAATTTCGTCAACCAGGCGCATATCACCCCGGTGCGGAATAATTTGTTCTATTCCTTTGATGTCTATCATATCATTACCTTTTTAGTCATTATTTACATGCTTTTTAATCCATGCGTAATGACGCAAGAATTCCGTTCCCGGGCCGGCCGGATAACCCATATGCCGTGTACCGTCGGGCACATCGCGGAAAACACCGCTGTTTGCACCAACCTCGGCATCGTTACCGATTTTAACGCCATTTGCGATTCCAACGTGGCCGGCAAGCAAGGCGCGGTCACCAACCTTAACACCGCCCGCAATACCAACACCGCCCGCCAAAAAGCATTCACGACCAATAACGACACCATGCGCAATCTGGCACAGGTTATCAATTTTTGTCCCGTCACCAATCATTGTATCAGTCAATGCCCCACGGTCGATACAGGAATTTGCGCCTACTGATACACGGTCACCCAACACAACGCGTCCAACGTGCGGAATGAAAACATTGTGACCATCTTGGCGTGTGTATCCAAAACCGTCTTTACCAATTGATGCACCGTTGTGAATTACGCATTCTGCGCCAATGGTGGCATTTTCAATATGTGCGCCCGAATGAATTACCGTTCCACGACCAATTGTGACATTGCGCCCGATATACACATTTGGGTATATCTTGACATCGGGTTCAATTACCGTGCCACGTTCAATGGTTGCAAATTGCCCGACATAGACGCTGCGCCGATTGCGAAAAAATACGCCGCGTTCAATATATGCATCACCCGACACACCGCGGCGTGGGGGTTCACGATATATTTCGCCCAATACTTTGACGATTTCGCCGCGCGGACTTGCACATACCAGCAATGTTGCGCCCTTTGGCGCGTGTTTCACCATTTCTGGTTGGATTAAAATAACCGATGCGCGCGTATTTTCTAAAACAGACACAGGCAATATTTTGAATGCATTGCTGTTTTGTTCGGTGGAATAGAAAGCAACCTGGCCGGGTTTGGCGTCCGCAATTGGTGCGATTCCTTTCACCACCGTATCGGCATTTCCACGTAATTCCAGGCCGAATTTTTCGGCCAATTCACCGGCGGTCATTTTGACCGCTTTTGGCTTTAATAAAAAATCAATAATTTTTGACATATGGGCATTATAGCGGAAAAAAAACAAAAGGAAAGGGGAAATTAGTTGATAACAAAAACGGGGCATTTGCCCCGTTTTACGAACCATTTATACCCAAGGTTAAAAACCTTTTGGTGTTTCCATTTTCACAGAAGAAACTTTTTTATTCAGTGAATTTATAACATCATCTGTGATATCTAGGTTTTCAACATTTGCGCCCGTACGTGCGAAACGTCCATCGATAACCAAAGACAGATTTTTCTTTGTGATGATTGCTTCGATAATCGGGTCCAAATGATTTTCTTGGATTTTTGCCAACGCGCGTTGGAAAGACGCATCAATGGATTGTGCGCGTTCTGTCAAATCACGTTGCAATTTTGTAACCTTGCCTTGGTATTCAACAACACGGCGTTGCAATGCCTCACGCGATAAGACATCTTGAGATTTTTCGATTTCGGCCTTTTCTTTTTCCAATGCCTTTTGTTGTTTTTCTAATTCACTGCGCAGTTTGTTTTCATAGTTTTCTTTTTGTTTGCGCAAATCTTTCAGCGCATTTGCATCTGATTGAATCGCATCCATACGAACAACCGCGATGCGTAAATCTGCGCCATTTGCGGCATCCGGCGATACTTCGCTGATTGCGGTATCTGCGCTGATGGTTTTATCGCTGCAACCGCGCAGTGCGAAAACGCCAACCAATGCAACCGCAATTACAATCGCGGCAACGATTCCATATTTAACATAGTTTTTTGTTGGTTGATTATTTGTCTTTTTTGTTTCTACCATATTTTCCATCCTTTTGTTTTTTTGTTGACGGGTTCACTATAGCAATAATTTTTATAAAATAAAAGAGAAAGTTATCGCTTTTTATCGAACCGGTGAGATGCGCAATTCAACCCTGCGATTGGTCAGGCGGCCCCACTCATCTTGGGCGGCAATTGGGCGTGTGGCACCGCGACCAATAATGAACATACGCGTGGGCTTTATCCCATGACGCGCAAAATATACCGCCGTACGCTCTGCCATATCGGTGGACAATGCGCGCGCCGCGTTTGTGTCGCGCATAGAATCTGTATAGCCTGCAACCTCGATAAATGTTGCGTCATATCGTTTTAATATTTTGGCAACGGTATTCAAATTTTCATCGCCGATTGATGAAATTTCCGGTGCATTTAATTCCATAATCGAATCGCGTACCATAATCACCAAAACATCCGTGCCAACACGTTGCACAGAAACCCCCGGGCGCCGCAATGCATCATAAAGTGCCGTTTCCAATTCTGTCATATAACCCAAACACATTGCCGTTTCATTCAGTGTTTTATCACCATATTCTAATTCCGGATTTGGAATGGTGGCATCTGCGACCGTGCGACCGCCATCGCCCAAAAATATAGGTTTCTTGGCCGTGCGAGAAACATCGTTCATATCTGTAAATGTTGCACCATAAAGGTAATTTTTCCACGTTTCACGTTCGGGACTAACATACGATGTACATCCGGCCAAAATCGCAATCAAAAATCCAATCAGTAATTTTTTCATATTACCTTACTATAAAAGATATATCGTTTTCGGCCCCACCAAAGCACGCCGCAGAATTATCCAACCTATAACCGTTCACGAACATATCGGTCGCCCAATTTGGCAACGCCGTTGCAAAGAATTCGCATTCACCACGTGACAATCCTTTTAAGTCAATTGAAAAACTGGTGACATCGATGCCGACATTTATCGACCAAGTTTTACCAATTGGTGCTTTATCGGTTTTCAATGCGCCGGCCTTGACCAAATAATCAACTGATACACCCGTGTAATCGCCGCGCATTTCCATAAGCAATTTTGTATTCTTGGCGACTTCGCGCAATTCGGCGGACGCGATAGTATTTTTTTGATTATGTCGAATGGAATTATATATGCCAACGGCACTTGCCGTCATAACGGCGGTTATTGCCAAAACGCCAATAATTTCAATCAAAGAACGTCCCGATTCATATTTCATTTTATCCCCCCATTTGTTTTTTTATTGTTTTGAAACACCGACAATTTCTGCACCTTCAAACAAAGACATCGCATTGGCGACCATCGGGTCGGATTCTGCATCAGTCCTGATTTGTTCACGCACGGTTTTGTCTTGGTGTGATTCTTGAATTTTATCCAATTCCCATTTGGCACCGGTCTTTGTATTTAACCAAAGAACCAATTTCTTTTGAAAATCGGCATCGTTTCCCCGGTCAAAGTACGAAATTTTATTATCGACAATTGCGGTGACTTCTATATTTTTCGTAAAGTATGAATACAACATCATTTCCCGCGCACCCGATAAAGCATCGGCCAAATCACCGGCGGAATTTATTTTAATTGTTTGGGCCTTGGGCGCGGCGGGCGCATCAACCTTTGGCGCGACCGTTGTTGGGGTGCCATTTTGTTTCAATATTTCCGGCACAGATGGCATATCCGCAATATGCATCAACCGAATTATCAACATATCAAAACATTGTTTTTGATTGCCGGCCGCCGCCATTTCTGGAACAGCCGCAACCATAACCTGCCACAGGCGCGAAAGCGTGTTTAACGACACGTGTTTGTTTATTTCGTTTATGCGTTCGCGTTGGTCGGCGGTGTACGGTGCGTTATCGTTATTTCCGGTTCGCAGAACGGGGTGCATACGTGTTGCCCAATGGGTCCATTCCATCATATCGGTCAACAACATTGATAAATCTGCACCATTTGTATAAATTTCATCTGCGCGTGCCATTGCCGCCGAAACATTTCCCGAAAGCACGGTTTGCATAAAGTCAACGACAACCCCGCGGTCTGCACGTTTTAACATATCCATAACGGCGACCTCGTCCACGTGACCGCCGGTTTGGGCAATTGCCTGGTCAAGCAGCGAAAGTCCATCACGAACCGAACCGTCCGCCGCGCGCGCAAGTAACTCGTTTGCCGCGTCACTAAGTTCGACCTTTTCTTGTTCTGCAATCCACGCAAAATGTTTCTTTAATGTTTCAACCGGTACGCGCACCAAATCAAAACGTTGGCACCGTGACAGAATCGTGACCGGAACCTTGCGAATTTCGGTCGTTGCCAAAATAAAGATTACGTGTGCCGGCGGTTCTTCCAATGTTTTTAACAGTGCGTTGAACGCACTGGACGACAGCATATGAACTTCGTCAATTATATATACTTTATACCGTCCATTTGTTGGGCGATATTGTGCGGCATCCAAAATTTCGCGCATATTATCAACACCGGTGTGTGACGCCGCGTCAATTTCCAACACATCAATGTGTTGTCCCGCCGCAATTGCGCGACAATTTTCACATTTCCCGCACGGCGTTGCGGTTGGTCCATCCGCCGACAGACAATTTAACGCCTTGGCCAAGATGCGTGCGGTACTGGTTTTTCCGGTCCCACGAATGCCGGTGAAAATATACGCGTGTGCGATGCGTCCCGTTTTTATTGCGGTGGTCAAAGTCTTGACCAAAACATCTTGACCAATAAGGGATTGAAAATCCTGACTGCGATACTTTCGCGCCAAAACCGTGTAATTGCCATCCATATTATCTTTCCTTTGCGCCAAGAATAGCAAACCAATATTAAATTTCAAGCAAATATAATTTTATACTAAATGTAAATTTAATAACCGTCATCCCGGCGCAGGCCGGAATATTATACGCATTATTTGCGGTGCGGATTGGCGACCGCATTAAAATGGGAACACTTGCCAATAACAATCGAGTATAAAAAGGCGGATAATCCGTTTGATTAGTGTTGGTGGTTAGTGAAAAAAACGACACACAGTGCCGTTTTTTTAATCTGGAACATTCCACAGCAAACAATTTGCACTGGTTTGTTCGGCGTTTTCAATATATTGTGCACAGGTCATTTTATCTTGTTTGGTTGCCATACCACTACTTACGGCGGTTAGTGTTGGAATCACGTTACCCGAACCCCATGCACCCTGATAATCCAGTGTATTGGTGGTTATCATTGCATTAAATTTATCGCTGTTCGCATTGGAAAATACCGGTATCGCTTTTTCTGCGTTCCCTGAAAGTGCGCTTGCTTGGCTTCCATCGGTAATATATTGTAATGCGGTTTGTAATGTGTTCATTGCTGTCAAATACTGTCCTGCATTAGAGTCATAATCCAGCGTAAAATCATATAAACTATAAGCATAGTCATATATATTACGTTGACCAACTGTTCCCGCTGTATTCGTGGAAGTTATAACTGTATCGGCCCAGCTAGACTGGTTTGCCGGAATTTTGGTTTGGAAATTTGTATCAACATAACTTTGTGTTGGAATGGTTGACGTTGTTGTTTCTGCAAACGCGTTTAATGCTAAAACGGATGCGATTGCACCGATGAATAATGCTGGTTTCATAATATTCCTCCCTTTTTCATTCTCGTCATCCCGGCGTATCGGGCCCCGCAAAATTTGAAAAATTTTGTGGGTGGTTTCGGCCGGGACC
>JAFZUT010000021.1 GCA_017618175.1 Alphaproteobacteria bacterium
CAATTGGGATACAGACAGGTTCCGGTCGCAAAATTATGCCATTTGTCTGAAAAAGAAAAATTGGGATTATTGGTTGCAGACAACCGCATCACAGAAAATGCCGGATGGGATGATGAAAAGTTGCAAGATATTTTGCAACAATTGCATGATGAAGAATTTGATTTAACGGTTCTTGGATTCACAACAAAAGAATTGGAAAAATACACTGCGGAATTTGAAAGCGAAATCGAGGCCGCAGCAATTGAAGATATTGTTCCGGAATCACAGGATAAATACATTTCAAAACAAGGCGATATTTGGATTCTTGGCGAACATAAATTGTTATGCGGCGATGCATGTTTACCAGAGAATTTTGAAAAGTTGATGGGCGATGAAAAAGCAACGATGACATTTACAGATCCACCATACAATGTTGCATACAGTGGCAGCGTTGCGGACAAAAATGCCAATCGGGATCGATCAATCAAGAACGACAATCTGGGTCATGAATTTTATAATTTCTTACTGAAAGCAGTAACGAATATTTTGAATTACACCAAGGGATCCAGTTATATCTGCATGAGTTGCGCCGAATTGCATACATTGCGTGAGGCATTTGAGGCAGCCGGCGGCAGATGGGAGGCATACATTGTTTGGGTTAAGAATAGTTTTTCATTAACCCGGGCAAGATACCAACACAAAAATGAATGGATTTTATTTGGCGAATTAGATCCAGAAGAACCGCCATACAAAGAAATCCATGAAGATGTAATGGTTGGTCGCAAAGATTGCCCATGCGAAATCCCATGGTTCGGTGGCCGCAGCCAAACGGATGTTTGGAATTTCGACAAACCAACAAACAATTATTTGCATCCAACAATGAAACCGGTGGCTTTGATTGAACGAGCAATCAACAATTCAAGCAGAGTATCCGATATCGTTTTGGATTGTTTCGGCGGATCCGGTTCAACAATGATTGCAGCCGAAAAAACACACCGCCGTTGCAGGATGATAGAAATCGAAGAAAAGTATGTGGATACCATAATCAGAAGATGGCAGGAATTCACAGGCAGAGATGCGATACATCAAACAACAGGCAAAACATTCAATGAATTATCACAAGAACAATAAAGGAAAATGAATATGTTATTATCAAGACGTGAATATGCAAAACATAGAGGTGTTGACGATAAAGCCGTTCGCAATGCGATTGCAACCAAACGGATAACAACCATCAATGGCATGATCAATCCAGAGGTTGCCGATAAAGAGTGGGATGAGAACACAAAGCACGAATATTTGGCCCCAGTATACAAAAATGAAGATCGAGGAAATCCAGTTTTGCACTCCACCCGGGACAAGCGAGAAACATTGGATTTAATGTTAAAAAAGCTGGATTACGAAGAAAGGCTTGGAAAGTTAATTCCGCGAGCAGAAGTCGAAACGGATGTTTTCAATGCGGCACGTGCGGCCCGGGATAGATGGATGGGCGCACCACATAAGATCGCATCGCAAATAATCGGGAAGACAGACATCGCCGAAATAGAACAAATTTTAACCAAAGAATTTGAATCATTCTTGGAAGTTTTAACGAGTTGTTTACGTGGAAATCAATCATGAAAATTTGACGAATTGTTTAATAATTGACGGCTTGGCACGAGATCCAATTCAGACAGTTACCGAATGGGCGAATGAATATAGATTTTTATCCAGTGTGTCAAGCAGCGAACCAGGCAAATGGCAAACCGAAAGGACACCATATTTGCAAGAAATTATGGACTGCCTGTCGCCCAAACACCCATGTGAAAGGGTTGTTTTTATGAAAGGTGCACAGGTAGGCGGAACAGAATGCGGAAACAATTGGATGGGATTCTGCGTCTGCAATGCACCAGGGCCAATGTTGATTGTAAATCCAACAACAGAAACGGCCAAAAGAACATCCAGAATGCGCATTGATCCGGCAATAGAAAATTGCCCGGTATTGCGCGACAGGATTAAAAGCCCACGTTCACGTGACAGTGGCAACACGATGTTGATGAAAGAATTTCCGGGTGGAATCTTGATCTTGACCGGCGCGAATTCCCCGGTCGGATTACGATCACTTCCTGTTCGTTATTTGTTTCTGGACGAGGTAGACGGCTTCCCAGATGAGGCCGGAACCGAGGGCGACCCAGTGGATCTTGCAGTACAAAGAACGGCAACGTTCAATAATCGCAAGATTTTCATGGTATCAACACCGACCATCAAAGATGCAAGCCGCATCGAGCAAGCATTTTTGGAGGGCGATCAAAGATATTATCATGTGCCATGTCCGCATTGTGGACATTTCCAAGTGCTGCGATGGCGCAATGTGATATTCGATCCAAAGAACCTAACAGAGGCAGTTTATAAATGCGAAAAATGTGAGGCGATTTGGCACGATTACGAAAAGGAACAAATTCTTAAAAAAGGCAAATGGATTGCATCAAAACCGAATGTTAATTCCGGGGTTGTTTCATTTCATTTATCATCGCTTTATTCACCGCATGGGTGGACCAGTTGGACGAGTATTGCGAGAGAATTTTTGGATTCCAAAAATGATCCATCACGACTTCAAGTATGGACCAATACAAAGCTGGCCGAAACATGGGAAGACATGGCCGGGCAGCAAATAGATCCGACAAGTTTGATGGTTCGCAGAGAAAAATGGGGGCCAGAATTGCCACGACAGGTTGTGATATTGACCTGCGGCGTGGACGTTCAAGACAACCGTTTAGAATTGGAAATTGTTGGATGGGGGCGCGGCGAAGAATCATGGTCAATTGATTACCAAGTTCTGTATGGCGATCCAAGCACACCAGAATTGTGGGCGCAATTGGATGAGGTTTTGAGTCGCAAATATTCACATAGCAAAGATGTTCCAGATTTATCGATTGCAGCAACATGCATCGATAGCGGCGGACACTACACAGATTATGTGATCAATTATTGCCATGCAAGGCGATTGCATGGGGTATTTGCCATCAAGGGCGTTGGCGGAGTTGGAAAACCAATTTGGCCAGCAACAGCCAGCAAAAGCAACAATACCAAGAAACCGGTTTATTTAATCGGGGTTAATGATGCGAAAGATACATTGATGCGGCGATTACATTTGGAAGACAGTAGTGGACCAGGCATCTGGCATTTCCCGATGGATCGAGAATCTGAGTGGTTTGAACAAATAACCAATGAGGTTGCATCAAAGAAATTGAGCAAAGGACGATTGATCCGGGAATGGGTTCCACGCAAGAACGGTGTGCGAACCGAGGGATTAGATTGCCGCGTTTATGCATATGCAGCATTGCGAGGGTTGGTCCGGAATTTCCGGTTGAATCTGGATCTTGGCGCAGACAAATTGGCCGAAATGAAAATGAAACAACCCCACAAACCTGTGGTTGTTCAAGAACAAAAGCGGCCCGAGCCAATAGTGGCGATCCAACCACGCGGCAGAACAGTACGTAGTCGGGGGATAGAATGACAAC
>JAFZUT010000001.1 GCA_017618175.1 Alphaproteobacteria bacterium
ACTGAATTGATTGTAATAACCGATGCAATTGCACCGAATGCAAGAATTGAAATTCTCATATTCTCTTCCTTTGTTGTGCTTGTTTATGTATGTATAAAGTGTAACAAAAAGGTACCTTTTTTTGACCACCCTGCAAGATTTTGTAAGTCATTGATTTTACTGCATCGCACCTTCTAAAAAAAGTGGTGGACAAAAAGGTACCTTTTTTTGACCAGCTACCCCACCGCGTCCCGCGGTCCCCCCCCTTCACGAAACGTGAAGGGGATTTATAAAAAACCGGCGGTTCCCCGCCGGTTTTCACTAACCACTAACACCAACCACTATCTGCGACTTGGCAAACACCCAACAACGATACAGAATATCATAAACACGATAAAGAACAATGAATACCCAACCATACCAGATGTTATGGAATTAATCGACATCATATGATACCATACCGCGCCACGCCAAATCGGCACAACATAGATAATCAACATCGGGATGATATACAACCAAACCCAAATGCCCGCATCACGGAAACGCCGAACCGAAAGTGCCATTGTCGGGATAAACAAAACCGCACTTGCAATCGTTGCAATAATTCCACCGAACAAAACGGCGAAAAGCCAATTCACGATAAACACAAACAGAATTCCAAACCAGAATTCGGCACGTGTTGCGCGCCCCATAAAATCGAAATAACCCGTCCAGAAATTTGTGATTGCCGTTCCAAAACCAATCATAGAAGATGAAGTTTTCTTTCTTGTATTTGCCATATTTTTCCCCTTTTGTTTTGTTATATGTTCATATTATAACTTATTTTTATATCCCAACGCAACAATAAACATTTCCACAGAATCTTTGCGTGACGCGTTCGGCTTTATATGATGAACCGATTCGAATTTTTCTTTAATTTGTTTCAACAATTCGTTTGTTGTGCCACCCGTAAAAGATTTTGCCACAAACGCCCCACCCGGTTTTAATGCACGACACGCAAAATCAAACGCATATTCCAACAACACCATTTGCCGCAGGTGGTCTGTTTTCTGGTGTCCAACGGTATTCGGCGCCATATCGGAAACAACAACATCAACCACGCCATTCGCATTTTCATCCAAATGCAATTTTTCCGTCAACCAATCAAGTGCCTCGTCCGTGGTAAAATCACCCTGATAAAATTCCACACCATTTATCGGCGTAATTTCCAATAAATCCATCGCAAAGATTTTTGTTTTTGGAAATGTGCGCGCAATAAATTGCGACCAAGAACCCGGCGCCGCACCTAAATCAACGACCGTTTGCCCATTTTTCAAGAATTTATATTTTTCATTTATTTCAATCAGTTTATATGCCGCACGCGCACGATATCCATCCCGCCGCGCACGCGCAACGTATGGGTCGGCGGCCTGGCGTTGAATCCACGCCACACTTGATTTGTGTTTGGCTATCTTTTTATTTGTTATTTTCATTTTGTTTTAACACCAACCGCTGTTGGAATCGGCACATCTTTTTATACCCGCGTGACAAAAACGTATTTTTAAAATGATGAAATTGAATAACATTTTCATTGATATTATACCACATACGCCAATATAAAAATTTTCCTGTTTCATCATCATACACGGGAACACAGCGAGGCTTATCAATAATAACTATTTTTCTCATGTCAAATTCCTTTTATTTCAAACCTGTGGGGGCGCCACCTTGGGATTGCATACGTTGCATAACGGCCTCCATCCCGCCCATACGTTGAATCATCGCCATTTGCTGTTTCATTTTCAAATATTGTTTAATAATGTGTTCAACATCACGCACCGTCACGCCCGCGGTTTCTGCAATACGCGCCTTGGCATTTGCAAAGATTTTTTCCGGGTCCGCACGTTCGGTCGCCGTCATCGCCTCCAATATTTTAATTTGGGCATCTACGCTTCCGTCTTTAATTTTTTCTTTCATCGCGTTCACCGCACCCGACATACCCGGCACCATTTTAAGCAGACCACTAAAATTGCTCATCTTTTTAATCTGTTTCAATTGCGCCAACATATCATTCATATCGAACACGCCCGCCATCATACGTTCGGCCGTTTCCTTCATGCCCTTAGGCACTTTTGGTTCTTCGATTTTTGGTTCTACGTCTTTTTCAACTGTTTCTTTTTTCTTTCTGCCAAATCCAAACATTTTCGTTCTCCTTGTGTGTTATATTTATATGTTATTCGATAAAATTCTATTTGTCCAGATATCGCCGCAGATATTTTCCGGTAAGTGACTTCGGGTTTTCTGCAACCTGCTCTGGCGTGCCGGTCGCAACAACGGTTCCGCCACCTGCGCCGCCACCCGGGCCCAAATCAATAATCCAATCGGCGGTTTTAATAACTTCCAAATTATGTTCAATTACGATAACAGTATTACCCTGGTTCACAAATTCGTGCAGGACGTTTAACAATTGTTTAATGTCTTCGAAATGCAAACCCGTTGTCGGTTCGTCCAAAATGTAAAGCGTTTGCCCGGTGCTGCGCGCCGACAATTCTTTGGACAATTTTATTCGTTGCGCTTCACCACCCGACAAATCCAAAGAACTTTGCCCCAATTTGATATAATCCAACCCAACGCGTTTTAACAATTCCAATTTGCGACTTATTTGCGGATGATTGATAAAGAATCTATACGCCTCATCCACGGTCATATTCAAAACATCTGCAATCGATTTACCCTTGTATTTAACCGCCAAGGTTTCTTCGTTATATCGCGTGCCGTGGCATTTGTCGCATTCCACATAAACATCCGCCAAGAAATTCATTTCAATCTTAATCTGGCCATCACCTTGACACGCCTCGCACCGACCACCTTTGACATTGAATGAAAAGCGTCCCGGGCCATATCCACGCGCCTTGGATTCCGGTAATTCGGCAAAGAAATCACGAATATTTGAAAACACACCGGTATATGTTGCGGGGTTGCTGCGCGGGCTGCGCCCGATTGGTGATTGGTCAATATCAACAACCTTATCAATATTTTCCATTCCCCGAATTATATCGTGCGCCCCCGATTCAATTTTCGAATTGTACAACGCACGCATCAATGCCGGATACAAAGTATTTAACAACAATGTCGATTTACCCGAACCCGATACACCCGTCAACGCAATAAATTTACCCAACGGAAATTCGACATCTATATTTTTAAGATTGTTTTCCCGCGCACCACAAATCTTAATCGATTGTCCATTGCCGGCACGCCGCTTTTTCGGCACCGGAATTTTTTTGCGCCCAGACAAATACAGACCGGTCAAAGAATCTTTATTTTTTATAACATCGGCCGGGGTTCCGCACGCAATAATTTTTCCACCATTCACACCCGCACCACGCCCAATATCGACCAAGTAATCTGCGTTGCGCATCGCATCTTCATCGTGTTCAACAACAATCACACTGTTGTCTTTGTCGCGCAACATTTTCAATGTGTCCAACAATTTATCATTATCACTTTGGTGCAAACCAATTGACGGTTCATCCAACACATAAAGAACACCCGACAGGCCACTGCCAATTTGGGACGCCAGGCGGATACGTTGCGCTTCGCCACCCGACAAAGTTCCCGACATACGCGACATTGTCAAATAACCCAAACCAACATTTTTAAGAAACAACAAACGCGATGTTATTTCCCGCAAAACCATCCGCGCAATATCGTTTTCTTGGTTGGTTAAATGATTCGGCAAATCCATAAACCAATCATAAGAATCATCAATCGACATATCACAAACGTCGATAATGTCGGCGCCATTTATCTTTACGCATAATGCCTGGATATTCAAACGTTTTCCGTGACATGCCGGGCACGGCTTTTCACTTTGATATTTCGCCAATTCTGTGCGTACCATTTCGGAATCTGTTTCACGCCAACGCCGTTCGATATTATTCACAACGCCTTCAAAAGGTTTTTCATATACGAACCCATTCCAATTTATTTTTATTGGTTTATCACCCGTTCCATAAAGAACGATATTTTTTTGTTCCGCCGTCAAAGTGTGCCACGGTTTTGAAAGTGGAATTTTATATTGCCGGTGCAACGCGTCCAACAAATGGTCAAATTGACTTAACATTCCCCCCCGCGACCACGGGGCAATCGCACCATCCAAAATAGACTTTGATGGGTCAGGAATAATCAAATCGGGCGACATATTTAATTGCACGCCTAAACCATCGCACGCACTGCACGCACCCATGGGCGCATTAAAAGAAAACAAACGCGGTTCAATTTTTGGAACGGCAAAACCACTGACCGGGCACGCGTAATTTTGCGAATATAAAATATCTTCATTTGTGTCCAAACGGCGCACCAATACCGACCCAGGCACCAAACGCAATGAACCTTCGAACGAAGAATACATACGCGAACGGAAATCTTCCAAATCGGATTCGGCCGCACCCGCCATCGGCATTTGAATACGATCCACAATTACAAAAATATTATGTTTTTTATTTTTATCCAACGCCGGAACCGCATTCAAATCGTACAATTCCCCGTCAATGATAACACGTTGATAACCCTGCTTTACCAAAAACGCCAGTTCTTTTTTATATTCACCTTTGCGGTCACGAATCAACGGCGCCATTATATACAAACGCACGCCAAGCGGAATGTTCATCGTTTGTTCAACCATTTCCGCAATTGTTTGCGATTTAATCGGCAACCCCGTCACCGGCGAATGCGGAACACCAATACGCGCCCACAATAAACGCAGATAATCATAAATTTCGGTCACCGTTCCAACGGTGGAACGCGGATTTTTGGATGTAGTTTTTTGTTCGATAGAAATTGCGGGGGCCAAACCTTCAATCAAATCGACATCCGGCTTTTTCTGCATATCTAAAAATTGGCGCGCATAACTGGACAAAGATTCGACATATCGGCGTTGCCCTTCGGCATAGATTGTATTAAACGCCAACGATGATTTTCCCGACCCAGACACGCCGGTAAAGACCACCAATTTATTTTTTGGTATGTCCAAATCGATATTTTTAAGATTATTTTCGCGTGCACCGCGAATTTTTATAACACCACTCATAGTGTTCAAAATATAGAACTTTTATATGAAATTTCAATGGTCCACGCAAAATTATTATTCAGATTTCGCGGTTCCCAACAGTGCATCCGGATCCAATGTGATTCCCGTCTTGCGGGTATTGGCATCGCCAACCTTGGGCGCCAATTCGCCACGGACCCAAACATCTATTCCGCCGGCATTGCCAAATGTTGCCTTGTTTTTATTACCGGCCGGCACAAAATAAACATCACCGGGGACCAAAACACGACTGAACACCGTTTTACCGCGCGCGTCTTCTATTTTAACCCACGATTCTTGAATCGATTGCAATACTATCTCGCCAGAATCGCGATTTTCCGTTCCAAATCTTTCACGCACAGGTTGTTGATACGCGGGTTCATTACTAACAACCTGGGCGGTGGCGGCGGCCTCGGTATGATCTTCGGCCGAAGGCGACATCAACATTACTGCGATACCGGCCAACACAACAACCAAAATCAATCCACCAACAAACCATTTCCAATATTTAATGACAAACTTGCACGCTTTGCTGTCTTTAATTTCATTTAGTTTTTTGGCAAAGGTGTCATTTTTTTGAACAGGCTTTTGCACTTCGGTCTTTTCCGCCGGTGCCGGTGCAATCACCGGTGCCTCACTTTTTGCAATGCCCAATTCTTTTTTGATTTTTTCAACAATCATATCCGGATCAACACCCAATTCCATTGCATAGTTCCGCGCAAAACCCAAAATGTAAACGGTTTCCGGCAAAACAGTGTAATCGCCATCTTCCAATGCAACCAAAAATTCTTCACGTATGCACAACTGTTTTGCAATTGTCGGTATTTCACGTTTACGGCGACCTGTGGTTCGGGCATCGCGCAAAATTTCACCCGCCGTCATTTCGGCGTTTGTTTTCAAACCTTTGATTTCTTCTGCCATGGCTGCCCCTTTCTTTATGATTACACCACCATAATATACGATATATTTTTATGCGCAACCCCAAAATTGCAAAATTTCATTCCTAATGACGTTTGCATCGGTTATCCCATTGATTTTAATACGAAATTCCGCCGAATTCGGCATACCGGTCGAATACCACGCCAAATGCTTCCTGAACATAGGCACCGCGGTGCGCGCACCATAGTATTCAACCATCAAATCCAAATGACGCATTGCGACACTCCCGATATTATCGGGTGCGGCACCGGTTCCCAAAATCTCACCAAAAATCCACGGCCGGCCCAACATTGCCCGCCCAATCATCGCACCGGCATAACCTTGCTCTATCACAGATTCCACATCTGCACGCGTCTTCAAATCACCATTTGCAATAATTGGAATTGGCATATTTTCCGGTTTTGGATGAACGGCCACCCCGGCATAGCCGGCCGCGCGCGTCCGCCCATGCAGCACGGCCCACGCCGCCCCATTATCCGCGGCAATGCGAATTAAATCGGTCCAATCACGATGTTCATCATCCCACCCAAGGCGCGTTTTTATTGATACCGGAATATCAACCGCCCGCACAACCGCATTTATAATTTTTCCCGCCAATTTATGGTCGCGCATCAAAAATGCACCCGCACCCGAACGCGTGGCAACCTTTGGCACCGGGCATCCCATATTTATATCAATCCATGTTGCACCCGCGTCCGCCAAAATGCGTGCCGCATCGGCCATTAAATCGGGAACCGCACCAAAGATCTGGGCACCAACATTACCCTCACGCGAATAATCATCAAAATTCCGCAGGCAATTTTTATGCCGCCCGACAATTGAATGGCACGAAATCATTTCCGTCACAACCGGCAGGTCGGGCGCAAAGTCCCGAATAATCGTCCGAAACGGCAAATCGGAAATCCCCGCCATCGGTGCAGCAAAAATTTGATTATGTGGTATCATTTGTGATATAATGCCACGTATGAAAGACAAAATCAAAAATTTCTTTGGGTTTATCGGGCGCGCTTGGCGCGGCGGCATTCACGGCAAAGTCGGCGTGTTTTTCGCATTTTTTGCAATGTTTATGTTTATCCGCATATTCTGGGGCGAAGTGAATGTGACGCATTTTGTTGCGAACATTTGGCATTTGAACACCGAACGCAAAGAATTGGTTGCCGAACAAAATAAATTACAAACGGTGGAACGCCACATAAAATTACTGGAAAATTACAGCCCCGATTACGTGGAAGAATTGGGGCTGCAATACCTTAATATCGGCGATCCAGGATTCAAGGTTTTGAAAATCTAATTCATCAATAATATGTACGCGTTCAAATAGAATGCAAACATCAACCACAACAAATATGGAATAACCAAATACGATGCGCGCCGGTCAACGACGTAAAATTCACGTGCCATCCACGATGCGGCAATAAACAACGCCAACAGGAAAATCAATGCCAATCCGGGCATATGTGCGCCAAAGAACACATATGACCACAACCCGTTTAATCCCAATTGGACCAAAAACAAAATATACGCACGCATTTTATCCAATTTCTTGCGAACAGTGACAATTACCAAATACAACGCCCAACCCAACAAGAAATATAGAATCGTCCACGCAACACTGAACACCCACCCCGGCGGGGTCAGACCCGATTTAACAAGCCCGTTATACCACATATGTGAATCCCCGTGCGGTGTAAAGAACACACCAAATATGCCCGGCACGAAAGAAATCACCATTGCGATTATAAACCACATCCATTTTTTCATATTTTACTCCTTTTGATATAAATAAATTATATCACCCAACCACCACATAAAAAATAGGAAACAAAGCAACCAAAACACCAAATAAAAAAATATGGCGTGCCCAGCAGGATTCGAACCTGCAACCTATTGCTTAGAAGGCAATTGCTCTATCCAATTGAGCCATGGGCACAAACCGTGAACATATTATAACCCTATTTTCTAAAAAAACAAGGGCGCAGTGTTGCGCCCCTGTCTTTATATATATAACCACTATTTCTTAACATGCACGTCCATTTGCGGAAACGGAAAGTGAATTTTCTTTTTCGGTAATTTCTTGTAAATTTCTTCCATCATCGCGCCACGACTTGGCAACATATCGGCCGATTTTGTCCAATAACGCACACCCAACACAACCGCACTGTCGCCTAAATCGGCAACAAACACGACCGGTTCTGGGGTTTTCAAAACGCGTTTATCCGCCTTGATAATCGCCAAAATTTCTTTGCGCGCCGTGTCGACACTATCGCCATAGGAAATCGCAATTGATAAATCTGCGCGCCGTGTGTCCGTCATAGACAGATTTGTAATCTGACTGTTGGACAGGGCACCATTCGGCAATAATATCACTTGGTTATCAAATGTGTGTATCTCGGTCGTGAAAATCATAATCTTTTTAACAATACCCGTTTTGCCATCTGCGGTCACGATAATATCGTCAACCTTGAACGGTTTCAAAAACATAATAATAATTCCGCCGGCAAAATTCTGCATAGTCCCCGACAACGCCATACCAACCGCCAACGATGCCGCGCCCAGTACCGCCACAATAGATGTCATTTGCACACCAACGGTCGCCAACGAAATTATCACCACGAATATACGCAACAATATATTCATAAACGAACCCAAAAACGACACCAATGATGCATCCGCCCCGCGCCGTTCCAGCATGCGTTTAAACGCACGTGCAATACGTTTGGCAATCCACATACCACCCGCCAGAACAACAATTGCCGCCAACAATTTTAATCCAAAATCAACCGCCATACCGGTCAAAGAATCAACCAAAGTTTTCAATTGTTCCGCACTGGCCTGGACTTTTTCCGGCACGGCCTGGACCGCTTCCACGGTATTTTCTACAACTTCCATTTTTGTTTTCCTTTTGATTACATTTCTATATCATCACACTTTTCAATCGGTTCTGATTCGGTGCAATTTGTTTCATCTTTGTGTCCAATACCCAAAAATCCACGTTTATAAATATGTGCACAATCGCGCGTCACCGTTGACGAACAGAGTCTGCAAATACGTGTTTCACGATTAAATGTTGACCACATTTCACGCGTACCGCCCGGAATTTCATAGGTTGATTTTCCACCGGCGCCCGACATTGCGTCAACACCCAATGACACGCCACCCGATAATATCGCACCGGTTGTGGCAACAAATGTATTTTGTTTTGCGGTTGAATTTTCACCTGTGACGGTTCCTGTCGTTGCCGATGAATCGCGTCCCCCGCGCGCCAATAATGTATTGCTTAGGCCGGCGCCAACCTCGTAACTGATTGCGTACGGCGGATTCAACCGGGTTTCTTCATTTTCCAATCCTTTGCCATCAACCGGTGCACCACCCGTCACCGGCAACATTTGACACAAATATTGTGCAACATCCGCAGAATAATCTTTGGTCGCCTTGGTCAATAATTCGTTATATTTCGCCTGGTAATTATTCTGGGCCTGGCGCAGGGCGGCAACGGCAATTTGCATTTTAACCTGGTCCAACATATGCGGGAACCGCGCAACGGTTTGTGTGCGTTCACCTGGTTTTATTTGTTCCAAACTGCGGCCCGTCACACAGTATTTAATTTGTTCATCGCTTGCAATCATATCAATCACGCGATTGATATTATTCGCAACATTATTCAATTCGCTTTCAATAGAAGTCACAATCTCGTCACGCCGCGGAACATTTTGGTTTTCGGCATTTGTCCTAACATTGTTCATATATTCGGTAATATCGACCTTGCCCACATTATCGCCAGAAGTTGCCACGGGTAATGCACCGAACGAAATCATACCGGTTATACGATAAATATTACCGTCTTTGACACTGCGCAGACTGCCGGTGCCAATTGTATCATCACTTGCGAACCTATTACAATCCGTGGTTGAACCACAAATTTCCGTCATTTTGTTTTCAACCAATTTCTGGCAATTTTCTAACGCACGATTATCTATATTCAAATACAATCCCATGATAATAGAATCGACATCTTCCATACTAAAATCCTTGCCGTCTTTCTTGTACCCTTTGCACGCAACCAATTTATCCAACGGGCACATTTCATGAATAAATTCATAATCCATACCAATGCAATTCATAAAGTCCGCCCCGCAACGCATTTCATCGGTAAAGCATTCTTTTACTTCGGCCGTACATGCATCTACACGCATCGCCAACAATTTATCTTTGACATAGGACCACAAATCATCACCGGCCATACGTTCACACGGTTCAATTTGATTTTTGCAGAACGAACGTGCCATATCGGGCCGCGACAAACATGAATCCATTGTCGCCACGCCCTTGCCCGCAATATCATCTTTGCACGCCTTATGCAAACATTGCGTTATATCGGTCAAACAAGATGTCCGCATATTTGATTCCGCGCGCAATTCCGCCAACTTTAATGTCGGTGCAACCTCACGCAGAAACGCATCCCAAACATTATCGCGCACCGCCATACATTGATCCAACACACGTTCACAAATTGTCCGCTTGGATTCCAAACGTTCCATAACAGACGCCGAAATATTGTATTTAACCGTAGTTTTGACTTTTGTGCCGGCAACACTGGATTGTAAAGATTTATTCTGCATATTTTCGGCCGCGACCGTTGAAACACAATCCACCCAATCGGTTCCACACGCATCCGGTCCCACCATACAGTTTTTTAATTCAACCATACATTCGCCTTGGTTGTATTTATTGGCGGAATCAAAACTTTCCTGCAATGCGGTTCGCACCTCTTTTTCGGCATCGTTCATTGCCGTTTGTGCGGCGGCGCGTTGTTGGGCAATACTGTTTGCAAACCCGCGACAATCGGATTCTATTTGACGTTGATAGGTTTGTTTCAAGAATTTCATATCTTTGGCACACGACGCACCAACCTGTTTTTGACATGTTTCATCGGCGACAGAAAATAATGCCGCGCCGGTTTTGTTCATAATATCGTCATCATCGTCATCCGCACCATCATCAAAATTGAAATTTGTATCAAACAGTTTTAACAATTCCTGCTTTTTGGTTGCTTTATCTGTGGCGCCGTTCGATTTTGTGACATTATATACAACATTGCCTTTTTCATCATACGTGCGACCGCCACCGAACACGATATCGACATTAGATCCAAGTTTTATTTTTTCAACCTCAACATCGCGAACACGTGCGGCCTCGGCCAACATTTCGTTTATTTCTTTTAATTCTTCTTCGTATTTGGCATTGTCATTACTGCACAGGCAACTGCCCCCGTTCACATTATCGGAAATACAAAATTGATCCATACAACCATAATATGCATCATAGCATTCTTGGGAATAAATACCGGTCGCCGCAACGCGCCCGCGAACATTTGTTCCGTTTTGAATTGCGGACTGCTTCTTGGCCACCGCACCAAATGCGACCATTGGCAACACAACCATCAACGCAACGAAAGTTATTTTTTTCATATGCAAAACCCTTACATATTTATATCTTCACAAGATTCTATTTCTTGACAGAAATCTTCTTGACCCCCAGACATATATCCCATTACACCGCCCCCCAATGCACCAACACCGGCACCAATCAATGTACCCCAACCTGCGTTGACCATGGTACCCATAGATGCACCGGCCGCAATACCACCAGATGCAGCCTTTAATGCAGAAGTAGATTTCTTTTCGCCGCCCGTTTCGCAAACACGTTGCATACGGCATACATGGCAATTACGCAGTGACGGTTCAAACGACACACTTCTTATATAAGAATATGTTTTGTTTTCATCCGTTGTTTTTGGTTTTTTCTCGACCGCATACATTGTCAAACAATTCTGGCGCGCTTCTTCGACATCTTGGGCACGCGACAGTTCCGCAATACGCGATTCCAAATCCGCCAGGTACCGATTTTCCGCCCCAATTTCCGCAATCATTTTTGTGGTCGTAAATATACTGTCTTTCAAACTGCGACGGCCGGCGGGCTGAACCGCACTTTTACACGCGGCAATTGTTTTTTCATTTTCAAATTGTTTCATAAATTCGGTTACCGCAGCCTTGCTTTCTGCGCGAACCCGGTCACGCAAATCGATGCCGTCCTCTGGTAATTTATTCAGGTTTTCAACAATATCACTTTTCGGCAAACAATTCATATCGGTTCCACATACACGGCCCAAATTTTCCGCAAAGTAATTTATGCACCCATTGACCATTTGATAATCCATCTGCAACAATACCGAACTGACAATCACATCAAAGAATTTTTCGTTCTTGCACGATGCGAACATCGCCTGGGGACACATTGCGGTAATTTCAGACGAAGATTTTCCAACACATTCCGGCGCAGTGAAATTTGTTCCGCATTTATCACGCAGACATTTATCAACATCGTTTTGACAGAAATTCGTCCACAATTCCGCCAGTTTATCATTCCAACTTTGTTTTATTCCCGGAATTTTTGCATCGCATTCATCGATAATTGGGCACACACCCGCCGCGACATTCACATTGGTCAAGCAACCGGAATCTGTGGATACAGAACAGCCCTCTTCCAAACACGCACGTATTTTCGCATTGCACGTAAGGCGCATATTTTCATCGCTGTACACCGCGGCGTCCGCCAGAATCATTTTGGATTCCGCCGTCCAATCTTCCAACACAAATGATTTTACCGCCATACATTGATCCAGAACATTTTCGCATGCATTCGCACGGCGATTTAACAACGCGGCATCCAAACAGTTTTCAAAGTTCACACCGCAACCACCCTTGTCCGAAATGCACGCACGATACGCCAACAAACATTCCCCGCGGTTGTATTTATTTGTTGTCGACAGCATATCCAACGTTGCCGAGCGTACCGCCGCCTGGGCCGTGCGTTTGTTTGATTCCGCAGAACTTTTCTGTTCCGCCAAATAACCATCGAACGCTTTGCAATCTTTAACTATTTCGCGTTGGTACAGTTTTTCTTCCATTTCTGCGCGTTTAGAATCGCATTGTGATAAAATATATTCGCAACTGTCTGCGGCCATCGCATACAAATTATCGCCAATATCATCGTCCGCCGCCAAACTTTCGGCCGAAGAACCATTTATCCACGCAATCAAATCTATTCCCGATGCCCGTGACGCCTTTTTCGCGGTTTCGCTTTCGCCAAATTTAACAAACTTGGCCTTGGCGCCCAATTTTTCGCGTTCAACACCTTCAGTATATAACAACTCCGCTTCGGATTGAATTTTTTGAATATCTTGGATTAAACTTTTCGATTGCTTAATATTATCAGAGCAAGAACAACGCCCGCCTTCGGATTCATCCAATAAACAGAAATCATCCATACATTCGCGATATGCCGCACGACACTCATCGGGTCCAATTATGGCATCAACAATCTTTTCAGCCTCGGGCGTGACATCGGTCGATTGTCCTTCGGTGGCGGTTGTCGCGGCAACCTTTGGCGCAGATTGAACGGCGGGCGTGGATGTCTTTTTAACACCCGTCACCTTTTGCGCAGGCGTCATTGATGACATAGACGCGCGAACCCCGACACGCGAACCACCATCACGCGTGGCGGCAAACGCGACCACTGGTAACACGACCAACATAAATGCAAGCGATTTTATCTTCATATTTTCCATCCTACATCTTTCATACAATTTTACCAGATTACCCCCCGGGTCGCAACAAAAAATTCTTGATTTTTTTGACCAATCAACATATTATTTGTACATTGTAAAACCCAAAGGACAGATATGGCAAAAGATGATGTTGTTGTTTTTACCGGAACCGTGGAAGACAAATTACCGAACACCATGTTCCGTGTCCGGTTGGATAACGGGCACGAAATTTTGGCGACGGTTTGTGGCAAAATGCGCAAGGCACGCATCTGGGTCAACGTTGGCGAACGCGTCCGTGTTGAAATGACACCGTACGATTTGGCCAAGGGCCGCATTACATTTGTCGAACGCAAACGCGCGGCAACCGACACCCCGGCACAATAAAAATATTGTCGGTTATGCAATTATAAAAAAATTCCGCCCCGCGGAATTTTTTATTACCACAAATTGCAAATTACACTTGCGACACATTTTCATTTTTTGCTAACCTGTACTGAACGGAGATGAAAAAACTTATTGTTTCTATCGTTGCGCTTGCGCTGGCCATTGGCGCATCATCGGCCGCGGTTCGCGGGACCGATTCATTGTCACGCACAAATTCCGCCACAACCACGTCACGTGACGCATCCGTTGTATCGCGCACCGCAACCAATGTCGCCAATCGCGCAACCGCCGCAACACGAACCGATTCGGGCGCGCGCGCACGTACGGGCACACGAACCGCCACGGCCACGTCAAGCACGTCATCACGTGCATTGGACCTGCGCGGGGCGCGCGCCACATCAACCGTAACGGTCGCGCGACCGGCCCGTGCGACAAAAACCAAAACTGCACGCAGCGCGCTGACCACGGACCTTAAATCGATTCCAACCAACACTTTTGATATTCAACAAAACGAATGCCAAGACGCATATTTTGCATGTATGGATCAATTCTGCGCGGTGGCGAACGACAAATATCGGCGGTGCGTGTGTTCTTCGCGCCTTGAAACAATCAAGGCACGCGAACGCGTATTAAACCAAACCGCCGACCAATTACAGGACTTCAAAGATTTGAATATCGAGGCTATATTGAAAACCCCGGCCGAGGTCAAAGCAATGCTGTCGGCCAGTGAAGGCGAATTGAAATTATCAAAAACACGCGACAATTCCGAATCAGCGAAAAAATTAACCGCAATAAGTGATGTTTTGGCCGGCACGCGTGCAAACGCCCTGTCTACCGCGGGTCAATTGGACATCGGTGGCGACATAAAGCAGATTTGGAACACCACAGATTTAATTTCCGGGGCCAGTATTGCCAACCTGACCGGCGAATCACTGTATAATGCCGTGCATTCCCAATGTGCAGAATTGGTGGCCGAACGTTGTCCATCTACAAAAATATTAAATATGGTTGTATCTGCATACGGAATGTATATTGAAAACGATTGCACAATAATACTGTCGAACCTGGACAAGCAATCTACGAACGCGAACACCGCGATACGTCAAACGAATCGGGAAATGAATATTGCGCGACTTGAAAATTATGACGCGCATAATTCTTCATCAATAAATGATTGCGTTGCCGGCGTGCGCGAAAGCCTGACCGCGGATACGGCCTGCGGTGCGAACTATGTTCATTGTTTGGATTTAACGGGACTGTATTTGAATCGCGTGACCGGCGACCCGATATATTCCGCAGATTTTTATAAATTGAATGACCAGGTTTCTTTATCCGGCGATGTTTTGACAAACCCAACAAACGCCAAGTTGGTAGCCGAATTAAACAACAAGAAAAAATTCGCAGAAAAAACATTGGAAACATGCCGTGATATTGCCGATTCGGTCTGGGACGAATTCATGCGCCAGGCCATAACCGAAATATACCAAGGTGGCCAAACCCGCATTCGCCAGGTTAAAAATGAATGTATGGATGTCGTGAATACATGTTATGACGAAAAAACGAATCAACTGCGCGATTTCAGTAATATAGAAGATCAAATGTTGTTGGGCGACCGGTTGGTGTTATCCGAAGAAATGTGCACAGAAAAATTGGCCACGTGCAGCAACCTTTACGGTGGCGGCCCTACGGGTCTGCAATTGTTGATTAGTGAAATGCGAAATATTACAAACCAAAAAATCGCACAAAATTGCCTTGGCACACTGCAAGATTATGCGAAAAAACTTTGTCGCGTGTCGGGTTCGGACACATTGCACAATTACCCATATGGTTGCCGTATTTATACCCCGGGCAATGCATTGTACGCGCAAAATCCAATCTGTACATATTTAACCAGTCCCGATACCACCGGATATACCAATGCCCCAGACCCAGAACCGGCCATTATCAATCCAACCATAGACCCAAACAGCATACTTAACAGTTTCACATGTTGGGAAAACCGTGTTTATACCAGGTGCAACGTGGGATATTTCCTCTCGAACGGCAAATGTTATGTATGCCCCACTGGTTGGACATGCCCCGGTGGCACAGACGCGCCGCGCCCCGGCACCGACACGTGCAGTCCCGATTATGTCGGCAGCTTGTATCAAAAAATGGTCCTGTACGCATTGCAATACTGCACACGCCCGGGAACAAATATTATTCCAACCGATGTTTTGGCCGATGTGAATACGGTTATGGATTCTATTAAACGGGATATGGCAACCGTATTGGCGGCCGAATGCGACCGGATGGGCGGAACATGGACAACGACATACCAAACAGACCCCAATAGTGGCGAACCAATTGGCAAGTTCTTGGATTTCTATAATGAAACGAACGCGAATTTTGGTTGGGGACTGTGCAAAAAAGAAGAACAAGAACCGTAATATGTCAATCGCTTGCGCGGGACGTCAAAAAATGTTATACTAAGGCTAAGGATGCAAGGGGAAAAAATGAAAATAAAAATAATACCTTTGGTTATATTGGGTATGGTATCGGGTACCGCATTTGGCGCAACCGATTGGTGGAACCGTGACACAATATGCGACATAGACGGTACACGTTGCTATAACGTATCGACCGCGGGAATCGATTTCAGTTTTGAAACCGGGTGGGACGTATCCGGCGGATGCCGCGGGAAAAAATATATTTGTCCAAACGCATTGGTTGCGGGCGGTGATGAACCGGTCGCAATGGAACGCGTGGCAATTGCAAACGGTTCTGGAATTATCGCAGACTTTGATACAAATGTATATGTTTCAACCGACAATTGTTATGGTGCGCGCAAATCCACAAATGGTGGCGCAATGGTATCATTGAATGGCGAATATGTTCGTGTGTGGTGCAACGGCATATTATCTAATCCAACCGAAGTATTACCGTATGGCGAAATTACGACCGGCACCCAACCAACCTGTGCGGGGTTGGCGACGGATAATTATGCTGCGGTCATGAACGGTAAATGTTATGGCAAGTATTATAATCCCGATTTATACGCAATTGATTGTAATGGCGAAGTACCAATGTTAATATTATTAAATGGTGCAAATTATAATCCCGCCGGGCGCGGTGTAAGTCAATCTGATGCAAATGCCTTATTCGGTTCAATGGTGTCAACATCTGCGACCCAACGCGGAATATATTTTAATCGATAGACGAAATTTTCATTATGAAGAAATCTGCATTTGATGCAGATTTTTTTATTTTTTAATTGTTTTTTTAATTTTTTGCTTGTATCAAATACAAAATACTGATATAATAACTATTGAGTTCAATTGGGGTTGAATTCGGGACTTGTGAGGAGCCCTTAAGCGAGCCGGCATGCGCATCGAAAGAGAAAGAGTTCCAATGTGTGTTGTCGTTATCTAGATTCCCGACCCTTTGGGGTGTTGGTGGCTGCGATGACCTGTGTCGGAATTCCACTGGGGCATCGCAGGAAGAAATCGCTGGCACCCCAAGCGTCAAGATCTGTCCGCATGGCGGATTTTTTTTATTTTAACGTCCGTTTGGATAGAAATAGTTATAAAATTTGCCACCAATCTTTGTAAATTGCGGTTTATCTTTGAACAGGTATGGCACAAAATTATGCAAAACGATAAAGTCACCTTCGACCCGGGCCGGTGCACCCGTTAGATGCCGCAAATTATTCCCACTAATATTATAATCGCCTTTGATTGTGACGGTTCGCATATCCGGCAATTTGGTCAAATTGGCCCAAGACAAATCCATATCGCCATTATAAACAAAACCCTTTGGCAAATCATAAATATTGTAATATTTGCCTTTTTGTTCAACGATACCGGTACATGCCATATCGCCCGCAATTCCGAATCGTTTTGTGACAATAAATGCCACAATTTGGCGCGCATAGTTCGATGGACACGTCGCGTCTATACCGCGACACCATTGAACCGCATTATCTTGAACCTTCATCATTACCAAAGGCGTCCCAACATTTGAACGAATGGAATAAAAATTCACATTATTGACTTCGTCAATGGCGTGCGCATCTTCAGGTTTCAATCTAAGATTCAATTTATTGGCTTCGGCCAACATTGTCGTGGTATCCGAAAAATATACCGCATACGTGGACCGCGGCAATTCCATAATACGGTGCCGCCCAATGCCTAAACCATTATAATTTTGCGTCATGGCAAACCTCTTTTTTAACACAATACTATTTTTTGTCTATAAAATCAAGTAAAAAATATTCGGCGGTATTTTACCGGAAATTTTAATAACCCACGGATTTGACAACAAAAAACGGGCGCATTTTATCGCGCCCCGTTTTACCTACCTGCCGCCCCCACAGGCACAAATACCGGTACTGCTCTGACAATAGCCATACTCTCCATCCGGATTGTTGATACAATTGGAATCTGGACAGTCGGCATCACCTGAACACCGCCCATAAACATCTTTATCACTTAAATTCCACAGCAAACAATTCGCATCTGTATGCGGTGTACCGGACCATTCGGTACAGGTTTTATATGTGACGGTTGTTTCCGGTAGATTTATTTGTGCATCAACATAATCTAGAACACTA
>JAFZUT010000022.1 GCA_017618175.1 Alphaproteobacteria bacterium
AATAAATCCAGCGTTACCAAATTATTATTGTCACAATTGTCATCACCGTACAATTCCGAATCACAAATCCACCTTTCACCGATTGTACCATTACCATCTTCGGTATATGTGACAACGGATACACCGGGTTCATCATAATTTGTTCCCGCTTCAGGTATTTTATTTTGTTTCAATGCGTCTTGGGCATCGACATAGTTCCGTGAAGTCACGGTTGACGTTGTTGTTTCTGCAAACGCGTTTAATGTTAAAACGGATGCAATTGCACCGAATAATAAAACTTTGCTCATATTTTCTCCTCTTTGTTTCCTATAAAAATAGTGTAACAAAAAGGTACCTTTTTTTGACCACCCTGCAAGGTTTCGTAAGTCATTGATTTTACTGAATCACATTTTCTAAAAAAAGTGGTGGACAAAAAGGTACCTTTTTTTGACCAGTTTGAATACAAAAACCGGCATATCCGCGCCATTGCCAAATCGAAAACGGATAATAATTAACACTTACTTGCTTTTTATATGCCTTGGTGTTATCATTCGCAATCGCAAGAAGGTTTTTTATGTCATCAAAAAAAGCATTTAAGAAATTATTGGGCTATTCCGGCATAGTTTTCTTTTGTTTGGCGGTGGGAATGCTCTGGTGGCAATTGCGTCATTATTCCTTGGTCGATATCGCGCATGCGTTGTTGGACATACCAATGATAAATTTGGTTTTGGCGGCGGTTGCCTGTTTGGCGGGCTATGTGGCGTTGGCGCTTTACGATTTTTTGGCATTAAAATATGTTGGTGCCGGCGATAAAGTTTCTTGGTGGAAATGGATGTTGGCGGGTATGTTGGGATTCGCAATCAGCAACAATGCCGGTCACGCGGTGGTGTCTGGTGGTGCGATTCGTTATCGGCTTTATACCCGTTGGCGCATTCGCGGTGGCGACATCGTAAAAATTGTTACGATTAACGGATTTACGTACTTTTTGGGTGCCACGGCAATCGCGGTCGTGGGGTATTTTTTAATTCCACATGATATTTTTGCCGAATCGGTCGGCGTTAGTGTAGGGCTGAACACATTATTCATATTTTGCCTTGCGGCGTTATTGGCGTATTTCGCAATTACAATTGTTTTTCGTAATAAAAGCGTCAAAATCGGCCAATTAAAGTTTGATGTCCCATCTACCCAGATGGCGTTCTTGCAAACTTTGCTTGGTATGGCGGACAGTGTTTTGGCCGGTTTGGTCCTTTATTTTTGTTTGGCGCCGTTTGTACATATTCCGTTTGGAACCTTTATCGGTCTGTTTGTGGTGGCGCAAACCACCGGTGTTTTCAGCCAGGTTCCCGGCGGCATCGGTGTGTTTGAAAGTGTTTTCTTACTTGCTTTGCCCGAAGGCGCAGACAAGGCCAGTGTTTTTGGTGCGTTGTTGGCATATCGTATAATTTACTATGTTTTGCCACTTATTGGCGTTGGGGGATTGTTCTTTGTATATGAAAGATGGTTGCGTGCGCGCATGCGCCGTTGGTTGGCCGAAGCCAAGGAATATATGCCCCGTTTTCCGCGCGTTTCCAAGAATAAAAGCGAAAACGAATAAAATACCTTGCGAATTGAACTTTGTTTTGTTAGACTAAGACCCAACGTATAATAATGGGGTTACGGCAGTGTTTATTTTATCACTTGTTTCTTTAATCCGATTGGTGTTT
Organism: Alphaproteobacteria bacterium; assembly: GCA_017618175.1. Classification (GTDB taxonomy): domain Bacteria; phylum Pseudomonadota; class Alphaproteobacteria; order Rs-D84; family Rs-D84; genus Enterousia. The sequence goes on from JAFZUT010000022.1 coordinate 1,683, forward strand.
TTTTGTATTGTGATACTTTCCCTTGGCATGGGCTTGGACGCCCCACGGGGACGGATTATTGCCCATAAATACGTGTATAACACAAAAGGATTATTTGATGTCAAAAAAGATATATGTGGACGCAGTCCACCCGGAGGAAACGCGCGTTGTTGTCGTAGACTCCGCAAATAATCGCGTGTCGGATTTTGACGTTGAAACAACCACCAAGCCCCAGATAAAAGGAAACATTTATCTGGCCAAGGTTATAAGGGTTGAACCGTCACTCCAGGCCGCGTTTGTTGATTACGGTACCGGGAAAAACGGATTCTTGCCGTTTTCGGAAATCCATCCTGATTATTACCAGGTAACCCCCGAACAGAAAAAGAAATTATTGGAATTGGCGCACGCCAACATTGTCGATGATGACGATGACCCCGATGATGAAATGGACGAAGTCGCCGACTATGACGACCGCAGTGCCGGCGAAGATAACAAAGAATTTGCCAAACGCGCACGCGAATTCAAAATCCAAGACGTTATAAAACCAAAGCAAATCTTGTTGGTCCAAGGCGTCAAAGAAGAACGCGGGCAAAAGGGCGCGTCTATGACGACATACCTGTCGTTGGCGGGGCGTTTCGCGGTTTTGATGCCAAATTCCCGTAAACGCAACAGTTATGGCATTTCCAAAAAGATTTCGGACCGGGCCGAACGTGCGCGTCTGCGTGAAATTCTGCATACATTGAAAATACCCAAGGGTATGACGGTTGTTCTGCGTACGGCGGCGTTTGGTGCAACGGCGGCGGATATTTCGGCGGACTATGACTATTTAGTCAACCTTTGGAATGAAATTCGCAAAACCACATTGGAATCGGTTGCGCCGGTGACAATTCATACCGAAGATTCTCTTCTTCGCCGCGTGGTTCGCGATTTCCTTTCGTCCAAGGATGATGTTTTAACAATCCAAGGTGAAGAGGCATACGATGCCGCGAAAACATACTTTCAACAAATGTATGGTCGCGCACCACGCAAACAATTGGTTTTGTACAAAGATGCCGCGGTGCCACTTATGACCAAGGCCGGCGTTGAAAAACAATTGGAGGGTCTGCACGGTCCGTATGTTCAATTGCCGTCCGGCGGTTCGTTGGTTATAAACCAAACCGAAGCAATGGTGACAATTGACGTCAATTCTTCACGCGCAATTAAAGAAAAAGACATTGAACAAACGGCATTGAATACTAATCTTGAGGCCGCCGAAGAAATCGCACTGCAATTACGTCTGCGCGATTTGGCGGGCATTGTTGCAATTGACTTTATTGATATGGAAGAAGAACGCAACAACCGCAAATTGGAAATGAAAATGCGCGAAGTTATGAAACACGACCGCGCCCGAACCCAGGTTGCAAAAATCAACGCATTTGGGGTCTTGATGTTGTCGCGTCAAAGATTGCGCAGCAGTTTTATTGAATCTTCGTATGTGCCGTGTCCGCACTGTATGGGTGCCGGCGTGGTGCCAAGTATTCAAACGGCATCGATTATACTGTTCCGCCACCTACAGGAAAAATTACTGGCCAAGGCGGCGCAAAAGATAATTATGACCGTGCCGACCGATATCGCGATTTATATCCTGAACCATAAACGCAGTGAATTAAACGCGATGGAGAACGAATTTGGCACGGAAATCGTTATTGTTGGTGACGACAGTTTGATGAATATTGACCAATATTCAATCCAACGCGTTGCCCCGGAACAAAATAAAACCGATGATTTGTTGATGGCAAATGCGCCGTCCACAGACGCCAAAAAGAAAAACGCCCAGCATACCGAGGCGAAAAAGACGACTATGAACGCCCCGCGGCGCGCACGCAAACGCCAAAAACAGCTGGGCAAAAAGCCAAGTTTATGGAAAAAATTGGTTGGCTAAACCAAAATTAAAAATCCCCAGTAATGGGGATTTTTACTACTTTAATTCACTGATTATATCTGCGATTTTATAGGAGAGTTTCGCAACCAATTTACTCTGTTCTGCAACGATGGCATCATAGTTTGGTTCGCCGTATTCTGTGTCGGGGGTGTCCGCCGTCACAGTGGTCTTTTTTTGAACCAATGTTTCACCGTGGTTATTCGCAACCGTCCACCATGCGGCAATTGTTATTTGGCCATCTGTTTCGGTTTCGAAACGCACAAAATCGACAGAAACAAAATATTTTGTGTTCGCATCATTCGCGGCAAATCGTTTCGGTCTTGCGTTGATATTGCGTGCATACAGATTCATATTTTCAGATATCGCAACGGGCAGTGCGCTGTTCAATCCTTCGACCCATCTGTCAAATTCTGATACGGTCACCATATTTGAATCTGTATTTTTCACGACAATTTGCGGACGGTCAACCGATTGCGGTACAGACACATTTTCAATTGATACATTTGTCGATTTTGCCGGGCCACGAACCTGTTGCACGGTCGGCACAGTTATGGCATAGAAACGCGAAGGCGCACTTTTGTTATTAAAACTGCATGCCGCCAAAACAGGAACCAGCACCATCAATAATAAATGTTTAATTCTCATTTTAGTATCCTCCTTTGCCTTTTAATAACGCCTCGGGGTGACGTTCAAGATAGTCGCTAAGTTGTGACACGGCACGTGCCGCATCACTTACATCGTGTATCATTTTGTTAAAGTCCGAAACTGTGTTTGAACCCGGCCCCGATAATGAATTCGCCAAACGATTTATACTTGTAACCGCCGCGGTCGATTGCCGCAACAGTTCCGGAATATCGTTGTTAAGATTTTGTAATAACCCGTTCATATTTGTGGAAATATCTGAAAGTGGTATTTTTTCCAAGTTATGTGAAATCTCGTCAAACATGGACGGCACAGTTGGAATTTCTATTTCATTTATGTCATATTTTTCCGCCAAATGCCGATGGGGATAATGCGGATAGAAATCTAATTCAACGGTCTTTTGACCGGTCAAAACACTTTGGGTTTGCAACTTGCCCCTTAACCCGTGTCCAATCAAATCTTCAATCCATTTTTCCATTTGGGACTTTGACATTTTCCCGTTTGCCGTCATACGCGGATCAATCCGGACATATACCGGAATAACAATTTTATCTTCATTGTTTGGAACCATTTGAATTTTTTCAACGCGTCCAATCGGCACGCCACGAAAATATACATTTGATCCCACAGATAACCCTTTGACGGAACCTTCAAAGAATAATACGGGTGTCACATAATTGCGTTCCAATCGGCCACCGAAAAAGAACAGCAACGATGCCACGACCAACAGAAAGCCGAATACTAAAAAACCGCCAATTGCCCGTTTGTTTGGTTGTTTCATTTTTTGTTCCCCCTTTGCCCGCGTGTTAGAAATTCCAAAATTTGCGGATTTTTTGTTGTTTTAAGTATTTTATCTGGGGCGCCCGCCGCGGCGATTGTCCGGGTTGACGCGTCCAAATAGACCGAATTTGTCGCAATTGTCATAATGGTCGATAATTCGTGTGTGACCATGACAATTGTAGTCCCAAGCCGATGGTTTATATTCATAATCAACTTATCCAATTCGGCACTGCGTACCGGGTCCAAACCCGCCGATGGTTCGTCAAAGAACAAGATGTTTGGTTCGTTTATCAATGCCCGGGCCAATGCCGCACGTTTAATCATACCACCGCTTATTTGTGACGGATACAGGTTTTCACACCCACCAAGTCCAACAATTTCCAGTTTGTTGCGCACGCGCGCCGATATTTCTTGGGGTGACAATTCGGTTTTTAATTCCATGGGCAACGCAACATTTTCCCCAACGGTCATAGAAGAAAACAATGCGCCCGATTGAAAAGTTATCCCAAATCGTCCAACAATTTCTGTGCGCGTGTCTGCGTCCATCGCCCACATATCTGTGCCATCTATGAAAATATGGCCGCACACGGGGCGCAACAAGCCAATCATAGAACGCATAATCGTACTTTTGCCCGAACCCGACATACCCATTATAACAAAAATATCGCCACGATTGATTGTAAAGTTTGCGTCACGCACTATGGGTCTGTCATCGTATGCCAATGACAAATTTTTCACAACAATAAAATCTTTAACCGTTTTCTTCATTTATATGTCCAACCAATTAAATATCACGGTCAATATTGCCGTTACTATTATGCACCCAACAATCCCGCTAACAACCGCACGAGTGGTTGCACGCCCCACGCCATCGGCGGTCTGGACCGTATTCATTCCGCACCAACATCCCGCAATCGCAATAACCCACCCAAACAGCCATCCATGCAATACACCAATTGCAAAGTTATTAAAAGACAGCCAATCCACAGTTGTCCGCCAATATTCGGCAATGGATACATTCATTATTGCAATTGCAACACACATACCCCCAAATATCGCGACAATGTCCGCAATAATGGTCAATATCGGCATGGCAATGGTTAACGCCAATACACGCGGTAATACCAAGAATTGAATGGGGGATACCCCCATTGTTTTCAATGCGTCAATTTCTTCATTTACACGCATTGTTCCAATTTCTGCGGCATATGATGCACCGGTGCGGCCCGCCATAATTATACCGGTCATAACCGCCCCCAAAATTCGTATCATAGAAATTGCGACCAATGCAGCAACATAAATCTCTGCCCCGAATATTTCCAATTGCATATGTCCAACGAATGCGATAATAAGCCCAATCATAAAACTTATCAGGCACACAATTGGTATGGCGCGCAATCCAGCATTGTCAATTTCGACCCACAAATCTATGCGCCGCATAACCCCACGCCGACAAATCATAATTTCAATTGCGTGAAAAATTTGAAATACAAACCGCGTTATATCACGAACACGGCCGGCAACGGATATTGCCCCATTGCCGACACGTTCTAACAGGTCTTGATTTGGCTTGTGAAAATACGCATCCCTCCAACGCATCTTGTGTGCCTACCACATTTTATATCCTGGGTTACACGTGCGAACGCATCTTGTGCCATCCCAATGTTTTGTTCCTGTCTCGTCTTCTGCATCTTCACATATCGGGCGACATTCGTTGTTTTCCAATATATACTTTTGCCCGTGATACATACATGTTGCGATTTCGCATCCAGATGTATAACTGCTGACCGCGATTTCACCATTCACGCGGCGATTTGCACATTCATTGCACGCGGTACCGGTATTTTCAAAACCTGGGTCGCATTGGGTAATCACACAATCACCCCATTGTGTTCCATTCCATTCGCGTTCACCACGTCCGTTTGGAACAGTGCACAATTCTTCATCCAAAACGCATGCGTTTGAAGAGATATGATATCCATTGATACAATCTTGAATCTGGCAAGAACCGTATGCACCCATTGCCGGGTTCCAAGTGCGCGTTGCGTACGATGCGTGCGGTGCGGTGCATTCCACAACATCGTCTTGGCATTCGCCGTGTTCAAGGTGTTGACCATCCGGACATTCTGACACGAAACACTGGTCTATACCTACTGCGCCCGGGTTCGATGAATATCCTTCTGGACATGGTTCACACGCACCGTCAATCCAATACGTTCCGTCCGGACACGGTTCGCACGCGGTTTGTGCGGCGTTTGGCTGGCTCCCCGCCGGACACGGATTACATACCCCGCCCAATCCGTATTCACCTTCTGGACACGGTTCACACGCGTCACCTGTTGCATTCGGCTGCGTTCCATCCGGACACGGTTCGCATATTCCACCGGTTCCTGCGGTGCCTTCTGGACATGGCACACATGCGGTTCCGGCTTCATTTGGTTGAGTTCCGTCCGGACACGGTTCACATGTCCCACCGGTTCCCGCGGTGCCTTCTGGACACGGCACACATGCGGTTCCTGCTTCATTCGGCTGTGTTCCGTCCGGACACGGTTCACATGTCCCACCGGTTCCCGCGGTGCCTTCTGGACACGGTTCACACGCGTCACCTGTTGCATTCGGCTGCGTTCCATCCGGACACGGCATACAGATACCATTCACCGAATATTGGCCTTCGGGACATGGCACACACGCCGTTCCCGTTGCGTTTGGAGTTTGACCCGCCGGACAAATTTGCCATGTGGCTAATAAATTCGTATTTCCTTCAACATTATATGTATACGTTTGATTCAGACCGCTAAACGGTTCGGACCACGCAATCATGATGTACCCAGGGCGTGTGAATGTGCCTGCCGGCTTGGTAGTGAATGTTTGACCATATGTCACACTTTGCGTCACATCTGGTTGGGTCGCACCATCATAGTTTGGTTTATAAGTGATTACATAACTGTTAGGGTTGTCATCCCATTGGGCAGTGAATATTTTGGATTCTGTATAATGCCACGTAAATCCAACCCCTGGTTGCTGCATATCACTTGTATTCGACACTAACCACCCCAAGAAGTTATATCCCGGTTTTTCACATGTGTTTGCCCGTGGCGTGACACTGCCGCCATAGTGTATGCCGGTCTGGGGCGATGGCGTGGTTCCACCCGTTGCAGTTCCACAACTATAAGTAATTGTGTAATCGATTGCGTCGTAATGTGCATACAAGTTTCTGTCGCCCGGTATTTCGTTATCCAACACAACCGCCGCACTCTGCGCATTTGTAGAATTCAATATGTAATCATTGTCAACATATTGGGTGCCACCGGTTTGTTGATCATAGTACCCCAAGAATGTCATCCCAATTACTTCGGCATCCGGTGCCATTTGTACAGGATACGTTATAAATGTGTATGCATCGTTCGGTGTGGGGAATGTTATCTGTTGTGCCGGCCCCACAATGGCACTCCACATTGCACCACTAACCATTGATTGGTTTGACGGCATCACATGCCCCAGACCAATAATATACCGTGTTCCGTGCGCCGACCAATCGGTTCCATACCAAAATTCTGCGTCAACCGAACGTGGCATATCCACGGTTTCAGAATGGCAGTCCAAACCATACGGACAATATGGAACATTTGTTGCGTCACACGTTGTCAGGTGCGCATCGGCATTACCCTTGAATTCGATTTGTGTTCCAGCCGAATTCATAAATGCCCGGGCTGTACAGGTTCCCGTAACATCTTGGATAATAGAAGACGGCGGAACCTGGCACTGGGCGTTGTTTTGACAGTCGCGCCAGCATTGATCTTCACTCCAATTAAATGGCGGGGTACTGTTCGGGAAAGCCGCCGAGCAACCGTCACAACTTTGCGTAACCGAATTCCACCAAGTGTTAGGCGGGCATGCTTCACAAAGGCCGGTTTCAGGCCCGATATGATACGGTTCTTCGCATTCCCATTTTGCATAAAAATGCACATCCCCGGTTGTTCCCGTCGCTATAGTGCGCGGTGTCGCACAATTTTGGGTCAGTGCCGCATCGTCACACCATCCAACAAATATACTGTGCAGCCGTGTCATAACACCGTTTATGGTAAGTGGCAAATCATCAACACTGTATGTGTTTGGATGATTCCCAGCCCCCCAAGATGCGGTACTATCATAATGATATATTATATTATATTCGACCGCATCCCCCCATTGTGCTACAAGCGTCACATCCGTGTCATAAGGCCAATTTTCAACCACTTGACCCGCGTTATAGTAAACATTTGCATCCGATTTTTTCCATCTTGTAAATGCAAAACCGGTATCCGTACAACCAACCGTTGTGTGATTCAGCACGGTATATTCTTCATCAAAGTAAGAATAGGGCGGTTCATCATATACTTCGGTTGCATCGTCACTGCATTTATATTTAACATACTTTGGACAGTAAGACACGGTTGTAATGTTGAATTCGGTGACATTTTTCCACTGAATCTGGCCAAGGTCATACGGGATTTCCGCACGCCAGCACCCGGGTTCGTCCGGTATTTGCGTCACATTCGGCACTGCGCCATTTGCCCACGTACCACAGAATTTCCAAAATCCATGCGCAGCCCCGGATGGGTTTTGACACGAACCGTCACAATTGGCGGCCAACCATTGGCTAACCAGTGTGGAAACTTGGTTTTGTGTATCATAGGTTATTGTTATTTCGCCGGATGCGCCACCGGTGCCACAACTGACATCGATTGTTTTTGTTATCAATTCATCATCGGGCAAGAACAACAAATCGGTCGGGCATCCCAAAAGGAATGTGCTGTTCCCATTAACCGTAAACGCACCGGTATTACACGTTGCACCGGGCACCGGCGTCGCCATATTATGATCATATGATGTATGCCATTTCCCATCCAGATTAACCCAACCAACGTATTCAGGTTTTGGTGTACATGTCATCGCCGGAGTGTTGATTGTGGTACCCAGACCCTGGGTTGACATTTGATATACACTACCCGTCCAATGTTGTGACGCGGTGCAACTGAATGTTGCATCATATGCCGGCACAAAGTTCTGGTTATCGCCATATGTCCACGATGGTATTACCGCGTTTTCCAAATAGACTGAATTGTTGCCGGAAAACAACCATCCAGAGAAATCGCTTTGATTGATATTACACGAACTGTACCAAGAAAGCGGCCGTACGGAATAATTTGTGGGCGTGACCTGGTTATCAATTTGACCTGAATCACCCACATAACATTTATACGTGACCGAATTGTACGGATTTTCCACACAGTTCGGCACAATTGTTATCGGGCTTGCTTCGCCATAGGTGACACCGCCGGTGAATGTGTGCGGGAAATTGGTTATCGGCGAATCGTTCGATAATGTTCCCGGTGTGTTCAAATACACGTTCCAACCTTCTAATGATGCATTTGCACCGCATACATTTGGACAGAATTTTTCAAGCAGATCATCTAAAAGACTTTCCTCAACAACGAAAGACTGTCCATAGATAAGGGATGCCAATTGTTCAGAAAAGTCACCACCAAGGCTGCATTTGAAATACAAATCATATCTTTTATCGGAATCGCATGCATGGGTTGTTGGATTCCACGTATAACCGGTGCCACATTGCCACCGTGCGTAAAGTGTAGTATTTGTGCTGATTGTCCAGGTATTATTGGCATACGTCGTCGTTGCACCCGTGCCATCAAATATTTGCGTGCCACCGGTATCACGTGTGGTATAGTACCCCATAAACGTTGCGTTCGCATTCGTTGGCACCACGGCCGTTGGATTTGTTGTCAATGGTTTGCCACACTGGGCCGAATTATACGAGTCCGCATCCAACCACGCTGTATCCCCGGTTCGTTTCCTTTGAGTGTTATTTACATTAACATTTGTGTTATTCGCATTGTTATCATCGAACGTGATAAGATTACACGCCCCTGTCCAATGCGCGGTCAGTGTGACATCGCCTTGGCTGCATAATCCCCATTCCGTTGTATAAATTCCCAATGTATTGGTATAATATTGCGTGCTGGTTCCATCATACCAATACCCCAAAAATTCATAATTAGTTTTTGTTGGGATACAGTTTGACGCATTTGTTATGGCGGGTGTTGCAAAACCACTGGAATACGTGGAATTGGCAACTGGATGTAGTGTGGTTTGGCAACCGTTTGGAATCGTACCACCATTTGCACTTAAATATATGTTATTATTTGCACATGTCGATGAATATTGCGCATACCATGTTTGTGCCCCAGAGATATTGCCGGCCACAATATTACCCGAACCGTCTATCATCTGGGTTCCGCCAGACGTGTTGCTGTAATACCCATTGAAATTCTGTCCGGATACAGACGGTTGTGTTATTCCCGCACCGCCCGATGCCACAGGATTAAACACAGATGATGTTATAAGATTCGTTGCGGTGGAATTACTATAGAATTGACCGTCTTTGACATATATGTATTGTGTGTTTGTTGGGGTGCCACCATTTGGTGATAAACTTATCGTGTATATTGGTGCATCGGTCCAACGTGCATATACGGTCGCGTTGCTTGTTATCGCGGTTAATGCCGCGTCCGTGGTCAAAAATGTTCCGTTAGAATTGATAACCTGGGTTCCACCTGTTGACGCGGATGTTGTCCAATAACCATTAAATATAAATCCAGGACGCACCGGGTTAGTGTCAAGTTGCGATATACTGGTTGTGGCGGTCGCGTTTCTGTACCAACCCGTGGCATATTTTAGATATACCGGTGTTGGTGAACCATTCGTACTGCCGGATGTTGAGTTGTTTTTATTAAGTGTCACCGTATAGATATTTGGTGTCCATTTGGCATATATGGTTGCCGGCCCCGAAAAGAACGTGTATGTTGTTTCAACTATGTCTCCGTTTGCATCTATAATCTGGGTTCCGGTTCCATTTTGCCCGGTGTAAAATCCGCCAAATGTATAACCCGTTCTGGTTGGCGTTTGTTGTATTCGCGTTACGCACACACCTACTTCTAATTCACTGGTATTTAATACACCGGTCACAGCATAGCAATTACCATACCATTCTCCTAAAACGCATCCAAGTAATCCGCCGGAACAAGATCCTACCACAGTGCCACTGCCACCGGCTTCGTCCAGTGTTAGTTTATAAAAATTTGCATTCCAGTATGCCACCAGTTGTGTATTGTTTGTATTAAAAGAGGTCAGTGCCTCATTTGTCGTGACAAATGTTCCGGTACTGTTAATAACCCTGATACCGTTCGCGTTATATCCACTAAAATGAAGGTGTTGGTTTGAATGCGTTGGCGTGTTTGCAATAGCGGTCAATTCTTGAAACCCATCGCCGTCAGCTATCTCATAGCCCCAACGTACACCATAATCCAGTAATCCGCGATTAGTGGTGCCGTATACTCTACCACCACTGCCACCGTTGTCATTTAATACAAAACTGTAATAAGGCCTCGCCGTTGCGTTTGATGTATTAGCAACCAGGACCCCAAAACCTGAAAATGCCAACACCAGGAAATAAGCCAAAAAGCGCAAAAATTTCATGAGTGTTCTCCCTTTGTTTATATCATACTAGAAAAAAATATAACCCTAACGCAAGCGAAAAATATTCATTAGTGTAAGTGGTTAGTGTAATTGGTTAGTGGATGGTTTTTTGTATGACAAAAAATCACTTGCAACATAAAATAAAATGTATATAATTTCATGCGTTGGGTTATTAGCTCAGTTGGTTAGAGCGGAGCGCTCATAACGCTTTGGTCGTGGGTTCGAGTCCTACATAACCCACCAATTGATTTCTCAATTATAATTGAAAAATCGTACACGCCGTTTTCGAACGGCGTGTTTTTCATTTTGTTGATTTTTATAATCCTTTGTGCCAAGATGCGGCCATGACCGAAATTGTTCCCATTTTAAGTCCTGAACAAACCGCTGCGTTTAATACAATTGAACGCACAAATTCCAGTGTGTTGATTCTGGGCAGTGCCGGAACGGGCAAATCCACTTTCGTAAATTACCTTAAAACCGCAACGGCAAAGCGCGTTGTTTGTGCGTGTCCAACGGCGGTGGCGGCACTGAATATAGGTGGGCAAACAATTCATTCTTTGTTTCAAATTATGCCGCGCGATTTTATTTTTCCTGAATTTTTGGAATTAAAGGCGCGTGTGCGAAATGTGTTAACCGCAACCGATATATTGGTCCTGGACGAAGTTTCTATGATTGCGCCCGATTTGATGGATGCAATGGATATATTGGCGCGCCACGCACGGAAAAATGATGCACCATTTGGCGGAATTCAAATTGTTGCAATTGGCGATTTGTTTCAATTGCCGCCGGTTATAACACGTGACGCACAAAAATATTATGTGGACGAATACGGGGTGCCACGCGCGTATTTCTTTGACAGTCATGTTTACAATCGTGTCGATTTTGTGCGTTTCAACTTTGATTTGGTTTATAGGCAAAATGACAAAGAATTATTGGAAAAATTAAACGCACTGCGTGGCGGTGATGCGGGTGCATTGGGGTTCTTTAATGGGTGTCGCATTTTGGATGATACGCGGCGCAACAATTCTGTTTTGATAACACCGTTTCGTGCGGTGGCGGAAAGAATAAATGCGGAAAGACTGGCCCAAATTGCCGCAGATTCTGTTGTATATAATGGTGAATTGTCGGGTAATTTTGCCGAACGCGATGTGCCGGCACCGATGAATTTGGAACTGAAAGTTGGCGCGTTGGTGGTCTTTGTTAAAAACGGCGACAAATGGCATAACGGTTCAATGGGCGTTGTTGAAAAATTGGGCGCGCGCGAAATCGTTGTGCAATTGTTAAATCGGGAACGTGACGTCGTCGTGGTCAAACCCGAAAAATGGCAAAAGATTGAATATGTGCGCGATGAAAACGACCGATTGGTTGAAAACGAAACCGGGGCATATAAGCAGTTTCCACTCGCCCTAGGGTATGCAATGACAATACACAAGGCCCAGGGTAAAACATTGGATTCCGTTGTCGTTGATATTTCGCGTGGTGCATTTGAACACGGCCAAACCTATGTCGCACTTTCGCGCACACGCGCCGCGGCCGATATGCATATTGCGCGCCCGCTTTCCCCGCGTGATGTTATCTTTGATCCACGCGTTTTGGAATTTGTGAATCGTGATTAAATATCTTTTTCCATTAAAATCGCATCGACACCGTCATAGTATTTTGGACGGCGGCCGTTTTCAATAAATCCACATTTTTTATACAGGCCTAGTGCCGCCACATTTTCCGCCGATACATCAAGCAAGATTTTCTTTACACCCGCCTTTTTAACTTCGTTTTCCATGATTCCCAACATGGCAATTGCGATTCCCGCCCCACGCGCATCGGGATGAACACCGATTGTAATTATTTCCGCGGTGTCCAAAACGGTGCGCCAAACGATGAATCCGTTATCGGATGCCACAATTTCACATCCCGACTTTTTTAATTCCGTAAAATCATTTGCACCCCACGGTTTGTGCGGAAAACAAAGTTTATGTAAATCGGCAACTTTATTAAACATTTTTATTTTTTGCTTCTTCGGCATAACTGGGGCGCAGATACATCGGCACCACAGGTTCCACATTGCCGTGTTCTATTTTTTTGGCGACAATCGCCGGTGCCAAGGTTAAATCAAAAGGTTTGTGTCCAACGGTGCGCGGACATTTCATTTGCTCGACTTCGACTTCTTCTATGGTCATGGTGCATGGCGCATGCTTTGCGCTTGCCACAAAGAAATCACCACGCCCGGAATCAATCGCAACAAATGCGTCCGGCGCAGCGGCCAAATACAAATCAAACGCACTTATACCCACAACCGGAATATTTAACCCCAGGCTTAACCCCTTGGCATAGGCGATTCCCATACGAATTCCGGTAAAACTGCCGGGGCCGATGACAACGCCAATTGCGGTAATGTCCGTCCATTTTGCGCCACACTCGGTTATGAAATTTTCCGCCGCCGCGGGCAGGGCGATTGACTGTTTTTCCACCGCGACGGCCTTGTGATGACCATCCAATACAAATTCCAAACCTGTGCCCGAAGTATTTATAATGAATATCATATTATGCCCCTAAATACTGACACCGAAACCAATGCGTTTTGAAAATCCGGCCGATTGTTGAATCGCCAACAAATCGTCAATTTTTTGAATTGTAAATTCGGTTGGCGCATCTTCGCCATCGTTTTCCAGTAATCGCCGGCGCAGAATCGCCGTCAATTCGCGTTGTAATTGGCGAACGCCCGATTCCGCCGTATATTTACGAATAATGTGACGAATTGCGTCATCATCAATCTTAATGTTTTCAATATTCCAACCGGTATCATTTGCGGCACGCGCAATTAAATGCTCGCGGGCAATTTGAACCTTTTCATCTTCACTGTATCCCGGAATTTCGATAATTTCCATACGGTCTTTTAGCGCGCTGGATAAATTCAAACTGTTTGCGGTCGCAATAAACATTACATTAGACAAATCAAAGTCCACTTCCAAATAATGGTCACGGAACGCCTTGTTCTGTTCTGGGTCCAATACCTCCAACAGGGCGGATTCCGGGTCGCCGCGCCAATCGCGTCCCATTTTATCAATTTCGTCCAAAACGATAACCGGATTATTCGATTTTGCGCGTTTCAGTGCGTCCATAATGCGGCCCGGTTGCGAACCAATATATGTTTTACGATGCCCGCGGAAATGCGCCTCGTCACTTACACCGCCCAACGATATGCGGGTGTATTTCCGGCCCAATGCCGTGGCAATGGATTTGCACAATGATGTCTTGCCAACACCCGGCGCACCGACCAAGCATAAAATGCTGCCTTTTGGTGAACCGGTTTTTTTCATAACGGCAATGTGTTCCAGTATGCGTTCTTTGACTGGGCGCATGCCGGAATGTTCGCTGTCCAATATTTTGCGTGCCGCATTCAAATCAATTTCGGTTTTGTCCGCTTTGCCCCACGGCATAGCCAATAATTCATCCAGATATGTTTTAATAAGCCCGCCTTCGTTTGACATAGGCGACATATTGCGCATACGTTTCCATTCACCCATTGCCTTTTCTTTTACATCGTCCGGCATGGGGGATTTTTCGATTTTTTTGCGCATACTGGCCGTATCGGCTTCGCCATCGTCTTCGCCCATTTCTTTTTGAATTGCGCGCATTTTTTCTTGCAAAATCGCTTCGCGCCGACCTTGATCCATCTGCATACTTATACGGCGATTTATCGAATCTTCGACCTTGGACGTTTCGTAAACGATGCGCACCTGTTCGAACAGCATAACCATCTTTTCATACCAAGACGGTGTGGTCAATATTTTAACGGCGGTATCTGTCCCGATTTCCATTGTTTGTATAATAGAATCAATAAATGCAGGCATTGGATAGTTTTGAATCACGCTGCGCAGTTTATCAATTTTAAACTTGCGGAACAGTGACATAGATTGAACGGTTTCAAAAATCTTTTCGCGCAGTTGGATTGTGCGTTCGTCATCCATATCGTTATCCATTGGGACTTCGACAACCCGCGCGGAAAAAACGCCATCATTTATTTCAATATCACTTATTTTAACAACACTTGTCGTACGAATAACGGTGTGAATAGAACCATCCGGCATACGTAACACCTGGGCAATTTCGCCGATGGTACCATATTCATAAATATCGTCAGGGCTGGATGGATATGCATTGCTGTGTTGCGGTGCGATAATTACCCGCTGGCGCGTGGTGGCGGCGATATCGACACATGCGATAGATACAGGGTTATCTACATAGATTGGCACCGTCATCCCCGGATGAACAACCAAATCACGACAAGGTAAAATAAATTCTTTCATAGCACTATTAAATATAAACTATTTTCACAACTTTTCAAGACTAATAAAAAACCCCCAGACAATGGGGATTTTTTTTGAATCGTCACGGCGACTTTTAATGACGGCGGCCATTAAAACCATGCTGCGCGGCACCCCCAGAACGCTTTGACAGGTACCGTGCCGCAATAATAACCAACCATTCAACCGCCAAAAGCCCCAAAAATGCAAATTTACCCTGGGCCATTGACACCCAACCCAACACATAAACCAACTGTGCAATGAAAGAAATATATAATATTCCAAACACACCACTAAAAAACACTTTTTTTACTTTTCCTAACATTTTTATTACCCTTTTGTTCCTGTTATATTTTTTTTCATTTTGCCGGGTTTCTGGTGCCAGGCACCCGGCATGCCCCGCAAAAAGCTAAACGAACATAATCAACAATTGCCAATTATATTCAACCTAACTATTAGGCAGCCATTGCAAGACGAACATTATCGTTCGCATTCATTTTTTTATTGGTTTTTAACGACACCATGTCGGATTCAGCCATTTGCCTTTATTGCGCCTGTCGAAACTTATACACCCCCATATTTTTTATTGGTGGAGGTGCCGGGTACCGCCCCCGGGTCCAAAACGTCTATTCCGCAACGGGTTCAGAATCATCGTCACTTTCGTGACCTATTGATTATAATCTTTATACTGGAAATTGCAAGTTTTTAAGTTATAATGCGGATTATGAAGTTCCTGGATAAAGCGAAAATTTTTATCAAAGCGGGTGATGGCGGCAACGGCGCGGCCACTTTCCGGCGTGAGAAGTACATAGAATTTGGTGGCCCCAACGGCGGCGATGGTGGTCGCGGTGGCGACGTTGTATTTCGTTCGGTTCCTAATGTAAATACTCTTATTGATTATCGATTCAAAATGCATTTTGCGGCCCAGCGTGGTGAAAACGGTATGGGCAAAATGCGTACCGGTGCATCGGGTGAAACATTGGTTTTGCCGGTGCCAACGGGAACGGTAATTTTGTCTGAAAACGAAGAAATCGAATATGCCGATTTGAACACGGACGGCATGGAATACCTGGCGGCACGTGGCGGAAACGGCGGTTGGGGAAACCTGCATTTCAAAAGCCCTACAAATCGCGCCCCGCGCCAGGCAAACGATGGCCTGCCGGGTGAAGAAAGAACGGTCGTGTTGCGACTTAAACTGATTGCGGATATCGGGCTGGTTGGGTTCCCAAATGCAGGGAAATCCACTTTATTGTCGGCGGTGACATCCGCGCGGCCCAAAATCGCAAATTATCCATTTACAACACTGAACCCGCAATTGGGTGTTATGTACGCGCATAATCGCGAATTCGTAATGGTTGATTTGCCGGGCTTAATCGAAGGTGCACATACCGGTGTTGGACTGGGCGATCGTTTCTTGGGGCATGCGGAACGTACCAAGATGATTTTGCACGTTATTGACGGTACCGAACCTGACTGGGCCGCGCGTTATGCGGCAATTCGGCACGAGATGGATTCTTATGGTGGCGGATTGGTGGGAAAGCCGGAAATGGTCGTGATAAACAAAATTGATGCGATTTCGCCGGACGAATTGGCGGAAAAATTGGCCGCGTTCAAAAAATCTTTTGGCCGCAAAAAGAAACCACAGATTTTACAAATCAGTGCCGCCGGTCGTATTGGAATAGATGAATTGATTGCAGAAATCGAAAAAATGTTTCTGGGGGTTGAAAAATGAGCGCACAAAACGAAAACACGCAAGATTCACCATGGAAAGATATTCCATTGGAGGCGACCGTCTTGGGTCGCACTATCTTAAGAAAACTTGGTGAAAGACAGAAGCGGTCAAATGCCCTGTTTTTCCTTGGGGTATTAAACCGGTTGCAAGATGAACGATATCGCCTGTCCCCAGACGATAAAATTACAAATCCACTAAATTCGGTCGATGCGAAAAAGAATGGCCTGGATACGGCATACACAACGGTCGCGGAAAAACGCGCACTGTATAATCGCGCGTTGGATGAAAACGCGGTCGCCTATATTGGTTTTCAACAAACGATTCCGCTGGGGGCGCCCGGGGCGGAATTTAATGATGTTGAATATATTGCGGGCCTGTGGCGTGTTCAAAAAAAGTTCCCATATAAAATAACAAATGTGCGCAAAAAAGATTTTGTCTTGATTAAAAAATTGCCACACCAAGAACATACAAAATTTGAATTTTATTCGGCGGCCGCAATAACTTGGGGTGGAAACGGATGTTCGGCGGATATCGCGCACCCTGATTGGGTTGTGGCCAAGTATAAGACCAATCGGGGCATATATATGGCATATGGCCGCACCATAGAGCAGGCACGCGCATTTTTGGGTATAAAAATGTATGACGAATACCAAGATTTAATTGATGCGGAAATACGTCCAAATTCAGTGTTGCGCGAAAATTCCCGATAAAAATAATTACTTTGCTTTTTGGTTTTGCACCTGTTATGATATGGCATGTTCAATCTAAGGAGAAAAATATGACCTCATTAAAAGGTACACAAACCGAAAAAAATCTGCTTATTGCATTTGCCGGCGAATCCCAGGCACGCAACCGTTATTCATTCTTTGCGTCACGTGCGAAAGATGAAGGTTACCAGGCAATTTCTAAAATATTTTTGGAAACTGCGGAACAAGAACGCGAACATGCATCCCGTTTGTTCAAATTCTTGGAAGGTGGCGAATTGGAAATAACCGCGGCATTTCCGGCGGGAAAAATTGGTACAACACTTGAAAACCTCCAGGCGGCGGCATACGGTGAACACGAAGAAAATACCAATATGTATCCGCGTTTTGCACAAATCGCGGCCCAGGAAGGTTTTGATTCGATTGCATCGGTATTAAAGAACATTGGTTATGCGGAACGTTATCATGAATCACGTTTTCGTGCATTGATTGATGCAATTGAAAACGGTACATTGTTCAAACAGGATAAAATTGTTATGTGGCGTTGCACAAATTGCGGTATGTGGCACATTGGAACCGAGGCACCATCAGTTTGCCCGGCGTGCCTGCACCCCCAGGGATATTTTATCAGCGAAGGCACAATTTCCCGTTGCGACACGAACGAAGGTTTCTGTGAATACGCAAAAATCGATGATTAAATATAAACATATATAAAAATAAAAACCGGCGCAGAAATGCGCCGGTTTTGTTATCTTGATTTTTGATGAATCATATAATTGCGCAAATTGTTTGCGTATCTGTTCACTTTTCTTTGAACTTTTGTCGGCATGGTTTCAATATCAAATGTGTCCAGAATCTTTTGCGCATCGGCAGGGTGTTTCTTTAAGTGTCCCAGTATAATATTTTGTGCGACATTTATGTCTGTGACGGATTCTGGGTTCATCATCATTTTGTCAAAAATCCCGGGATTATGTTTCGAAATGTGTTGCACCAGAATTCTTTCCAATTTTTGATTATTGATTTTATCAGTTAAATCCAATTGGTAATCTGGTTCGATCAAATATCTGCTGGTGGCCGTGCGTATTTCCCATATGTCTTCTTTTAGCCATGTTTTGATCATTGGATGGGAATATATACACCATCCGTATGTAAGACAAACCAAAAAAGCCAAGCCCCCCGAAACCAATTCCGGATATTTAAGTTTATCTTCATTGATACCGAATCCTACAAAAGCGGCGGTCGGTATAAGTGTCCACAGCCATTGATTCAACAAACCACTGCGCACCATTAAAAACGGGGGCAGGCTTTCTGCGCGTTTTTTATCGCGCGCCACGCGTTGCGCTTCGGCCTTGGTGGCTTTTTCCAATGCCTTGGCAACGCGTTCTTGTTCTTGCTGTACTATTCTTTCCTGTTCGGCGTTGTATCCCGGAAATTTAATTTTTTTATTATTATTCATGTTTTGTCCTTATTTTTTAATTTCTAATTCATCTAAAAACCGGTCCAGTTTACGCAAAGAACTGTTTTGGCAACCGCGTCCGCGCCAAGACAATATTTCTTCGCCGGTTTTCTGGTCCGCAATTGAAACGCTAAATTTCCACCACCAAAAACCGTTAAACACGCACCACCACGGCATAAAAGATTCTGTGCTGTATGATGAACGAAAAATGTATCTGGTGTTTTTAGGTAACACAGTTGTATCACTACTGCTTAGACCGTCTTTACCAGAATTTCTTTGTTTTCCGATGCGAACATCGTAACCGCGCTTTTCCAGGTGTTCTTTCATTGCACGTTCGAAACCGGTTCCGGCCGGGTCCGCGTGGACAATTGTATTGGGTTCCATCGTTCCCGGTTTGATATACACGCTGTTGCACGCGGTCATTAAAATCAGAGAAAATAACGCAATAATTTTCTTCATCGTAATTCCAAATGCGGGGCGCGGGCACAACAAATTCAAACCGTCTCTGCGTGACAATTTGAATTTATTGGCGCACCCGGCGCGATTCGAACGCGCAATCCCCGCCTTCGGAGTTTCAGGACTTGCAAGATACACGACCTATACTTTCCCTAGATTTCCGCGGGTTTTGGCAGGTGCTAGTTTTTTGCTAAAACTATCTGGCTAACCTATGGCTAACTTTCTGGATAAAACCAAATAAATTTTTCGCAAGTTTTCTGGCGCACCCAGCAGGATTCGAACCTGCAACCTTGTCCTTCGGAGGGACACGCCATATCCAGTTAGGCCATGGGTGCACTTGCTTGTATTATATATAAAGTTAAATAAAAAGCAAATACCCAATGTAATTTTTTATAAGCAAAGTATAGTCATTTAAGTTTTCGTCGCTATACGCCGCCCCCCCCCCCGGCCGCGAATAAATTCGCGTCAGGTTCTTTCCACTTTTAAAAATATATTTTTTATGATATAATTCGCATTGAATCCAAGAGATTGGGTTCAGGGTTATCTCAAACCCGGTATCTTCGGTGCGAAAGCATCGTAATCTGATGTTATCGGTGTTTTCTGCACCGTTATCAGCCCTGACTTATGGTCGGGGAGTCGTTGGTTATAAAATAGGGGAAACCCGAAAACCACGAAATCATTAAGATACTGATTTGAGAACTCCCTGACCGCTCTTTCTTGGGCGGTTTTTGTTTTGATATAGAGGCAAACGATGGTAATAAAATCAACATTATTTATAATAACAATAGCTTTTACAGTGTTTCCCATAAAAATTAAGGCGATTGAAAATAATACTGTACAATCGAATAAGACAGAACAACAATTTAAGCGACAGTTGGCAAACCAACTCGGTTTATACAATATAAATACCGATGATATAAAAGCACCATCATACAATGAATTTCGTTATGCTTTACAAAAACTGACTAATTCGGTTCAATCTTGGTCTACAAACAATCAAGAAAAAGTAATTGAAGCACTGGGAATGTATACCGTCACATTTGGTGTCAACAATATGATTACGTACTGCAAACCTCACTATTCAATGGATAAATTAACCAAAGTATACGATTCTCAAATTATCAGTAAAAGAGAAACGGCAAAAAATATAATTGTTAAAGCTGGCGGAACAGATTTATTAAAAATATTCGATGATTTATATAACAATAATTCGGCGCTTTTTGCTACCAGTGTGAATACAGATTATTTGTTGGCAAGAAAGGAATCAGAAATACAGGGTATCGCGAACTTAACAAAAGACCAATATTGCAAATCCTTAGATGATGCGGCGTATATAGTACCGAGTACTATTGAAAAATTAGCCAAACAAGTGTTAAATCAAGCTAAACAAACAGCAAACCAAACCAAGAGTTCTAATGTTAACAGGTCTAATGGTTATATAAATCAACCATACTCGGGCACAACAAAAGTAACCAACAATTATTCACAATACTCTCGTAATTCAATTAGTAATCATGCTTCTGACAGAGCTATTGGTCGTGCTTTAGGGTGGGCTATTTTTCCTATCCTTATACTAATTTTGGAACTGCTTAGATATATTAAAAATTTATTACGAAATGCTACCAGTAATATGGGCGAACAGGTTAAACAAAAATATATAAAACATAAAAACGAGCAAGAAAAATACCGCAAATATCTGAGAGATTGTGATAAACGTGGCAAAACACCACTAAGCTATAAACAATGGAAATTTGCATATGCCGACAAGAAGGTAAAAAAATGAAAAAAATTGTAAGTTTAATAGTAGTAATTGTTGGGTGTATCGGGGTTCAAATTTATTCTAACGCCCAGAATATAAAATCATATGATACTTATGAACGTGATTCTATGCCTGTAGTACCGTATCCACTTAGCGAGCAGCAACATAATGTGACATTTGACTGGAATAAAGCAAAAGCTCGTTATGCCGCCAGAAACGAAGATTATGTAGGATATTATTTAGCACCCGAAGCTGGGAAATTGAATTTATGGGATGAATTTATGGATAAAAATTGGCGTTGGGCAACACCAGTTGTGCTTATTTTAATACTGGTCATCGTCAATTTTATACTGATATACATGAGTTATTTAAATAACAAATATGTTGAGCCATGCCGAAAAAGAACACAGAAACAAATAACGAAATACAGAAAATATTTGATGGATTGTGACAAACGCGGGAAAACACCGCTAACCTATAAGCAATGGAAATTTGCGTATGTAGATAAAAAAGCATAAAAACGTTCATTTTCCCAAAATTCCCACTATATTGTGTGTGGGAATTTGGGAAATAGCGACTTTATGCTGAGTGTTCGGATAGTATACGCTGGACCTTGGATTTAGAAATACCGGTTTCATCGGCTATCTCGATAATGGTTTTACCAGAATTGCGAAGTTCTATAATGCGTTTATGGACGGATTCCGCGGGTGTGTCCTGCAATACCCATTTTAAACCGACAGTTTTTCCATATTCGTCTTTAACCGATACCAGTTTGGCGGCAAATGGCTTTACATCATCGCCACATATTCCCCTGGACTTATGATATTCAACCAATATGTCCGCGCCATCACTAGTTTTATGTGCTGGTGAAACTTCCAAGGCGATAGAACTGTTTAAAATGGCTTCTATTGCAGACGAACCTCGCGGGCCACGATTTTTATCTTTTCCCGTGTGATGCAACCACAATATTGATTTGCCCTTGCTGCGCATCTTACGCGACCAAGCATTATAACCCGTCCAACTGTCCGCATCATTTTCATGACCGGCGGTGTATAGAGAAAATATATTATCAATTATTATCAAACTAACGTCGTTCGTAAAAGCCTCTATATGTTTTTGTCCTTCTGTTTTTGCAATATCTGGCATAGTCGCATTATCCTGAAGCCCCGACAAAAACAATCTTATGTTCTCACGAATTACGATTTTGCCTTCAGAAGCAAAGCCGTTTATCAATAAATTGAGGCGTGTTTGCATCTCGTTAGCATCCATTTCACCATCAATATATAATACTTTGCGTGGTTTGTTTGCTCGAAAGTTCAAAAATTCAAATCCGCCAGCAACTGCACAAGCAATAGCCAGTGCCATAAATGTTTTGCCGGCGCCCCTTTCGGCATATAGCAATGATAAACCGTTTTCCGGAATCATTGGATATAGGACATATTCTGTGGGCGGAAGCTCTTGTCGCAAAAAATCAGCAGCATTTATAATCCGATAACCACCGGTTAATGGGCGCATAGTAAGCGCCAGCACAGCCACTATCTCGGATTTAACTTTATCTAGCCCCTGATATACCGCAATATCATTAAAATCGGACATGCCATGCGTAGTTATATTCGGAATACATAATTGCGCATTTATGGAATTAGCGGCATTAGTTGCATAATCAACACCTGTATTTTTGTCCTTTTCCCAATCATTATCGGCAGCGATTACTATACGAGCATTCGGATATTTAGCACGTATGGATTGAGCAACCGGTTCTAAATTACCGGCATCCATAGCCGCAACTGTATATTCACCCACAGCGGCATAAATACTGGCGGCGGTAGCAAAACCTTCACATATAACAATTGTGTCGCCTGGGGTACCAAACGGACAAAAACAACCCTTTTTACGGCCACCAGCCATAAATCTTTTATCGCCATTTGTCGAGATATATTGTAGCGACCACAATTTATCGTCTGTATCATACAGTGGAACAACAAGCGAATCTGTTTTAGGATTGTATTTTGCGGGGCCGGCAGATACACATTTGCATTTTAAATATGGGTGTGCATCGGGTGCTGTGCCCATCTTGTCGTATTCGCGTTGAGCAGTTTCGGCCACGGTTTGTTGTGCCTGTTGTTGTTCTTTGATAAATAATTCACGTTGTTTGGCGATTTTAATATTCAAATCGCGTTTTTCGTCCGGGCTTAATTCATATGTGGAATCTGGAAAAGCGTAGAATCTATCGCCTGACACCCAATCTCCAAATGCGTATCCATCTCCGCATTGTATTAACCAATACTGATTGTGGTGGCCCCAGCGTGTGAACCCGTCAGGTATAATTTGTCTTGGTAATTCAATTTGGTGTGCGTTTAATGCGTTTATTAAAAACTGTTCCATTATTGCCCCCTTTGGTCTGAATTAACTTGATTGCGTTTTTGTTGGTCCAAGTACGCCATAACTTCATCACAGTCGTATAAAACCCGCCCGCCAATTCGGGTCCATGGTATAGGGCAAATTTTACTGGTGCGCCACCGTTCAATGGTATTGCGTTTTATGTGTAACAAGTCGGCCAATTCGCCGGTTGTTAAATAACGATTTGCAAAAATCATGTATTCTCCTTTTGTGTTAATTTTACAATTTAACTGTGGCCACCGTTGACATTGTTAAAAGCAATGTAAATCGCTATTAAAAAAATACGACCGCTAAGAATCGTATTTTTGTAACTTGTTATTTTTACTAGACAAATATAAAATTATATACGAATTGTATATGAACCAGATTAGATTCTACGATTCGCGTTGCGAAACTTTTCAAATATTTTTGGAAATCTCATGATTATTTGCTGTTTCGTGGCATTAGGTTGGTATGCGCCTTTGCGAAATCCAGTATACCAGGTCGTAACAGTATTAAATGTTGGAATCTGTATCTTAAATTCTGGCAATACGTCTTTAAGCAAATTATATAACGATTTGGCCGGTATATGGTTGTAGGTTTTATAGCAATAAAAAGCAATATCGTGTGCCGGGCTATCACGCCTGACAATAGAGTTTGATTCTTTTGGTAATGGTGGAAATGCTTCACGCAATTTATCGGCCAACAAACAAACGCCGTAATAATATTGACCGCACATAGCGATAACCATATCATCTGGTACGTGCATCTCCATGTCCGGGGCAAAACTCGTTATTTCCGCATCTTCTATTTTTCCGGTTTTATCATTTTCTACGCTAGCAACCGCTATAATTTCATTATTGTTTGGTAAAAACTCTTCAAAATCAGGTGTCAGATATCCGTACAACAACGTTTCGGATTTTGACAATAATTCATCGTTTTCTAGGATGAGTTGCTTGGACGGTTTTATATTCCTAAACGCTATCCAATACAACGACTCTAACAGGTCGTAATATTCTTTTTTCATTGTGCTACTCCTGTGTTTGGTGGGGTTATTTTTGCGGCGGCAACCATCTGGTCTGCGGCCCGTTGAATACTTTGCCGCACCGGGTCTTCGGTAAGGCGTGCGTAAATTGGTATTACGGCCGGCGACTTATCGCCCAATGCTTTGCCGATAATCTCGTTTGAAGAGCCTGTGATTGCTTGATAACTGGCAAATGTGCGCCGCAAATCATGCAAGCGCAAATCGGTTAATCCGGCGCGTTCTTTCATTGTGCGCCACGCGACTTGCGGGTTTTCAAGATGCCCACTGCGTGATTGTTTGCTTGGGAATAACCAAGTGCTAGTTTTGAAAGTTTCCATTTCGTGTAATAAATCTATGGCCTGGGTGGATAATGGTACGATTTGTGGTTCACCATTTTTTGTTGTTTTTATATATGCGACCCTGCGTTCAAAATTTATGTCCGACCATTGCAGAGCTTGGATATTGCGCCTGCGTTGGCCCATAAAAAGGCTTAATAGTATGAAATTACGCGATGCCGCATTTGGAATTTTTGCGACTTCTTGGAAAAACACGCTCAATTCGTCGGGTTGTAAAAATCTGTCGCGTTTATTTTCAGGAAACAGTTTTATTCGCGCGGCGGGATTTGTGCACGGGAATCCCCAATCTATGGCTTTGTTGAACATTTGTCGCATAAGTTTTAATCCGCGGTTAGCCGAATAAACGCTTTTTGTGCGTCGCCATATTTCGTTGTGCATGCGTTCCATGTCGGCACGTGTCAATGTCAACATTGTTGCCCTTTTTATAGTGTCCGGAACATAAAGACGCATAGATATTTTATCCATTTTCTGCGATTCCGCTTTTTTTCGCATGACAGAATAGTCAGGGAAATAGTATTGGTCGAAAAATTCCTGCACGGTTATGGAATCACGAATCTTGCGTTTGGCATCGTTAGGATTTTCGCCACGGTTGGTTTGCTCTATTAGTTCGGCCATACGCTTCCGCGCGTTTTTTAATGACGTATTATTGGCGTCGCCGATTTTATGAAATATTGTGCGATTGCCAACCTTTTTGAGCAAATAATAAATCTTGTTGCTTGAACTGACACGCAACACAAGGTTTTTGATTGTCGTGTCGTAATATACCAACCGTTGTCCGGGTTGCGCATACGGTAATGATTCTACGGTGGCTTCGGTGAAATTAAATCTGCGTTCTTTTGTTGTTGTAGGCATCGTTTTTCCCCTTTGGGTCTGGCTAACCATTCTGGCTAACCGGACGCGTGGGTGGCTAACCTATGGCTAACTTATTTAATAAATTTCCCGCCTACCGCATAAAGCATTTTACAACGGTAAAGCCGTAAAGCTAGGGAAAAATATAAAGTTTTATAAATCCTACGAAAGCCGCAGAAAACAACGAGTTTTTAAATTCGGAGGGCGATGCTCTATCCAGTTAAGCCACGGGTGCGTACGCCACGGGGTATTATATTGTTTTTATCGTGAAATGCAAGCCCTAATCATCGTATCTTGCCGCGGGTTTGCGTTATCGTGCGAATATCGCAAATGCGTTTTTTATCCATTACTTGGCCACTAATTTTCGCCCAATGCTCAATCAATTCGGGAAAATCACCGGCCGGATATTTAATCCATGCCCGTGCCAAGAACATATTTGTCGTGGTCAATGTTATCGCACTTATATCAATCAACCCGTCAAAACGCCAATCATTAGAAATTATGATGTTTCCCGCGTGCAAATCGTTATGATACAGTGCGACATTTGTTCCCAAAATCTTGTTAAACATAAAGTCTTGATTCGATGCGAACATTTCTCGTGTTTGTTTGCATGGCGGAACCGAGATTTGTGAAATTTTATATATCATATCAAATGCGTCATGGTAAATATTGTGAACCAGATCACGCGGAAAACCCAAATCTAACCATTCCGCCAAAGTCTTGTTTGGGTTGTATTCATATGTTGTAAAATAAACCCCATTATGATTATTGATTTGCATTTTCGGCGTCCGGATTCCGGCACGGCGCATAGCGTTTGATACATATCGGTCGCGGTGGCACATCGTTTCATTGTCAAATTTACATATGATTTTTTTGTTTGGTGTGTGTGCAATTAAAACGCGCGAATCCAAGCCCAAAACATCCGGTTCGGTTATATCGTGAACATTTTTAATGGTGTTTTCTATTGCATGCACATATGTTGGATTTTTCATCTTTTCATTATCCCCGTTGCAATAAATCAATCATAAACCGGTCCAAATCGCCGTCCAATACTGCGCCGGAATCCGCGGTTTCGGTTCCCGTACGAACGTCTTTGACCAATTGATAGGGGTACAGGACATAGTTTCGAATCTGGCTGCCCCATTCAATTTTCTTTTGGGCGGCCTTGGCGGCATCTTCGGCCGCGGCACGTTTTTGCATTTCCAATTCGTACAGGCGTGAACGCAGAATCTTCATCGCCATATCTTTATTTTGAAATTGGCTGCGTTCATTTTGGCACGTGACGACAATTCCGGTTGGAATATGGGTTATGCGCACGGCGCTGTCGGTTTTATTGACGTGTTGGCCGCCGGCACCAGACGAACGATATGTGTCAATTCGCAAATCTTTTTCGTTTATTTCAATTTGTATAGAATCATCAACATCCGGCCACACATCCACAGACGCAAAACTGGTCTGGCGTTTGCCGTTCGCGTTAAAAGGCGAAATTCGCACCAAACGATGTACACCGATTTCATTGCGTAGCCATCCATACGCGCGTTCGCCAACAATACGCAGTGTCGCGCTTTTAATTCCGGCCGTGTCACCTTCGTGTTCTTCAACAACTTCGACCGAAAATTCGTGACGTTCGGCCCATCGCGTGTACATACGCATCAACATTTGCGCCCAATCTTGGGCCTCGGTCCCACCGGCACCCGCCTGGATAAACAAGAACGCATTGTTCCCGTCCGCCGGGTTGTTGAACAGAGTGATATATTTTGCCTGTTTTACGCGATCCGCCAATTTTTCGATTCCACCTATAACATCCGCATCGTCGGGCGCAATCGCATACAGTTCTTTCAGGTTTTTATATTCTTCATCCATCGCGGAAAATTCGTTCAATTCGCGTTCCAACGCCGATTTTTTTTGTAACAACGCGCGCGCCGCATCCGGATTATTCCATAAATCAGGCGCCAAAGATTTCTGTGTTAATTCGGCAATTTGTTCCCGTAATTTGTCGGGGTCAAAGAAACCCCCTAAGTGTTTTAAGGTTTTCTTGAATATCGTTCAAAACTTCATTTGCCAAAATCATACTTTGATATTACCAATAAAAATTCTAAAATCAACCGTAAATCAAGTGTTGCGTTTTTTATTCATATATGATAGAATTTGACACAAGAGAGAGGTTTCAATGAAACATTTATTCAAAATATGTGGTTCAATTTGTGCGTGCCTGGTGGCGGTATCGGCATATGGCGTGTCGGCGGGAACGGTTGCGAATAACGCGGCGCGTGGCGTTGTCACCAATGTGACCAGTACTTCGAATAACATCCGTGGAAATCAAGGCTTGGCAAACGCATATAAACAGAATATGCGCAACACATACTATATGGTAAATGTCCCCGATGTGGACAGTGCGTGCCGCACCAAAATTGATAAATGTTTAACCGATTATTGTGGCGATATAACCGTTGTCCCAGGCCAGGTTTCCGGTCGTTGCGCATACGCCACGGAAAGTGAATTGTACAATTATGTTTTGTTATGCCTGCGTAATGATACTTCGTTATTGTTACCGAATTATGCGGCCAACACCAAGATGGGAATCGGTGGTTTGAACACCGCGGCGCATCTTTGTCCATCGTATGTTCAACAAGAATTGATGGCGTGGTTGTCTATGTCAAATATGGCAAACGAATTGACCAAGGCGCATTCGCCGCAATGTCTTGAACGGCGCCAAGAATTAGAGGCCGCAATGACGTGCCATTCGGTGGCATTGGCGTATGGCAACGAAACATCCAGTATGTTAATGTCACAATTGACCGATTTTTGTGGTGCGGGCGTGCCGGGCGGTTCTGCGGAAATGGTGTCACGTTTTGCGAACGCCGGTAATGTCGGCGCAAATATTTGGGGTTGGGCGGAAAAAATTGTAAGTTTGGATTTGAACAAAAAGGCATCCGATTGGGAAACGGCGGTTGATGCAGTTTTGGCATCATACACGAATCGGATGAATTTGGCGTGTGGCGAAGATATGCAATTAAATTTGCCGGTGCGCGATAATTCGAATAATACTTCGGCATTGCAAACGGCCGCGGCGGTCGCGGTTGGTGTCGCATTCCCAGACGCGCAAAAAAAAACTGATGCCGGCGCCGGAAATGTAAAACTTTATATGGAAATAAAATCCCGTACAGATATATATGATTATAAAACTGCGAACACCGTGGTCCAGGCGGGGCTGACCAATTCGGTTTTGACCCAGAACGCATTTTTTACATCGTCACAAATGGACGATATGCAAACCGCGTATAAAAATGGTACCAATGTGTTCATCTTGCGCGACAGCACGCGTTGCTTTATTGTGCCTGTGGCCGAAATGACATCTGCAGAAAAGTCTATGGTGGCACAACAATTTAATACATGTATCTATAAATAATTTTGTTTTTGGTTTAATATAATAACGGTTGTCACGGCAACCGTTTATTTTTTATTTGGAATAAAAACCGATTCGTGGTATAATGCAATGAACCAATTTGAGGATTTGGCTCACAGCAACAAATGTAAATGGAGAATTGCTATGAGAATCAGGTCCTCGATAATGTTGGGCATATTATTATCTTTTATGGTTCTGTGCGCGGTTCGCGCGGATTCCACGGTCACATCCAAATCGTATGTAGATTCACGTGATGCGTTAAAGCAGGACAAAATCTCGGCTGCCGGTGACTTTTATAACCCCCAAGGCGGCTCATCAATTGTTACGCGCACCGAGACTCCGGGTGCACTTGCCGAATTATGGATTGCGTATACAAACGAAGATATGTTTGGGACGATATATGGCACGGCTACACATTCTGATAGTGTGCCGACCTCATTTGTTGTTGCCGAAAATTTTGCCAATTTGTTTCAAAGAGTTGAAAATGTTGAAAACACTATACCCTACGTTGATAATTTTCAAACAAGAATCCCGGCAAGGGAAACCGGCGCGGTTGTCGTATATAATGGTGTCGATGGAAACGGTCAAACACAATTTGGTGAATTGGCGGTCTTTCCGGCGGACGACACATACAACGCGGGAACCGATGCCGACAAATTGGCAACCATGGGTGCCGTTATGGCCAGTATGGCAGCGTCCGGATCCCAACCGGCGTTGTCCGGAACCGGTGGCGCAATCGTTACGTATGGTGCAAGCGTGGGCGAAACGGATGAAAGGGCGATTTTGAATGGGCAATATGAAGCGAGTAAAAGCGCTCATATCCCGACCGCGGGCGCGGTGGCGGCGGCCGTTCAAACGATTGGCAATCAACCAATCAGTGTTATGGAATGTGCCAACCCAGAGTGTACATTGTGGAATATATCGCAACGCACGGTATTGTCGCCGAATAACAATGCGCCTTATTCCGGCAGTGCCTTCGTTAATCCAAATGATTACACCGGATACACACCGTATAATCCATAATAAAAATAATTATGACACACGTCCGTTTTCTTTTGAAAATGGACATATTTTTTGATATAATATATCTGCTATGAAAATATCGCGCAGGAATCTTTTGCAAATAACCGGCGTCGGAATTGTTGTCGCCGGAATGTTGCCACGTACCGCATTTGCGGCACGTAATTCATTAAAGTCTATGCGTACGGGGGTTCAGCCAAACGGTAAAACACGACTTGTTATTGAAACGGGATTGCGTCCGTCTTATACAATCGTTTATGGTGAAAATACATTGACGGTAAAGTTATCAAACACGACGGGAAATGATTCTGTGTCGGCAAAATTGGCGTCCGGAACTTTGGTGAAAACCGTGACCCAGACGCAAATTGGTGACGCATTGAACATTGTTGCAGAATTGCGCAAGCCCATTGCCGAAATTCCAAAAAATCAAATTATGGTTTTGGAACCGAATGGCGATAATGATTATCGATTGGTGTTGGATTTTGTTGCGGGTGCGGGCACAAAATCAACCGCAGCAACCGCCGCGGCCACGAGCAATTCGAACGCAACGCGCAAACGCATAATCGTGTTGGATCCCGGTCACGGTGGCAAAGACCCGGGGTGCATAGGGCGGGGCGGCACGAAAGAGAAAACGGTTGTGTTATCGGTTGGTCGCAAATTGCGCAGCGCACTGCAAAACGCGGGCTTTGCGGTTTATATGACGCGGGGCGATGATACATACCTGAAATTGGCGGACCGTGCGGCAATTGCGGAAAAGAGAAAGGCCGATTTATTTATATCTATTCACGCGAACGCGAACCCAAGTCGTTCAATGAAGGGGTTTTCCATCTATACGCTTTCGGAAAAGGCGTCGGACGAAGAGGCACAAAAACTGGCGGATGCCGAAAATGCGGCGGATAAGATTGATGTTTCTGGGTTCGAGAGTTTTTCCAAAGATATTCGTATCGCACTGTCGTCATTACAACAACACGCGGTTGCGGAAATGAGTGAAGAATACGCAAACGGTTGTGCGTCCGCATTCAAACGCGCCGGCGTTGAACAACAACCCGGCCCCGCGGTGCGTCATGCGCCGTTGGCGGTTCTGCGTTCGACCGTGCCGGGTGCATTGATTGAATGTGGACACCTGTCGAATGCGGCGGAAGAAAAATTGTTAAAATCGGGCGCACACCAAGATAAATTGGTCGCAGCCATCGTCCGTTCCGTCAAAAATTACGATTTTGAGGTATAAAGCCCTTGCAAAAGATTTTTGTGGCGGTATAATGCCCGCACCGGAGATATGGCAGAGCTGGTTGAATGCGCGCGACTCGAAATCGCGTATACAGGAAACTGTATCGAGGGTTCGAATCCCCCTATCTCCGCCATTCAAATAAAAGCGTCCCCAATGGGACGATTTTATTTGAACGGAAGATACGGTCGGCTGAGAACCCGCCGCAACGTAGTTGCAGGGTGCGGAACAAGCGCACAAAGTGCGCGCAGTGAAAGGGGCCCGCGAAACGCAGTTGAGTGGGAATTACAATCCCCCTATCTCCGCCATTTGATTTTTTATTTTTACGCTGTATAATCGTTATATGAAAAGTTTTAACGAAAGTGTTTATGAAATTGTCGCAAAAATTCCGGCCGGGCGTGTGGCGACCTTTGGTCAAATTGCGCGTATGATTGGTCGCCCGCGTATGGCGCGATTCGTAGGATACGCATCCAATAACAAGGCATATTGGCACCTGCCTTGGCACCGTGTGGTTTTCAAAGACGGAACACTTATTGGCGAACCGTTCCACGACCAACAATATCGTGACCTAAAGGCCGAAGGCGTCAAATTCACGCGTGATAAAAAGGTAATTATGAAAAAATATCAATGGCAACCCAGTGGCGAATCGATGCCCGCCGATATTCGCGACTGGCCATTAAAGTTTTAATAAAATGGGCGCATTGCGCGCCCATAATAATCACTGTTTCTTTTTGGGTTTCTTTTTATCGTTTGTAATCATTTTTTGATTTGTGATTTTGTTCAAAATCATATCGGGACTGATATGTTTGAACGCCAAAAACCAATCGCGCCCGTTGCCCGATTTTGCCCGCGTGCGCGCATCATGGGTTGTATTTGGTGCCGGCACAATAACGTCTTCGCCGGGAATCCATTCTGCGGGCGTGGCAACACGAAATGCGTCAGATGTTTGCAATGCAATCAAAGTTCGTTTAATTTCTGTGATATTGCGACCAACCGACTTTGGATAATACATAATCGCGCGAATCACGCCACGTGGATCGATAATAAATACCGCACGTACGGTATCTGTATTACCCGATGCATCGTGAATCATACCGTATTTGCGGGCGACCATACCGGCATTGTCCGCGACAATTGGAAATTCAATTTCCATATCTTTCCAACCCTGGAAAGTTATGTCGTGTTGAATTGCCTGAATCCACGCAATATGTGACGCATTTGAATCAACCGACAATCCCAACAGTTCTGTGTTCAATGCGTGAAATTCATCCCGCATAGATTGAAACGTCATAAATTCTGTGGTACATACGGGTGTAAAATCGCCGGGATGAGAAAAAAACACAACCCATTTCCCGCGATAATCGTGCGGAAAGTGTATGTATCCGTTTGTGGTGTTCGCACCGAATTCTGGTGCGATTTCGCCGATGGTCGGCATATGTGTGCATTCGCAATTGTTCATAAATTTGTTCATATAAAACCCCCTTGGTTGTTTTATATGATAAATTATTCGTTTAATAATTTCCCCAAGAGAGAATTCTTATTTAGTTTGTATCAATCACACCGGCGTGATAAGTGTTACCGTTATATGTCAAATTCAAACTGGCCGTGCCGCCATTGCCAGATTCCAACGGCACATAGCATGTGACGCCATTTTGCCGTACGTTTATGGCAACCGTTGTCACCTTGGTCGCAAACAATGGAAATGTTAGGCCCGTATTGGTTTTCAATTGTGTGGCCCACGAACACAGGTCCGGACACGCACCACCATAGGCGTGATCGCACGATGTGGCATCCGGTTGACATGCAACAGTTCGCATTGTATCAGAAGAATTCAGTTTCCAAGCACTTTCATAACCTGTTGTAACTTGCGTAGTTCCTGTTGGACACGTCTTGTCCATATTAGAAGCGCCAACGAACATATTGTTCATATAGGAGGCAGGGATAGACATACCAGTTATCCCATTGAATAAATTATATGGCACGTATCCAGTTAAACTTGTACAATTGTTAAACATGTAATTAAACATACCGGTCCTTGCGGCACCCGTTATTCCACTAAATAATCCCGATGGTATGGGTCCCCGAAGATTTGTACAATCTTTGAAAGTTTCATAAAATAATGGCATAGTATTACCAATAGGCGGAAACAGAGCGCCCAAGCTACCACTGATGCCGGTAAGATAACTGTTATTTACACGAAGTACCGAATAACTACGACCGTTTTTTGTTGAATATTCTGTGAAACTCCCACTAAGTCGGATAGTACTTGCTTGATAGAATCGATGAGTTATACTGTACGTTTGATTTGTTTTATCTCTGGTAACGGTTTGAATGTTGCTATTATCGCCCCAATCTATGTATAATGTTCCTTTGGCATTAATATAAAAACTGAAATCAAAACCATCAGAAGGGTCATCAGATGTCACGGTCATCGTAAATTGGACGGGGACACACGAATTGTCGGAAAGGGTAATTTGGTCACTTGTGCACGCGACCGCAGGCGCGATTCGGAACGCGCCGAAAACACCGACACAAATAACAGTCAGCACACGTAAAAAACGCGCAAAATTCAACATATTATGATATTTGTTAGTATATTCCTTTCCTTGTTATAATTTAAGGCTAGCAAAAATGCGCCAAACGGCGCAAGTAAATATATTATATATTTTAATATTTATTTTATATCTGGGGTGATAATGCGGAATATATCACACCCAAATCGGTCTTAATCAAACCTGCAACCAATTTGTCGGCATTGTCGGTTTGCCGCGCCGCAGCCATAATTTTATCGAAACTGCGAACGAATTGTGTTGCCTGGGAACGGAAAACAGAATCAGATTTTAACAATTCGCGAATTTGTTTTTTGTTTGCCGCACGGATAATTTTCGACATCCATTTTGCAAATATGGTTTTGTCGCCGTCATGATATTTTTTCCAAACAACATCGGGAATTTCACCGCCCATGGCACGGGTCAGGTCGATTGTTTGTTCATACATCTTGTCAAATTCGTGCGTGCTGGATTCCAAGAAATCGCGGCCGCTGGCGCGTGGCATCGGTGCGGATGTGCCGGCGGATTTTATTGCCTCCATCGGTGCGGCGGCACGCGCAACCATCATTTGTTTATTCAACGTCTGCATTGTATCCACGGCCTTGGCATAATCGCTCATCAAATCTATCATTTGTTGCCGTGACCCACCGGCCAAGTTTTCTAACTTTACCGCAGAATCTGCAACCGCAATTGTTGCCTTTTCAACCGTATCACGTATAGTGGCAATTTTTTCATCCAATTCGGACACAATTTTGCCCAACCCAATGCCTGCATCGCCCGATTGCCGCGCCAATTCGGGCAGGGCCTCGTAATATTTATCAATCAATTCAGACAAAGGCTTCAATTGCGCGGTTGTATCCATTGACATTTTTATTAATCCTTGGGATTGGCCGGTCAATTGAGTGTGGGCCGCGTTCATTTCTATCAATGTTTCGCGCACGCCCGTTGCCATGGATTTGACCGATTCAGAAAATGCGTTTGCCGCGGTTTTTGTGTCTTTTAATGTATCGTTGGCAACCCCGGATACTGTTTTTAATTCGCCGACAACATCGCCCGCAAAATCCTTAATTTCGTTTTCAAAATGGTTTGTTAATCCAGACAGTTCAGTTGATATGCCGCGTACCGCACTTTCGGTTTCGGTCGCACTGGTCATCAAAGATTCAACCGCATCTGTCAATTTCTTGATTTGCTTTTCAATTGAAGATTCAGACAATAATACCTGGGCACCAACAACGTTCGCCGTGTTGGTAAGGGTGTTCATTTGTGCGGTTAATTGTTTTTTGCTCTGTTTGCCGAATGTATCAAGTTTTGTTAGGTATGTATTCACGATTTTGTTGTTTTCGCCAAGAACGTCCTCATAATTTTCGGCGGATTCTTTGATTTGGTTAAACCCATCAAGACTTGTCTTGGTCAATTCGGCTATTGCGCCCTGGATGGTGTTGGCGTCTTCGGCCATTTTTTGGAATTGTTCAGTGTTCGTTTCCAATGCGGTATTTAATTGGTTGCCCAGGTTCACCGCCCCATCGGCCCATTGCGCGATTTTTGCATCAATCTGGGCGATTTTATCATTCGAATCGTTGGTTGTTTCGGTTATCTTGGTCAATGTTTCACCAACCGTTTGCGCAAACCGGTCGGTCGCGTTCGTCACATTATCCCACGATTCAGATGTTACCAATTGCGTCAATCCAGAAATACTGTTATCCATGCGCCCCGTCATTTGAACAACACGCTGAATCGCTTCATTTGCGGTGCTTACCAATTCTTGATTGCGTTGTGCCAATTCATCGCGTAATTTCTGGGCATCGGTTATTTGTGCATTCATTGTTGCATGCATTGATTGAAAGCACGCGGCAATTTGTTTAATTTCATCGGCCATTATTGTTTGCAGAACGCGTGATGCATCCGCAATGCGCGCACGGTCGGGTTCCGTCATTATAGAAACGACAGACTTCATAACGCGTTGAGATTTGCGTGATATGAAAAAAAGCATCATCATCGCGATAAATGCCAAACCCATAATTGATGCACCGACTATAACGAAAACATTGTTGAAATCCATTTCCTTTGCCCCCCAAAATAATACAGATATGTTCTTGCAGTTATGGATACTTTATACTAGAATTTATGGAACAAAGCAAGGACATAAATGATAAAAAAAGACATCCTTTCGCCTGAACAAGAAATCGCCGCGGAACCAACATTGAATGTTTGGGTCCAGGCGAACGCCGGCACCGGAAAAACCAGTGTTTTAACGGCGCGATTGCTACGAATATTGTTTCGCAGTGATGAACCAATCGGTGGAATTTTATGCCTAACCTATACAAATGCGGCGGCCGGGGAAATGAAAAATCGTATCTTGGCGGCATTGCGGGGATGGGCGATGGCAAACGATCAAGAACTGCGCGAATTACTGGGGGGGATTTCAATACATAATCCACCGACCGATGATGATATCGCCCACGCGCGCAGAATATTTTTCAAATATATTGATTCGCCCGATTTATTAAAGATAAAAACAATTCACGGTTTTTGTGAAGAGGTTCTGCATCGTTTCCCAACCGAGGTGGGCATATCTCCGTCTTGGTCTTTGATATCTGATGCACCACAAAAAGTGTTATTAAATGACGCATTAAATAACCTTATAAATTCGCCAACAAATGATGCTCGCACGGTCAGTGCTTTTAATCATATTGTTGGCGTTATGTCCGAATATAAATTGGATGATTTATTGGATAATATTGAACGACAATACAAGAATTTTTTTGTGGTAAATAATTTTGATAATTATAGGAATTATTTCATTGATACAATTGAGAAAATTCTAAAAATAAATACCAAAAAAAACATCGAAAAAGCCCCAAATAAACTAAAAAAAATATTGGAATTTGCACGTGCCGAAAAAAAGCCGACACGGACATTAGAAAATCTTATTTACTTGACCGAAAAATACATTGATAACAGCATAGATTTTCAAGAATACAAATTTGCATATTTAACAAAAACCGAAACACCAATTCAAAAAGGATTAAACTATGAATATTTGTCGGCGGAACGCGAACGTGTTTTGGCGGCAAATGCATATCAAATAAATAAACAAATTTATATGGCAACGGTTGCATTGTTTGATTTATCTGCGGCGTTCGCAAAGAAATATGCAAAATTGAAACAAAACCTTAATGTTTTAGATTTTGAAGATTTGATTTTATATACACATCGTTTGTTTTCTAATCCTGAAAATATGGGTTGGGTTTTGTCGCAAATGGATTTTTCTTTGTCACACATATTGGTTGACGAAGCCCAAGATACAGGCCCCTTGCAATGGGAATTGTTGCAAATGTTGTCGGGTGATTTTTTTGCCGAAGGCGACCGTTCAAAATTGCCACGATCTTTGTTTGTTGTAGGTGACACTAAACAATCTATCTATGGGTTCCAAGGTGCGGATCCAAACGCATTCGCGTCCAGCCGGGCCCAGATTGCGGCACAAATTAAAAACAGTGCGCGACAAATTCGTGAGGTCCCATTGACCCAAAGTTTTCGTTCTGTTGAACCAATACTTAAAACCGTAGATATGTTTTTCGGCGATGCAAATGTTGCGGTGCAGACGGGTTTTGTAAATAACCCGCACAAATGTTTTCGCATTTGTGAACGTGGCTGTGCCGTGGTTCACGAATTGGCAACACCGGGCGACAGGGAAACCTCTGTCGCGCGCAAAGAATATATTCGTGAAATAGGGGACAAAATAGAAAAAATCTTGGCGGATGGAAAATATGAACCGCATGACATAATGATTTTGGTGCAAAATCGTAACCCGTTTGCGACCCCTATGGTGAATGAATTAAAGCGCCGCGGTATAGATGTTGCCGGCAGTGATCGTGTTATTTTACCGAATTTCCCGGTCGTGCGTGATTTGATGAATTTGTTACGGTTTTGTATTAACCCGGCGGATGATTACAGTTTGGCATGCGTATTAAAAAGTCCTTTGTTCGGTCTAAATGATGCCGCCGTTTATAAAGTGTGCACAACGCGAAACCAAGAAAATACGCGGCGGCGCACTGATGCGGGTGGATTTATGCCTGTGACGATTTTTGAAATTCTTGAAACAATGCACCCGGAAATATATTCAATACTGAACGATTTTATAGAAAAATCACGTGTATGGGGACCATACAGTTTCTTTACGTATGTTCTTAATTCTAATGATACGCGTAAAAAATTTATTGCCGCACTTGGTGCACAAATAATCGACCCGTTGGAAGAATTTATTACAATATGCTTGGCATATGAACGCACGCGCCCCGGCACATTGCGACACTTTATCAAATGGTTTATAACCGGAAACAGTGAAATAAAACGCGATATGGATTCTGGTGCCGGTGTACGCATTGTCACCATTCATGGCAGCAAAGGTCTGCAATCACGTGTAGTGTTTTTAATAGATACTACGGCCATGCCCAAGGCAAGATATATCTATAATTTACCCGACAAGAATATGCCGGTTTGGATTTGGACACCGCGTGCGCCTTCGGGTTTTAGTCCTGAATTTGAAGAAATTCGCAGGTCTGCGTTTGATAAAGATATAGAAGAGAGTTATCGGTTGTTGTATGTGGCGATGACGCGCGCCCGTGATGAACTTTATATCTATGGATTTACCCCGAACAAATCTGCACCAGAATTATCGTGGCACAATATGTTATGGAACACATTGTTGCCCAAGGTTGGGGCGACAAATAACGCAATCAGGATTTCAAACTATGACGAATAAAATACAAGATTTGATAAACGCAAAATCACGTCAAGAATACGCCACGACCGCCGGCCGGGCAATGCATACACAAATGCAGCATATTTTTTATACGGGCCACGGTTGGGTGGGAAATGCGAATATAACAAAACGAATTTCTGGGATTTCTGAATTGATGGAATATATGGGCGTTCTTTCACGGACCGAGGTACCCATTGCCGGCACAGTAAACGGGAAATTTATAAGTCGGCGCATAGATCGACTGTATGTAAATAACGATACAAAAAAAGTGGTTGTTTTAGATTATAAAACAGACGCAGATAAAAATTTATTCTATAAAAAATATTGCGAACAATTAACAGAATACTATGAATTATTAAAGCAAATTTACAAGGGATTCAATATCGAATGTAAAATACTTTGGCTTGGCGATTTTACACTGGAAAACATAATATAAATGGGTATAATACGGGCATGCTTATAAACCTGAATGTTTCAAATATTGTTTTGATTGATAAACTGAATCTTGAATTTGGTTCGGGGTTAAATATTTTAACCGGTGAAACAGGTGCGGGAAAAAGTATATTGTTGGATGCGTTATCGCTTGCACTGGGGGCACGATCTGATATTGGTTTGATTCGCCATGGTTCAAATACGGCAACCGTTGTTGCGGAATTTGATGCAATCAATGACGCAATAAAAGAAATATTTGATGAATTTGGAATTGAATATGATGACCATATAATTTTACGTCGCACACTTGGCACCGATGGCAAAAGTCGCGCGTGGGTAAATGACACACCTGTATCAATTAAAGTGTTGAAAAACATTGGTGACGAATTGGTCGAACTTCATGGGCAATTCGCAAATCATGCGTTATTGAATCAATCTATGCATCGAACCGCATTGGATGAATTTGCATGTAAAAATATAAAAGATTTCAATGAATTATTAGAAAGTGTTCATAATGCGTATAATGAATACCACGATGCAAACACACGTTTATGTGCCGTCCAAGATTTATTAGACCGTGCCGCCACCGAACAAGAATACCTTGAACACAATGTCCACGAATTACGCGCATTAAATGTTCGCCCCGGCGAAGAAGAAGAATTGGCGTCCAGACGTGCCGATATGATAAATGCCGAAAAAAATGCGGCGATTTTAACCGAGGCAACCAATGCAATCGGTGCCGGCGGAAACACATTGGATGCACAAATATTTGCAGTTGCACACATTTTGGAACGCATCAAAACCGACCCAAATCCATACAGTGAACAAATAGATGCACTGTACAATGCGGCGGATTTGGTTGCCAATGTAGCGGGCGCAATCGCACCGGATGATATAGATACCGCAACCGTTGATTCAATAGAAGAACGTTTGTTCGCAATTCGCGCAGCGGCACGAAAACATCACGTTGCGGCGGATGATTTACCAAACAAATTGATAGAGATGGAATCCGCATTAAACGCGATAAATAATTCCGATGCAGAACTTAAAAAATTAAAAACCGTTGTTGCGGCCGCAAAGCAAAAATATGATGAATCGGCAAAAAAATTAACGGTTGCACGTCATGTGGCCGCGGATGAATTGCGTGCGCGCCTGCTTCGTGAATTGCCCGATTTGAAACTTGGTGGTGCAGATTTTATGGTTAAATTTGCAACCACCACGCTCGGCGCAAACGGTGTTGATGATATCACTTTTATGATAAAGACAAATCCGGGTATGCCATTTGCACCACTGCATAAATCGGCATCTGGCGGTGAATTGGCGCGTTTAATGTTGGCAATGCGTGTTGTTTTGACGGGTGCGCGTGCCGCACATACATTTGTCTTTGACGAGGTTGATACGGGTATCAGTGGCGCCACCGCATCCGCCGTTGGCGACCGGTTGAACCGACTGGCACATGATTCCCAGGCATTAGTTATAACTCATTCGGCCCAGGTTGCAGGATTTGCCGACAAACATTTCAAAATTGAAAAGATAACCGACGGTGAAACAACCACAACACGTGTTTATGAAATAACCGGTGACAACCAATTGAATGAAATTGCGCGTATAATCAGTGGCGCCGAAATAACACCTGAATCATTGGCCACCGCAAAGACGTTGTTAAAGTAAAGTTATTTAATTTGCGCAATACCATCTGCAAATTCAATGGACGTGATTGTTTTGGCAAAGTTTGTGCTTGAAACAATTTTGTTGTTCGCATCACGTGCAATCGCATAACCCCGTGCCAAAACGTTTTTATACCCCAATGACTTTAACATTTGTCCGCTGTGTTCCAATCCGCGGCGTATGTTCATCATTTTGTAATTCAATATATCTGGCATACGCGCCACTATATCCATTTTGCGTTTCGCATCGGTCATTTTTGCATTTATAATTATTCCAAGTGTACGTGTTATATCGTCCAATCTTTGCGCGCGTTCCATAACCATTTGTCGCGGACTTTTAATTGTTATGTTTTCAATACGATTCTTGGCACCGGTAATACGCGCGGCAAATCCAGATGATAAACGATGCCCCATGTTTTCTAAATCTTGGAACAGTGATATTTTTGTTGGAACAACGGCTTCGGCCGCACCGGTTGGCGTGGGCGCGCGGTGGTCCGCGGCAAAATCGACCAACATCCAATCGGGTTCGTGCCCAACACCGGTTATAACCGGAATCTTGCTGTTCGCAACGGCGCGCACAACAATTTCTTCAGAAAATGGCAACAGGTCTTCCAGCGATCCACCGCCACGTGCAACAATAATAACATCAACATTTTTTGCACGGTTAAAGTATTCAACACCGGCGGCAACTTCGGCGGCGGCGGTTTGGCCTTGGACCGTGGCGGGGTACAGAATAACATGAACCGGGAAACGTTCGCGCAGACGGTTTTGAATATCTTGAAATGCGGCACCGGTGGGACTTGTCACCACACCAATTGTAGTGGGCAGTTTTGGCAATGGTTTTTTACGCGCCGCATCAAATAATCCCTCGGCCGCCAGTTTTTGCTTGCGTTCTTCCAACATTTTAAGAATCGCCCCAACGCCGGCCATTTCAATACTGGACGCCACAATTTGATAATTACTGCGTGCCGGATATGTGGTAAGTTTGCCGGTAATAATAACCTCTAACCCGTCGCTTAGTGCAAAATTTATTGGTGTTCCGCGCCATATAATCACAGACATTGCAGCATTTGAATCTTTGATGGTCATATAAATATGCCCCGATGTTGCGCGCGTAATTTGGGACAATTC
The DNA here is from genome assembly GCA_017618175.1 of Alphaproteobacteria bacterium. Taxonomy (GTDB): domain Bacteria; phylum Pseudomonadota; class Alphaproteobacteria; order Rs-D84; family Rs-D84; genus Enterousia. The sequence goes on from JAFZUT010000022.1 coordinate 43,752, forward strand.
ACCACGAATTTTAATCACCGGAAACGCCGTTTCGACCACGTTCTTTAACAATGCCGATGCATCGGTCACAGAAAAAATCATATCGGGTTTAACAAACGGTTCCGGTTTTTGCATATTTTTATTCCTATAACTCGGTCAATGGCCAACGTGGACGCGGCGCAATCGGTTCGCGCACAATATTTCCAATTTTATAATTTTCCAATCCCGCCCATGCAATCATCGCGCCGTTGTCGGTGCATAATTTCATTGGTGGTGCGGCAAAGATCATATTATTATCGCGTGCCAATTTTTCCATCGCTGTGCGTATCGCGCTGTTTTTCGCAACACCGCCCGCCACAACCAATGTTTTAGGTTGTGCGGCTTTGACCGCATCCGTTTTCATCGCGTGTTCCAAACGATTAATTATGCAATCAACGACGGCCGCCTGAAACGAAGCACAGAAATCATTGATAAATTCATTAGAATAGGGCGCATCATACTTTGATAAAAACGTGCGCGCCGCGGTTTTGATGCCACTGAACGAAAAATCACAACCGGGTTTATCGGTCAAAGGTCGTGGAAAATCGAATGCACGCGGGATTCCCATTGACGCGTGTTTATCAACAATCGGTCCGCCGGGATACCCAAGTCCCAACATCTTTGAAACTTTATCAAACGCTTCGCCGGCACTGTCGTCCAATGTTTGTCCAATCAATTCGTATTTGCCTACGCCACGAACCAATAAAATCTGGCAATGGCCACCGGATGCCAGCATAAGCAAATATGGAAATTCTACCGCCACCGGTGCTGCTGAATCATCCGCCGTTGCCGCGGCCAGGCGCGGAACCAACGCGTGACCTTCCAAATGATTCACCGCAACCAACGGTTTTCCGGTTGATTGCGCAATACCGGTTGCCGCCATCCAACCAATCAATACACCACCAATCAATCCCGGACCGGCGGTTGCCGCGATAACATCTATATCATCAATTGTCATATTTGCCCGCGCAAGTGTTTCACGAATAACCGTATCAATTGCTAAAATATGTGCGCGCGCCGCCAATTCGGGCACAACGCCACCATACCGTTGATGTTCGGGAATTTGAGAATAAATTATATGTGCCAAAATGTTTTTATTAGAATCCACAATCGCCGCAGATGTTTCATCGCACGAAGATTCAATGCCCAAACACACCGTGCCGCGCGCGCCCGACACAGATGTCCCCATATCCATTTGAATAATTTTATCGTTCGTCATTTTTGTATTTCCATCAGCATTATACCCAATTTATTTTGGTTTTCCATCATTTGATTCACATATTTATGAAAGTCCACATCGACAACACTCTTTTTATGCCACGAAGCGTGCCGCAACCGCCCATCCGGCAACAGAAAGCCCATATGTCGTACCGCTAAATCGGTGCCAATTCTTTCGGGCGCACGCCCTGGCGCATTTACGAACAAAACTATTTTGGGTTCGGTCACAGTAATATTCCGGGCATATTTATACGGAATATATTCCAAATTCACGGTTTGTTTTTCAAATTTCGTATCAATATTATGATTTATCTTGAACCAATTTTTCTTATCTATGGTAACGGTGCGAACGGCGGTCGGCGCATATTGCGCCGAAACATTTTTTACCAGTTTCGAATTATTTTTTATCCAGTCTGTTTCAATAAAATGATTTCGGTTTGTAAATTCGATTTGGCCGTTTTTATATCGTATTTGATTCAGTTTTTGTTCGTCACCGCCTGCCAAAACCGTTTCCACAAACGTAGTGCAATCAAACGCATCAAAACCTATCAATGGGTCGGCGTCTGGTGCCACGCCTTCGCCCAATGGGTCACGAACATATTTCACGCCCAAATATTCTGCACCAATAAAATCGTGATAGTTTTGACAAGAACACCCAAAAATCAAAATGGTCAGCAGTACACGCCACATTAGATATTTTCTTTCAGTTGCATACCCATAAAACAAAGTTCCGTTGCATCCCGCACGGCCATATCATTTGAATCCGGCAATGTTGCCATTTTATCGACACACTTTACCAATATATCTACCTTATCATCGGATGCGCGCAGTATTTTGACCGCGGCCACACGGCGTTCAATTGATGCCGCCCGCCAATCTTTAAGGGTCCCCGATTCCAAAGAGGTTGTTTTTTGAATACGAACAAAAACCGAAACCACAAACAACAAGGCAAAAATACCCACAACAAAAATTAAACTTTTCTTCAAAAATTTCATAAGTTGTCTCCTTTCCAAATGTTTTTTTTATTCACATTTTACCAGCCACGCATCATAGTCCGGATTTTGTACCGGATTTTTGCCCGGATTATTGCGGTCCATCCAGTTCCCATAAATCTTGGTGCCTTCACCAGATTTAGAAATTTCAACAAAGGCATAAAAATTTTCGGCCTTGAACGGGTCGGATTGTTTGCACGCCCGCACAACAATTGCCAATTTTTCGAAAACAACCTCTTGCCCAACCGGAATATTCAATGTTTGCGTTTTACCCGCGGCCTTGTTCATAACCTGAATAACGGCGGTGTTGCGGTTGGTGTACGCGTTCGCCACAATCGGTAAAAAACACGCAAGACACGCAACAAAAAAACAATTATTTTTTAACATGCCCAAATACTATCGCGATATCGTGCCTAAGTCAAACCGAAAATTATACGCAATAAAAATCCCCACGTTTGCGGGGATTTTTTTTTTCGAAACACGTAAAAATTACTTCGCGGTCTTTTCGTTTGCCGTTGCGTTCAAATCTTCCACAATACGCGCCTTTTTACCGGACAATTTGCGCAAAAAGAACAATTTTGCGCGGCGTACGCGACCGATACGAACCTTTTCAATCTTTTCGATTGCCGGGCTGTACAACGGGAATTTGCGTTCCACGCCCACACCATAAGATTCGCGGCGAACCGTGAACGAAGCGGTGTTACCCATGCCCCCATCGCGTGCGATAACAACGCCTTCGAACAATTGAATACGGAATTTGTCGCCATCTTTGATTTTCACATGCACGCGCAGTGTATCACCCGCCTTGAAATTTGGGATGTTTTTTCCGGCCTTTAATTTTTCAACATTTTGTTGTTCTATTTTTTTAACAATGTTCATTTTTTGTTTTCCTTTATTAAGTCCGGACGTCTTTGTTTAGTTAAATCGTCCGATTGTTGTTTCCGCCACCGTTCTATATTGCCGTGGTGACCGGACAGCAGGACTTCTGGGACACTTTGTCCACGCCATACCGACGGGCGGGTGTATAACGGCCATTCCAGCCCCCCGATTTCGAAACTTTCATTTGCGGTCGCGTCCGCGCCACCGCCGACGACATTATCAACCAAGCGAACGCAACTGTCAATAAAAACTTGCGCAGCAATTTCGCCCCCCGAAAGGATGTAATCGCCAATTGATAATTCCATAATATTGTACGCATCGATGACCCGTTGATCGATTCCTTCGTACCGACCACAGAGCAGGGTATAGGTCGCATCCTTTGGGTTTTCTGCAAACCCGCGCACCATTTTTTGATCTAAACGTGGCCCGCGCGGTGAAAAGTATATAATTTTCCCCGGATTTTTTACTGAATCCAATGCATCACCCAACACATCGGGACGCATAACCATACCGGCCCCGCCACCGAATTGCGCGTCATCGACACTGCCATACTCATTTATGGCAAAGTCACGAATATTTATCACTTTATACGACCAAATGCCATCCGCCAATGCACGACCGACCACCCCGGCGCCAAGCGTTCCGGGGAACATTTCTGGAAAAACGGTCAGTATATTAAAGTGCATTTATTACCTTGATTTTTGATTTGTTTTTTCCGCCATATTTTGTTTTTGCGATTGGCATTCGGCGCATACACTGGCCATAGAAACAAGATACGTGCCACGTTCCCAATCGGGAACATGAAAAGATGATTCGAACAAGACACTTCGACTTTTATTGTTGCTGCTGGTTTTTATATCAAATGCCTGGCTGCGCATATAATCCACAACGGGGCATTTTTTTACCCTTTCATCGCAATCACGATTCATAACATTTTTGCCATTGATATAAAACTGTTTCATATGTTTTGTTCCCCTATACAAAAATCTTGCCTTGATTGAAATCCACAGACGCACCACGAAACGCAACCATATCTCCGTTGTCCAATTCCATAATATCGCCGGCACCAAAGTTTTGAAAGCATGCCACGCGCCCAATTTCCGCGCCATCACGCACGACCGTCATACCGATTAAATCGGCCTGGTAATATTCGCCATCATGGGCGGCCGGCAAATCTTCGCGATTTATAAAGATTTCTGTTCCGCGCAGTGTTTCCGCCATATTTCTTGTGGTAACGCCATCAATCCGCGCAATAACAACATTGGTGTTTGGTAATGCGCGCACAAAGTGAAACGCGTCCGTTGCAACATTATCACCAAATACGGGCAAATTTTTCAAATCACCCGGTGTGGCGGTAAAGGTTTGCACGCGCACTTCGCCCCGAATTCCCTGGGGTGCGACTATTTTTCCAACCAAGATGCGTTTATTATTTTCCATGATTTTGTTTCTTTAACCACATATTATACCGTGCGCAATTAAATCCGTCTTTGTTGATATTTGGACATTCGGCAAAGAAATCTTCGCCGGGATACACGAACATATTTTCGCGAAACCGGATGCCCAGACTCTCGGCCTGTTTTCTGCGCGCGTCCAATTCGTTTTGAAATTCAGGGCAATGCGCCCCATCATATGGGCAAACATGGTCGCGAATCTGTTCTGGTGTGGGATCTGGCATGATATTTAGTCCTTATCTTTCATGCACGCCGGGCATTTGCAATAATTTGTCCCGTATATCCAAAAGGTATTCCAATTCATCTATACGGTTTTTGTGTGCGTATTGCAACATTGGCCAAAGGTTCATGAAATAACTGTCGCGCATAATTTGGCCGAAATCCGGGTCATCAAATTTGACCGAATTGAACACGAACGCCAACGCCTTTTGACGCAGGCGCGGTGGATATTCGTGATATGGTTGCTTATACACGACAGTCGGCATCTGTTAAACCTTTTATTATTATTCGGCGGCCGCCTCGGTTGCCGGTGCTTCTTCTGTGGCCGGTGCCTCGGCCGGTGCTTCGGTTGCGGCCTTGGCGGCGGCTTCTGCGGCGGCTTTTTCTTCGGCAATCTTGGCTAACTTGGCTTCTTTATCTTTGATTTTCTGCAAAGTTTTTTCAGATTTTTGATTTTTCTTGGTTTGGTTTGGAATTTCACGTTTTGCGACCAACCCGGCGTTTGCCAAGAAACGATACACGCGGTCGGACGGCTTTGCGCCCTTGGCCATCCAAGCCTTGATTTCATCAATTTTCAAAACGACGCGTTTATCATTATCGCGTGCCAACATCGGGTCGTATTTACCAACGACCTCTAACACATTGCCCGAATTACGCGCCACGCGGGAATCCACAACAACAATGTGGTAATAAGGGCGTTTTTTTGCGCCATGACGCGCCAAACGAATAACAGTTGCCATATTTATACTCCTTTTTGGGTTTGTTAAAAACTGTTTTATCCACAAAGAAAACCGCCATCAAGGATGAAAACTCATCGGATGATGCACCTTATGCATGCCGCATACAGGAATGATTCAAATGGCAATCTTTGGGATTTGCGTTCGTGATTATGTACCGAAAATCCACAAAAGTCAAGTCTTATAATAAAAAACGGGCGCGATTTGCGCCCGTACCAACCACTAACCATTAATTAGCACCAACCGCGAAGTTTCATCGCCGCCGCAACGCGTTTAATGGAATACATATATGCGGCTTCACGCATGCTGACCCTGTATTCACATTTGATTTTATAAATCGCGTCAAATGCCGTAATCATCGCATTGCGTTCTTTGTCTTCGACTTCACTTTCCGGCCAATAATAACCATATCGATTTTGCACCCATTCAAAATAAGACACCGTCACGCCACCGGCGTTCGCCAAAATATCCGGCACAATCATCGCACCACGTGCCGCCAAAATCTGTTCGCCTTCTAATGTGGTTGGGCCATTTGCGCCTTCGACAATCAAATTTGTTTTAATCAACGGTGCGGTGTCTTTGTTGATTGTGTTTTCCATCGCGCACGGCGACAACACGTCAACATTCAACCCCCAGAATTTATCGGCATCTATGACGGATGCGCCCGGGAAATCTTTGATAGAACCTGCGTTTTTATCTTTATATGCCATCAATGCGTCAATATCGATTCCGTTTTCGTTGAACAAAATGGTGTTCCATTCGGCAATCGCAACAATTTTCGCACCCATATCTGCCGCGCATTTGGCGGTAAAACTGCCCACGTTGCCGAAACCTTGGATTGCGATTTTTGCACCACGAATATCTTTATTTTGGGTCTTTAACGCAGATGCGATTGTAATCGCAATACCCAAACCCGTCGCGCGTGTACGCCCCAGTGACCCATTAAGTTCAACTGGTTTGCCGGTAAATGTGCCGAATGAATTATTGCCCGACAATTTAATATACTCGTCAATCATCCAAGACATAATTTGGCCATTGGTATTAACATCTGGTGCCGGAACATCGCACTTTTCACCCAAAATAGGATAAATCGCATCGATATATCCGCGGCACAGCCGTTCCAATTCACCCGCCGATAATGTTTTTGGGTCAACGATAATACCACCTTTGCCGCCACCATATGGCAGGCCAGTCACGGCGCATTTGAACGTCATCCAAATAGACAACGCGCATACTTCATCGCGTGACACCATTGGGTGGAAACGGATGCCACCTTTGCTTGGGCCCAACGCAGTATTATGTTGTGCGCGGAACCCGGTAAATGTTTTAATTGAACCATCATCCATTTTGACCGGAATTTGAACTTCGACAATGCGCGCCGGATTTTTTAAAATTTCATAAACATTTGGTTCCAACCCCAATTTATCACACGCAGATTTTACACGTGCCTGGGCGGCAACCAACGGATTCAAATTTTCAACTGACATTTGATTTCTCCTTGCAAAAAATGGTGCGGGCGAAGGGAATCGAACCCTCGTCTAAAGCTTGGGAAGCTTTCGTGCTGCCATTATACCACGCCCGCGCACTGTTGGACATTTTATACCCCATATCAATGATTGTCCAGAATAAAAAATTCGGTGGGCTATCTGTTACGGCCTTTATTATAAGATGTCATATCCGTCCAACCGTTCACACGAACATGTTTGCGGCGTTTGTCGCCCAAATTATCATATTTCTTTTTTGATTTACCGCTGGAACGACTGCCTCTCTTCTTGTGATTTTTCATCATTTGTTCCAACAGTTCTGGGTCCACATGGCAGAAATATTGTTCGTCCGTGTCATCACCCTTGGCGACATTGCACCAACTATGCATTGGTGCCAAATTTCCAATCTGGGTCGGGCCGCCTTTGGATTCCGGCATAACGTGGTCCCATGAAAAATCATCCATATTGAATATGGGTTTGCCGCACGCCGCGCATTTCGGTAAATCGCCACGGACAATTAATATTTTTAACAAACTTTTAACCTCGGCCGGGGTTAATGATTTCCAGTATTTTAATATGCCGCCCAATATGGCCTGAACTTCATTTTCTGTCATATCTTTATACCATTTTGTCATTATTTCTTTGTTGGAATTTGCAATAATTGATCTGTGAAAATCAAATCTGGATTTTGAATACTGTTGCGTTCGGCAATAATACTGAACAACACACCACGGCGCAAGAAATTGCGCGCAATAATCCACAAACAATCGCCACGGCGCACGGTATAGAACGTATCGTTATCGCCCGTCATTTCTGGCATAATAAAGTTATGATTAACGGTCGCAATTGTTTGTCCGTCACCATCGTGCAAACGCACGGTAAGATTGTATTCTTGACCCGGTTTTAATTCGCCTGCATCGGCACCGACACCAAAATGTTTATAATCCGAAACACGTGAAAATCCAATATATTTATCATCCAAAGACAAAGATACGCGAAGGCGGGGCAATGCATCACCCGTCACAATTATGCGCCCCGTGTCCAAATAATCGATTTTTGAAACGGTCAAATCGCCATCCTTTAAAATAGACGGTGATTGCAAAACGCGACTGCCGTCACGCGTCATCAACAAAGATACAGAATTACGATAATCTGCATCGGATATGTAAAGGAACACTTTATCGGCAGACTTCATTTTTGGTTCCACACCCATAAGTGACAAAGTATAATTTCCAGGTTTCAAACCATTTGCCGGTGCATAAACAAACTCACCATTTTCATTCGTTCGTTCCGTTGCGACAATTTTGTTGTTGATTAAAATGGAAATATTTTTGTTTGGTTGCCAACGCCCCGCGACAACAATTCCTTTTTCTTTGACACGCACAATATCAAATGTTGGAATATCAGCCGGCGTTGAAATGTTTTTAACCGTGTCGCGGGACACGGTTTCAACGGGTACAGGATTCGCATTCAACACGATAACACGTTGCGGTGTACCGATACGAATAAAGATAACCCAAATTGCGACAAACAATACAATCAATGCACACAGTATTGGAAACCAATATTCGCGTAACAAAGATTTATTCTGGTCACGCGGCGTATGTTCGCGTGTAACAACAACCTTGGTCTTTTTTGGTTCTTCGGTTTCGTGCGAAAACACATTTATAGAACGCAAAAATCTGCGTGTAAAATTGCGACGACGATTCAACCAACTGTTCTGTTGGGCGATTGCTTCATCAATCATATTATCGGTGGAACGTTTTGTCTTGCCAATAACCATAGTATTGTTGTTTGCCATAATCATTATCTCCTGAGGATGGTTTTACTAATGGACAAAATAGCATAAAAAAGTTTTCTTTGTCAACTTATTTGTGATATAATTCGCTTAAATAATGGGGGAGAAATGAAAAAGATAGGTATTATGACCACAGGTGGCGATTGCAGCGGCCTGAACAGTGTAATAAATCGTATCGTTTTAGGTGCGCGAAACCGCGGATGGCGGACGTTTGGCATAATTGATGGAACAGATGGCCTGTGCCATATGCCGGCAAATGCAATAGAATTAACGCCGGAATCGGTGCCGGTTGAGATGGCGCGTATGGCCGGCAGTTTTCTGCACAATGGTAATTCAGGCATTATGAATTTTGAAACCGCAATCAAAATGGGACGTGTTGACCAATTTAACAAGAATCTTAAACGGTCATTGGCGACATTACACCTTGATGCATTAATTTTGATTGGCGGCAACGGCAGTTTTTCGTTGGCCTATAAAAATAATGATATTTATTCGAAATTGTCTTTGGTGTGTATTCCAAAAACCATAGACTTTGATATACCGCTTACCGACCGCACAATTGGGTTTGATACGGCGGTGAATGAATTGGTAAAATATTGTGACCAAGTTTTATTAACGGCACGCAGTCATCATCGTTGGTTTGTTGTTCAAACGATGGGACGCGAATGTGGACGCCTTGCGCTGAACGCGGGGGTGGCGGTTGGCGCAGACGCGATAATTGTACCCGAAATAAAATTCAACGTTGATGATTTGGTGGAACACGTGCGATGTGTCCCGCGCGATTACGGCATCATTATGGTATCCGAAGGTATCACATTGCGCGGACATTCGGGTCGCCCGGCCGATATGATATCACGCGCATTGACCGCGGCGGGAATTACAAACCGTGCGGCATTTCCAGACTATATCCAGCGTTCCGGTGACACAACCGCGGCGGACCGTATTACCGCGGCGAAAATGGTGACGTGTGCATTGGATGCAATTGAAAATCGTGAAACAAATGTTATAACTGCACTGCAAGATAATGTATGTAAAACGGTTTCGTTGGCGGATTTTTATGCGGCGGGGGACATTTCGCGCGATCCAAATATTCCAGACCTTTGTACATCAAACGCGTATATAGAACCGGACGACCCACTGTTGGATGTCGCCACCGCGATGAATATTTATATCGGTGAAATGAAGTAAAAAAAGCGGGGTTTTCACCCCGCAACTAACACTAACCACTAACGTTACTTTTCCGAAAAGTCCGCGTCACGCGCATCACCAGATTTGTTTTCTTTTGATTCCGCGCCACCTTCGGCATTTTGTGCCGCCTGTTGTGCCTTGTACACGGCTTCGCCCAATTTCATAGCTTTTTCGCTTAACGCGTCGGTCTTGGCTTTCAATCCTTCCGCCGTTGCGTCCGCTTTGGCCAATTCATCGGCCAAATCTTTTTTCGCGGCTTCGATTGCGTCTTTTTCTTCCGCACTAATCTTGTCACCGTGTTCTTTTAACGATTTATCAATCGCAAAAATTGCGGTTTCGGCGGTATTTTTTGCCTCGGCCAATTCGCGTTTCTTTTTATCGACTTCGGCATTTGCGGCGGCTTCATCAACCATACGTTTGATTTCTTCTTCACTTAATCCACCATCAGATTTAATTGAAATCGCCTGTTCTTTGCCGGTGCCTTTATCTTTGGCCGACACGTGAACAATGCCATTTGCATCGATATCAAAAGATACTTCGATTTGCGGCATTCCACGCGGGGCGGGGGCGATACCTTCCAAATTAAATTGACCCAACAATTTGTTGTCCGCGGCCATGTCGCGTTCACCTTGGAACACGCGGATAGTCACGGCCGATTGATTGTCTTCGGCGGTTGAAAACACCTGGGATTTCTTGGTTGGAATTGTGGTATTGCGGTCAATCAGTCGTGTGAACACACCACCTAATGTTTCAATACCCAATGACAACGGGGTCACATCCAACAACAATACGTCTTTGACATCACCCTTTAACACACCACCTTGAATTGCGGCACCCATTGCAACAACTTCGTCCGGGTTCACGCCTTTGTGCGGTTCACGGCCAAAGAATTCTTTAACGGTTTCAACCACTTTCGGCATACGGGTTTGACCACCGACCAAGATAACTTCGTTGATTTGTGATTTTTCGATACCCGCATCTTTTAATGCTTTCTTGCATGGTTCGATGGTACGTTCAATTAAATCCGCAACCAAAGATTCCAATTTTGCACGCGTCAATGTCGTATTAAAGTGCTTTGGACCACTGGCGTCCGCAGTAAGGAAGGGCAGGTTGATATCGGTCGATGTCTTGGACGACAATTCAATTTTTGCCTTTTCGGCGGCCTCTTTCAAACGTTGCAATGCCAATTTATCGCCCGACAAATCAATGCCGGTTTGTGATTTGAATTCATCAATCAAATATTTCAAAACACGTGCGTCAAAGTCCGAACCACCCAATGCAGTATCGCCGTTTGTGGATTTGACTTCAAACACGCCATCGACAATTTCTAAAACAGACACATCAAATGTACCACCCCCAAGGTCGTACACAACAATCGTGCCGTTTTTGTTTTTATCCAACCCATATGCCAAAGCGGCTGCGGTCGGTTCGTTCACAATACGCAACACGTTCAAACCCGCAATACGACCGGCATCTTTGGTTGCTTGGCGTTGGGAATCGTTAAAGTACGCCGGAACGGTAATAACCGCATCGGTCACTGTTTCACCCAGATACGCCTCGGCATCTTTTTTCAGTTTTGCCAAAATCATAGCAGAAATTTGTGATGGGGCATATTTTTTACCTTCAATTTCAACCCACGCGTCACCATTATCGCCCGCAACAATTTTATATGGAACGCGCGCCATAATCTCGCGCACGGCAGGACTATCGAAACGCAGCCCCATTAAACGTTTGATTTCATAAATGGTGTTTTCTGGATTAGTCACCGCCTGGTTTTTTGCGGTAATACCAACCAATTGTTCACCGTTTGAAGTAATCGCCACCACAGACGGCGTTGTGCGACCACCTTCGGCATTTTCAATGATTTTTGGATCCGCGCCATCCATAAAGGCCATGGCGGAATTTGTTGTACCCAAATCAATACCTAATACTTTTCCCATTTTGTTCACTCCTGTTTGAATCTTTCTTGGTATGACACAGATATAGTGCCACCAAACCCCATTTCAAGACCATAGGAATAAAATTTAATGGTTGGTATTAGTGATTAAAAATGCGGGGCAAATGCCCCGCAAACATATTTATATCGACAACACCAATTATTTCTTGGCCGGTGCCGCCGCGGCAGCGTCAGCCGCAGGCTTCTTGGTGTCGGCTTCTTCTGGCATTTTACCACCAATTGTGGCGAACGCCAATTCTGCCTGGTGCAGGCCCAACGACACGCCATCCGGCAATTTCAAATCAGAACCGTGAACGGTATCACCAATGGTCAAATCGGCCAAATCCAAAACGATTTTTTCCGGCAATTTATCAACCAACGCCACAACCGAGACTTTACGGACCGCAAAGTTCAAAACGCCACCCAATTTCAAACCTTTGGACGTTTCGGCGTTGATAATTTCAACCGGAACAGACACGCAAACCGGCTTTTTCACATCGATGCGTTTAAAATCGACGTGAACGATTTTGTCGGTCACCGGGTGATATTGAATATCCATCAACATGGCGTCTTCTTTACCATTTTTTGTTGTGATATTGAAAAGTTTTGTTCGTAATGCCGGAATCACGGAAATCGGTGCAAAGTCACGACCGGAAATCTCAATCGCGACCGGATCTTTCTTTTCACCATAGATAACGGCGGGGATGTTTTTGTTGTTACGAATTGCACGTGCGGCCCCCTTGCCGGCAACATTGCGAATTTCTGCCTTTAATTCAATTGCCATTTTTTTATCCTTTTGCTTGCAATTTTTAATTCTGCACAACCTCCAAGGGTGTTGTGCGCGGCCCATTATGAACCAAAACAAACGAAAAATCAAGTTATTTATTACCGTTACGGCGTAAAATCAAAAAACGCGCGCGACCATATTTTTTATCCCGCAAAACATCCCATTTTGTTTCATCGGGGGAATATGGCACATTTGATTCAATTTCTTGGACAACAACGGTGCCGGCCCGCGCACATTCCGCCAATTTTGTGACGAATTCAATGCCCAAATCCGCATTTTCGTATGGCGGGTCAACAAAGACCAATTCCGCCCGCGGTCCATATTTACATATGCGTTCAATTGCATCATTCTGGTCAATTTTGTATCGGGTCCAATCCGTATTCAACCCCGAAACATTTTTCTGCACTGTTTTAATAGACTCGTCCGCCACATCGGTAAATATCACCGTGGCATCCGGACACCGTGACAAAATCTCAATTCCCAACACCCCGGAACCCGCAAAGGCATCCCATACGGTCATCTTTTGCCAATCATACACAAATCCCGTCAGCATATTAAATATTGCGCCACGTGCCATGTTTTGTGTCGGTCGCGCGCCCGTGGGCAACGCCAATTTCCGCCCACGATATGCCCCAGAAATAATTTGCAATTTAGAATCCATGCTGTAAACTTTACAATTATGAATATAATGAAGCAAGTTTTAAATTTGGCACGTCACGCCGCCGCGTGCGGCGATGTCCCAATTGGCGCGGTGATTGTCCGCGACGGGGAAATTATTGCCCGTGGCGAAAATATGGTTCAACGGAAACAAAACCCGACACTGCACGCCGAAATCGTTGCAATCAACCGTGCGTGTAAGAAATTGGGACAAAAATTCTTGGATAACTGTGATATCTATGTTTCATTGGAACCATGCGCAATGTGCGCGACCGCAATATCTTTTGCGCGAATCCGCAATATATATTTTGCGGCACGGGACGACAAGGGCGGCGGCATAACCGCAAACGCCCGCGTGTTTGACAACGACAAACACCTTTGGCACCCGAACATAATTCAAATGCCAGAATACGCAGACGAATCCGCCGAATTGTTACGAGAATTTTTTCTTGCACGGCGCAAAGTACTAAACTAGACTCTTTCCGGTCATATCCGCCGGTTTTTTTACACCCAACAATTTTAATATTGTCGGTGCAACATCCGCCAAACCGCCATTTTTAATCTTTTTATATTTGGGTTCGCTTACCAAAATCGCGCGAACCTTATTATTTGTATGTGCCGTCCACGGGGCCTTTGCCTTATTATCCCACATTTTTTCGGCGTTTCCATGGTCGGCAATAATCAACATTTGCCCGCCCAATTTCAAAACCGCCGGGACAATCTGCGCCAGTTGTTCATCCAAACATTCCATCGCCTGAACAGTCGCCCGCTCATTTCCGGTATGTCCAACCATATCGCCATTGGCAAAGTTCATCATAACAACATCAAATTTTTTAAGTCTTGGCAACAATGCCCGTGTGATTTTCGGCGCGGACATTTCGGGTTTCATATCAAACGTTGCAACCGCCGGTGAATCAATCAAGACCTTTTCTTCGCCCGGAAAATCGATTGTGCGTTCTGCGTCCATAAAGTATGTGACGTGATTATATTTTTCTGTTTCCGCAATACGCAATTGGCTAAGGCCCGCCACCGCCACAACATCGCCCAAGGTATTTTCCACCGGAATATCATTTAACAGTGCAGGGCATTTTTCGTTTAATCCTTCGCCATATTGGGAAAAGCACAGTATATGCGCGCCCGTGTCCAACATAGCACGCACAATCTGGCGCGCGCGGTCACTGCGATAATTACCAAACACAAACCCGTCACGCCGGGTAATCGGCACCGCGTTTATAAGGGTCGGCTTGAAAAATTCATCGGTCACACCATCAACATAGGATTGTTTTATCGCGTTTTCTATTGTATCGGCACGCAAATTGGCCCGGGCGCGCGCAATCGCATTAAATGCCAATTCTGTACGGTCCATATTCTTGTTGCGGTCCATTGTATAATAACGTCCCGACAATGTTCCAAAGAAAACTTGGTTTTTCACGAAATATGGCGCCAACATACGTTTAATTGTCCGGACATATTTCATTGCAGACCGCGGCGGCGTATCGCGCCCATCGCCAATAAAATGGATACAAACGCGCAGGCCCGCATCCAAGATATATTTTACGATTTTCATTTCATCGCGCACATCGGCATGAACGCGACCATCGGACATCAACCCCGCAAAATGCACAATTCCGCCATCGCGTTTAACATCCGCGATAAATTTATTTAACGATTTATTTTTCGCCCAATCTTCGCGCGCAAACCGCAACAGATATTGCGAAACTACGCGTCCGGCCCCAATGCAAATATGCCCAACTTCGGAATTTCCCATTAAATTTTCCGGCAGTCCAACGGCGGTACCACTGGCACGCAACAAAGAATTTGGATATTTCTTTATCAATCCGCGGAAAAACGGCATTTTGGCACGTGCCACCGCATTATGTGCACGATTCTCGCTGTAACCCACGCCATCCAATATACATAAAACAACCGGACCCGACATAACTTTTTCCCCTTTTGAGTTTTTTAACACTGATAAGCATATCATACCGCTTTTTTGATTGCAAAACAAAAAGAAAGATTGTATAAAAAGAACTAGGAAACGCGTCCTTGACCAGGAGGAAAATTATGGCAGGCAAAACATATATCCCAAGCACCGTTGATCAACACATTGGCCGGCGTATGCAGTTGCGGCGCACAATGTTGGGGCTTTCTTTGAAAGATTTGGCACAAAAATGTGGTGTGACATTTCAACAGATTCAAAAATATGAAACGGCGGACAATCGTATATCTGCATCGCGTTTGTTTGAAATTGGTTCCGCGATGCAAACCCCGGTATCATTTTTCTTTAACGGATTGCCGGGCAATATGCCGGACGAAACGCGCGCAAATCGGTCGATACACCTGCATCAACCCGACGCAGACGACCCAATGTTGCGCACAGAAAGTTTAGAATTGATACGGCTTTATTGGCGATTGGCAACCGACGAACAACGCGCAGCCGTCATAAAAATGCTTAAAACATTTACCGGCGAAGATTAAGGCAATCATTATTAAAATTTAACACCGCCGTTTGGCGGTGTTTGTTTATATAAACCACATGTTCACGACACAGACTAATTGTCTGCTGATGGTGCTGCGCAAGAAGAACATCTCTCCATTGCTTCAACACGCGTTACCAAAGCGCTGTAATCTGACGACAATGCGCTGTATTGGCTTTTCAATGTTGCCAATTCTGACGCCAAACCTGGATTCGCCGCCGTCCCATTACCATTGACGGTGGTTTCAAGATTGCTTGCCCGTGTCTGCAACGAAGTAATGTTCGATGTATTGGTTGCAACCGTCCCACGCAAACCACTAGAGGCCGTTTTACCAACAATTGTCGTCAAACCACTTGCGGTTTCACTGCCATCGGCGGCGCCATACACGGTCGTGTTCAATGTTTGTGTATTTGTCAACGCGGTCGATGCATTACTGGATGCCGTATTCGCCGTGCTCAACGCACTGGACGCATTGGACGCCGCTGTGTTAGCCGTGGATTCAACCGTTCCCAACGCAGTCTTGGTTGCATAGGTATTTGATGCATTCGTTTGAGTCAAATATGTCGATGCCGCGGCCGATGAATCCAATTTATTGGACAAATCGTTGGTATTTGCCGCCACCTGTTTAACCAAACCACTGGTTGCATCACCAACCGTTGTTTCCAACGCGGTAATTTTGCCATTTGCCGTGGTCAAATCACTGCTGTCCGCCTTGCCAGACAATGCGGTTGTCACGCTAGATTGATATGTTGTAAATGTTGTCGTGTCAACCTTGCCGTTTGCGGTTTGTTGCGCGGTTTGCGCCGCACTGGTCGCATTATCCGCCGTACTCTGTGCCGTATTGATTGCCGAACTTATGGAACTAACATTTGTTCCGCTTATTGCCTTGCATACATAATATGTCGCATTGGTGGTTTGATTCGTACACATCAAATATGCACCGTCACAGGCACCGCTGGTACGGGTATCTACGATTTGCATGCATGTATCCTGCACTGTATCGGTCGCAACAGTTGTTTCATCGCACATGGTCCTGGTATTCGTCAAATAGCCCGCCGCCGAAGATGTTGCCGCCGTATAAACACTGGTTGTATTCTTGACAGTTTTATTCAGGTTGGCCGATGTAATACCATCACAAACGCCAACCCCGTCATTACCATTTGTTCCGTTTGCACCATCATTGCCATTATACACATAATCGTATGTTGGGTTTTCATTATTGCAATCTGTCTTGGCTATGCGAACACCATTCTTACCAGATTCTGCACACTGAACCGTTTCGTTCGGTCCGCATACAGTGGATGTTATCGTTGATTGACACGCCGCACCGGTTGCGCCTGTTGCACCATCTGTACCATTATACACAACATCCTGAGTTGGATTGGCGTTATTGCAATCCGTCTTGGTATATATAACACCGGACTTGGTCGCAACAGGGCACTTCTGGGTTAAATCAGGTCCGCACTGTGTGGTGGTCAACGTCGATTGACACGCCGCACCGGCTGCACCCGTTGCACCATCTGCACCGTTGTACACAACATCCTGCGTTGGATTGGCGTTATTGCAATCCGTCTTGGTATATATAACACCGGACTTGGTCGCAACAGGGCACTTCTGGGTTAAATCAGGTCCGCACTGTGTGGTGGTCAATGTTGATTCACACGCCGCACCGGGCGCACCATCAACGCCATTTGTTCCGGGGGCACCGACCAATGATGCCAAGAAATCGGCCTCGGTTCCGGTGTTGCCGGCATTTAACCAAATCTGGTATGCAGACGCACCATCGGCACCCGCCGCACCGTTGGTCCCGTTCGATGGGATTGGCACAATAATATTACCAATAACCCTATCTGCCGCGACCGCCGGCGCACCGACCACCATGGCCAGCGCCATACACACGCCCCAAAAAGTCATTTTTTTGTACATTTGACTTCCTTTTTGTTTATTTCACAATCCTTTCCTTACTCGACACAGATTACATCATATTGCGCTGCCTCTTCTGTACTTGCAGAAGTATTTTTTACAACCTGAATATCACTGCACGGCGTGTCACCCGGGTCACCTTTCAGGTCTTCTTTGGCGGCCAAAACCGCGACCGTGGTGTTGCCTTCTTTTAATACATATGAGAGCACCCCATCGACCGTTTCTTCGGCGAACGTGACGTTTTTGGACAACTTGTTTGCCAGACCAGTGTTCGCCTGGGATGCCAAGCTGTATGTTGCCACCAACCCAGTGTTTTCATTATTAACCTGGTTCGCGGTTGTGTTTGCGGTTGATTGTGCCGCGCTTGCCGCACTGGCCGCATTTTCCGCCGCGGTTTGTGCAGTGCTGATTGCCGTAGAAATTGCACTGGCGTTTTCTGTGGTTATCGCCTTGCAGATATTATACGCCGCACCGGTATCTTGGCGTGTGCATTCCATATATGTCCCGCCGTTGCCACTGCAAATATCTTTGTTGGATGAAATAATCGGCGTACATGTATCCTGGTAATTGGTGGTATTGGTGCCACCGTCGCACATCGTTTGTTGTAACGCCACATAACCCGCCGCGGTCGCCGTTGGCGCGGTATATGTCTTGGTATATGTTTTTACCGCCGTTGCCGCATTTGCAACATCATCGCAAACACCAACGCCATCCGGGATTTCAAATGATTGACTGGTTGAACCACATGTATATTGTGCGGTCGTTTTATGTGTTGCCGCATTGTGCGCCGTTGTAAATGTTGGTACACATGGGTCCTCGGCATCGGCACCGTTTGCCACCGTGAACGAACCAATTGTTTCATTTGTACAACTGTTTTTCATGGTCGTTCTAACCGCATCTTTGCCATCAACGGTTGTAGTGGTGGTTTCTGCGGTAATCGCGCATGTTTGACCGGCCGGTCCTTGTTCACCTTGGGGTCCTTGTTCACCCTGTTCACCCTTGAACGGAACACCACCGCCCGGGCATTCCGGGAACGATGTACCATTATAGATATATAACAAACCTTCTTCACGGTTATAGTATGCATCACCTTGGACCATACCGGTCAGGCCGGCCAACTCGTCACAATCTGCGACCTCACCACGATATGTAATACCCACACCCGGCACACCCTGGGGACCACGTTCCACAACGATGCTGCCGATGACACGATCTGCGTGCGCATTTGCACCAATCAACATTGCAACCGTTGCACAGATTCCGCCAAAGATTATTTTATTTGTTTTCATTTTCGCTTCCTTTTGTTCCTAAATTATTGTTTGTTTATTTGTTTTTATTCCTTGCAGACAAGATCGTACTTGGTGGCACCATCCGCCCCAGAATACGCCGTATCTTGTTCTAATTCTATACCGCCCGGACATGGGATTGCGCCATCCGCGCCCTTGGACACTGTGTATTGACCCAAAACCTTGGTATCATCATTCACACAGGTTATCGTGACACGCGTATCGCCATCCGCGGTGATTGCCGATGAATATTTAGGTTCACACGCATCCGCACCGGTCGTGCCCGTGGCACCGGTAATTTCGTCCAAAGAAACCAAATCTACCCACGCTTCGCCAGAACCCTTGACGCGCCATTGAATCGCGGTAGTGGTTTTTTGTAATTCTATATTTTTACCGTCCGCACCGGCAAAATCCGATTTGTTTGCGAACGTTTGCCACGAATCATCTGAATCTTGATATTGCAAATCACCGGTTGAATCAACATACCGAATGGCCGCAGTCGGTTTTATCGCCGCAATTTTTTCATCTACTTCAGAATTTATAATATCACGCACCGCATTTTCATCAACACCGGCGTTTGCCAAATCGGCAACATCTTGGGCCAATTGGTCCAGTTTATCTTTCAAATCCCCCACTTGGGCCGCCGATGCCGCCGACGGCAGTTTTGGTTTAGTACTGATATTGGTTGGGCCCGGCAAAGTGGCCATACGCGAAGACGCAGATGTTGTCGCCACCGGATTCGACACCGATTTTACAGATTGCGTCGCGGGGTTGACCCTTAGACTGCCCGACCGAGATGTAGAAGCCGCAATCGCGACCCCCGCACCAATGGTCAAAGCAAACACACTTACCACAAGTTTTTTACCAAACATTACCTTTCCTTTTTGCTCGTTTTATCCAGTTCATCAATTGGCAATGATGTAACACACACCATCCAAATAATACCCTGTACCCAATTCGCCGCATTTGTAACGATACCACCCATCATACAACACACAGGTCTGGGTTGCCTCGTTCCATTCTGCAAATTTTTCATCTTTATCTTCGCCCAATCTTTCATATTCTTGGCACGCAAGATACGCACTGTTTTTATAACAATATCCATAGTCGGCACCGGTGGCCTTGCCAGAAGTATTGTCGGGCAAATATCCCCCAAATGCCGTATTATAGAACGATTGCAAATATGTAGAGTTGGGTTCGGGCTGTGGCACCCACATACCACCCAAATCATTACAAACCTCGGCCAGTGATGAACTTAACGCGTCACGAACCCCGGCAATCAAAGAATCAATCTGTACCCGTATCTGGGGCATTTGGTTACCCAAATCGGTATAAGTTTTGATTTCGTTTGTTTTTAACGGGTCACGACAATTTTGCAACGCAAAATTCTCCAACGTTTCACGCAAATTGTTGGTACCACTGCCACTAAATGTCATACTGCGACAATTATATGGATATGAATATGTGGTATTATCAGGCGTACACAGTTTCGTCACATATTCTTGCAGGGCGTTTTCGCACTTTTCGACAACATTCAAAGAATCCACCGTTTCAACATAATTCAACAAAGACGCAAGTCCGCATGTTTTCGCATTACTGGTCAAATGACCACGGTTATCGAATGTGCAGGTGCTGGTTTCTGTTTGGCTGCCATACAATGCGGCACAGGTCGTCACCTTTTCGCGACACATATCACGCGCAGTATACCGTCCCAGTGCCGCGGCCGTAGTTGCCGTGTTTTTATCAAAATTCTTTAATGCGTTTGTTTGGGTATCATAACATTCCGCCATCGTGTCCACACAGGACGATTTGACTTCTTCAATCTTTGCGCTTTGTGCCTGGGCAATTTCAATAATTGCATTCCGTTTGAATTCCGTCCATACAAAGTCCGCAATATCACGACATGTATCCAATTCACGCGTCACATATTTACGATAATTTTCCAAATATTTATCGTAACTGGGGTTTTGTTGCAACACATCACCATTGATATCACCGCTTAATGATATAGTCTCTTCCAACTTAAATAACCGCGGGCTGTAAATCGGTTCGCCCGTTGCGCCATTGATATATGCCCCCGTAGGGTCCAAACAACGTTTATAGTTTGCACCACACGCGGTATCCGCCAAAATCGCATCACGAACCTTGGCAATGCATTCGTTCACGTCCGCCGAATTGTGCGAACGGTATTCTTCCAAACGTGCCTCGCGCAAGTATTTTTCGGCCGTACGTACGGCCTGGGCCACGGTTTCGCGTTTTTTGTTCAAATTCTTTTCATATATGTTGCAATCTTGGGTTATCAAAATATTGTACGAACTGCGCGACATAGAAAACATCGCATCACTGCTGCAATTATTTTGGGTTAAACGGACACATTGATTCTGTGCCGCATTAAACAATGCCGTGCCTTCCAACGTGGACATATCTGTGCCACTGGACGAAAATATGGAACTGGCATCGCTTGACCAAATGTCATCAAAATCTGTGGTAAAGTCTAAATCCAATATCCCCAAAGAACCAGATGAAGACGAATAAGACGAAGACGATTTTCCCGACAACAAATCATTGATTGCATCCAACGCCTTGGCGGCGGCACTGGTATCTTTCTTGATAGCCAACTCGCCAACGGTCGGGGAATACATTGCTTCAACTTCGGCCGCGGTTTTATCAACAACATTCAAATTGTTATCTTGGAACTGTTGCAACATAATCATTGCCTGGTCCAAAGAATTTTCTATGTCACGGAATTTTGTAAAACGATCACTGCAAAAACACCGGCGATATGTTTCATTGGCGTTTGCACACATTTGATCCATGCAGGTTGCGTACGATTCGCGACATTCGGCGTATCCGCCACCAATCTTGCTAACATCATTATATACCGCGGTGGCGCGGGCGGTTGCACTGCGCGCAACGCCCTTGGGGCCCGATGCGACATTTGCACCCGCACGCGCGTTTGTTGTGCCGGACTTGGCACTGCGTGCACGCGCGGTTGGCACCGCACTGCGTGTAGAAGAATTTGCACGCGTATTTTGAGAATCAACCCTTACGGCGGTCAATGTTGTCGCACTGCGACCGCCATTGGCATTTACGCGCGTCGGCCCAATTATGCGTATACGTGTCGGCGACGCAGTCGCACGACGTGATTGAGTGTCAGTGTTGACCTGTCGCGATACAGATTCCGAATCGGACACGCGCGGATTGGGTGCTTGGACCGCACAGGACACATCGACAAAAAACATTGCCAAAAAGGTGCAAAACCAAGAAAAAATCCCTTTCGTCCTTAACACTTCACTCCCTTCAACCGCGATTATAGTAAAAATCCCAAATTTGAATCAACCTGTTTTTTTTATTCTATACAACAATTCACAGTTTTTTTAACCCAATCGCCCAATTTCTGGACGGCTGAACGCGATTCAACCATTTCTTTTTTTACATCTTTTGATTTTTTCGCATCTTTATCCAAAACGGCACTGTAAAATTCAGGTTCCGTTTCCTGAACACCGCTAAGGTCTATCATTTTCATATTTAATCCCCAAAACAGTGAATATAATTCGTATGCGCGTTCAAACATTTTATATGCGTCTTTTTTATTACCGGCACCCATTGCCTTGGTGCCAACTTCATACAAACGCATAGATGCCGCCAACAAATGCTTTGATATACACCAAACTTCGTTACCTTGTTTGCCGGTTTTATCAACGATTCGTTCCATCAATTCTTTGCGCATATTCCGCACAACATTTATCAAATCGTAAAATCCCGGCTGTTTTGTTTTGGCGCCACTGAAAAAGAAATGTTCTTCTAATGACACCAAGTTCATCAAAGCAATAGACAAATCTTGGTCAGAAGACAAATCCAAAGGATTTATCTTTTTTGATTCATCAACTTTTTTAACCATTTCTTCCAAAGACATTTTCTTTGTGCTGTTTTTCATCTTTTTCTCCTTGTTAACTTACGCGGCTAATTTGGCAACAATAAAACTTGCAATAAATAACATAACCAACGCCAAAACGACCTTTTCAAATGGGAAATGCGCATGATTATTATTGCGACGTTTCATAAATTCATATAACTTTTGCGATAAAATATAAATTGCACCGCCAACCATGGCCCAGAACAAAAATGCATCAATTATCCAATAACACCGGTTGTAGGTTAAATGTTTTATATACAGACCCGCAATCACCGAAAAAGACAACAATATTAAAATAATATCACGTCCCCAAAAATGCCAATTTTTCTTGTCAAACCACTTGATAAGCCAATATCCCATTAAAACCAAAAATGCACCAACCCAAATTGCAACCGCATTATCACAAACCCCAAGTTTTCTTGATATAGATAACGTGGCGCCAATGGCAATTGTGCACACCGCACAGGCAGGATTTGCAAAAGATTTACCCGTCAAAAACGCCCCCGTCAAACCAACTAACAGTTTTTTCATTTCCTTTCCTTTTTTTGTCTTTTTGTAATCTTACAAAAATCATTCGCATGGGGTCAACATGATTTTACGACCCCGCGCATATGCGCGCTGCGTGCACGCGGATTTTTTTCAACCTCTTGTTTTGTGGGTGTTTGCGCGCGCATTAATTCAAATTTTGGTTGTGATGTTTGTGGCATACGTGGGTCACCCGGCGTGACCGTCCAATCGCGAAAAGTACCTTTGACGACCCTGTCTTCCAACGAATGAAACGTCACACAAATGCATTTGCCTCCAATGTTTAATAAACCCGGCACCGAATCCAACGCGCGTTGCAATTCACCCATTTCATCATTTACAGCGATACGCAACGCCTGAAAGGTTGGGGCAATATCACGCGGATTATGAATCAAATCACGCAATTCAAATGTGGTCGTGGGCATTTTTTGTTTTATTGCATTTGCAATCGCCACCGCCGGTTTAACATCACCATAATCGCGCAGGATTTTTGTTATATCAGCCACCGTCCATTGTTCAAACATTTCACAAACCGTTGGCCCATTGCCCGACATACGCATATCCAACGGCGCATCGGCACGAAAGGAAAACCCACGTTCCGGATTATCAATTTGCATTGAAGAAATCCCCAAATCGAAAACAATCGCATCAAATTTATCGGTCAATTCCGCCATTGCCGAAAACGGTCGTGGCACAAACTCAAATCTCGCGCCAAATTCTTGTTTGATTTTTTGTGCGTCATCCAACACATTGGGGTCGCGGTCAAACGCCAAAACATTCGCACCCGCATTCAAAAACGCCCGCGCATACCCGCCCGCGCCAAATGTCGCATCTATGACGCGTGCACCACGAATATCGCCAACCGCATTCATAACCGCATCCAACAAAACCGGAATATGCTTTATCATTCTATTGTCACCTTTATACCCAATCCTGTAAAATCTTTAATTGTGTTCTTGCCCAATTCGACACCGCCACGTAATTCAATTGTTGTTTTCTTGTCACCCGAATACAGATTTAATGCAACGCGCGTTTTCCCGACGGGCAGGGTGCTTAACGCCTTTTTCACATCCGCCAACACAGATTGCGCCCGAATATCCAATGTAATCTTTTTCGCAATTCCCGCCACCCATTGCGCCAACGGCATAATAGAATCAACAAACACAGACACACGGTCATCACGATTGGACAGGCGCCCAGAAATTACCACCTCGGTTTCCGTTCCTAAAACCCCGGTTAAATTCGCAACCGCATCACCAAACGCAACCGCATCAATATTGCCAAACCCATCGGATGCATTTATGGTTATCATTTCTTTGCCGGTCTTGGTTCGCCGATGCGAATAAGAATTCACATTTGCGGCGATTCGCACATTTGTACGGTCCGGCATTTCGGCCAATTTCGTACTGGTCGCCAAACGCGCCCGACTAATCAAATGTTTATATTGATCCAAGGGATGCGCCGATATATAAAAACCCAATGCTGACAATTCATTTTCCAATTTTTGACCGAACGTCCACGGTGTGGTTTTAACCAAATTCTTGGCCAAGCGATCTTCGGCAACATCGTCTTCAACCGTGTTTGCAAACAGCGATAACATATTTGCACTTTCTTTGGATTTTGCAGCATAGGATAAAATCATATCTGCGTTCATAAATATTTCTGCACGATTTGGATTGATAGAATCCAACACACCAACCTTGGCAAAGGCCTCTAAAACACGCTTGTTTATTATCGGCGCACAACGTTTTGCAAAATCGGTTATGTTTTTGAATTTGCCCTTGGCACGTTCTGCAATAATCGCATCGGTTGCCGCAACACCAACACCCTTAATCGCGGCCAAAGCATAAATTATTTTGCCACCATCAACCGTGAACAAAGATTCACTTCTGTTAATATCTGGCGCAACAATTTGAATACCAAAGTTTGACTTTGCATCATCAACAAACAACGCCAATTGGTCGGTATCGTTCATATTACTGGACATAGATGCCGCCAAAAATTCCGCCGGGAAATGCGCCTTAAGGTACGCACATTGATTTGCCACAATAGAATAGGCAATAGCGTGCGATTTGTTAAATGCATACTTTGCGAATTCTTTGAACTTTTCCCACAAATCCTTGGCGGTCGCTTCATCCAAAGTTCCTTCTTTTTTACACCCATCCAAAAACTTAACTTCCAATTTCGCCAACAAATCCAATTTCTTTTTACCCATCGCCTTGCGCACAGTATCAGATTCGCCACGCGTGAATCCCGCCAAAGCGCGCGTCAATTGCATAACCTGTTCTTGATAGACGATAATACCATAGGTTTCTTTTAATATTGGTTCTGCGCGCGGATGAACATACCCGATTTTTTCTTCACCATGCATACGCGCAATAAATTGCGGAATAAATGCAATGGGCCCCGGTCGATTTAACGCATTTAACGCAGAAATTTCCAAAAAGTTTGTAGGATGCATCTTGCGCAATGTCTGTTGAACAAACGGGGCATCAAATTGGAATATACCTTCGGTCATACCCGATTGCCACAACGCCAATGTTTTTTTATCATCGGTTGGAATATCGTCCAGATTTATATTTTGTTGATGCGTTTTTTGGATAAGTTTTGTTGCATACTTTAACACAACCAAAGTTTCCAAACCCAAAAAGTCAAACTTTATCAACCCGGCCGATTCCAAATAATGGCCATCAAATTGACACGAAGGCAACGGGTTTGCCGGGTCACGATAAACCGGCGCAATTTTTGTCGTTGGCCGGTCGCCAATAACAACACCACACGCATGTTGCCCAAGGTTCCTAAATGAACCTTCTAATTCTTCGGCAATAGACACAACCTTGGCCATATCGGTGTCCGCGTTCAAAACATTTTGAATTTCTTGTGATGTATCAACGGCATCTTTTAACTTCTTTGCCTCCATTGGTATCATTTTGGAAAGCCGATCTGATTTAGAATACGGTATTCCATAAACACGTCCAACATCACGAATTGCGCCACGCGCCTGAAGACTGCCAAACGTTATGATACGACACACAGAATCGTGCCCGTATTTATCACAAATATATGCCAAAACTTGTTCAATTCCGCCGGGTTCAAAATCAACATCGAAATCCGGCATAGAAATACGGTCTGGATTCAAGAACCGTTCAAACAACAATCCATACTGCAACGGGTTAACGTGTGTAATTCCCAACGCCCACGCAACGATGGACCCAGCACCCGAACCACGTCCCGGTCCGGTTAAAATATCGTGTTTTCTGCACCAATCGATATAGTCTGCAACAATAAGAAAATATCCCGGGAAACCCATCCCAATAATAACATCTAATTCATAATTTGCCTGTTCAAAATATGGGGCGGTGTCTGTAATGTTGTGTTGTTTCAATCGCGCGGTCAAACCATCCATTGTATTGTCGCGCAACATTTTACACTCGTCATCAAAATTATCACCAAAACGTGGCAACAACGGTTTTTCATGAACATTTACAAAGAACGCACAACGCCGTGCTATATTGATTGTGTTTTCAATCGCTTCGGGCAAATCCGCAAAAGTATCAATTAGTTCCGCAGAACTCTTAAAGTATTGTTCCGATGATTTTCGTGGCCTGTCCGGGTCAATAACCTTGGTTTGATTAAGAACACAACTTAATGCATCTGCGGCCTCGTAATCGCCCGGACCGGCAAAACAAACATCATTTGTTGCAACAATTGGAATGTTCAAAGATTTTGCAACTTCTAAAAATGCCGGTTCTGTTTTTATCTCGGCCTCTAATCCGTGACGTTGAATCTCGATATAAAACCGGTCACCAAATATTTTAACAAAATGTTCTGCATGATTCCGCGCCAAATTATCCTGGGCATTTAATATTGCCATACCAATCGGCCCGGTATGCGCGCCCGACAAACAAATAACACCGGCCGAATGCGATTCCAACTCATCAAAAGTAATATATGGCCCCAGATGATGATTCTCGCCACGCATATACATAACACGACTTAGTTCACACAAATTCAAATACCCATCATGATTTTGTGCCAACAAAACAACCTTGGACAAAGAAGATGTGCGCAACATTTTGGGGTCGGCCGTATGATGGTTCAATGTTATTTCTACGCCAACAATTGGTTGAACGCCGGCGGACGGCATAACATCCGAAAATTCCGCGCATCCCGACATCATATTCGTGTCGGTTAATGCACACGCAAACATATCATTTTCCAAACAAAGTTTTGGAATTTTTTTAACCTCTATGGTGCTGGCCCCGATGGACAGACGACTGTGCGTGCGAAGATGAATAAATGTTCCTTTCATACAACGCACACTAGCAAATTTTAACACCCAAGGCAATCACATATTTTGAAAAAATTCATTTTTTTGTTAATTAAAAACCCCGGTTTTACGGGGCTTTTAATTTATTTTAATTTTCCACAGCAATGTTTATATTTCAATCCTGAACCACACGGGCAGGGCGCATTGCGTCGGGCCTCGCCGGCGACATTCAAAGATTGGTCATGTTCATTGCGTTGCTTTTCGGTCGCATCAACATCAGCACGTGTTAATTCCATACGCGAAATATACGCCACCGACATAATCTTAAAATTATTGATTGTGTTTTTGAACAAACCCAACGCCTCGCGCTTATATTCATATAATGGATTTTTTTGTGCATACCCCCGCAGCCCAATACCGGTCTGCAAATAATCCATTTGTTGCAGATGTTGTTTCCACACAGAATCCAACGCACCCAACATCATTTGTCGCGATGCGGTCTGCATCATCTCTGGTCCATATTTGTCGGCTTGGTTTTGATACCGCTGCATCGCCAAACCCAACAAAGTATCATACGCCTTGCGGTCGGTAAGTGTTTCATCCTGTTTCCAATTTTCCAAATCGGTAATATCCAACGCAAAAATACGAACCATTGCGTCATGAATACCTTTGATATTCCAATCCGCCGGCTGAACCCTTTCCGGGATATTATTCTCGCAGATTATTTCAACAACATCCGCTATCATCTCGTGCGCCAAAGGTGTCAAATCATTTGATGTCATCAAATCATCACGTTGTTTGTAAACAACCCCGCGTTGTTCATTCATAACATCATCATATTTTAACAATTCTTTACGCGCCTCGAAATAACGGGCCTCAACACGTTTTTGTGCTTTCTCTAATGCCTTGGTAATCCATGGATGCGTAATCGCTTCACCCGGCTTTAACCCCAGTGTTGTAAGCATTCCCGACAGACGCGCCGCACCAAATATACGCATCAAATCATCATCCAACGCCAAAAAGAATTTTGAATCACCCGGGTCGCCTTGACGTCCGCTGCGCCCGCGCAACTGATTATCTATGCGCCGCGATTCATGTCGTTCTGTCCCAATCACATATAAACCACCCGCATCCAAAACAATCTTTTTATTCTTTTCGATTGTGTCGTATATTTCTTTCTTTTTCTTATCGTAATCTGGGGCGTCTTTATCCAAATCGGCAATCAAATCTTCGGCATTTCCACCAAGTTTAATATCGGTTCCACGCCCCGCCATATTTGTCGCAATGGTAATCGCACCGGGCGCACCCGCCTGGGCAACAATTTTTGCTTCGGATTGATGGTGTTTCGCATTCAACACCGCCGGATTTACCCCCAACCGTTTGCGAACCACATCGGCCAATTCTTCGGATTTTTCAATTGAAACCGTTCCCACCAGAACCGGCTGTTTTCGTTTAAGGCAATCAGCAATTTGATTGACAATCGCATCATATTTTTCATTTTTATTAAGATAAATTTCATCATGATGATCCACGCGCGCGACCGGACGATTGGTTGGAATTGAAACCACGCGCAATTTATAAATCTCATCGAATTCGGCGGCTTCGGTCATGGCGGTTCCGGTCATACCGGCCAAAGTTTCATACAAACGGAATAAATTCTGGTAAGAAATACTGGACACGGTTTGATTTTCCGGTTGAACTGTGACATGTTCTTTGGCCTCAATCGCCTGGTGCAGACCGCGACCAAATCGCCGCCCGGTCATTACGCGCCCGGTAAATTCATCAACAATTAAAATCTCACCATCACGCACAACATAGTTCACATTTTTTTGGAACAAATGATGCGCCAACAAAGATTGCTGAATATGCATAACCAAGGCGGCATTTTCGGGCGCATACAGATTATCGCCAACCAACAACCCCGCATCCGCAAGCAGGCGCGTCACAGAATCCACACCGCCCTCGGTCAATGTGACATGGCGGTCTTTTTCATCCTTTTTATAATCATCCGGCGAAAGTTTTGCCACAACCGCATCAACCTTGTTATACAATTCACTAATATCTTCGGATGGGCCAGAAATAATCAGTGGCGTGCGCGCCTCGTCAATCAAAATACTATCAACTTCGTCAACGATACCAAAGAACAGGGGCCGCAACACCTGTTGCGACTTTGAAAACTTCATATTGTCACGCAAATAATCAAAGCCCAATTCAGAATTGGTCACATATGTAATATCACACGCATATGCCGCACGGCGTTCGTCATCGGTCATATCATGCTGAATAATTCCAACGCTCAGGCCCAAAAATTCATAAACTTGACCCATCCATTTTGCGTCACGCGATGCCAAGTAATCATTAACAGTAATCAAATGCGCGCCTTTGCCATACAGCGCCTTAAGATACAATGCCAAAGTCGCGACCAATGTTTTACCTTCACCGGTCTTCATTTCTGCAATTTGACCGTTGTTCAAAACCATTCCCCCAATCATTTGAACATCAAAGTGCCGCAAACCTATGGTTCGAACCGATGCCTCGCGCACGGCGGCAAATGCATCAGGCAAAATATTTTTCTCTTTTTCCCCATTCGCAATACGCCCACGCAAGACATCTGTTTGCGCCCGTAATTCTTCATCACTCATCGCATGATATTTGGGTTCCAAATCATTTATCAATGAAACGGTTTTATCATAAGATTTAACCAAACGATCGTTCGCCGAACCCAATATTTTTTGAATAATATTCATAGCCATAACTTTTCCTTGTCTTTTGTCAAATCTTGGTATAGCAAATTTTGTGTCTTGCGGTCAAGATACTTTATGATATAATACGTTTAGAAAAATAAACAAGCCACAATTGAAAATTTTATTCAAAATTGTGCATTTTCGGGACAACAGGGGGCCGACAAAAAAATGAAAGAATCAATAAAACAATTACAACCAACAAGTATAACCAGCGAAGTTTTCGTAATATCACCCGCCCAGTTGGAATATTTGGCTGATGTGTTCAGCAAGAATTTTGCCGACACAATGAATATGCGAACATTTTCAAGTCGCATATACGAAGTCGCATTGGCATCATTGCGCAACGCATTAAAATCCACCAAGAAAATGGGTGAAAAACAATAAATATCTAATTGATACAACACATATTTTTTCAAAAACCCACACGCAAAAATGTGTGGGTTTTATCGGTATTTTTTATAACAATTTTACCGGGTTTTACCCAAAATCGCACGATGCATTCCAATTGCATTTAACATTTTGAAATGATCTTCACGTAATTTTGAATATTTGACATATGGCACAAACCCCCATCCGGCGTAAACGGCGCTGTCGCATTCCGTCATGCCCAGTTTAGATATATTTAATGAATCCGCACACGGAATACTGGCCCCGCCATAATTTTTATTAACATAAATTTTACCATCACCGATAACATTAAACGACAAAGCAAAACGGGGTCGCAAAGTATCTTTGACAATAGAAAAGCCTATTGGCGTCCAACCGTTCGTAAGGTTTGGTGGAACACGCCAATCCAATACGACTATTTTATCCATATGCAAATATTTTCTTATCGTATCCATGGCCGGATAAGATATTTCCCCGGTGGCATTATTTATTTTTATCATCAATCGTACCGTATCCATTGGCGGTATTGGCACAATCGTGTCACCCGGCGTCACCGGCGTGATTGTATCACCGGGCGTTGGTGGCACAATGGTGTCAGTCGGCACATTCGGTGTGGGGGTGGGATTTGGTTCCGGAATCGGTTGCTTTTTACACGCCGCCGCCAACGCCATCAAACCCGCCAACATAAATATTTTCTGTTTTTTGTTCATTTAACATCCTTTTTGATCAGCATACAGAAATATTTTGTGTTGTCAATTTGTTAATGTATTATTTTTATCACGAATTAATCGGCGACACTGTCATCATATACCGAATATGTTGTATCGTTATATTTTAATCTTAATTTTTTATTTATATTATCGGACATATTCTTTAATGATGTTGACATATTCCCATAGAATACAGTATCACCAACCTTGACATGCAAAGACGGGTTGGTTTTGGACGCCCCGCGCAGATACATGTGATTTTCACCCAGATGCAAAACACGTCCACAATCGTCGGCTTCGTCCGCACCGGCACCATACCCAATGGTGGTCAGTCCCGTCGGGCACACATTGCACGCCAATGTGGAACCTTGGGAAACTATGCCACCCGTCGCCCAACCGCCGGGACCGACATTTGCGCACGCGGCACGTGCCGTCGCAACACATTGACCCGCGCTGCACGTTGTTTTGCACGAAGATTCATATGCATGATCCGCCGCGTTCGAACCACTGTTCGTGTACCCATTTGCGGTCGCGCACGCCGTACACGCCGCCGCCACATTATTGGAATAAGTATTTGTCGTACACACATATATACCCTGGGCCGTTGTTTCATTAAATGTAAATGACCCACCCGGGCAATAATTACCCGCCGTACAATCAACACAAGTTGTCGCATTCGCCGGCAAATATTGGGTTGCCGGACACGTTATTGCATCCGCCGAACATACCGGTTGGTTATTTGCATCGTATGTCAAAGTATATCCCGAACCACATGACCAATTTGCGTAATATGTTATATCACCATGGGCGCGATTGCCAATTGTAATGGATTGACCGGCATTATAGCATGTTCCGGTTCCATTCGCGCCTGTGCACCAACCATTAAATGTGGCGTGTGCGGGTGGGGTCTGGTCCGCATTGCTAATACTGGTACCAACGGTATATGTATAATCCGCCGGCATAGACGCATTATTATCTACCGGACTGGTTGCATACATATATGTAATATCATATTGTTTCGGGGTATATTGCGGACGCACCAAGAAGGTATCATCCGCACTATACGCACTGCATACCCCGGTCGTATTCACAATACACCAATCTGTACCACCGGTATTTCCCCATGGGCTGACACTGGAATTGGCCGCGTGCGTTAAATCAGGGTCTTCCAACGCCGCGCTTTCGGCATCAATTGTCCAACCACCGAATGTAAAGCAATTATCGCAATATTCGCCCTGAACATTCCATATTTTGCGGCAACCGGTTTGACTGTTATACGGATCCGCCGCCAATGTCACATTATCGCCATAATGCACCGGGTTCGTTGCGGTCGGTGCCGTGCCGGCAAAATTCCATCCCGCTTCGCCATCGCTGCACAGATATTGCATTGTATAATCGGTTGCCGCACAGGTATAAGATACCGTTGTGGTGCCCGCCGTTCCGGTGTATGTGCCACTGGTGCCGTATCCTGTGTCACATGTCACCGCACATGTTGGGGTATTGGTCGTCGTGTTCGATGCGGTGCCACCACCATTCGTAATATCACATGTCACATCGGACCACATCGCATACAGACGCGTTGTACCACTGCTGATTATATTCTGGATACTGGCACCCGGCGCATAGGATATACCGCCACCATTACTTTGCATGTTCCAACCTGTAAAGATTTTGGAACCATTATTGATGTTGCATGTAGTGGCGTTCCAACTTGGCGCCGTACATGCACCATCATATGTACAGGTCAATGTTCCCTCGGTTGTGCCACCCGCACCACCACATGTCCCGGTTCCTCCGTTCTTGTTCAGTTTGATTGTTATGGTATTTGCCTCGCACACTGTGCCGGCCGCATTTTCCGTATATCCGGTATCGCAAGACCATTTGGCATAGAATGTTTTATCGTCATAATCTGTTGTGGACACACTTTGCGGTGTGACACAATTATTGGTCAGGCCACTGTTAGTGCACCAACCGACAAATTGACTGTGGGCACGTGTCGGCACACCTGTGATATCCGCCCCCACACCGTATGTGTATTCGGTCGGATAATCACCGGTATATGCCGTATTCGGACAGGTTAATGCCGTTCCTGTTGCACTTGGCAAGAATGTTTTGCTGACCGTATCATACAACCCGCAGACATTATTATATTTAACAGGGATACCATTAAATTTCACATTTTCATTTGCATCCTTTATAACGAAACCAAACAATTTGAATATACCAGAAGCAGTTGTTGTGCCACCATTATTCATTCCAAATATTGACATAGTCGCATCCGGTGTAAAGGTGGACAAAGTGGGTGTATTACCTAACCGGGTTCCATTCACATAAACTTTGTTTGCGTTTTGTTCAATATTGTAAACAGTATTTACCGCAGGAGTAATTGTTCCGCCCTGGTCAACGTTATTATATTGTAAGTAGAACTTAGATAAATACTGCAACCCGAACCCTTTAACTTTATATGAATTTCTGGCACCATAAACCATTTTGACCCCAGAGCCCAAATTACCCGTTGTCTGAATCTTTGTTTGAACAATATAATTACTTGATGGCACAACGCCTGTATCAATATACGAACTACCATTACCTTGTATATATTCAACACGTGTATATCCGGCTGGGAGCGCGCTGCCACCATTAAATTCATAGTTTATATTATACACATCCGGATTACATGCACCGGCGATATCGGTTCCGCCCTGGGTATAATGAGTGTCGCAGTTATAATGTGCATATATTGTTGCCGCGGCGGTCACGGTCAATGTGGTACTTAACACACTGGGGCTTGCACTGGAACCCACCGGCGATAATACATTATCCGGGGCCAAATAGTATCCGGCAAATGTCGCATTTGTCTTGGACGGCGCCGGTGTCGTTGTCACCTGGGTTTGACAAGAATTGTCACTGAACCATTTTGTATCGCCACTCTTTTTATACAATGTCGTGTTCGCCGTTGAACCGCCACGTGTTGTGTTATCAACCGTTATCGCATTGCAATTTGTGCTCTTACACGCATAGTAGGTGTCGGTATCGTTTGGAACAGTATATGATGTTGTTGTACCGCTGCACGACGCGGACGTTCCCCACCCACCGGTAAATGTATATCCGGTTTGCGCCAGGCCGCTTGCACTGCCAAAATCACAAGACGTATTGAAATAACATGTCACCGATGCCGGGTTCGTTCCGGTTGTTCCCTGAATCGTTCCCGAACCACCGTTTTTGTTCAGTGTGACGGTCTTATAGCAATCCGTATTGGCATCACTGCCGGCGACACTGCTGCTGTAATTACTGGCGGCGCCGGTCGCACACGCGGTAATACCACCGGTGGTCATATGACTTGCGCTGTGCGTGCCACCATAATAGATATTGGCCGTGCTGTCGCAATAACTGTTGGCGACGCACTGAACTGCACCGGCGCCCGCGGTTGCGACATAATTGCCCGGCGTCAATGTCAAATAACAGTCATTGATACTGGTTGCCCCGGCGTCACTGTACGGGTATTTACCATTTGTCGCGGTGCTGCACGATATAACCTGGCCATCATCGCAATAATTTCCCGGTGTACAATCACTCCACACCGCATACAGGGTTTTATCCATCGCAAATGTCGTACTCGCTGGCAATTGCGCATCTGGGCCAACATATTGCGTGCCGGTTCCCGCAGTGTTATCATAATAACCAACAAAGGTGTGCCCTGCATAACGCGGTAATGTAATTACGGTGTCACTCCATAATTCGCCCGATGTCGAACCGGTACCGCCACTTTCGTTCACGCCCCAACCAACGCCATATTTTTCATACATATTGGCCGTTCCAACCTGGGCACTGCCGGTGTAATTATTATTAAAATCAAATGTTATATGATATACATTCGGTGTCCATTGGGCGGTTAAAGTCTTGGGTTCTGTATAGTTCCATGTGAACGTATCGCCACCACTCTTAATCAGGTTTGTCCCGGATATTGCCCATCCACCAAACGAATGCCCAATAATGATTGCACACCCCGCATCACTTAACCTTGATACGGTATATGTAGAATCATATGTCGCATTGTTTGAATAATCGCCGGTCCCGTCCGCATTACAATCATATGTGACGACGTATGTATTTGCCGTCCAATGTGCGTATAATGTCGTGTTGGCACCAAATGTATCCGCCGCCGGCAAAACACCACTGGCCGGAATTTTCAGTGTACCGTTGGTCGGGTCATCATACCAACCGGTAAATGTATAACCACTGCGCGATGGGGTCTGTTCCGCGCCCAACGTCATCGGGTACACAAATGTGCCCGTAGAACTTAGCGACCATCCGCTTTCATACTCTTCATAAATCGTTCCAGCGCCGCCACTGCCATCATTCAGGTTCAATGTTATCGTATAAACATCCGGTTTCCAGTGTGCATAAACCGTTGCATCCGATGTAAAGAACTTTGAAAATGCCTCCGCCCCGGTCGCGGTATTTGTCCACGGCGCATTACCATTTGCCGGGATATATTCAACACCTTCACCATCATCCGGATCGGTCCACAAACCGTTAAATGTATAATGCGCGCGCCACGGGGTCACACCACTATATTGCGCAACATAGTTTATAAATGTCACATAATTATTAGATGTATATGCGTTTGTAAACCCAGTCGTGGACAACAATGTAACCGGCACAACACTGGGGTTTGTACGGGTAAAGATATAGGAATTGCCCGACAGGGAATTCACACTGTGCACAGGGGTAACCCCATATGTAACATCAGAACTGAATTGCAACCCGGATGAACCATAAACCTGGCCAAAATGGAAAGCGGAACCGTTATCATCATTGGCAAAATCTAATTGTTCCAGACACGCAATACCGCCATTACCATCACAATGAACATGATACCGTCCCGGTGCGCACGAACCGGCCGGATAATATCCAGACTGCGCCGTATCATATTCAAAAACGGTCGTATCAAAATCATATTTTTCATATCCAACGGCACAATTCCACTTTGCATAATATGTCTTGTCACCCGTTGCCGTTGCGCCAATCGTTTTCGTCATTGTACAGTTTGTTAAACTCGCCGTATCACACCAACCTGCAAAGGTCGAGTGCGCCTTGGTTGGAACCGCATTTATTGTTGCACCCGTACCATATGTATAACTGGTCGGGTTCAATCCCGTCAATACGGTCGTACCATCTTCATCGTAATACGTTATCGTATATGTCTGGGCCGTCCAATTTGGCACCAGATTTTTATTTTCAATATAATTCCAATGATCGACTGTCGCACCAAATTCATAATTATCTGTGGGCGATGTGTTCGACACCAACCAACGTGTAGCATAAAACCCATTCATGGCACAATCCCCCAATGTTCGCAGGGTCACTTGACTGCCATAATCTATGTTATTTTGTGCGGCCGGCGCAGTGCCACTGGCACCCGTTCCACAAGAATAGGTAATATTGACCTTTATCGGGGTAAATGATGCGTTTATCTCGCTGCCCGATGTCAGGTTCCATGTAAATGTTCCATTTGGTTGATATGTTGTCGTATTTGCATCAATCGTCCAACCGGCAAATTCATACCCCGTCGGCGCAGTGCACGCCGTATTTGTTGGGAATGTCAGCGTTTCGCCATAATCTATGGTTGTCGGGTATGATGCGCCCGATGGTGTCCCGGTCCCATCGCCGCATCCCCAGGTCAGGTTATATGTATCCGCCTCCCACTGGGCATACAA
>JAFZUT010000023.1 GCA_017618175.1 Alphaproteobacteria bacterium
AGAAGAGGAAGAAGAGGAAGAAGAAAAACCGAAACCGCGCAGAAAGACGGTGCGTAAACGCATTGCTTCGCAAAGGGCTGAAGCAATTGAATACGAATTACCCGACCCGGAATTTTTGGAAAAATCTAATTTTGGTAAAAGTGTGGTGACGGCCGAATTGAAACAAAACGCGCGCGCAATGGAAATTCATTTTGCCGAATATGGTGTGAATGGCCGGGTGACCGGGATACGACCGGGGCCGATTGTGACGCTGTACGAATTTATGCCGGACAGTGGTGTTCGTATGGTTGATATAAATAAAACGGTCAAAGATATGACACGTGCGATGGCGACCGAAAATATTCGTATCGCGCATATTCCGCGCACAGAATTGATTGGTGTTGAAATGGTGAACCTGAATCGTCAAACGGTTCGATTCCAAGGTTTGGTTGCAAGCGAAGCATTTGTAAATTCTAAATATAAAATACCGTTGGCGTTGGGTGTTGATATTGGTGGTAACCCGATGTATTTCGATTTGGCCAAAATGCCGCACGTGTTGATTGCGGGGCGTACCGGTTCGGGTAAGTCCGTATTTGTGCAATCAATTATTATGTCGGTGCTGTATCACTTTACACCGGATAAATGCAAATTGATGATTATTGACCCCAAAGGTGTCGATTTTGGATTCTGGGATGATATTCCGCACCTTATTACGCCGATTATAAAACTGGACCCGAACGCGGCGGTAAATGCATTGAAATGGTCGGTCCAAGAAATGGAAATTCGATATAAACGGTTGTTGGATTTCGGTGTGCAAAATATCGAGGCCTATAACCAGGCGGTTGCCGCCAAACGCGATGCAGGCGAGGTCGTCACAAAGCAGGTTGCCGTTGGTACCGACCCCGAGACCGGTGAATTAGAATATGAAACCCAAACGGTTGATTTGTCGGATATGCCGTATATGGTCATCGTTATTGACGAGGTTGCCGATTTGATGGGTGTCGCGCGCAAGGAAGTCGAGGCATGTGTCCAACGTTTGGCGCAAAAGGCGCGTGCCGCCGGTATACACCTTGTTATGGCGACCCAGCGTCCCGATGCCAACACTATAACCGGCGTTATCAAGGCGAATTTCCCAACACGTATTTCTTTCCAGGCACGCAGCAATATCGACAGTATGACAACACTGGGTGAAAAGGGCGCAGAAAACCTGTTGGCGTGTGGCGATATGTTATTCAGCGAGGCTGGACGTGTGCCGGTGCGTATACACGGTGCGTTTATCGAACCGGCGGAAATGACACGTGTGGCGGATTTCTTGCGCGCCCAGGGCGAACCAGAATATATTGCGGGGGTTATTGACGGCGATTCGGCGGCCGGTGGCGCGGCGATTCCGGGGATGCCGGCGTCATCGGGTGATAAAGATGCCGACCTGTATGCCCAAGCCAAAGAGTATGTTATTCGTGATAAAAAACCGACCATTTCATATATTCAACGGCGTTTAAGTGTTGGGTATAACAAAGCCGCCGGGTTTATGGAACGTATGGAACAAGAAGGCATAGTCAGTGCCCCCGACCCCAACGGCAAAAGACATATATTGTAATGGCCGGCATTTGGCATAATTTATCCTTGGTAATCTAAATTTTTTGTGGTATAATTTGGATATTAAGAAAGGAGTAAAATACTATGAAGAAACAGTTTTCTGTATTTATGTTGGTGGCCGCAATGTTTGCGATGCCCGCGGTTGGTGAAACTAACTGGGGGATGCAGGCCGGTTCGACCGCCGATTTGACCGGTGCGCCGGCGGTGCGTTCAAACCCGGCAAATGTGAATTATCAAAAGTATGAAACACGTTCAACAACGCGGACATATTCAAATGCCGGTGGTGATACGGGTACATATTATACAACCGCACAACCAAGTACGCGCAGTCAAATGTACCGTACATATAACAGTGGCACCGCAACACGCAGTGCGACAACGACCCGTACCGAAACGGTTCGTTCGTCAATGAAACGTAAATATTATTTGGCGCATCCGTTTTTTCAACCGACCGAAGGTAAATTTGGTGCGATTACGGATTTAAGTTATAATACCGCGTCTTATGATATCGACTTTATCCCCAATGGCACAATGTCTGATACAGATGCCAAGTGGGAAATGAGACAGTTTGCCATCAAAGAAGACCTGAGTTACGGTATTACCGACCGGTTGGGCGTACTGTTGATGGGACGTTATGATTTTTCCAAATATAAATTCGATTGGTCAACCGCGCCGGATGACAAAATGGATGACGATGGGTTGAATATCTTTGGTGCCGGGTTGCAATGGCGTTTCGTTGATAACGAAAAATGGATTGCAACTGTGTCGGGATACTATGAACGGCAAAAAGATATTGCCAATGAATTCGTTTTGGATTTAAAGGCCGGTTATAAAGTTTCCAAATCTACAATCTATGGGTTGGCCCGTGGTTGGTTGGTGAACTTTGATGATGAATATTATGGCAATGGAATCACCGGTAAAAACGAAAGTGGCGTTGTAGAATCTTTGTTCATTGCGTATGACGATGATGCGAAAACAACATTCTTTATCGAAGGTGGTTTGGGTGTGTTCAGCGTTTTGGAAGAAGATTGGACATTGAACTTGGAGGCGATATTCGGTCATTACGATTGGCATAACCAGGCATCTATCAAGGGTGCGATTGGTTGGCAACCGAATGATTGGTTTGCATTGGAATTGTATGCCAAGACATCGTTCTATGATACCGCCGAAGGCAAGAAGTTGGATTTCTATGGTACAGAAGGTGGCGTATGGGATGCAATGGGCAAGGCCAAATTGGACAAGTATAATGAAACGTCCTTTGGTGGTCGCATAATGTTCTACTTCTAATGTTGATATAAATGCCGGCGACGTAATTCGTCGCCGGATTTTTTTATAAGGAAGGAAAAAATGGGAAGCGATTAAATGCGTAAATTATTATTTGGAATTTTTGGAATCTTTGTATGTGCGGGCGCGTATGCGGGTGATTTAAGTGTCGATACAAATGACCCTTTGTTCTTGCAATCGCGCAGTGGATTGTTATCGCGGACCGCGTTGGATTATTTTGATAACGGTCTGCGCGCGGGGCAATCGTTGACTTACGGTTTGACCGACCGTTTGGCGTTTGGTGCAAATGTTCATTATCAACAAGATTTTGATGGACCCGAAGACGGATTTTCCAGTTTTGATATCGGTGGTCTGTACCGTTTGGGAACCGCGGATGAAAATTCAAATCATATAATTTATGATGTTTTGTTTGGGTTGAAATTCGGTGGTTCGCATCGTGTGCGTACGCCGGATTATGCGGATTCTACATATTATGTTGGAATGCGTTTTGGACGTCAATATTCGGGTGTGACTTTGGCCGCGACTGTGAAGTCCAGTTGGATTTTTGATGATGTTCCGCGTGGTATGGCGTTTATAGATTTTTCGCCCGAGGTTTATTTCCGTGTGAACGATAATTGGCGCGTGGGTGGAAATTTTGCATTGCGCAAGGCAACCAATCAACACTATGACGAAGAATCAATTGGAATAAAAATCGTTCGCGAATACGGTCGTACGCAATATGTTGGACATTTTGATTACGGGTTTGAATCCGATGGAATAACGACCGGGTTGGCAATAAATATATTATTCTGATGAATCTTTGTTTGCACGCGCACGTAAAGCATTCCAATATTCCAGGCGCTTTTTAATTTCGCGTTCAAACCCGCGTTCAATGGGGCGGTAAAATGTGTGTCGTGACATGCTTTCAGGAAAACAGTTTTGACCACTGCACCCGGATTCTGTGTCGGGGTCATAAACGTATCCGCGACCGTATCCCATTTCTTTCATCATGCGGGTTGGCGCGTTCAAAATATTTTTTGGTGGCATAAGGTTAGACGTTTGTTTCGCCACCGCATAAGATGCCATTTTTGCACGGTCAACCGAAACACTTTTTGGTGCCGTCCCAAGATATATAACCAATTCGGTCAGGGCCAGGTCGCCTTCGGGACTGCCCATTCTTTCGTAAACCTGCCATGCCGAAAGGGCCAATTGCATTGCGTTCGGGTCGGCCAAGCCGACATCTTCCATTGCAAACCGGGTCAGGCGGCGGAATATATACATTGGATCTTGGCCCGCCGTCATCATACGCGCAACCCAATAAAGTGCGGCGTCGGTATCACTGGCGCGCAAGGATTTATGAACCGCAGAAATCATATTGTAATGTTCGTCACCCGATTTGTCGGACAATGGTGCGCGTTTTTGAATTACAGAATCCAAATCATCGGGTGAAAGGTTCTTTTTGAATTTTGCCGATACCAAATATTCCGCCGTATTCAGTAGGAATCGCGCATCGCCATCGGCAATTTCCGCCAAGTGTTTTTTTGCCTCTACTGTCAGTGGCAATTTTTTTCCAATATGTTTTTCGGCCCGTTCAATCAATGTCAATAAATCCGCCGTATCCAACGGTTCAAGGACACCAATATGACACCGTGACAGCAATGCGTTGTTCAAATTAAAACTGGGGTTTTCGGTTGTGGCACCAATAAACACAACGGTGCCGTCTTCCAAATATGGTAAAAGGGTATCTTGTTGCGTTTTATTAAACCGGTGGATTTCATCGATAAACAACAATGTCCCACGCCCCAATGCCGCATTTGTGCGCGCAACCTCCATCGTCTTTTTGATATCGGCGGTGCCGGAAAAAACCGCAGACATAGGTACAAAATCCATATCGACCGAATTTGCCAATGCGCGCGCAATTGTGGTTTTGCCGCATCCCGGTGGTCCCCAAAGCAATAGGTTTGAAAGTTTATGCCCATCAACCATACGGCGCACGATACCGTTTTCACCCAACAACGCGCGTTGCCCAACAATTTCATCAATTGTGTTTGGGCGCATAATATCTGCCAAAGGACGTGTTGTTGTATTAGCCATTTTATATTTCCCGCGTTTGTGATATAATAATTCTATTAAATAAATTTTGTATTGGCAATTCTTAAATTTGCCTATTTACCAAGGGGGAAATATATGCGCGTCTATGTAAATGTGGAAGAAAAACGTTGGAAAAAATATAAAATAGATTTCGAAAAAATCGCCAATGCGGCGGCGGGTAAAAAGTATGATAATGCCGAAGTGTCCATTACTTTGGTTGATGATAAATATATTAAAAAAATAAATAAAAAATATCGTGGTATAAACAAGCCTACAAATGTTTTGTCGTTTGAATTGAATGATGATGTTTTGTTGGGTGATATTTTTATATCAATTGATACCGTATCGCGTGAGGCGAAAAAAGAAAACATATCTGTTCCAGAACATGTCGCGCATATGGTTGTGCATGGAATTTTACATTTGTTGGGATATGACCACATAAAAGATAAAGACGCAGAAAAGATGGAGAAAAAGGAAACAATAATTTTGAAAAAATTGGGATATAAAAATCCCTATGCGGCAGATTCCGCCGTATGCACCGATGCGTCTTGTTGTCCCGGTGGTAAAACAATTGGTTGGATGCAACGGTTTTTTGTTGGCGCGTTTGGCCGTACGATTTTATATATGTTGTGTGGTGCGGTCGCATCATTGGGTTTTGCACCATTCTATATGTGGTGGGCAACGGTTGCCGGTATTGGTGGTGCATATTTGTTGTCGGTAAAAACATTGCCGGGGCATTCGTGGTTCGGTAAATTTTTCCGGGTGTTGCCGTTCAGTGCCGTCTATGCAATGTCTATGTTTTGGTGGGTGTTGCACAGTATTTATGTTGTGCCGGAATTGGCAAATCAATTTGCAATTTGGACCATACCGGGATTATTGGGTATAGGTATTGTTGGTGGTATAATTTTTTCAATTCCGTTTTTTGCCATTTCGGGGACGCGCATAAATACTGCGTGCAGACCGTTTTTGTTTGCCGCGGTTTGGACATTGGTGTTATGGATGCGTGAATGGTTATTTACCGGTTTCCCGTGGAACCCGATTTCAAATATTGCGATTGAAAATATGTACATTGCTAATTCTATGTCGTTGTATGGCGCGTTGGGATTAACATTTGTAATAATTGGTATAATCGCGTCATTATGTGAAATCATAAGGAATTGCCGTAACGGACTGAATTGGTTCGCGTTGTTAATTTTCATTATGTTCGGTGTTGTCGGTGTTATTTATGGAATAAAAAATATTCATATTGCCAGTGATGTAAATATTTCACGGACGCCTATTATACGCATTGTGCAACCCGCGCAAAGCGCAACGCAAAAGGCATCGCATTCACGCAGCGTGGCAATTCAAAATGCAAAATATAATTTACAGGTTATGGCATCTTTGGCCGCCCAAGAAGGCGAACATGAATTGGTCGTGTTCCCAGAAACGGCGTATCCATTTGTCGTGATTCCGGGTGATACAATGTCTTTATCCGGGATTTTATCAAAACCAATTATCATTGGGTCAAATTATTTTGTCGATGGAAATTTATATAATTCTTTGTTGGTGGCAATGCCGGATGGCACAATTCCCAATGTATATAGCAAATCTCACCTCGTGCCGTTTGGCGAATATAGACCGTTTGGAAATTTAATACCAACGCCGGGTATGTTGACACCGGGCAATGGTCCAGAATTGATAAGACTGGATGTAAGTGGCGCCCATTTCGTTTTTGCGCCCGCGGTTTGTTATGAAGTCATATTTTCGGATTCTTTGATTGATGGGGCAAATACCCCAGATACCATTGTAAATATAACAAATGATAATTGGTTTGGCAAAACCCCGGGAACATATCAACATTTGGATATGGTGCGACGTTATGCGATTGAATCGGGCGTGCCGGTTGTTCGTTCTGATTATTCGGGAATAAGCGCGTTTGTATTATCCAATGGAAATGTTATTGCCGATATTCCAATTGGGGTACCCGGTGTTATAGACGGTTCTGTTTGGGGCGCACATATGACAATGTATCGCCATTTGGGACGTGATATGTGGATGATAATATTGTTGGTTGTGTCGTGTATGGCAACAATATGGATGTTTGATGTGGCGCGTGAAAAAGATTAAAAATTATTGGCGAAAATAATTCAAAATCCATACGCGTATGGTTGATGACAAATTGTCACCAAGTTTGCGTGTGTCGTCTATTTCGGCGATAAGCGCGGCGACCGACATTTGACGCCGTTTGGCTATTTCGCGCAGTGCGATGACGAATTCATCTTCCAATGATACACTGGTTTGATGGCCCGACAAAGATACAGATATTTTCTTCATATTATATTTTTCCGCCGATTAAACAATCCAACATTGCACGATATGGGTCGTCATATTTTCGTAAAACATTCAGTCCCAGGTTATCCAACATTGTGCAATTA
The DNA here is from genome assembly GCA_017618175.1 of Alphaproteobacteria bacterium. GTDB lineage: Bacteria > Pseudomonadota > Alphaproteobacteria > Rs-D84 > Rs-D84 > Enterousia. Next base: position 7,347 of record JAFZUT010000023.1, read on the forward strand.
CCAAAGGAATCAAATGCAAACCAAAATAAATCATTTCGACCAAAAATTGTTTTACCGCGTAATGCCGCAAAATTGGTTAATTCGTTGTTTATGTTGAATATATCAGGTATGGGGTGCTTGCCAGGTTTGCCGGACGGCAATGGACCGAAAATATATCCGTTGCCCAACTTTATTCCGCCGCATACTTTGTACAGTTCAATTATAAAATTTGGCAATATTGCCGCACGAATTTTTTGCAGGTTTACATTTATGATATTTATATTGCCAATGGGCGATGGTGGTGCAAACGCGGTGCCACGTGGTTTTAATACATCTAAAAATTCTTGTTGGGTCATCATTTTTTTTTAGCCTAAGGGTTACGACGGTTCGCGGCGATATTTGCGGCCATTTGACTAAGTCGGTCAGATACCGCGTTCCCGCCATTGCCGGATATGGTTGAATGTATCGGCATATATATTTTTTTTACCGGGTTCGGTAACCATATTGTTTCATTGCCACTTTGTTCCATAATGAATCTGTCGATATTTTGTGATTGCGGAAACGTAAAGCACATAAATAAATTTTCAACTTCTAATTTCCCGCCCCATATCAAAGGAATGCGAAAACGAAAAGAAAGGTTGTCTGGAATTTCGCGTCCCATAAGCAGATTCATAAATTCGTCACGGTCAAGATTCATCATTGCAAGTTCTTGGACCGAATCCGAAAGTGATTTCATAAATTCACGACATATTGAACGATATTTTTGGAACCAGTCCGATTCCACCGTGACAATATGTGGCCGAATCGGCATAATCGGTAAATCCGATATTTTTAAATCACTTAAACGCTTTTCTGCGGTTGACTGGGTCCACTGCATTACTGTTTTCCTATGTAATTTGTGACGGTTCCAATATAGGTTGATATTGCATCAAACAAGTCTTGATCATAATCTGCCGGTTTTATATTGGGATGATTGGTCATAAATTCTTGGAATTCATCAGTCGTGCCAAATGTTGTGATTAATTCCGAATTTTCCGCTGAATCCGGTGAATTTATTATGCATCCGCGAACCGTAAGATCGTTGGCGGTGTCGCCAAGTGTATCATCAAAAACAGCAATCAGAGTTTGCAAAGCATCCAAGACATCGGCCCCAGAAACGTTTTCTGAACATACCCAAATGGTTTGGTCGTATGACAATGCAACAACAGGTTTTATCAATTTTCCAATACGTGTGCACGGTTTTATGATGTATCCCGCCATTTCAAATATGCCCGAAATTTCCGCCAAATGTGGCGAAATCGCCGGATCGGCCGGTGTTATTTTTGGTGCCGGAACATAAACCGTGTTATTTTTGGGTGGTGTTTTTTGTGGGGTTGGTATACCCGTTGGTGACATTGGACGTGTAATATTTATCTGGGGCGCACGGGGTGCAGTTTGTTCATCTGGTTGTTGTTTTACAGATTCAACGGATCTTTGCAGATTGAAAATATTTGGGGTATCCACCTGGGGCGGTGGTGGCATTTGCGATGGTTCGATGAAAAAAGTTCGCATTTTCGGTCGTGCCAAAAAATACAGTCCAACTAAGCCGAGGATGATTGCCAAGATAAGTGATATATAAAAATCCAGTTTTATGTCGGTTCGATACGCCTGGAGTTCTGAAAGATATGCCCAATGTGCCGCAGAAAATATGTTGAACCCGTATTTAATATTCATCCAAAACGTTGTTGCCAACGTGACAGTCATTAGCCATAACAGCCCCAATAAAAGATTACTAAATTTTTTTGTCATTTCGCTTAAATTATATCACATTTATGATAAAGTAGAAAGTGTTATGATAAAAACGGATACCATTTTTGACGATATTGAATCGTTTACATCGTTATGGATTGGTGACGATGTTGTCGAGACCGCCGATTTGGCGTCTGTTGCAGATATTGCAATTGATAGGATGGTTCCTTTTGTTTCTATGTCGGCCGATGTTGTAAAAATGTTTTGGCCTTGGGTTGAGGGAAAAAATATAAAAATTTTAACCAGGTTCAATTTCAAGATTGAAAAAAATCAAGACATCGATGTTGAAATATCTGCGTTCGCAAAAAATGTAACCGCAATATTCAGGGATGGTGCGGCCGGGGCGCAGATTTTTATTCCGTGTTCACAAATTGCGGAATTTGTTGATGCCGTGCGGCATATTAGGGACGATTTGTTTTTTGACAGATATCTTTCAATAGGTATAGATTTGGATGATACAGAAAACATAAATTGGGCTGATGTATTTAATACGTTATCAAAAATTCGGCCAGATTCTATTTTGATTGTTGGGCGTACAGACAAATTTAATCCAAATTCTAATTTTGTTGGTTGCGTGTTTGATATGTTGGAAAAATGGAATTTGAATGCAGATTTGCATTTGATGTTCGGTAAAAATATGTTGCGTGTGACCCAGGTTTTGCGTTTGGTCGAAAAAATGCGGCCGGAAATATCAAAAAATATGCGCGTGTTCTTTGAAAAATAGATTTTATTTATGGGTCAATATCATATATTTTGTTTTGTCGGTATGTGCCATATTCTTTTTTTGATATCGTGTTTGAATTGTTTTGTGTTCCGAATCGGAAATTACCAGATTCGAATTTTTAACCTGTTCCGTAATCCAATCAAAGTATTCCCAATGGTCGGTACCGATTATAATTTTCCCGTTCGGGTCAAGGTTTGTTGCCAACATATTTAGAAATTCGGCGTTTAACAATCGGCGTTTTTCGTGTTTTGCTTTGGGCCAAGGGTCCGGGTGCAGAATCCAAATTTCGGCAAATTGAAAGTTGTTTTTATTCAAAATCAATCGTACATCGTCCGGCCAAATGCGAATATTTTTATATCCCCCCATTATATTATTATTTTCATCGCAAATAGCCGAAAGCAGGGCGGCAACCCCGTTTTCAAAGGGTTCTGCGCCCAAAATAATTTTGTTTGGATTGGCGTTTGATATTTCCCGTATATGTTCACCGGCACCAAATCCAATTTCCAATATATCAATATGCTCTGATTCGGTTGGTGCGATTTTCGGCAATACATTTTTCATCAGCAAACTTTTGCGTATTGATAATTTTTTGCCGTGTCGGCGACCAAAAGTTCTTATTTCTTGTTTTTCCATATATTTAGTATAAAATGCAAATGTTGAAAATACAAGGATTTGATAATGAGAACCGGTTTAAGTGAAGATTTAATTGCTCGCGTTTTGGGCGCGGCACCGAAGTATACGCTTGGCGAGTTAGAAAAAAAGTTCCCGCCGCGGAATCTGCCGGATGGCGCGATGGTAACCCGATTCGCACCAAGCCCAACGGGCTATATGCACCTGGGCGGGTTGTATCAGGCCTTGATAGATTCGAAATTGGCGCGTCAATCGGGTGGGGTGTTTATGCTGCGTATAGAAGACACAGATACCAAGCGTGAGGTTGCAGATGCGGTTCGTTTGATAATCGATTCGTTGCATAAATTTGGAATTGAATATAATAACGATGAAAAATATGGCCCGTATTATCAGTCGGCGCGCAAAGATATTTATCATTCTGTTGCGGCGGAATTGTTGCGAACGGGACGCGCGTATCCTTGTTTTTTGACGGCGGATGATATGGAACGCATTCGTGCGGAACAATCGGCGGCAGGATTTGCCACAGGTATATATGGTGAATTTGCGCGTGACCGTGATATTACACCGGATGAAATAATTAAACATCTTGATAATGGCGCGGTGCCGACAATTCGCCTGTATTCAGGCGGTGACCCTGAAAAAAGAATATTCTGTAAAGACGCGGTTCGTGGTTCAATTGGGTTCCCGGAAAATAACGAAGATATAGTATTGATAAAGTCAAATGATGGTTTGCCAACGTACCATTTTGCGCACCTGTGTGATGACCACTTTATGCGGACGACACACGCTATTCGTGGCGAAGAATGGTTACCTTCATTGCCGTTGCATACTCAATTGTTCCGTATGATGGGATGGCAACCGCCGATGTATATTCATACATCAACCATTGATAAAATTGATGACGAAACGGGCAAGCAACGCAAACTGTCGAAACGTAAAGACCCGGAAAGTAATGTCGCGTTCTTTTTGCGCGATGGTTGGCCAACGGGTGCGGTTTTGGAATACCTTGGGAATATCGCCGCATCTGGTTATGAAGAATCAAAGATGAAAGGTGCGGTTAAAAACTTTGATGAATATGAAATGCGGACAAAGAAAATTCCTATGTCGGGCGCGCTGTTTGATATGAAGAAATTGGAATGGTGGTCACGCGAATATATTGGGGCGATGCCGGTTGCGGATTTGGTTGCAGCGGTGACCGATTGGGCAAATGAATACGGCGATGATAAACAAAAGATGCAGGTTCGTGACACAGATTATTTGACCGGTGTGTTATCCATCGAACGCGACAATCCGCGGCGTATACGCAAAGATTTTATTACTTGGAAACAGACACTGGAAATCGAAGAATTTTTCTGGGATGAATTGTTTGTGCCGAACAAAGAGTATGAATATAACCGCGATGCGTTGAACGCGTTTTTATCAAATTTTGATATCGCCGATGACAAAGATACTTGGTGGAATAAAATTGTTGAAATTGCGAATCGATTCGGTGTTAAAAATGGCGATGTTGCGATGAATCTGCGCGTGGCGGTTGCGGGCCGTACAAACACACCGGACCTGTATTCAATAATGCAAGTGATGGGTGGTACAAGAGTGATTAAAAGGATAAAGGCATTATTATGACCAAAAATCGTAAACTGGTTAGAACAAAATTAAAACGGGTTCGGGGTGACCGGCATGCATCACGTTTGCTGCGGGTGTTGCGGGCAACGGGGCTGTTCCGGTGGGAACGGCGGTCAACGCGTGCCGAAGAGGTTTTGAACATTTTAACCCATGGAATTGGTATAGGTTTGGCTATCGCGGGTTTAACATTGTTGGTTGTGTTCGCGGCGATTTATGGAAATGCGTGGTCGGTTGTGTCCTGTGCGATTTTTGGGGTGACAATGTTCACGCTGTATTTTGGTTCAACAATGTGCCACATCACAATTGGTCGTAAAAGTGAATGTTTCTTTGAAGTGTGGGACAGTGTCGCCATCTATGCATTGATTGCCGGAACATACACGCCGTTTTTGTTGGTGAATCTGCGTGGTGGATTGGGGTGGAGTATTTTTGGTGTTCTGTGGGCGATTGTGATTTTCGGTGCGATTATGAAAATTCTTAACCCGCATCAACAGCCACGTTGGATGGTTGCGCTGTATTTAGTTATGGGTTGGACATTATTATTTATATTGCCGGCGATGATTAAACATATTCCGGCGCGGGGGTTGTGGTTTATATTGGCGGGTGGATTGTCATATACTTTCGGGGTTATATTCTATCTGTGGCGGCGGTTAAAGTTTTCACATGCAATTTGGCATTTGTTTGTGATTGGTGGAACCGTGTGCTTTTTCTTTGCGGTTCTGTACGGTGCGATTTTGGACATAGCGGCTTAATGAACTGTTGTTTTAGTAATTGGTTAAACCGGCGGAAATCCGCCGATTTTTTGTATTCAAACTGGTCAAAAAAGGTACCTTTTTGTCCACCACTTTTTTTAGAAAGTGTGATTCAGTAAAATCAATGACTTACGAAATCTTGCGGGGTGGTCAAAAAAAGGTACCTTTTTGTTACCATATATACCAGGTAAAAAGAGGGGAAAATATGAGTAAAAAATTATTATTCGGGCTAATTGCATCTGTTTTATCAATCAACGCATACGCAACATCATCCACCGTCACATCACGGGATTATGTTGATAATGTCGTTGCCACCAAACAGGCAAAAATTCCGGCGCAATCGGGCGACTATGTCGTAATGTATCCAAACAGTGAAAATGACGAAGACGACGGTGAAATCGGCATGCGTGCGATAATAACCGATGTTGGTGATTATGACGAAGGTACCGAATTGGTGACGGTTGGTGCGATAAATTCCGCCCTGCAAGATAGACAGAATCAAATTTCTGCGGGTACCAGTGGCAATTTGGTGACATATACCGGGACGGCGGGTTCGGTTGGTTCGGCATCGGTATATAACGGTTCAAATGCATACAGTGGTCAAACAACATCCCTGGTCCAGGCGCAACATGTTAACGCGGCGGCGGCGAATGCATTTAATGCACATATAACGTGCAATACATACGCAACACCCAATGACCCAACCAGTGAATGCGTGTTGTGGAATGTAAATAACCTGTCGGGGACATATGTACCGCAAAACCAATAACCGTCATCCCGCCGAAGGGCGGGACCCCGTCGGCTCAAGATGCGTCCCCGTTACCCCGCGGACGCGCGGGGCCCATCAACCGAAGCCTTGGCGAAGGTTGACTGCGTCGCAGACAGTAAATAAAAAAAGGAACACACAATGAACAAGAGATTTTTATTTTGTATATTGGGAATGATTTTAACATTGCCGGCATATGCGGACCCGGTCACAGTGACCAGTCGTGATTACGTAGATACCACGGTTGGTGCCCGTCAAAACAAGATTGCGGCCGGTACGGGCGACCGTGTTGTGACATATTCGACAACGGCGGGCCAAATCGGTTCGCGTGCGATATTGGATGATTTAACCGGCACAACAACGACGGATACAAACCTGACCACCGCCGAGGTAGCCGAGAACGCAATATACAGTAAAAATCAAGAGGTGTTAAATATTGGTGCACCAAATGTTTTGACATACAGCGGTAATGCCGGCACATTGACATCGACCCCGATATATGATTCAACGTTGAACACGTTTTCCAATGGGTTGGTTGATGCGGGAACGTTAAATACCGCAATGACAACGGCGGCGAACGATGAAATGACATGCGCCGAATATGCAACACCGGGTGATGCGACCACGGAATGTATATTATGGGAAATAAATACATCCGCCACGGCGCCATTGACCACAACGGCGTATTTACCGGCAAATATCGCTGGAACATCGTATTGTTATAAATCGCATGACGCCAGGTATAATGGTCGTAATCAATGTTCTACGACAATGTATAATGCGTTTAACGCGGGCGAATGGGGCACGGTATTCCCGTATGGCGAGGTCAGTGGTATAAGTGTATGCAGTAATATCGAACCATCAATAAAATATGAATATGATTGGGGCAATTCTTATCCATACCAGGTATCAACGAATCAAAGCGGTGTGCAATCACAATACGATGCGTGGGTCAGTGGCGGTCGCCCAACAACACCCGTTGGCGGGTATTGTTATTGCAAACTGACCAATCCATCTGTTGCGGGTGCGCGTTGGGTGTTCCGGTACTCGCGCTCCGTTTCGGTCTGTGCGTCCTACTGTGCGATCAACTGCGCGTTCAACGTCCAGGCCTACGCCGACTTCCGTGGGGCCGTCTTCGGGGGTGTCGCGCAATGATGTTATCGCAGACCGTAAACCTTTTCCGCATATCACGCACCGGAGAATCCGGTGACGTGATATGCCGTAAACCGTCACCGTGTGTGCGCGCGCAATGTGCGCGCATGCACGGTGTCATAAAAAATTCCCAATACGGGAATAGGCTGTATCGCCGTATCCAGTTGGTGGCCCTTTGGGTGGCCTGTTTTGTTGCGGGTGCGCGTTGGGTGTTCCAGAACTCGAACTCCGTTTCGAACTGTGCGAACAACTGTGCGAACAACTGCGCGAACAACGTCCAGAACAACGCCGACTTCCGTGGGGCCGTCTTCGGGGGTGTCGCTCCTTGGGATTGTGAATACAGGGAAAACCTTTTGCCAACCTGCGGGACAGTGCCATGGCACTTTTATGCCTTTGGATAAACATCATCAAGGCGGGGGGGTATAGCCTGAGCCCCGGTTGTATGACCGGTGTGCCAAATACAAAACGTAGGGGATGTTTGGGCCAGTAGTTTGTTCTGTATCGTGACGAACGCCCGGAACATCCAATAAAAAAATGACTTTGGATGAAATAGAAAAATTTAGTAAGACCGAATGCCCGCGATTTTCGCAATTTGCCCGGGAACAGTTGCCTATGCCCGGTGTAAAAAAATACCTGAATGATATCTTGAATCGCGAAATATTCGTCACAGATTTCAAAATTACAAAATCTAAACGCAAAGAGGGAACAGAATGTATGCAATTCCAATTTAAGTTGGATAATCAGGTATGTGTCGCATTTACCGGCAGTGCCGTTTTGATGGACCAGATGCAATCTGCACGTGAAAATGACAAAATTCCCTTTGTGGGAACAATAGTCAAAATAGATAAATATTATTCTTTTTCTTGAATCAATGAAAACATATAAAAATCTGTGGGATAAATTTATATCCGTTGAAAATTTCGAACTGGCCGCGCGTCGCGCCGTTAAAAGTAAAAAATCAAAAAAATCTGTGCAATATTTCTTGGAACACAAAGATGAACTGATTCAAAAACTGCGAACCAGTTTAATTAACGGAACATTCAAAACATCACAATATAAAATATTTACAATATATGAACCCAAAAAACGCGAAATATATAAATTGCCACTGTATCCCGACCATGTCCTGCATCATGCATTGATAAATATCCTGGGGCCGATTTGGCAGAAAATGTTTATTCATGATTCATACGCATGTATCCCCGGGCGTGGATTACACGCCGCATCGCGCCGGACCATGGATTTTGTGCGCAGAAATAAATATGTGTTGCAATGTGATATTCGTAAATTCTATCCAAGTATAAATCATAAAAAAATGATTGGGATTATCGCGCGTAAAATTCATGATAGGCGAATATTAAAAATACTGAAAGAAATCGTTTTTTCGGTCGGTGGCGAAACAAATTTGCCCATTGGAAATTTGACCAGTCAATGGTTGGGAAATGTGTACTTGAACGAACTGGATTATTTTGTAAAGCATATATTACATTGGCGTGACTATATACGGTATTGTGATGATTTTTGCCTGTATGGAAATAACAAACATCAATTAAAATATATGTTAAGTAATGTAAAACGGTTTATAGAAATAAATTTGTTCATGTCTTTTTCACGAACAATTGTTCGTGAAACAAAAAATGGAGTAGATTTTATTGGTTATCGACATTTTAGAAAATTTGTGTTGTTGCGGAAAAAATCGGCACTAAAAATAAAACGCAGAATATCAAATATAATCAAGTATCATGATTGGTCTGGACATTGTGTCGGGCAAATTGCCGCCGCATATGGATGGTTGAAATGGGCATGTACATACAACCTTAGAAATAAAATTTGTCAAGAAAAATGTGGACTTTTTGATTTAATGATAATATAATAGACACTATGAAACAGTTTTTGTTTATTTTCACAACATTCACAACTACAACCCCCGCGGGGGTACGGTAATTTCTATTTGCGTTTTTTATGGCGCGCAGTATAATCAAACAGTTCAAAAAATAACAAAAGTAATTTAAGGGTTTTATTATGTCTTATCCAATTGAATTGATTCGTCACTCGTTGGCGCACGTTATGGCCGCCGCGGTGAAAAAATTACACCCCGATGTTAAATTCGCGGGTGGTCCGGCAATTGAAAACGGGTTCTATTATGACTTTGATACAGATTATCGCTTTTCCGAAGAAGATTTCGAAAAGATAGAAAAGGAAATGCGCGATCTGATTAAATCAAACGGCCGTTTCGAACAGAAAATTGTCGATTTAGATGAAGCAAAGAAAATCTTTACCGACCAACCATATAAAATGGAATGGTTGAACGAATATGATGCGGCGGGCGAAAAGTTGTCGATTTATACTTTCCGCGACTTTACCGATTTGTGCCGTGGTCCACATGTGGAAAGTTCCAAAGATTTGCCACGCGATGGGTTCAAAATTCGCAGTGTTGCCGGTGCATACTGGAAAGGGGACGCAAAAAACAAAATGTTGCAACGTATCTATGTCGATGCATTTGAAAACAAAGAGGCATTAGATGCCCACCTTAAAATGATGGAAGAGGCCGCCGCGCGCGACAACCGCAAACTGGGCAAAGACATGGATTTGTTCCATTTCGAACCGGAATATGCGCCGGGTGCGGTATTTTGGCATGACAAAGGTTTCAAAATTTATCGCCGTTTGATTGAATACATTCGTGCACGTCAAGAACGGGCGGGGTATCTGGAGATTTCTACGCCGTCTGTTATGGACCGGTGTTTGTGGGAACGTTCGGGACATTGGGCAAAATATGGTGCGCATAATTATTCCGGTAAAACCCAGGACGGAAAAGTGTTCTGTGTGAAGCCTATGTCTTGCCCGGGGGGGATGTTGGTATTCGGCCAGGGTATTAAATCTTATAAAGACTTGCCGTTATATTTGGCAGAATTTGGCAAGGTCAATCGGTACGAGGCCGCAGGTGCCTTGGCCGGTTTGATGCGTGTTCGCGAATTTACCCAAGATGATGCGCATATATTCTGTACCGAAGAACAATTGGAAGGCGAAGTTGTAAAAATCTTGCGCTTTATCAAAGATATTTATAACAAATTCGGGTTTGAAAAAATTACTATGAAATTGGCAACGCGTCCGTTGTCAGAATTTCGTATTGGGTCTGATGAGGTTTGGGACAAGGCCGAAGGCGCATTAAAGCATGCGTTGGATGCAAACGGTATTGAATACGAAATTGCAGAAAATGATGCCGCGTTCTATGGACCAAAAATTGATAATTACCTGAAAGATTCTATGGGGCGTGTATGGCAATGCGGTACGGTTCAATTGGATATGAATTTGCCGGAACGATTCGATTTGTCCTATATCGGCGAAGATGGCGAAAAACATCGCCCAATTATGTTGCATCGTGCAATGTTGGGTTCAATTGAACGTTTTATGGGGATCCTGTTGGAATCGACCGGTGGTAATTTACCACTGTGGTTGTCACCGGAACCGGTTGTCGTTGTGCCGATTTCCGAAAAATATCGCGAATATGCAGAATCGGTTGTCGCCGATTTGCGTGCGGCGGGTGTTTATACCCGTGCCGATTTGCGTGACGAAAAGGTCAATTATAAAGTGCGCGAATTGTCACTTGCAAAAACCCCGATTATTGCGGTTGTTGGTGAAAAAGAAGCGAATGACAAAACCGTCACACTGCGCAAATTGGGCGTTGAAAAGCAGGAAGTTGTCGCATTGGCAGATTTCGTTGAACAAATGCGTGATGCGGTTAAATTGCCTATGTAATTACGACGTCATCCCGGCGTAGGCCGGGATCTGGACGTTACGGTTGAAACTATGAGTTCCCGACTTTCGTCGGGATGACGAGGGTAAAAAGGGGAAAATATGAAAAAAATATTTTTGATTTTGGTTATGTTGGCACCAGTGGTGTTGGCGGCGTGTTCGGGGACATGCGAAACCGAACCAATTGTGGAAGAAAATCATAAATTGATTGTTCCACCAAACTTTGGTGCGCGACCCACAAAATAATTTTGTGATATCACATTTTTATGGTATAATATATGTGTTAATAAGGGAGAGACCATAATGAATGATGACAATTTGGACCTGTTAGATTTGGACGATACCGATACGCCGGTTGACGATAATTTGCCGGATGCAACGCCGTTCGCGGCGCCGCGCCCGCATCGTCCGTGGTTGTTGTTGGTAATTGGATTGGCAATAATTATTTTGGCGGTGTTTATTATCATCCGCGTGGTGGGCAGTAATTCATCTTCGTCTATTGATGTTGATTTGGGCGCGCCCATTGTGGTCGAAGAACGCACCGCAGATGTTCGGCCCGAACCGGGTGTGATGCCACCGGCACCAATGCCGCAACCGGGTCAGGCATCTCAGCCCGCACCGGCACCAATGATGATTGTGCCTGTGGCGAATCCTGCGCCGGGGGCTGCGCCTGTACCTGGACCAGTTGCGCAACCGCAACCAATGCCACAACCGAATCAGAATGTCCGTGTTATTGAAGACCGCAAAGATGTGACATTTGATCCGTCACGTGCCGCGGCAACGCCTAAACCGATTCCGGCACCGGCGCCCAAGACGGCCAAGACACCGACTAAACCAAAGCCGGCACCAAAACCGGCCGCACAAAAGGTTGCAAATGGTGGTTGGTATGTTCAGTTTGGTTCGTACAGTACAAGGGCCGCCGCCGAAGCGTCCGAGAAAAAGATTCGTGCCGCGCACCCAAGTCTGTTCAGTGGCAAACAGTTCGTAATTCTGGCGGCCGTTTTGCCAAGTGGTCAAACAACATACAGATTGCGTGTGGCGTTTGCAAATTCAAACGATGCAAATGGTTTCTGTCGTAACGCAAAATCCGATGGTTTGGATTGTTACGTCGCAAAATAGCAAGGAGATAAAAATGTTTGGAAGATTAGGTTGGATGGAAATAATTGTTATCGTTTTATTGTTGGTGATTTTGTTTGGTCATGCCAAGATTCCAACAATGATGAAAAATTTGGCCGGTGGTATCAAAACCTTTAAGAAAGAGATGAAGGACGATGATGCCAAAAAAGTTGAATCAAAAAAAGAACCGGTAAAGAAAACGCCCGTAAAAAAGGCGGTGGCGAAAAAGCCTGCGACAAAAAAACGGGTGGTTAAAAAGAAATAAAAAATGGCGGTTTTTACCGCCGTTTTTTTATGTGTTTTTTATCTGCGTTTTTCGTGTTCTTCTTGTTCTTCAATTGTCATTGTGGCCAATGGGCGCGCCAACATACGCGAAAGGCCGATCTCATCGCCGGAAATAACACTGTATCCAAATGTACCGTTTTCAATTCGTTCCAATGCACCGTTTATTTTTGCCAACAATTTATTGTCACGTTCCGCCATACGCAATGTCATGGTGTTTTCTTGTTCGGCCACGGCGATATCAGAATCGTCACCGGTAATGTTGGCATTGGTTTTGTTCACATTACTGATAGAATTTAATGCCGATGCATTTTGTTGCAAGATTTCTTCTTTTTGGGCGTTTAATAATTGATAGAAATACGCCAAATGTTCCGGGCACATATACGGCTCTGATTTTTTTGGTGTATATTTCGGTGCAAGTTTGATGTTTTTATAGTTTTGTTTTGCCATTTTTTTAACCTTTTAATTCATTAATCCAATCAGTCAAAGTTTCTTCGTCCATCAAACCACTACGTGCCTCAATCAATTCGCCGTTTTTGAACGCCAAAACACTTGGAATTCCACGAATACCGAATTTCGCCGGCGTGCGGCGACCTTCTTCGACGTTGAATTTCACAAAGTTAACATCACGGATGTTTTCAGATGCGGATTCAAATATGGGACCAAACATACGACACGGACCGCACCACGGTGCCCAAAAATCAACAAGGGTCAACGCGCCACCCGTCATTTCGGTAAAGTTGTCATCGTTTGCGTGCTGTATTGCCATATTTTTCTCCTTTGCTGTTGATATTTTGAACAAGTGTATTATAATCGCTGAAAAAAGCAAGAGAAAACGTAAAATGAATAAAATCATATACTTAGATGCCGCCGCAAGCGCATTAAAACCCGAATCTGTGATAAAGACCCAGACGGCGTTTTTGCGTGATTCCTATGCCAACGCGGGCCGGGGCGTGTGCGCGCGTGCGGTGGTGGTCGATGATATGGTGGCAAATGCGCGCAATCGGGTGGCAAAGTTTATAGGTGCCAAACCAAATCAAATTGTTTTTACATCAAATGCAACGGACGGATTGAATCGCATTGTAAATATTATTGCGCGCCAGGCGGGTTACGACGAACGTTCAACTTTCGCGGTGTCTGATTTAGACCATCATTCGGCGAGGCTGCCGTGGCAAGAATTGATGTATGCGGGTAAAATTCGCAAGATGAAAATTTGCGAATTGGATGAAAATTTTGATATCAATCCAAATTCAATTCCAAAAACAGATTTCTTGGTTATAACCGCAATGTCTAATGTTTTGGGGCGGGCGCAAGACGTGAAAAAAATAATTGCGGCGGCGCGCAAAAAAAATCCAAATGTGGTCACAATTGTTGATGCATCACAATATGTCGTTCATAAAAAAATAGATGTGAAAAAATGGGATACGGATTTCTTGGTGTTTTCGGGACACAAGATCGGTGCGGATACAGGCGTTGGAATTTTATATATTCGTGATAGCGATAAATATTTTCCGGATAAATTCGGTGGCGGAATGGTATTAAAAGTTTTTGATACAAAATTGGTTTTGAACGCTTCGCCCGGAAAATGGGAGGCCGGCACATTGCCACTTACCCAAATTGCGGGATTGGTTCCGGCAATTGACTATTTGGAAAAATATCGACCAAATCAAGAATTGATAAAATATGCATATGACGAATTATCAAAAGTTCCGCGTGTAAAAATTTTGACCACACGTGATGCGACAATTTTAAGTTTTGTTGTTGATGGAATGCATCCGTTGGATGTTGGTGCGTTGTTGGGCGCGAATGATATTTGTGTGCGTGCGGGGAATATGTGCGCATCTTGGATTCATCGTGCCATGGGAATTGATGGTTCGATTCGGTTGTCCATTGGTTCTTGGAACACGGTGGCGGATATTAAAAAGTTTATATCGGTGATGAAAAAGATTGTGAAATAAAATGGCATTTACACGTGACGATATTATTGGTGCATTGAAAACCGTCTTTGACCCGGAAATTCCCGTGAACATTTGGGATATGGGTTTGGTGTACGATATTATTATATCGCCCGATTCGGTCGTGATAAAAATGACTTTTACCAGTCCCACATGCCCAATGATGGAAGAAATCTTGGTTCAGGTAAAAGATGCGGTTGGCGCGATTGTTGCACCAACACCGGTGCGTGTTGATTTGGTTTGGAAACCAGCGTGGGATTTGTCGCGGATGAGTGATGGGGCACGATTGGAATTGGATTTAACAAACAGTGGTTGGTAAAAATGACGTTTGATAAAATTAAAAATTTATTAAGTATGACCGATGATGCGGCAACGCGTCTTGAAATTTTGATGGATATTGGACGTGAATTGTCGCCTGTGCCATCCAGGGCGGATTGTACCGAGATAACCGGATGTGCATCGTTTGTGCAAATTTGTCGTGTGGGGAATAATTTTTATGGCACGGCCGATTCGGCAATTGTGCGCGGAATTGTTGCAATATTTATATCCATTGTTGATGGCAAAACGCCGGCCCAGATAAAAAAATTGGATTTAGAAAAAATGTTTGCCGATTTGAAAATCAATGTCGGTGCCGCGCGATTGAACGGTATAAATTCTATGATTCGTTTTTTTAAGAATTTGTGATAAAATAGGATGATAAGAATTTAATCGGAAAAATAAAATGAATGAAGACGAAAAAATGTTTCGCATCGGTATAGGGATGCTGGTTGTGATGGTGGTGGTGACGGTCGCGTTGCAGGTGTGTTACCGCGCCCAAAACCGTGAACGCGAACGTGTGCGGCGTGAAATCATTCAAACACAGCAAGATATTGCGGTGGCCCAGGCCAAGTTTGCGTCCCTGGTGCGGCCTGAAAGTTTGCGGAATCTGGTGTCGGGGGCGGTGCCACGCGCCGAAGTAATAAGTTTTCATAAATCTGTTGAAATCGGTGATTTACCCGATAGAATAAAGTGATGTTTGAAGTAGGACGGGATATTTTTAAGCGTGGTTTTACCGGCGTTAGTGGAAACGCATTGGGACACAGTCGTCTGCGTTTTGTTTATGGTGTGTTTTTGGTTGCGTTTGTTATTTTTGCCGGGCGCACTTTGCAATTGGCAATCCAAGGAACAAACCGTGCCCGTCCAATGGGGGCAGATGGCGCATGGGGCGTAAGTCGGGCCGATATAGTTGATCGCAATGGTGATATATTGGCAAAAAATGTTATGTCCGGGCATATAACATTGCGTCCGCATCAGGTTAAAAATCGTGAAATGGCGGCACAATTGATTCACGACGTGTTGCCGTATGAATATTCTGTGAACCAAGTTTTGAAATTGTTGGATTCGGGGCGGCGCTTCATTTACATTAAAAAATATGCATCTGATTCTGCGCGTGAAAAAATATTGTCTGCCAAGGTTCCCGGGGTTGGGGTTGAATCTGTTCAGGCGCGCCGTTATCCAAAACGCAGGTTATTTTCACATGTTGTCGGGTTTGTTGGAAATGATGGTCATGGATTGGAAGGCGTAGAACGTACGCATGATGCATATTTGCGTGACAGCAATACTCCGTTGCAGTTATCTTTGGATTCAAGAATACAATCTGTTTTTTATGAACAGTTATCTGCCGCAATGCAAAAATATCGTGCAAAAAGTGCGATGGGGATGCTTATGAATTCAAGTACCGGTGAAATGATTGCGATGGTTTCTTTGCCGGATTTTGACCCAGAAAATCTAAGTTTAGATTCTGCGTCACAACGCAGTTTTATGCCGATGCGCGGTGTGTTTGAAATGGGATCTATTTTCAAAGTGTTTAATACTGCGATGGCAATGGAAAATGGTATCAAGAAAGAATACTATGTCAAAGAACCGTTCAAGATTCGTGATAAATTTGGTCGGGTTGCCGCAACCATTCATGATGTTCGCAGTTTCAAGCCGCCACGTCCAAATTTAAGTGTAGAAGAAATAATGTTGCATTCTTGTAATGTTGGCAGTGTGCAAATTGCATTGGATTTGCCGGACGGAACCCAACAAGAATTCTTTCATCGTATTCATTTAGATTCCCCATTAAATTTGGAATTCGGTAAAACCGAGGCACCTTTGACACCACGAAAATGGGGGCCGACCGAACGCGCGACTGTGTCGTTTGGACACGGTATTTCGGTGACACCGATGCATTTGTTGTTGGCGGTAAATTCTATGACAAATGGTGGAATCTATATTTATCCAACTTTACAAAAACGTAATTTTGGACCATTGCGTGGCGAACGGGTTTTGTCAGACGAAATATCTGCGCGTTTGCGTGGAATAATGTTGCGGATTGCCGAAGAAACAACCGCGAAACAGGCGCGAATTGCGGGCATACAAATTGGCGGAAAAACCGCAACGGCAGAAAAACGTGTGAATGGGGCAATCGATAAATTCAAGAATTTGACCGCATTTGTTGGAATCTTTCCGGTTGCTGCACCGCAATATATTATACTGATTGTGTTGGATGAACCCAAGGGAACCGAGGATACATATGGTTTGCGAACTGCGGCGTGGAATGCCGTGCCGACCGCGGGAAAAATTTTGGACAGCATACTGCCATTGCTATTTGAATAAATTTGTATTATAATTAGCCCGATAATAAAAAAAGAGTAATACGTTGAGAAAGATAGTAGAAAAATCCATGCGTGGGCGGGCATGGGTTGTGGCGGATGATAATAATTATTCTGGGACAGGCGAAGATGATTTGTTGCGCCACATTTTGTTGCGCCGTGGTATTGCGGATGCCGATGTGGAAAAATTTTTGAATCCGTCTGTAAAGGAATATATGCCTGATCCATTTGTTTTGCGTGATATGCGCGTTGCGGCGCAAATTATTTCAAATGCGGTTTTGAAAAATGACAAAATTGCAATCTATGGCGATTATGATGTTGATGGTGTTACATCTACGGCCATTTTTGTAAAGTACCTAAGGATGGTTGGCGCGGATGTAATTTGGCATTTGCCAACACGTGAAGGTGAAGGGTACGGTTTGAATGCCGATGCGGTACGCGCGATTGCGGAAGCGGGTGCGAAATTATTGGTAACGGTCGATTGTGGTATAAGTGGCGGGGCCGAGGTTGATTTGGCGCATTCTTTGGGTATGCGTGTCGTTGTGACCGACCATCATTCACCGGATAATCAATTGCCAAATGCCGATGCGGTCGTGAATCCAAAACGCACGGATGACGAATCGGGGTTGTCATATTTGGCGGGCGTTGGGGTTGCGTTTTTAACATTGGTTGCGGTGAATCGGGAATTGAAAAATTCAGGGCGCGAAGACTTAATCCAAAAAATACAATCGATAAATTTATTAAATTTTCTGGATTGTGTGGCGTTGGGGACAATATGTGATACGATGGCTTTGGTGGGTTTAAATCGCGCGTTTGTCGCAACGGGGTTAAAGGTTTTGAACCTGCGCCAGAATTTGGGTTTGCGTGTTTTAATGGATGTGGCGGGGGTTGACAAGATTTCCGTCTATACGGCGGGATTTGTGATTGGACCGCGCCTTAATGCGGCGGGTCGGTTGGATTCTGCATCACCGGCGTTGGAATTGTTGCTGACCGATAATCCGTTGATTGCGTACGATTTGGCAAATAAATTGGATGCAATGAATCAAGAAAGAATAAACATACAAAATGCGATAATGATTCAGGCGACCGATATGGCGGATAAATTCTGTGCGGATGGTCGGTGCAGTTTGTTCATATGTGGTGATAATTGGCATGGTGGTGTTATGGGAATTATCGCGGGCCGATTAAAAGATAAATATAATTTACCGACATGTGTCGCAACACGTATGGATGGCATGATAAACGGTTCGGGGCGTTCCGTTGCCGGTGTGAATTTGGGTGCGATAATTCATGATGCATTGGCGCACGGACTTATATGTGAGGGTGGTGGTCATGCGGCTGCTGCTGGATTTTCTTTGCCGGTTGATAAAGAGCATGCATTTTGCGAATTTTTGGAACGGTCGGTTTTGGACCAATTGAATGGTACTTTGCCCACAACCGATACTGTGGTTGATTTGGAAATGGATGCCGGTGGCGCAACAATGAAATTGGTAAAAAAATTGGAACAAATGGAACCATTTGGCCAAGGAAACCCGGAACCGACGCTGGTATTGCGTGGTGCGGTTTTGAATCATACAATGATAATGGGACATGGCGGATTGCATTTGCGCGGAGATTTTCGTACGTCCACTGGAACGCGTCTGGATTTTGTAGGGTTTAATCTGGTTGGGACGCCGGTTGGTAATTTTTTACTGGACGATGCGAACATAAACACTAAAATAATGGTGTTGGGTCGATTGAAAGAAAATTCTTATAACGGCCGAACAAGTGTACAATTTATATTGGAAGATGTTGCAATATGATAACAGACTACCAGGTAAAAATTTTTGACGAAAAAATCAGGGCCGCCCGGTCGATTGTTCTGTGTGCACACAAGAATCCAGATGGTGACGCGTTGTGTTCTGTGTTGGCGTTGGCGCACCTGATTGAATTGAATTATGGTAAAGAGGTTACATGCCTGTATGATGGAAATATTCCAGATAATTTGGATGAAGTTCCGTTGCGTAAAAAGGTCAAATATTATGAACGGGTTGAAGACGATATGCCCGTTGATGTTGCGATAGTGTTGGATTACGGAATTGAAAAAAATATTGGTGGTCCGCACAGGTTTGTTGAACGTGCCGATTTTGTGATTGAAATAGATCATCATATAAATCACAACAAGATTGGTGGGTTGTGCATTGATAATGAAGAAGCCGCTTCTACGGCCGGAATAATATATCAATTGATGATTGCCGCCGGATGGACGTGGGATATGACGGTGGGTCGTTTGATTATGACCGGAATAATAACAGATACGGGTTGTTTCAAATATGTTAAACACGGCGTGGTTATGCGTATAGTCGCAGATTTGATTGATGCGGGTATTGATATTCAGCGAATTATAAATGATTTGTCGAACAAACCGCGCAAAACCGTTGTGACCGAGGCCGCCGCCGTTGGTGCCGCCGAATTCTTTTTTGGAAACAAATTGGCTGTCGTGATTATCGATAATAAACAATACAAAAATCTGGATGGACGCGGCGAGACCGTTTTGAATTTGTTGGGTCAAATTCGTGGTTTGGAATATATGGTTTTGTTAAAGGAACAAAAGCAAAATCAAATAGGTGTTTCTTTGCGTGGTCGCAGGCACGCGATTGATAAAATCGCCGTGGAATTGGGTGGGGGCGGACACGAATTTGCCGCCGGTGCCATTGTGCACGACACATTAGAAAACGTAAAAGAACGCGTTTTAGAATTGTTTAAGGGGGTTGTAAAATGAGAAGATTTTTAATTGCGTTTATCGGTGTAATGTTTGCAACGTCCGGTTTCGCGGCGGTGGATGGCAATTTAATTACGCGCGCAGAAAAATATTTGAATTCGGTTACGGGGCTGGCCGGTGACTTTGTTCAAACAAATAATGGAAAAAAAGAGCAGGGGACTTTTTCAATGTTGCGCCCGGGGCGTGTGCGTTTGGATTATAAAAATATGCCGGTGCAATTGATGGCGGACGGCGCAGATTTATATTTCTATGATAAATCTTTGGACCAGATTACAACAGTGCCGCTTACCAGTACGCCCGCCGGAATTTTGGTGCGTAAAAAGATAGATTTGCAAAATGCCGATATTCACGTTATCGACACGACCGAATCCAAAGATACCTTCACACTAAAAATGAATCTGCGGGGTCAAGAAGGTTTGGGTAATATGTCGGTTGTATTTAATAAAATGCCTGTTGCGTTAAATTCTTGGACGATTGTTGATGCAACCGGAAACAAAACGGATGTTAAATTTAGTAATTTGAAACCGAAAACAAATTTTGGAAAAAATTATTTTCAAATTCAACGTCACAAAACGGTCAGTACCAGTGGCGGTGATGATTTCTATGATTAAATATGTTTGGAATAAGTTGGGCGGAATTTATCGTAATTTTGTTGGTCGCAGTTTTGGTTGTGCCTGCGCGGTATTGGCCCGATGTTGCGCGCGCATTGGCGCGGGCCGTTAAATTTATTCGGGAAATAGTTTGGAAAATTACGGATGCGGGCGAAAAAATCAAAGAACAAATCGAATTGGAAGAACCGATAAATGACATTATGAATACCACAACGCGGGATGTGCTGGACGCGTTTTCGGTGAAAAAAACACGGCGACGGGGGCGGGCGAAAAAATGAAAAAGATGACATTGATGCAACATTTTGCCGAACTGCGCCGCCGGATTTTATGGACGGTTGCTTTTTTCATTGTCGCGTTCGGTCTGGGTTGGTTTGTTGCGCCATTTATCCAAGAATTTTTAACGGCGCCATTGATTGATGTTTGGGATGATGCGCAATTGCTCTATACGGGAATAACCGATGGGTTGATGATTCAATTGTCATTGGCATTGTTGATTGCGGTTATGTTGACCACGCCATTTGCATTGTGGCAAATTTGGGCGTATGTCGCGCCGGGATTGCATAAGAATGAGCGGAATTTTATCGTGCCGATTTTTGTCATGTCGCCGATTTTGTTCCTGGCCGGTGCGGCGTTTGCGTTTTACCTGTTATTTCCAACCGTGTTCAGGTTTTTTATAGAATTGAACGAATCGGCGCCGGTGCCGGTGATAATAATGCCGGCGGCACGTGATTATTTGGGCTTTGCCATCAGTTTGTTAAAGGTTTTTGGAATTGCATTTCAATTACCATTGGTTATGGTTTTGTTAAATCGTGCGGGCGTGTTGTCGCGCGAACGCGTTGTCGCGATGCGGCGATATGCGATAATCTTTATAGTGATTGCGGCGGCGGTTTTGACGCCCCCGGATGTTGTTTCGCAAATATTACTGGCCGTACCAATGTGGGCATTATTTGAAGCCAGCATTTTATTTATGAAGAAATAACCGGCACAGAATATTTATTTTATGTCTTTTTTGTGATATAATTCGGGTATGAGGAATTTTTGGACGGCTTTGGTGGCGTGTGTTTTTGGCGCGTTTTTGGCGTCGTGTGATTTACAGCCTAAAATTACCGCACTGCCCGATACGGTTGGGGATTTTATATCTGCGCGTTATCCCGCGATGTTGGCCGATCCCGATACGGAGCCAGAAATATATAATTCTGCGGTTTCAGATTATGGCGTGTATGCGTCACCAGAACTGTATGGTTCGGTTGGTATGGATGACTATGTGAACTATGCCGCGGTCGATGATTATATATTGAAACCGGAACCAGAAGTCGAAGTAGTTGAACCAAAAACTGAACCGGAACGTGCGGAACCAGTGGAATCCGCAACGCCCGTTACGGATGATATGCCAGACGAAGTTACGACCGAACCGGACGATGTACTGGATATTCCAGAGTATAAAAATGATGAGTTAAATGTTCCGGCGCGCGCGGCACCCGGCGCGATTGTCGTGCGGCGTGGCGATACACTGTATGCGATTGCGCGCGAAAACAATACTACGGTTGCGGATTTGGCGCGCGCGAATAATTTGACGGAACCATACATAATAAAAATAGGGCAAACTTTGAAATTAAAATCCGAACCTGAACCGGTCAAGGCGCCGGCGACCGAGAAAAAGCCCGAGGCCGCAAAACAACCAACAACAAAACCAATCGAACAAAAAGCCGAGACAAAACCGGTCGAATCAAAAAAGGTTGAACAGAAACCTGTTGCGACAAAGCCGGTTGCAAAAACCGTGACAGAAAAAAACGTTCGTGTGCCATTGAAAACGATAACTGTGGCGCGTGGCGATACACTGTATTCGTTGTCGCGGAAATATGAAATTCCGGTAAATGATTTGGCGGTTATGAATGATTTGCGCGCGCCGTTTGCGCTGAACGCGGGGCAAAAACTGCGCGTGCCCGATTTGCCAGAACCAAAGGTTAGTGCGCCGGTGGCTTCAAGTCCCGCCAAAGTCGCAAGTCAACCCAAGGTGACATCAAAATCTGCAACAGAGAAACCCGCATCCACCAAAAGTGTGACCGAAAAGCCAAAGTCAAAAACAGTGGAAAAAACGCCGGCGAAAAAAACAACCAAACCGGCACAAACAAAAACCGAATCGAAACCGCAAAAACAAACGGCGCAGACAAAATCGCAATCGGTGCCATCGCGGTCATCGTCTAAATTTACTTGGCCGGTACGCGGAACGATTTTATCGCACTATGGTGCCAAGACGGGTGGGTTGTATAATGACGGCATAAACATATCTGCGGCAACGGGTACGACGGTGGTCGCGGCGGAAAATGGCGTGGTTGCATATGCCGGAAACGAAGTCAAAGGTATGGGAAATTTGATTATAATTCAACACGAAGGTGGCTGGATGACGGTATATGCGCATTTGAATTCTATGGCGGTGCGGCGTGGCGTGCGCGTTTCGGTCGGTCAAAAAATCGGCACTGTTGGTCAAACAGGCAAGGTGACCAAACCCCAGTTGCACTTTGAAATTCGCAAAGGAACCAAATCTTATAATCCAACGAATTATTTGAAAAAGTGATTTGTATAAGTGGTTAGTCCGTCTTCGCGCTAATCATGAAATTTGTATTGTAATTATAAATTATGCTTTTGGCCCGTCTTCGTTCGCATAGCGAACTCCGCCGCGGCACTAAAAATTTTTAGGCCCGCACTTTTATGTGCGGGCCAACAAATTTTTGTGGTGGGCGCATGGGGACTCGAACCCCAGACCCACTGATTAAGAGTCAGTTGCTCTACCAACTGAGCTATGCACCCATGGATCTTTTAGACCCGCAAATTATATAACCTTTTTTCAAAATTGCAAGTTTTTATCGTATGCCGCGCGTGCCGTGGCATAGAAAGGTATCCATACCTATATAAACTTTCATATCCACATGGTAAGATTTAATTGTCAAAGAGTGTCAATGCACCCTTAGAAACAACAAAAAAAGGAGAAAAAATGAAAAAAGTTGCAATTCCTGTTTTGACCGCATTGGTTGCGTGTCCCGCAATGGCCGGTCAACAATACCAAAACGAAAGTTTTTGGGATTCAATAAATCCGTATATGGCATTACGTGTCGGTGCGGGATATACAAATCATAATTACAGCTATAACGATAAAAAGGAATCTTTGACCGATGAAGAACTGCATGGTCGGGTTGCGCTTGGTTTGTCAATGTGGTGCAACAAGGCGCGTACTGAAATTGAATGGTCAATGTTCACCAAGACCAAAGATGACGCGTCTTTTGATACCCCAACCAGTATCAAGGTTGATACAAAGTTACAAACTTTGTTAATGAACGCGTATATGGATTTGGGTGATTATCAAATGATTCGTCCGTTTGTTGGCGTTGGTGCCGGTGTCGCGTTCGCCGATGTGTCACGCACGGTTCCAGGCGAAAGAGCGTACAATCGTGACCGGACACGTTTTTCTGCAATGGGAACAATGGGTGTGACGTTTGATTGGCGTGTATTTGCCGTTGATATGGCATTCCGTTATACATATGCAGATGTTAATTCGGGCCTGCATAATTTTGGTGGTGATATCGGTCTTAGATATATGTTCTAAGGATATGTTCCGCATAATTCAATCAAATGTTGTTAGACCCCAAATGTATTTGGGGTCTTTTTTTTAGGTAATCATACCTGGCGAAAAAATAAAGCGGATATAATATAATTTTTCATCGTAACCAAGGAGAAAAAAATGAATAAAATTTTTACCAAAATGACAACTGTTACACTATCAATTATTGCGGCGGTAATACTGGCCGGATGCACTAATAATTGTGGTGGGCGTCATCATATGAAAAAGCATCATGAACATCGGGCTATGTCGCAACCACAAGAAGTGGTGGTATACGAAGCAAGTGAGACCGTAATCGCAGAAATGCCGGTCGCAAATGTTATGAAGGCACGGATGTACACTCGCAGCAGCCGTGGCGGAACATCGGAAATGGGCTATATAAAATTTGCGCCGTCTGATAATGGTGTAAAAATGATGGTTGATGTCACAGATCTGCGACCGGGTAAAGAATATACCATGAAAATCTATCCGTGTGGTAATTGCAGTGACAGCAGTTGTTGCGCATCAAAATGTATGAATGTTAAACTGCCTGTGTTAAGTATTGATGAGCCGGGTCGTTTAACAAAAACCTACAATGTTCGCGGTTTAACGTGTTCCGATTTGGCAAACGCCAAAATAATATTGACACGTGACGGTGGGTACAAAGCTGCGTGGGGCAGAATTTATCAGGCGAACTAAAATTTATGCTTGTTTGTGTAATGGTGTAAAAAACGGACGCGATACGCGTCCGTTTTTTTGTTAATAATTTTTTGCTTTAAGAAAGAAATCCTGTGTGTTAATATGCATTCAAATGAAAAAATTTGCACATATTATTTTGGGGATTTTATGTGTATTTTTGCCACGCGTTTGCGTGGGTTTGGATATTTCTGGTGATTATACTTTCGGTGATGAAATAGATACAAATGAAGAAATTCATATTGTTGGGTTATGCAGTATCAAAAATTATGGGGTGTTGCGTGGTACAATAATAATAGATTCTGGGGCCACGGTGCGGTTTCAAAATTTTGGTGAAATAACATCGGTGTTTAATGTTGCCGATGATGTCGCGATTATCCAGAATGTGACTTCGGCGGATGATATGCACACATTGGGAAATCTGGCCGGGCATACTGTCCATGTGTCCACTTTAAATCCGGACGGAACAAAAGATATTCTTGATATGGCGGATTTCATAGATTTTGTTGCCGGTGCATCCAGTGTAGAGGTTGAATCGGGTGCATTCATGATTGGTTCAAATGTTCCGGATAATAATATTCCAATTAATGTGAATAATAGAACCACTTTCTATATAAACGGTTTACCCGATGATTGGTCAAAACCGTTGGTCAAGGGTGTTGTGGGAACCCCATTTGTTGAAACCGTGGGGATTGACCCAATGTATGATGTAACTGTGGATTGGCATGGGCCGGATTTATATTTGTCGGTTGTACGGCGCACAGATTATTCTGCGATTATGCCTGATACTAATTTGGGAAATTATTTGGATGAACTGCGTGATAAAAATCCAGATGATAAATTATTGAATGCGTTGGACAACGCGACAAACCGGCGGGAACTAAATAAAATTTTATCAAAGTCTGCGCGGACAAATCCTATTAAACTGATGGACGCGCCACGGTCGATAAATACTTTCTATGATTCTTTTGCAATGGATGATGTTGCGTTCGGTATTATTGCGCGGCCGTTTTATATTTCTGCGGATGATTTCTATTTTGTTGGTGGCGCGGTAAATGTCGCGGGCAAAATTGCCAATAATACCGTTGGAACGGTTGGTATTATTGGTGGAATGTTAAAATATAATGGCGATTATGATGATTACAATGGCAATCTATACGGCGGAAATATTGGCATTCGTTATATGGATGATGATTTTTATTTGCGTGCATTTGGGACCGTGTCATATGCAATCTTTGATGACATATATGCATTTGATGGTACCCATATGGTGCAAGATGTAAATGGCGTTGGTGGTGTTGCCACCGTTGATACGGGTTTGGTCTATCAGGTTATGGACGAATTAAAATTGATACCTTTTGTTGGTGCGCGTGTTGACTATGCGTCTGTATTAAATGATACGAAAATTGACGGTGTGGCGCGTGCGGGAATCAATGCAAATGTTGATACAGATGTGGACGGTAATAAGTATAAATTTGGTGCACGTTTATTTGGACAAACAGATGGTGCCGTTTATGGTGGTATTTATACCGATATGATGTCAACGGTTGATGGGGTTGGTGGTGGGGCATCGGTTGGCGTTTTGTATGACGATATGGGTTTGTCTTATAAATTGGAATTAAATGTAAAATTTGAATTTTAATACAAAACAAATTTACCACGCAGTGATGCACGATTTGCCGCGGTAATTTTTATTTCGGCCATTGTTGGTGCGGTTCCGTCTTTGGGTTTTGCAACGATACATTGTTGCATATATGGTGTTCGATAGAGCAGGTGACGACCGGTTTTATCTGCGCCTTCATATAAACATATTAGAACTTTATTAATGCAAGTTTCATTAAATTCACGTTGAATCTCGTTTAGTGTGTTGTCCAATATTGCAAGCCTTTCGCGTTTGATGTTTTCTGGGACCTGGTTCGGCATCAATGCCGCCGCCGTATGCGGGCGCGGCGAATATTTGAAAGAATAAGAATTTATATAACGAACGCGCCGAGCAATATCCAAAGTTTGTTCAAAATCGGCATCTGTTTCACCGGGGAAACCAACAATAAAATCACTGGAAATTTGTATGTCGGGTCGCGCGTTGCGCAATTTGTTTATTATTTCTAAATATCCATCTAAACTGTACGGACGATTCATACGTTCAAGAACATCGGGTGAACCACTTTGAATTGGCATATTCAAAAATGGCAGAAGTTTTGGTTCAACCGCAAACATCTCAATAAGGTCATCCGTCATTTCGGTTGGGTAACTGGATGTAAAGCGTATGCGTTGGATTTCGGGCATTTGCGCCGTGGCGCGTATTAAATCAGATAACTTAAATGTTTTGCCGTTTTCATCGGTGTATTTATATCCGTTGACATTTTGACCCAAGAAACAAATCTCGACCGCACCGGTTTTTGCGGCCGTGGTTGTGTCACGCATAACATCATCAAATGAACGCGAAATTTCACGACCGCGAGTGTAGGGTACAATACAATATGTACAGCAATGATTGCATCCTTCTTGGATTGGAATATAAGATACAACCGGCGCGTGCGTCATTTGGGGCAATTCATCAAATTTTTCAAGTCCGGTTAAGTCAATGTTTAATAACCGTGTGTCCGGGTCATCCAATATCATTGGTAATTTATGATAACTTTGTGGGCCTAAAACAAAGTTCAATTCGGGGATTCGGTGAAACGCATTTGCGCCGGCTTCGCGTGCGACGCAACCAACAATACCAAAAATGGCATCTGGCTTTTTTGTGTCGCGTATACGCCCCAGTTCGGAAAATACTTTATTGGTTGCCTTTTCGCGAACCGAACAAGTATTCAGTATTATTATGTCTGCATCGGCAACATCGTTGGTTGCAATCATATCACGCGCGTCCAACATGGCGGCAATACGCCAACTGTCATACACGTTCATTTGACAACCAAATGTTTTAATAAAGTATTTTTTCACCTTGGGCATTTTAATTATCTTTGTTGGGGTCGATTGCTATGTTGCAGAATTGCGTTGGTTGCCGCGACCAAGCGTGCGCGCGCTTGTTTGAAATTTGTCGAAATCAAAGTATATGGTCTTGGAACCAATCTATAACTTTGGCCAAAGATGACATCGTAATCAAATTCCATTGTATATAATTCATCCATTGTTGTCTCCTTTATTTTATTTACATTGTGTACGGTTAAACAATTTCTGTTTTGTTTGATTATATTGTTTTATTGTGCGTTGCACTGCAGAATGTGGATGTTTGTTTTGTGTGTGTTTTGGAACATCTGGAATTATAATATCCGGTATTTGTAATTGCGCCTTTAATTTCATAATCTCTTGATAATAGTTTTCTATGATGGTTTCGGCAACCTTTTCCAATGTCATTCCAAACCCAGGAACATCTTTTTGAACACAAATTACAAGCGTGGCTTTCTCTTTTACATTTGTTGTTTCTATTTGACGTATACGCAGTGTTTCTGCGATTTTTTGCGATTCGACCTCACTAAAACCTGGCCCAACATAGGCAATAATTTTGCTCATATTTTTAACCTAATTTCTTTTTCAAAATTTCGTTCACAACGGCGGGGTTCGCACTGCCGCCGGACTTTTTCATTACATTGCCGACAAAGAAGCCAAGCAGACCCGTTTTCCCGGATTTGTATTGTTCAACTTGGGGGCCATTTGCCGCGATAACTTCATCGATAATTTTTTCAATCGCGCCGGTATCGGTGATTTGTTTCATACCAAATTTATCGGCAATTGCACGTGGCGCGCCCGATTCGCCGTCCAACATTTTGATAAAGATTTCTTTGGCCTGTTTTCCATTGATGTCGTGGGCCGCGACCATATCAACCAATTCTGCCAAATCGGTCGGGGTGATAATGCGCATACCATCCACAATGCCGGATTTTTCATTTGTGATATCATAGTTTTCCGGGTGCGCGAACAATTCGCTTATCATCCAATTTGCGACGCCTTTGGCGCGTTCGGGTTTACCATTTACCGCTGCATCGAACCAATGTGAAATATCAACGGTTTCGGTAAGGCGTGCGGCGTCGTATTCCGCCAATCCTAATTTTTCAATATAACGTGCGCGTGTTGTCGCCGGCAATTCCGGCATGGTTTTACGAACACGTTCGATTTGTTCATCCGTGATAATCAATGGCAACAAATCGGGGTCCGGAAAATAACGATAATCCAACGCGTCTTCTTTGCTGCGCATTACCGTTGTAATGCCTTCATCGGGATGATATCGCATAGTGCAACGGTCAATGGTTCCGCCGTTTTCAAGAATCTCGATTTGACGTTTTGCCTCGTATTCAATGGCCGCTTTGATAAATTTGAAAGAAACCATATTTTTGATTTCGCAACGTTCATTAAAGTACTTGGCCCCGGCCGGACGCACGGAAACATTAACGTCTGCGCGCATAGAACCTTCTTCCATATTTGCATGTGATACACCCAAAGCACGGGCAATTTCACGAATTTGACGCAGATATTTTTCTGCTTCATCTGGGCTTGTTATATACGAATTATTTTCTGGATTTTTTGTATCCAAGAATGTGACGATTTCAAGCAATGCGACCCCCGTGCGATTGTAGTCGGCAAAAGATTTTGTCGGGTGAACATCGTGTTTCAACTTTCCGGCGTCTTGTTCCAAGTGTGCGCGTTCAATCAAAATCTTTTTTGGGTTTCCATCGTCACCGATAATTTCAATCCAACCACGGCCGACAACTGGTGGTTCTTCGGCGGGCTGTGAAATTTGATAACCCTGGGGCAGGTCGGGATAGAAATATTGTTTACGTGCAAAACGGCTGACGTGGGAAATTTCGGCATTTATCCCAAGACCGAATTTAATCGCCTGGTCTACGCAATATTCGTTCAAAACCGGCAACATACCGGGCATCGCCACGTCAACCATGGAAACCTGGGTATTTGGGGCAACGGTTGGATTATAGTCCGCCGATGCGCCACTGAATAATTTGCTGTTGGACAATACTTCGATATGCGTTTCCAGTCCAACAACTACTTCCCAATCACCTGTTTTTCCCTGTATTGTAAACATCTTTCTTTTTCCTTGCTTTTTTGTTTTTTGTATCTTATTATGTACCCCACGGATGGCCAGATAGCTCAGTTGGTAGAGCAAGGGACTGAAAATCCCTGTGTCAGTGGTTCGATTCCACTTCTGGCCACCATTTTTATTTCCCCATAATTTTTGTTGGGCGGTTGTCCAGTGCCGCGAATTGTTCGATATGTTTCGCCAATTGCAGGACGCGAACATCGTCAAACATTTTACCCACAACCTGAACACCCAACGGCAGGTTGTTTGTTGCCAAACCCGCCGGAACAGAAACCGCCGGCACACCCGCCAAATTCATTGCAACCGTAAACAAATCCAACGCGTAATATTCAAGTGGTGTTAAATCAGATTCCAATGGCAATGCAGTTCCGGCACCCGACGGGCATACGATTAAATCGCAATTTTCAAATGCGCGATTAAAACTGTCGGCAATCATACGGCGAACACGTGCGGCCTGCATAAAATATACTTCGTATGATTCACTGGACAGCACCGCCGTACCAATAATCATACGGCGTTGAACTTCTTCACCGAACCCGGCGGCGCGTGTCTTTTTATATGTGTCGTACAGGTCTGCACCTTCTACGCGCATGCCATAACGCATACCGTCATAGCGTGCCAAATTTGATGAAGCTTCGGCCGGGGCGATAATATAATACGCCGCCAATGCGTCCAATATGTTTGGAATGGAAACTTCGACGATTTCGGCGCCAAGCGACTTCAAATCTGCGATGCGTTTTTCGAACAATGTTTTCATATCGTCAGAAATTTTTACATCTGCGAATTCTTTGATAACACCGACACGCAATTTTTTACCATCACCCAAAATTGGCTTTAATGGGGTTTCTAAATTTAAATGAAAATCTGCGCTGGTTGAATCTTTGGGGTCATGCCCCGCCATTGCCGATAATAACAGTGCCGCGTCATCAACCGTGCGTGCAATTGGACCGGGGGTATCCAAACTGGACGCAAAGGCAACGCAACCCCAACGCGATGACAAACCGTATGTTGGTTTCATACCTACAAGGCCGGTAATAGAACACGGAAAACGAATTGAACCACCGGTGTCTGTGCCGGTTGCGCCCATTGCCATACCCGATGCCACGGCCGAAGTTGAACCGCCCGATGAACCACCGGCGGTTAAATGCCGTTCCATTTGCCATGGGTTTACCGGCGCACCAAAGTAAGAAGTTTTGGAAAATGTTCCCATCGCGAATTCGTCCAGGTTCGCCTTGCCCAACAACACCGTGCCACTATCAATAAATTTTTGTGAAACGGTGGATTCATATTCTGGAACAAAGTTTTCGAGCATTTGTGAAGCCGCCGTTGTGCGAATTCCCCGCGTTGCAAATAAATCTTTCATTGCGATTGGAATTCCGTCCAGTGTGCGAGCGGTGCCGTTTTTAATGCGTTCGTCCGCGGCGGCGGCGTCCGCCAAAGCGCGTTCCGCCGTGACCGTAATATACGCATTTAATTCCGGATTATATTTTTCAATGCGGTCAATGTGCGCACGCGCAAGTTCAGTTGCGCTGATTTCGCGTGATTTTAATTTCTTTAATGCTTCGGTAATGGTTAGGTCTATCATAGTTTTCTACCTTGATTTTTTGTTTGGTATATTTGTAAATATTTGTCGGGCGATTTTATATGGACATTTGCCATCTTGCATATTTTGCAGACACTTTTGAATTTTATTTTCCGTTGGTTTTTGTGCGTTTGGCGACATACATTTGAATTTTATATCATCGCAATGAATAAAGAAAGTGTCTTCAAAATAATTCGGTTTTTGCAAGTGCATATGGGTTAAACATTCACATGCTTTGTAATCCCAAACAATGTTGGTCACATTAACATCGTTACCGTTTTTATGCTTTACGGTTTTGCTAATATCATGCATTACAAAAATGATTTTTTTTGTTTTGCTCATCATCATCCTATTTGTGTTTCGCATATTTTTCTGGGAATAATACTTCGCCGACAAATTTTTTGATAAACGGTGATGTGCATTGTCCGTCCTGCATACATAACGGGCACGTCGACGGGCATGCCGGCCAACATTCACGATTTTCTTCGTCGGTAATAATTTCAATAATCAATTCGTTCTTTTTATTTTTAGATTTTATTGGCCGGAATATTTTTGGCGCGTCAAAGCCACGCGAATGAATCACGTATTTATCAAAATGCACATTAAATGCGCAGGTGTTATAGTAATGCCCATCGGCAAGAGGTCGAAAACCACGAACATAATTCAAAAAATCTTGTGTTTGTTTTTCGGTCCATGTACCCAACTTTAATTTTGTTGGCGCGCGTCTATCCAGGGAATAGGTTGTAAGAATTACATTTGTTTCTTTCTTGACCGCCATTTTAATCTCCTTCCATAACCTTGGGAACCGCAAAGTACCCGCGCGAAACGCCCGCTTTGTCCGGTGCGTTTGCCATAACCGCATCGCGAATACCACCGTCGGTGACCGTGTCCGTCCGCCGGGGCAGGGGGTGCGTTGCCGGCGACAGCATCGGTTCAACCCCACGCGTATCAATTTGCTTTAATTTATCAATCCATTCAACAACAGAATCGATGTTCATCTGTTCCAATTTTTCATCCGGAATATCAATTTTGATAAGGTCCGCGAATTTATGTAATTGCTGCTTGCTAAATGCCATTTTGAATCCTATATTTAAATGCAAAGGTGATTATACAATGATTTTAGGTGATTTCAAGGTTTTTCCCCGTACCGGCCGATTGATTGGAATCGATTGGGGCGCGCGGCGCACCGGGGTCGCAGTATCGTGTGCCGATGGTATGATTGTGTCGGCGCGCCCGGCAATTTCAATGTCGAAATACAGCCACCAAGAATTGGTGGCGCAAATTGTCCAGATTGCCAAAGATGAAAAGGTTTCTGGAATTGTAATTGGTTTGCCGTTGCGTACAGACGAAACTGAATCGGAAACAACAAAAATGGTTCGTGATTTTGCGGATGTGTTGGCGCGTGTGACCGATATACCAATTATATTTATTGATGAAACATTATCGTCTGCGACTGCCCAGGAACAAATGGGGCGCGTACGCCCGCGCGACATCAAAGAAAAATTGGATTCTAATGCCGCCTGCGTAATATTGGAAAACGCGATTGCGGTGATAAAAAGAAACAATTAGTCTTCGTCTTTATCGGGAATTTTTCCGTCCGCGGACAGCAGGACCGCAATCCAACGTGTTGAATCAAACTGTGCCGTGATGATAAATGTTGCAACCAATAATGGAACACTGAAAAACATTCCGGCGACGCCCCATATTAAACCCCAAAATACCAAGTTTATCAATATCGCCAATGTCGAAAGGTTTAATGTTGTGCCCGTCAATTTTGGTTCTATGATATTTCCAAATAATATTTGCAGGCCGATTAACCCCAGTGACAGCAAGACCAATTCATTTAATGTTGCACCAATCAAAATCGCAAACAATATTGGCAACCCGCAACCGATAATTGCACCGATTGTTGGAATGTAACTTAAAATAAATATCGCAAACGCCCATATGCCGGCGAATTCCAATCCCAACATCAACATCCATATGTATGATATTATGCCGGTAATGCCCGATACCAATGTTTTCATAAACAGGTATTTTTTCATATTTTCATCAATGCTGGTTAAAATAAAACGCATTTTTTTATATTGTGTTTTGTTTGGAAACAATTCGGCGAATTTTTTGTGAAATGTGCGTTGTTCAACAAACATAAATATCATATATACGATAACCATTCCCATTGATGTTGCCAATTTTGCAACGGACGATCCAACAACGGATACAATCTGTTCAATACTGGGCATGGCGATGCCGGTAATATTGATGCTGAACGTGTCGTTTACATAATGCCACAGTGTGTTCAGTTTATGCTGGATTTCTGGAATTGCCGGCAATATTTCGCCGAACATTGGGCGAACGCGCGTTGCAAACAGGTATATCAAACCGACATATGTTGCAACGGATAACACGTTTGCAAGTATGTTAAGAAATACTGCGACACCGTGGCTTTGGGGTGTCTTTGGAAAAATTTTGCGATAATATGTTGCCGTGGCATTTATCAAATACCATAAAAATGTCGCAACCAGCAGGGGTATAAAAATTGAACTGCCAATCCAGAGCAGAAGAATAAATCCTGCAAATAAAATAAGTCCGTTCATTTGTTTCCCCCTTTGATCCATTCATACTATTTTATCACAACTTTGCCATTTGACAAAGTGGTTGTGTGCGTTGGTGCAACCAATTCTGTAAAATCGTTTTGATGACTAATGAAAACAAACGTTGTGTTCGGCATAGATTTTATAGTTTCGGCAATTTGTGCCTTGACGGTTGCATCCGCCCCGGAATCTGGTTCATCCAAAATTGCAAGTTTTGGATTGGTCATAATAAGCCGTAATAACATTATGCGTTTGCGTTCACCGCCCGAAAAACCAACATTCACTGAACGATTCAACCAATCGCGTGGTATGTTCAATTTTTCGCGTGCCGATTCTAACATTTCCAGAAATTCGCCCATTGATAAATCTTGGCCTGTTTGAAAATGATGATGGGCGGCAATGGAATGTTTAAGAAAACTGATGATGGTCAGTCCCGGTATTTCCGGAACATTTTGCGCACCAACAAAAATTCCCATCAATGCACGCGTTGTTGCGTTGTCGTGTGTAATATCGCGACCATCGAAAATTATTTGACCACTGTCCGCGCTGTACATTGGATTTCCGGCGATTGCACCGACCAAGGTCGATTTGCCCGAACCGTTATGACCGCATATCAAATGGCGTGCACCGGTATCCACAGACATATTTATGTCGGTCAATAATTTTTTACCATTAAATGACACATTCAAACTTTTTATCTCTAAAATCATTTTTTACCCCTTGTTACTCAACGCCATTTGAATCAATTGTTTTGATTCAACCAAAAATTCCATTGGCAATCGTGATAATATTGGTGTTGCCATAGAACCGATAATTAATGCCGTGGCCGTATCATCATCCAGACCCGCCATATTCAAATATAATAATTGTGATGCATCAATCGCACCGGTGGCGGCCTCGTGCGTTTGGACGTTATCGCAATTTTCGTATACTATATCGGGCAATGCGTTGATTTGCGCCGTATTGCCGATTATGCGTGTGTCACATTTCGATACGTTTTTGCCGCCTGTGCCGGAAAATTTTACCAAACTGCGAAATGTTTGACGCGACCAATCCAATGCAACCCCGTATGATAATATATTGGATGTAGTGTTGTTCCCAATGTGCAACATTTTTGTTCCGGTGTCACTTTGTTGGCCACCACGTGTTATGGTCAATGAATAAAAATCACTGGCAGAACCATCGCCATATAAAATAGTGGACGGATATTTCCATGTCATTGCGGAACCGACCTCAAACTGAGTCCAATCCAGTCGCGCGTTCTCATAACACTTGCCGCGTTTGGTCACAAAATTTAATATGCCGGTATTGTTGTATACGCCGGATTCCGTTGCATTGCCGGCGTGCCAATTTTGAACGGTGGCATATTTTACATACGCGCCATCCATAACAACAATTTCAACAACGCCGCTGTGCAGTTGATGATTTGGGCGACGGGGGGCACTGCAACCTTCCATATAACTTAGTTTTGAACCGGTGTCGGCGATAATTAATGTGCGTTCGAATTGACCTATCTTGGCGGTTTCGATTCTAAAATAACTGGCCAAATCAATTGGGCATTCGGTATTTGGTGGAATATATACAAATGTGCCATCGGAAAAAACGGCCGAATTTAGTGCAGCAA
The DNA here is from genome assembly GCA_017618175.1 of Alphaproteobacteria bacterium. Taxonomy (GTDB): domain Bacteria; phylum Pseudomonadota; class Alphaproteobacteria; order Rs-D84; family Rs-D84; genus Enterousia. The sequence continues at coordinate 43,016 of JAFZUT010000023.1, forward strand.
AAAAATTATCCGCAACCGGTACAACCGTGCCAAGATATTTTTTTACCAATTCAGGATGCTTTTTTACCGCATCAGAAAACGACATAAAGATAATGCCGCGCGCCGCCAATTCCGCCGTATAAGACGTATAAACAGACGAACTGTCGATAACTGTGTCGGTGGCCATTCCAAGAAGAGCGCGTTGCTCATTTTCCGGCAGACCCATTTTATCGTATGTGGGTTTCAGGTCACTGTTATCAATCGGTTTTTGTTCGTTGTAATAATTCAGTTTTGTATAGTCTATTGGTGCGTAATCTATTTCTGCCCAATGTGGTTCGGTCATTTTTTGCCAAATGCGTAATGCATCAAGTCGCCAATCGGTTAACCATTTCGGTTCGCCCCGAAGTGTCGAAATTTTTCGAACAAGATTTTCATCTGGCCCCGTCATTTATCCCCTTCATCGGCCGTTGCCAATTGATATGCCTGGGTAAAAAAGGTCAACGATTGCCCCAACAGTCCGTTTATAAATGTCTTGGTTAAAATTCCGTCTGGTTCAGATTCAGACAGGTGTCGCAACAAATTGTCTGCGCGATTCATATAATTTGAAACATTGCGTTTAACCTCGGCATCCAGTTTTATTGCGCGGCGCAATTTTTCCATAACGAACGGATTTTTTGCGTATTCATCAATCAATCCGCCCAATGTACGCCACAGTGGATGTTCGGTCGTGTTTCGTGGCATTATGTCCAGTGCCGCCAAAATTGGAATCAGGTTTTGCAAAAGGTCCTGATAAATCATCTCGGCGTGTTCGGCAACCGCATTTGTTGCAGATTTACTTTTTAACAAACTTTGAATTTTTACAATCAGGTTATATTGAAAGCCCGCATTTTTTTCTAATGCGGCAATTCTGCGATACGTATTCACTGCCATAAACAATATCGTTCCGGTCATAACCGCTAAAAGTCCTAAAATAATCCATAAAAGTGTGTTTTGCATGTTCTTGTTCCCTTTGTTATATCACAGAGTATATCATCTTTTGCCGATTCGTGCGATTTTATATGCACATTTTTACAAAAAAATAAAAAACATCAATAGATGCATTTTTAGGTCTTGCACAGATTCGGTCAAATTGTTATAATGACATATAAATAAGGAATAATTAGGAAAGGAAGTTCTTATGTTTCGCAAGATTTTAATTGCTGCAATGTTTGCAACCGCCGCAGGATACTGCTTTGCGGACGCCGGTTTGCCCCAGGTGGTGACGTCCGAGGTGTTCTATGAAGAAGATCGGGATGTTCGTGAAAATACAAATGTTCAGGAACAGTTTTACGATAATTCGTATCAGCAACAGGAAATTTACCAGCCCCAGGTTTATCAACCTGTGGTTCCGGTCGATATTCCGGCGTGGCCGTTGGCGGGGTCTGATGCCGATGTCACCGTTTCGTGCGAGCAGGGCGGGTGTGCCAAGACTGCGCGGTCTGATAACATCAAGATTGTTTCTAAAATAGGTTCGGATTTGGTTGTTGAAAACAACTTTAATTTGGGTGCGCGCGATGGTTGGTCGGGTGGTGCGAATATGTTGCACGGTACACAAATTCCGGTCGGGTTTGATGACGAATGTGCGCGTGGGTCGGAAATGCCGTTATTGCATCGCGAGGTTTTAGAAGATGATGGTGGAAATGTTTTGGCATTGTCGCGCAGTGGTCGCCGGAATTGTGCAAAATATGCCGATGGTTATGATGCATATCTGGCACGCAACGGGTTGGTTGAGCGGACCGCAAACGGTGATATTGTTACCGGCGGTGGCGTTATTGGTATAAATGGCATCACCAGTTATGTCGAAGGCGACACGGAGATAACGGTTGATTTGTCTGCGGATGCGGAACCGGCAAATTCCATCCAAGACCAGGTTCGTTCTTGGGTCGTGGCCAGTGGTCAAACGCTGCGTGAAGTTTTGCAATCTTGGTGCGACAAAGAAGGTTGGGATTTGGTATGGGCCACATCGCGTGAATATCCAATTCAGGCAAGTGCGGTATTCAAGGGGCGCTTTGTTGATGTCGCATCGGCGGTTGTGCGGAATTTTGAACGCGCAATACCGGTGCCGTATGCCAAGTTCTATAAGGGGAATCGTGTTTTGGTTATATCTACGTCCGAAGAATAATTTGACAGATTGTAGGAGAAAGAATAGATGTTAAAGTATATAAAATATTTTATGGCGATATTTGCGGTGACGGTTTTTGCGGGATGCGCTACGCGTGATTCTGCGCGTGTTGCGGCGTCTGTGGACCAAGATTTTGTTAATGTGTACGACGCATTTGAAATGGCCAAGAACCCAACGGCCAAGGTTGCCAGTGGTGACACGGTTTCTATGTCCGAAGGCGTTTGGTTGGGTGATAAATCCACATTGGTTGAACATAAAAATAATTTGCCGGCCCAATATGAAACCGACAGTGGTATAACAATATTATTAAATGAACCGGTCACTTTGCAGGTTTTGGCAAATAACATCAATTCTATTACCCAGATTCCGGTTAAAATCGATAGCCAGGTTGCATCAGAAAAATTAAAGAAAACAATGAATGTTGCCTATACCGGCAAATTGTCGGGTTTGTTGTCCCAGGTTGCGACAGATTTAGATTTGTTGTGGTATTATGATAAAAGTGCAATTGTTTTCTATGAAACAGAAACCAAGACGTTCACACTGTATGCGTTGGGAACAGATGTTTCGTATCAATCAACCGTCCAAACCGATAACGGAAACCAAGTTTATTTGGAATCTACGTTGAAAGAGTGGGACGAGGTTGAAAGTACAATTTCTTCTATTGTTGGAAAATCTGAAAATGCGAACTTTACTGTGTCGCGCAGTTTGGGAACAATAACGGTCACGGCGCCGCCATCTGTGTTGAACCGCGTTGGTGATTATATCGCGCGTCAAAATAAACGTTTATCGCAATTGGTTACCATTGATGTCAAGGTTTTGCAGGTGTCTATTTCAAACAACTCGGCATTTGGGTTGAATTTGGCGGCGGCAATTAATTCGGCATCGGGATTGAACATAGTTGCAAATCCAAAAAATAACCTTGGAAATCCGGAAACCAGTTCTATGAATATCGCGGTTCTGTCGAATACTGTGTCGGCATTGACCGGGGCAACACATATGGAAAATGGGTCATCGGTTGCCGGTGCATATACCCAAGACCAGATAAACAATGGTTCGTTGTCTGCGATGGCGGGCAGTACCGCACTTATCGAAGCGTTGGCGAAACAAGGCAAGGTTTCATTGGTGACAAATGTCGGTGTGACCACGCGTAATAACCGCGTTGCGCCGGTGAATAATACCAAGAGCACCGGATACATCAAACGATTTGAATCGCGGAACTTTACGACGGTCGAATCCAGTACCGTTGACCAAGATAATTTGGAAACCGGGTTTTCGATGCAATTGTTGCCGAACGTTTTGGAAAACGGCAAGATATTGTTGTTATTCCGGATGTCGGTGCGTGAATTGTTAAAGATGGCAACCCAGACCATTGGCGAGGTCACATTGCAATTGCCCGAGGTTGAAGAACGCAGTTTTATGCAGGAAGTTATTATGGAATCGGGTCAAATGTTGGTTGTGTCCGGTTTTGAAAAGCAAACAAACAATGACACAAGATACGGCCTTGGTGACCCAGACTTTATGTTGTTGTCCGGTTCGCGTGGAACGGAATCAACGCGTGATGTTTTGGTTGTTATCTTAACGCCCCAGGTTTTGGTCAGCCCGATGGATGCAGAACGAAGTATTCAACAGCATTGGGGGGCACCGTTGAATTAAAATATTACAAGCCACCCTCGGGTGGCTTTAATTTTGAAATGAATAACGAACCAAGGAGGTATATATGGGTGTATTTAAAAAGAATAAATCAAAAAAATACAAACCCCCGTCAAGCAATCACGAATTAAATAAAATACGTGAAGAAAATTTTAATTATATATCCAATATTGTGTCAAAATGTCATCATGTTAAATTTGTTGATGATGGAAATACCATAATTTTTGCAGGGGGTTATAAATTTACTGTGCGCGATGGGCACAGATGCGTGTTATGTCCAAATGGGACGTTGGTTGATATGTCGCGCATTCAAATAGATAAAATATACGGTCTTATAATGGAACGACAGAGTTTTTTGATGCATCACCTAAGGTCAAGAATTATGGTGGAACATATCAGGGGCCTTAGACACAGGTTTTGACGGAAAAAATAGTTGTGTTTTGTTTATGCGGTGTTTAATATGTTAATATCTTAAAGGAGTTTTTATGGGTGCGAACATACAGGTTTCGGTTGAGGTCACAGACCCGCTTGGTCGATTACATGGCGGTTTTAATGCGAATGTCGAGAAGGGAATTTTTAACGTTTTGGCGGATTTAATTAAAATAGACAATATTGTTTGGGACCCGGTTGGTGCGTTCTTTTCCCTGTCGTGCGGTTACAGTGTTCATAAATATCAGGCCGGTGGTGGCGCGGTGTATGATTCGGATGGCGCGGAAATATTTTTAACACAAAATCATATTGATAAACTGTTTGCGATGGCGACCGCCAAAAGGAATGGACGTACGCGCAGATTATCGCCTTTGGGTGACGGTCACAGTAAATAATCCGGTTGTTGATTTTTTTCCAAGAACAAAAGGCGTGCAAAAAAATGCACGCCGAATTTTTTAATGGTTTAACTAGGCCATTTTGGCGGCCGCGCGTGTTAAACGAGAAACCTTGCGTGAGGCGCGTTTTTTCGGCATTGTTTTGCCGGCGGCCTTCATCATTTTGCTTTCCGCACTGCGCACCGCGGTGACCGCCGCGGCCTTGTCACCCGAAGCGATGGCTTTCAGTGCCTTTTTGTTTTCTGTTTTAACAGCACTGCGACGTGCAGTATTTACGGCGTTCTTTTTCGCCGTGACCAAGATTCTTTTTTTAGATGATTTGTGGTTTGCCACTTTATTTTCCTTTTATTTGTTTTTGTTTTTTGATATTTTATAGAAAACAAACATAAAATCAAGGGAAAAAAGGAAAAATAGAAATGTTATATATATTGGGAATAATTGTGTCTTATTTGATGGGTTCCGTGCCGTTTGGGGTGTTGGTGACACGTTGGTCGGGACATGGTGACCTGCGCCGGGTCGGCAGTGGCAATATCGGTGCGGCAAATGTTATGCGGGCCGGTGGGTTCAAATTGGGTTTGTTGACATGGGTTCTTGATATGGCGAAAGTGATATTCCCGGTGTTAATTGGTTTATATATCGGTGGCATCGGTTTTGCCGCGTGGTGTGGTTTTGCGGCCGTATTCGGGCATTGCTTTCCGGTGTGGTTGAGGTTCCACGGGGGCAAAGGTGTATCATGTTTGTTTGGCGTTATGTTGGTGATAAACCCGTTAATGTTCGTTATTTGCGGAATTGAATGGTTGGTCGTTGCGTTGTCTTTGGGTTATTCTTCATTGGCATCGTTGGTGGTATTTTTGGTTGCGCCGATTTTGGGTTTTGTTATTGGAACAAATGTTGGATTGGCATTGTTGATGATAAGTTTGATTGGTATATGGCGGCACCATGAAAATATAGGTCGATTGGTCGGTGGTACAGAATCAAAACTGTCTTGGCGGTGGAAAAAATAAGGTGCCGGCCTTTTATCCTTTATTTTATAGCGTTTTTGTGGTATAATAACTGCGTTAAGTTGTATTTGATGGAGGGTTTACAATGAAAAAGTTTTTTGCCGTATTGTTTATGGCCGTGCCGGTTGTTGCGGTGGCCGCGGATGCGCGTGACCCGCGTGTGGGCACGACCAGTATGGTGAACGCAAAATTTGCGCCGGCACAGAATAGGGCGATGATTGCGTCTAAAAATCAATTGACCACGCCAGATATTTCTTTAAGTACGAATCGTTCGCCAAGTATAAAAGATGACGATGTTGGACCGGCGTTCCCAAAAGATACAGAAAAAGACAAACGTGAAGCCGAACGCGCGGCGTGTTTGAATAATAATATCGGTATTGGAAATACTTTTGTTTGGGCGTCGCGGTACAGCAACACAGCCAGTTATGCAACCATGCAAGAAGATACAGAAAACCCGGAAAACAATGTATGTTTTGTCAAAGTGGATTTGAAATCGGCCGATTCGCGTATAAATGTTTCTGATATTCCATCGCGGTATTTCCAATGGGGCGAAACAATCAATTGTGGTTCTTGGGTGGATGAAGAAATGTTGAAGCAACGCATTTTGGATGCCAAGAAAAAGGGCCGTACATGGGCAACGGTTGGTGGCGCGGTTGGTGGCGCGGCCGTTGGTGTTGGTTCTATGGAATTGTTCGGGAATAAATTGATTGGTGGTGCGGTCGAAGGCCAAAAGGATTTAAGTGGTATACCGCTTTTGCGTTCGCAACTGTTAACGTTAAAGAATAAAGGTGATTCGCGTTACGAAGAATTCAAGACTGATTTGAAGGCGTTAAAGACTGCGTGCGACAAATTCAAAAGTTCGGGTGGCACATTACCAAGTGAATGCACAGAATTTGAATCTTTGATGGATATCTAAGGCATTCTACATATTATATATAACGCCCCACGGGGCGTTTTTTCTTGCGGTTTGCATAAAAAAGATTTTATAGTGCGGAATATGAAAGATTTGTTTGAACGTTTATTGATACTGCGATCGCCAAAAATTGGCCCGGCATCTTATAATAATTTGTTGCGTCAATTTGGGTCTGATGCGGCGATTTTGGAACATATGAATGTTTCGGTTGAATTGCGCGATTCTGTTTCGCGGGAAATGGATTTGGCCAATCGGTTAAATGTGCGTTTTATTTGTGATACAGACGAAGTTTATCCGGCGCACCTTAAATCCATAAAAAATCATCCGCCAATTTTGACCGCACGTGGGAACATTGAAACTTTGCGTTGCGAATCGGTTGCGATTGTTGGAACGCGTCATGCAACCGGTGGCGGGATGAATTTTGTGGCCGATATTGCGTGCGCATTTGCCGAACATAATGTTGCGGTTGTATCGGGTATGGCGATGGGAACAGACGCGGCCGCGCATCGTGGTGCGTTGCGCGCGGCGGGCGATATGAACACTGTTGCGGTTTTGGCGGGCGGGGTGGATTATATATGGCCCGTTGAAAATGAAAGATTGTATTATGAAATACTGGAACGCGGTGTTGTGGTCAGTGATATGCCCGTCGGGTTCGTACCCAAGGGAACAAATTTCGTGCAAAGAAATCGCATAATTGCCGGAATCGGTGAAAAACTTATTTTGTCTGAGGCCGATTCGAATTCAGGCAGTATGAAAACCGCAGAATTCGCACAAGAATATGGTCGCAAAATTTATGCGATTCCGTCACATCCGGCGGATTCCCGTGCGGTTGGACCCAATTCACTGATTCGGTCGGGCGCGGCAATTTTGTGTATGGGTGCGACAGACTTCTTTACAGAAAAAAATTCTGTAAAGAAAACAGAAAAAACGCGCGAATCGGAAAACCCGATTTTGGATAAAATTGGAACCGTTCCGGTATCGGAATCTGTATTGGCAGAAATTGTCGGAAAAAGTATTCTGGAAATAAAACGCGAATTGGTGATGTTAGAATTACAAGGTTTGATTCGAAAATGTGATTCGGGATATGTTCGTGCGTGATAAAAAAATTGTCTATACAGTGTATATACAAAGCGCAGAAATCTGGTAAAAAAACGAATCGTGTCAAAAAATAAATTTGAAAAAATTTATTAATATTTGGTTGTAAATGGAAATGAATCTTATACATTGTTTCACGTAGTCAGGACAAGTAAGGAAAGGCGGAATTGGTTTTGTGATAGACGTATGAAAAACAGTTCTGATGTTATGGTAAAAAGTTAGGTTTCAAAACAAGAAGAAAAGGCGAGAGAGCACGGTAGGAAAAAAACATAAACAGACGTTAAATTTTATTCAAATATTTTTGTTTGGTAATTTTTGGCGTTTGTATGCGGGTGGCTTTTGCACACCTTAACAACCGGCAGGAAACTCTTTCGAAAACAAAGGAGAAACGGCATGCAGGCAGCAAGTTTGACAAGACAGGTAAATCCGGACGAAATCAAATCTGCGATTTCATCTAGAATGGATGCGGCCTGTTTTTCCGCCTGGATCGCGCCATTAAGTTTTAATTTGTTTGATAATGTTTTGGAATTGTGTGCGCCGAATCAGTTTACTGCGGATTTTGTTTCAATGACGCACATGGGGGTATTGAATGCAGTCGCGGCCGAATATGGATTGGATGTACGTATTTCGGTCGCACAACCCAAGACCATTGTTTGCAAAAACGCAAATGATAATAATGCACAAACATATTCTGCGCCGGCCGAAAAAAATAATGCCGGCGATTTTGATTCTTTTATCACGTACGAAGAAAACGCATTTGTATTATCTGCGTGCAAGAAAATGGCGGCGGGGGCGGCAACATTTTCACCGTTGTTTATTTATGGGCCGGCGGGATGTGGAAAAACCGTTTTGGCGGCGGCAATCAATGGTGCGTCAAATGGGCGGGTCGTTATGATGTCGGGTGCGATGTTTGTGGCTGAATTTGCACGTGCGTTACATGACCGCACAATATTTGCGTTCAAAGATTATTGTCGTAATTGTGATACATTCATTTTAGATGATGTCCAGGTTTTGTCCGGCAAACGCGCCACATGCGAAGAATTTTTGCAATTGATAATTGATTTGCGGGCGGCCGGTAAAAATATTGTTTTAACATCTAATGCTGCGCCGGGTAATTTAACAGGTTTTGATCATCGGGTTCAATCTTTGTTCGCATCGGGTTTGGTTGTGGATGTTGTTGCGCCAACGCGTGCGGTGCGCCGTGAAATGTTTGTTCGGGCCGGCGTGAATTCAAAATTGGCCGATACAATTGCGGGCCGCGTTCCGGCCGATGGTCACGTGACTTCCGGCGTTGTGAACAAGATTCGTGCGTATACGGAAATTATGGGTGCGGGTATAGATGAAACAATCGTTGAAAAATTATTGGCGGACACATTAAAGAAATCTAAATCGCCGATTGTAATGGTAAAATCTATGTGTGAAAAATTGGGCGTGTCGTATGATGCGGTGTGTAGTTCGGGGCGCGCGCGCGCATTGGTATTGGCGCGTCAAATGATGATGGTTGTGTTGAAAAACGTAACGGGTTTGTCTTTGGCGGAAATTGGTGAATATGTTGGCGGTCGTGATCATGCGACGGTTATGTACGGAATTGATAGAATTGAAAAATTGTTGACGACCGATTTGGTAATGTCTGCGACAATTGCCGAGATGATAGAAGAATATAAATAATTGCTTGGTATTTTTCCCGCAATATGGTAAAATATTTGCAAAGTAGGAGCGGGAAGATATGAAAAAATTTCTTGTGTTTTTTGTGTTTTTATTTGGACTGGCGTGCAGCGCGATGGCGGGGTATCAGGGCAACCAACCAGACCAAAAAGGTGGCGATGGTAGTTGTATTTTGAAGCCAGATGATATAAACAGTGAACCTTATGCGGTTTATTTCAAGACCGCGGAAGATATGGTGTCGAATGAATGCAAAGATGATTTTGAATCTGTAAAAAGTGAATTGGCAAATTTGTATGCGGGTAATGGTATAGCATATTTTGTTGTTATTGGCAGTGCAGACCAACAAGGTGATAAAGATGCCTATGATAATTCTGGTTTATCCAATAGACGTCGTACGTACGTTGTAAATAATATTTTGCCAACGGGCGCGAAGGTTGAATCTGTGGGGTGGGTCGCAGGTAGTGCAACCGCCAGGAAATTTGAACCGCAGTATACCGGAAACTGGACATACCGCAGTGTATATATTTACCCGGTATGGGCGCGGAATATGTGCACGGCAGAACAGATAAATAATATGAAAGCAAACCTGAATATGTTGACGGATGCGTCCAAGAAGTATCCTGATAGTGCAGATATTAAAAAATTGATTAGTAATTACCAGGCGGCTTTGGGTATATGTACTGAACCGAATAAGACTTTAACAAAAGGGGAAACCGAAAAGTTGGTCGATTTGTTGATAGATTCGATGGCGTTGATAGAAACCGTGAACACGCAATATAATATTGGTCTTAGTCAGACAACGGTTGTTAATGCCGATATCAGTAAATATTATTCACGGTTGACCCAATTGCGGGACAGTTTGAAAGTGTCGGCGTGGCGTGATGCCGAAGGTAATTTTAATACGGCGCGCCTTGCATCTGATTCTATTGCCGGTGTGGTGTTGGGGACCGTGGGTGGAATCGTCACCAGTAAATTGGTTAAAAAGAATCAATTAAAGCGCGGTTTTGAAGATTTGTCTTGTAATGTCGGTGGACAAAAGGTCGCAGATTATGGCGATACTTTCCGCGTAGGATTACAATAAGTTTGATAGCAATTAAAAATCCCAATTTTTGGGATTTTTTTATTTTTTGGAAAGTGTCTGCAATGCGCCACGAATTCCATCAAATGCGCTTTTGCGTTTATTATACGTTTTGACCAAATCTTCCATGGCGGTGATTGTTAAATGTTGTTGCCAATCTTGGTCGTGAATTTCAACATCTGCATTTGGAAATAATGTGATAAGTGCGTGACCGTCCGTGGCAATATATTCTATGACGGTGCGGGCATCACGATTTGTCATCGGGAACAATACCGGGTATTGTTCAATCATACGTTTGGCGGGACGTTCCGCAAAAAGTTTTGTCATTTTTGGGGTATCTGTGACAACATTGCCATTGATTTTTTCAATCGGCAATAATATGCCGTTCAGCGTATAGTTTGTCGGTTGCTTACTCAATTTTGCCATATCTATCATATATTCGTTTTTGAAAGGTGTCACTTTCTTGGCCATATTCGCCCCCTTTGGTTCACAAGCCCAGGAAAATATATAACAAATTTGAAAAATGTCAACAGTTATACAAATAAATCTTTAACGAATTGTGCGTGTTCGGTTATAAAGCGGAAACGAAATTCCGGTTTTTTGCCCATCAGTTCCGATACAATGGTGCGTGTTTTTTCGGTGTCTTCGGCACCTTCGTCCGTGCGCGGTGGCAAATCGACCCGTATCAGCCGCCGTGTTTTTGGCGACATAGTTGTTTCTTTTAATTGGTTCGGCATCATTTCACCCAATCCCTTGAACCGGGATATCTCAACACGTTTATTTTTATATTTCCCGTTGGTCAGTGATTCCAATTCTTCATCACTGTCCACATAAACCGATTCGGTACCGTGTGTCAATTTATACAGTGGTGGACACGACAGATAAAGGTGCCCCCCGTAAATCAATTGCGGCATCATTTGATAGAAAAATGCCATCAGTAATGATGCAATATGGCTGCCATCGACATCGGCATCGGTCATAATAATAATTTTTTCATACCGTAATTTTGAATCGTCCCAATTTTTTGCGGTGCCCGCGCCGATAATATCAATTAAATCATTTAATTCGCGGTTGTTGCCGAATCGTTCGTCTGAATTTGAAATAACATTCAAAACCTTGCCCCGCAGTGGCATAATCGCCTGGGTCGCGCGGTCGCGGGCCTGTTTCGCGGTGCCGCCCGCCGATTCGCCTTCGACAATAAACAGTTCGGTTCCGGCAACGCCGTGTTTGGAACAATCGGCCAATTTTGCCGGCATACGAATCCGCTTGGTCGGGGTTTTGCGGGCAACCTCTTTAACCTGTTTTACGCGGATACGGGCGTTTGCCAAATTTATAACAAATTCCAACAAAGCATTTGCGGTTTTTGGGTCGGACGCCAAAAACATTTCCCACGGGTCGCGCAGGGCGTTTTCGGTATATCGCGCAATTTCCGGGTTAGACAATTTTTCCTTGGTTTGACCCAGAAATTGTGGAGTTTTATAGAACACAGATACAATCGCCGCGACCGAATCAAAAACGTCTTCGCCGATAATATTCGCCGCATTTTTATTGTTTATTTTTTCACCGTATGCCTTAATTCCGCGGGTGATTGCAGATTTGAAACCGCTTTCGTGGGTGCCACCGTCAATGGTTGCGATGGTGTTGCAATATGATGCAAAGAATCCATCATCAGACGCCGCGCCATTTTCATCGGTTAAAAAAGTCAATGCCCATTCCACACGACCCGAATCGTCGGGAAAATCCACCGACCCAGAAAACAGTTTTGGCAAAATGCGTGGTTTATCACGGGTCTTTTCATCCAAGAAATCCGCCACGCCGTTTGGATAGTAAAATGTCGTGTCGGTTGGAATTTCCATATCCGCGGTCAACAGTTCCGGGTTGCAATGCCAATCTATTTTAACCCCGCGTGACAAAAACGCCTTGGCACGTGCCATACGATAGATTTTAATTGGTTTGAATACCGCCGATTCGCCGAATATTTCATCATCAATTGTAAATTTGATTGATGTGCCGTGCGCACGTGTTGCCGCGCCCCGTGTCATTTTTGATGTTGGTTGTCCGCGCGAAAATGTTTGATGCCATTCGTACCCATCGCGCGAAATTGTCACATCCATATTTGAAGATAATGCGTTGACGACCGCACTGCCTACACCGTGCAGACCGCCACTGGTTTTATATACATTATTATTAAATTTGCCGCCCGAATGCAGTGTGGTAAGAATAACCTCCAATGCCGATTTGCCCGGGTATTTTGGGTGTTCATCAACCGGGATTCCGCGGCCGTCATCGGTTATTTCGATTGTTTTAGAATCAATTAAATTTACAGTGATTTTCTTGGCAAAACCGGCAACGGCCTCGTCAATAGAATTGTCCATAATCTCCACCGGCAAATGATGCCATGCCTTTTCGTCTGTGCCGCCGATATACATACCCGGGCGCAGGCGAACCGGTTCCAGTCCTTCCAGTACCTGGATATCAGATGCATCATAAGAGTGCGAATTTTGTTCTGCCATAGTGCCTATATTATTAGAACATTATTTCGTTTTGTGCAAGCCCAATCGTAAAAACCGCCCGAAAAATAAGATTTTTATGGGCTTGATTTTGTTCGAAACCGCATTATATATTTAGGCAAGAAATAATTACGGACCGTAAAATGAACAAAAATCCTTATGAAGTTTTGGGCGTGTCGCGCGATGCGTCGGACGCCGATATTAAAAAGGCATACCATAAATTGGTGATGAAATATCATCCGGATAAAAACCCGGGGGACAAGGCGGCCGAAGAAAAATTCAAAGAAGTTAATAATGCGTTTGACATATTAAAAGATCCGCAAAAACGTGCGGCATATGACCGGTATGGTGATGCGGCATTCGCCGGTGGAAATGGGGCATCGGCCGGAATGGGCGGAAATCCATTTGGGGGCGGATTTCATTTTGATATGGGTGGGGGCGCCGGGATGGAAGATATCTTGCGTGAGGCGATGCGCGGTTTCGGCTTTGGTGGATTCGAAGGTGCCACCAGGGCGGGCGGGGCATCTGCCCGGACGCGTGGACGCGATTTGTTGGATGAAGTCGAAATTTCACTGCGTGATGCATATTTTGGTAAAACACATACGGTTAAGTTTTCCAGTAATGTAAAATGTGAAAAATGTAACGGGTACGGAACGGCGGATGGCAAGCCGGCACCAGTATGTTCGCGTTGTCACGGAACAGGTTATGTAAATGTTCAACGCGGATTTTTTGCGATGCAGGCCCCGTGTCCGGAATGTAATGGTTTGGGACATAAAATTGATAAAAAATGTCCAGATTGCGATGGTGCGGGCGTTGTCCATAAAAACAGAACTATTGATGTGAAAATCCCGGCGGGTATTGAAGACGGTGCGCGGTTACGCCTGGGTGGTCAGGGCGAGGCCGGTCAAAATGGTGGCGCCGCGGGTGATTTCTATCTGGATGTGCGTGTGCGCCCGGACCCGCGTTTCGAACGCGACGGGGCGAATTTAATAATGCGTGCCGATTTGCCATTCACAACACTTGCATTGGGTGGTGAAATAGAGGTTGAAACAATTGACGACAAAAAATTGTCGGTCAAAGTGCCGGCGGGAACCCAGACGAACGAAAAATTGCGTGTACGTGGACACGGTATGCCGACCGGGCGTGCATCGTCATTTGGTGATTTGTATATAGAAATAGGAATTGTTGTTCCAACAAAACTGACCGAGAAGCAAAAGAAAATTTTGACCGAATTTGCGGAAACAAAATCCGCCAAAAAAGGTTGGTTCTAAATTCGCCTGTACGCCGGTTTGTGGCGTATAGGTGTTTTTTTATTGTAAAAAACAACCCGCCGTGGCGGGTTATTTTATTTTTTTAATTTGTGGACAACATCCATTGTGTATTGGGTCGCCGACCAAATTGATGCGACCAATGCAAACCAAAGACCAAATATACCAATGTTTGGTAATGCATAAATTGCGTATAATATAAATTTGCCACTTGATGCCGATCCAACCGATGCGCCCAATGCAAACAATGCCAAAAATGCGATTATTGAAATCATCTGCATTGCGGTTTTGATTTTGCCCATTGAAAAACGTGTTTTGGCGTGCGGAACAGACATTTTTTGTGTGCCCAAGAATTCACGCAGGCCACTTATGTACAAATCACGTGCGACCATAACGATAATTGGAATCACAATGAACCAAACCGGCATCATAATGCACAGCAATATAAATGTGTTTATAATCAAGAATTTATCAGCGACACTGTCCAATACAACGCCCATCTTGGTGCATACGTCATATTTCCGGGCAAGGTATCCGTCCAAAAAATCACTTAACGCCGCCAAAACAAACAGAATTAACGTTGTGGTATAAAGGCCGGACATCAATGTGCCGATAAGGGCAAATGACGCAAAAATGCGAAAGCCCGATAAAAAGTTCACGAAAAATTTCATTTTGTTCTCCTTGGGTTATATTTTACAGACAAGATTATATCATATTTTAATGAAAATAATTGTATATTTTTTTTGCCGCAGATTTACCAAGCCCCGGTACGCATAACAGTGTCGGCATATCCGCATCCATAATGCCACGCACAGAACCGAAATGGTTTAACAATAATTTTTTGCGTGCCGGCCCAATACCATCAATTTCATCCAGGCAAGAACCCGTCATCGTTTTTGCACGACGTGTTCGATGGTATGTGATAACAAATCTGTGTGCCTCGTCACGGACGCGGCGTAGCATTAAAAACAGTTTTGAATCTTTGGGCATTGTGCGATATTCGTCCCCATCCGGCATAATAAAATGTTCATCGCCATTCCTAACTTCGCCCTTGGTAACACCCAAAATTGGAATGTTTGGTGCGGTTTCATGTGCAATGTTCCATTGGGCACGACCACCATCGACAATGATTAAATCTAATTCAGGACTGTTTTTTACGGCACGTTCGATAAATTCTGCCATCATGGCAATATCGTTTCCGGCGCGCGCATGATCACGCAACTTGAAATGACGATATCCGGATTTTATAAAACCGTTATGTCCAAATGTTATCATTGCGCCGACCGGATTCGTTCCAAACAAATGTGAATTATCAAATACACCGGCATATGTAATTTTACGACCAATCCATTTTTCCATTTCGCATATAATTTTGTCCCAATTTTTTGTATCGATTGAATCTTGGCTATACGGCGGATTCCGGCGTATACCGCGTACAGATGTGTTTGTTAATGCCGATATTTTATCGCGTAAAATCGCCGCATTTTCAAAGTCCATTTTATCGGAAAATTTTTTCATCTGGGCGGACAGTTCTGTTATAATTGGTTCGCTGTCGCCGGTCAATATTCGTCGTGCCAATTTTACATTTTCGTCATAGTTCGGTACGTTCATTGTGCATGGTGCGCTGCATCGGCCGATTTGGTACAGCAAGCATGGACGAACGCGGTTATTCATAAAACCGTCGGTACAGGTACGAATTTGACACACCTTTTGAATCATTTTTATGGTTTCATTTAACGCCTGAACCGAAGGATATGGACCATATACATCGCGGCGTTGGGAAATTTTTCCGCGGAATTTCAATAAACGCGGATATTTATGATTTGTTAATGCCAACATTGGGTACATTTTCCCATCGGTCAGCATAATGTTATATTTCGGTTTTTCTGATTTGATAATTTTTTGTTCCAATACCAACGCATCCGATTCGGTTGCGGTCGTTTCCCACGTCACCCGCGCAACCAGGGTGCGCATAACCTGTTTGTGTAATTCCAGTTTTGATATATCAGTGTACTGGCGCAACCGATTCGCAAGATTTTTTGCCTTGCCAACGTAAAGCAGGCCATCGTTTGCATCATACATTCGATAAATGCCCGGAGATTCGGGTGCATTTTCAATTAAATCGCGGAATTGAATATTCATATTGGTTATGATAGAATAAATATAACCGAATAGCAAACAAAGGAATAAAAAATGAAATATGAATCTGGACGTTCTATGATAGAAATGTTGGGGGTTTTGGCAATTATGGGTGTCATAACCGTTGGTGCAATTGGGTTGATTTCAACCGCAATGCGTACGCAAAAGCGTAACACCGTGAATGAAGAAGTGTTGCAAATTGTGACCGGGGTTCGGCAATTATTGGGCGAATATGACGATTTTTCGAACATAAACAATTCGACCATTTTTGGTGCAATTGGAATGTCGGCCAAGAATCCTTATGGTGGAACATATGAATTGGCGGTGGATTCGACAAATAATCGTCAGTTTATTGTTTCTATAACCGGGTTGTCCGATGGTGATTGTGAATATTTTGTGACCAAGGCTTGGTCGGATTCTGTGGAATACATTGCTTCGGACGGCAAGAAAAGCGGTGCATCCGGGAACTGTAATGCGGGTAACGGCAAGAATGTTGTCAAAATAACTTATGGCGAATAACCCGTATGGCGGAATTGATAACGGTTTCTTCGGTTGAGGACGGGACGCGATTGTTACGTTGGTTTTTGCGTCACTTTCCATCTATGCCCCAGCGTGAGTTCTATCGACTGTGTCGTGGTGGACAAATACGTGTGAATTCGCGGCGGTGTCGTGGAACCGAAATTCTGCGTGAAGATGATGTTGTGCGTGTTCCGCCAACCGTTGCAGAATACGCCGTGGCACCAAAGAAAAAAACCGAGTCCGGCGAGAACTTTTCATTATCAGATTTGGAAAAATTACGTTTGTCTATAATTCACAATGATGACGATATCGTGGTTTTTAACAAGCCGGCGGGATTGGCGGTTCAGGGTGGAACGGGCATAAGAAAGTCTGTTGATAAAATGGCGGCGGCGTTATTCCCGTATGCCAAAATTTCGTTGGTGCATCGGTTAGATATGGAAACCAGTGGTTTATTGGTTGTTGCCAAGACTCAGCAGGCCGCCCAGGTTTTGTCGCGTCAATTTCAAACAAAAACCGCGCGTAAAGAATACTTGGCGTTATTGAATGGCGATGTTCCGGAATCCAAAGGCGTGATAGATAATTATTTGTTAAAGGGGCGTGTGTTTGATTCGCTGGGGCGTGAAAATGGGACCGGTGCGCGTCCGCATCACGCGGTGACAGAATTTCGTGTGTTGGCGCGTGCGTCTGGGATGTTGACGTGGATTTTGTTTTTGCCCCAAACGGGACGGACACACCAATTGCGTATGCACAGTGCGTTTTCTTTGAATGCGCCAATTGTTGGCGATGATTTATATGGACGTGGGCATGAAATGGATGTGGGGTTGCGTTCAGTTGTTGCAACAAACAATTTGTTTTTGTTTGCACACAAGATTACGTTTCAGCATCCATCAACGGGGCGTATGGTGACGTTTCGGGCCCCGATTCCAGAATTTATGAAACCAGTGATTAACTTATTAGAATTGCCATTACCATAAGGATTTCTAATGACACGAAAGAAAAAATTTTTAGTTATAGCGCGGGTTGTGTTCATATTCTTTATGGCGGTTGGGGTGGCCATAGTAATTGCACTGGCCAAGATGGATATGAATGTTTTGCGTTCAAATTTACTTGGGGTGTTGCGTTCTTCTACGGGTTTGCCAATCGAAATTACCGGCGATGTATCTTGGAAATTATCATTGCGTCCGCGTGTGACAATGCACGGGGTTAGTGTACCAAATGAAAAAAATGCAAAGCACAAAAATTTATTTGAGGCCGAAACAATCGAGGTTGGATTAAATCTGATTTCGTTGTTTTCGAATCGTCCAACCATACAAAGAATTCGCGTGAATGATGCAAAAATATATATTGATAAAAATGCGAACGGAAAATATGAATTATTTGATTCTGTGAACGGTGATAAAAATGGCTATACAGCGGATTCCGCCGTACAGGACGAAAATGAACAACCGGAATATCCGTTCATTGACCCCGGTTTTGGTATGTTGGCAATAAACAATTTTACCGCATATGTTGATGGGCAAAAATATTCTGTTCCGCAATTGAGTTTCAGGGCAGGGAACTTTTCGAAAAATCGTGAATACAAAGGTTGGGTTAAATTAGAAAAAACACTTATACCGTTTATAATTTCTTTTGACAGGTATAATGCGGAACGCAAAGTGTATCCGGTTAAAATAGCTTTCTCGTCCGATGGGGACGCGTTGATTGCAGATGTCGCATTAGAAGGTACAAGCAAAATACCAATCGATTTTATTATCAAAGGTGATATTCCGGATGTGACACCGATTGGTGAATTCTTGGGTGTGAAATTACCAAAGATGCCAGAGATAAATGTTAATATCGCCGGTGGATTTGGCAATGATAAATTGACGCTGTATAAATCGTATGTTGGTGTCCGGGGCAGTGATATTATCATTTCTGGGAATATAGATTGGTCGAAAAAAATCACAGATATAAATGTGAATTTATCATCCAAGAAAATAAATCTTTTGGAATTGTTCCCAGAACTATATGGATCTTCAAAACGTCCGGCAAAAAATTATAAACCAAATGTGTTCAAAGATATGCCGTTGTTCGGGTCGTTCCTGTATAACAAAAAGATGACATTAAATGTGGATTTAGGGCGTTTGATTGTATATCGCAATTTGTCTTTGAATAATATGAAGGTCGGTGCGCGTGTGCGTGACAATGTGATAAGAATAACCGCCGATACAGGTTTTGCCGATGGAAACATAAATGCCGCGATTGATGGAACCATAGAATCGTCTGGGCGTATGAATCTGGAAATGGGTGGTGTTGGCCGCGGCGTGGTGATTGGAAAATTACTGGAACAAATAAACACAAATGATTTTATATCTGAATTGCCAATCGATTTTGAAATATATGTTCGCGGTTCTGGTTCAAATATGGCCGAGGTTATGAAAACCATAACCGGTCCGGTGCGTTTGTATTCTGCGGATTCGGGATATGCTCATTCTGATTTGGTTGCGTATATGTATGGTGCAGATTTCTTGACCAGTTTGCGTCACAGTATTCAAGATATGTTTTCATCAAAAAAGAAATATGATCAAATGAAAATAAATTGTTTGGCGGTGAATCTAAAATTGCGCGATGGGTTGGCGGAAACGCGCAATGGGGTGGCCATAGAAACAAATGCGATAAATGTTATGTTGGATGGCGATATAAATTTAGGACGCGAAAAAATAGATTTGTCTTTGACGACCATACCTGTGCGCGGTATCAAACTTTCTTTGTCGGGCAATGTCGTGAACACAATCAAGATATCCGGGAACTTGGCGGAACCCGATATAACAATCAGTGGTGCCGCCATTGCGGGCAAGGCGTTGTCGGCAACCGGTCTTGGACTTTTGTTGGCCCCGCTTACGGGCGGATTGGGCTTGGTTGCGGGTGCGGGTGTGGGACTGTTGGCTGGGGATTTGTTGGAAAACTGGCTGGCGGATGATCATCCGTGCAAGACTGCGTTGAAAAAGGGCGCGCCGGCGCATCGTGATGACCCAGAATGGATGGATTTACCGGTTTTGGACTTGGCCAATGGGGTTATAAATCCCGAATCTGGACCCGTTTCAAACAAATAATTTTTGGTACGCTTTTGCTCTTGCACCGAATCGGCATTTTTTGGTAAAATTCCCCCAAGAGAATGTAGGAAAGAATTTAAAAGAAAGATAACAGGAGCGTAAAATGGAATTTTCTGTGTTTCGTCAGGTTTTAATCCGGGCGTTGGGTCACATGCAGTCTATTGTTGAAAAACGTGCAACTTTACCGATTTTGATGAATGTTAAATTGGATGTGGGTGATGATTTGGTGTTGTCTGCAACCAATGTAGATTTAGAATTGGTCGAACATGTGGCCGCCGATGTGACGTTGGGTGGAAGAATCACTGTGCCGGTTCAAATGCTGTACGACATTGTTCGTAAATTGCCGGACGATGCGGAAATTTCTTTCAAACAATCGGGTGATGCCTTGGTCGTGACCAGTGGTCGTGCGGTGTTCCATTTGCCGACTTTACCGGCGGAAAATTTCCCGGCTATGGCGGGCAGCAACCTGACCACAAAATTCCAAATGACGACCGGTGATTTGGCGCACCTTATCAATCAAACAAAGTTTGCAATTCCAACGGACGATGTGCGTTATCATTTGGGCGGAATTTATTTCCATATTTCTAATGATGATGGTAAAAATAAATTGACGGCGGTTGCAACGGATGCCCAGCGTATGGCACTGTGTGCGATGAACGCCCCGGCGGGCAGTGCGGATATGCCGGCGGTTATTTTGCCACGCCGCGTGATTGGCGAATTGTCAAAATTGTTAGAGGATGCAACCGTTGACGATGTCAATGTTGAATTGTCTGATACCAAGGCGCGTTTCACAATTGGTGCCGCCATTTTAACCAGTAAATTGGTCGATGCCCAATATCCAAACTATCGCGTTGTTATACCTAAGGGTAATGACAAGATTGCGATTATGGACCGGAAACAATTCTTGAACGCGGTTGATTTGGTTTCGGTGGCCAGTATTGATAAAACCAAATCTGTTCAGTTGACTTTCTCGATGAATAAATTGGTTGTCAATGCATCCAGTCCAGATGCCGGCACCGCGACCCAGGAATTAGATATTGAATACAATGGCGATGCATCATTCAGTGTGACATTTAATGTAAAGTTCCTTATGGATGTTGCGGGCCAGGTCGAAGGTGAAAAATTCCAAATGGAAATGCAGGATCCGCTTTCGCCAACAATTATTAAATCCACCAACAAAGATACAGATGCGTTGTTCATTTTAATGCCAATGCGGATGTAGGTGTTAGTGGTTAGTGGATAGTGATTAGTGAAAACCGGCGGGAATCCGCCGGTTTTTGTGTGCAAACTGGTCACAAAAAGGTACCTTTTTGTCCACCACTTTTTTTAGAAAATACGATTCAGTAAAATCAATGACTTACGAAATCTCGCGGGGTGGTCAAAAAAAGGTACCTTTTTGTTACACTATAAACATACCAAACAAGCATAACAAAGGAAGGGAATATGAGGATTTCAATTCTTAGCATCGGTACAATTGCATCGGTTTTAGCGTTCAACGCATACGCGGTATCATCCACCGTCACATCCCAGGATTACGTCGATGCAAGGGACGCGTTGAAACAAAATTTAATCGAAGCGACCGGCAATATTTTTCCGGTCGGCAGTGTTGTCGAGACAACCGATGAAGATGGTGAGGTCATGCAACGCGGAATTTGCAATAGCATTGCAGATACATTTGGTGATTGTCGTAATGATTTCTTGGTGACACGGGATTTATTGGAAAGTGCGACAAATAATGTGGCGGATAATCTGCCGGAAACAACCGTCACATATAAAACGTGTTATCAGGAAGTAAATGGTGATTGCATACTTTGGAATTTAAGTGATAAAGATGTTTATGGGGCGGAACATTGTACATGGTCCAGTGATTGTAGTTCGGGGTGCCCCTATGGAGGAAACGGAGCTTGTAACAATGGGGTCTGTGATTATAGCGATGGGTGCATGATGTACTAAAAATAAAATCTATTTTAACGAAAAAACGGATGCGGTTGCATCCGTTTTTTTATATGTAAATTTTTCTAACTATGGGCATACGGCGATTTGGTTCAATACGTTTTGAACATCGTCATTTATCGAAACGGTTATTTGCCGGTTCAGGCCGTCTGTATAGGTCCAATAGAATGGTGATTGGGCAAATTCTGGACTTGCATTCCACGCCTCGACAAACGGGGCCAACATTGCCGTGAACCATTGACGACCGCGACACAGGCATCCGTTGCGTACGTCTGCGATAACCGCGGCGGTTGCCGTTTCTGGATATTTCTCGTCCAATTCAGTGTCGTTCATCATCAAGCAACGTTCGCCGATATTATAGAAATTTGCGTCATCCGACATAAATTTATAAATCAGTCCGTCAGATGCGCCCGCTTTGCGCAGGGAATATTTCATACCTTCAACGCAGCACGCCCGTGCAGAATTCATTAACATTTTATATCGTTCGACCAATGGTGCCGCGGCCGCCGAATTTGCATCCAATTCACCGTTGCAATTTGCAGACGACAAAATTTCGTACATTTTATCTGCGCGGATTTTTGGACTGCGCGGGGAAACGGTTTCGCGAATAATCGGTTTGCGACGCCATATATTACATTCTGTTTCGGTTTCAAATGGGCAACCGTCATCACCAAACGCGGTGCGAATTGGCGTGGACATATCTTGGGCCGTGTATTTTGGATCGGGGGCAAAACTTGTTTCCACTGTGTCACATGGTTCGGTTGGTGCACCGTCCAACCACAGGTTCCCGACCGGGCGATTTGGCGACAATAATTCTTCGATGCGCGCGCGCGTTGTTGCCGCGTCATTCATTGTGTCGTTATACAATTCGACCAATTCTGCGTCACCGGATTCACGCAAATAAAGTTCCGGCATATCAGTTAACATCCAATCACGGAAATCTTTGGTGCGATAATCGGATATAGAATCATCCCAAAGCGGCACACCGTTTTTCCAACTGACCGTTTTGGGGTAAGTGCGCGGTTTGTATTTCCCGTTTGTGCCGTCCCAAACCGGTGCGCGGTCATCAATTGGTGCCGGCTTAATAGAAAGCAACTTTACGTTCCGCATCGGCATAACGTTTGATTGACGGTATTCAACATTTGCCACATTGGCATCGCCGTCAAACCAAGAATATTCGGTGTCGTCCGTATATTCATATACCGTTTCAGGTTCATAACATGCATCGCCCGAACATTCGGACGCGACCGCGGCCGCCATGCTGCATACACAGACCATCGACGACAAAAATAAAATCTTTGTTCTCATGTTTTGAATTATATCATAAATTGCCCCAGAAAAAAAGAATAAAAAACTTGCGTTTTCGGGATGTTTTTTATACCCTGTGCCACGTATAAATAAACCAAGAGGATTGAAAATGGCATCTGTGACAGCAAATGATATGAGGGTCGGTTGGGTGATTTCCCATAATGGCCGCCGTTATACGGTGACTTCGATAACCAAGGTTAAACCGGGCAAGGGCGGCGCGTTTGTCCAGGCCGACCTGCGTGATATTGATTCTGGAAACAAGGGGGGGGACCGTTGGCGCGCCGAAGACAAAGTCGAAAAGTTGATGGTCGAAGATCGCGATTGCCAATATTTGTATTCTGATGGAACGGATGCATATTTTATGAACCTGTCTGATTATGAACAATTTACTATGCCGATGGATTCGTTGGGCGAACAGGTTAAATTCTTGGCGCCGGATATGACGGTGAAAACAAATTTTGTCGAAGGTCAACCGGTTTCTATGTCTTTGCCAAAGACCGTTATCGCAACCGTTGCGGAAACCGAACCGGCGTTAAAGGGTCAAACCGCAACCGGCAGTGGTGGTAAACCCGCAATTTTGGATAACGGTGTTCGGGTTCAAGTTCCGGTCTTTGTTGAACAAGGCGAAAAGATTGTGGTGAATACTGAAACGCTGGAATATGTGGAACGCGCAAAATAGGACGAGAGTGTTAGTGGTTAGTGAAAACGGCGCAACGCGCCGTTTTTTGCGTCATCCCGGCGTAGGCCGGGATCTCTTTGATTTACGACGAGACTGAAGGGGGCCCGACTGTATCACCCAAAAAATGCTGTGCATTTTTCGGGACCCGATGTCGTCGGGATGACGGTGGTATATTTACTAACTAACCACTTTATTCACTGAGCCCATAATGTTGATTATTTCCCCGACTGTATTTTCGTATACGGCGGATTTTGCGGCGTTCAGGTATTCGCGCGGATTAAACATTTCCGGGTTTTGATTCAATGTTTCACGAATTGCCGCGGTGAATGCCATACGATTATCACTGTCTACATTTATTTTGCATACGTTCATTTCTGCGGTGTGGCGCAGTTGGTCAATTGGAATTCCGTGTGCATTTTTTAATGCCCCGCCATTTTGATTTATTATATCAACCAATACGTCCGGAATACATGATGCGCCGTGCAAAACAATTGGAAAGTTCGGCATCAATTTATCTATTTTTTCCAAAATATCGAACCGCAAAGTCTCATTATTGGATTTGCGTTTGTATGCGCCGTGTGATGTTCCAATTGCAACTGCCAAAGAATCTATGTTGGTACGTGACACGAATTCGGCCGCTTGGTCGGGGTGCGTAAATGATTCTGCAGGGGAATTTGTTTTTTCGTCTTCGAATCCGGCAAGTGTGCCCAATTCTGCTTCGACCGACACATTATGTTTGTGGGCATATTCGGCAACGCGCGCAGACAGTTCAACATTTTTATCAAATGGCATTTGACTTGCATCAATCATAACACTGGAAAACCCCAAATCTATGGCGTGGGCACATGCATCAAAACTGTGGCCGTGGTCCAAATGCAATGCGATTTGTTCATTTGGTTGAATGCCGGCACCGCGAATCATAGACATTAGCATTTTATCACCCATATATTTCAATGCAGATTCCGATACGGCCAAAATAACCGGTGAACGCGTTGTTCGTGCCGCCGCCAATATTGCGGCGAACGTTTCCATGTTATAAAAATTGAACGCGCCCACGGCATAACCGCCGGCATTGGCGTCCAAAAACATATTTTTGGTGTTTACTAAACCAAATTGTTCATAATTCATAATGAAAATTCCATCCTGTGTCACATAATTATACCATATTTTTTCGTTTTGTCCCAGCGGATAAAAACCCAGCATAAAATAATTGACACCGGTGGCATTTGTGCCAAAATGGCATTGAACGAATCGGGAGTGTGATAGAGGTAAAAAACATAAGGAAAAGGCGATGAAAAAACTTCTGGTTTATACGATTGCGATGGCGGGTTTGGCGGGATGCACATACTATGATTATTACAAGGGTGGCGTGCGCTATACCCAAGATGGTAAGGATTGCATATATTACAGTGACGAATATGCGCGTCATTATTCTGCCAGCATTGATGGCATTGACGGCAATAATCGCATTGTTTATAAAAATACGAAATGTGAGGATTTGTTTGCGCGTGATAATGCGGGTCGCACTGCGCGCAATGACCGGAAAATTATCGTTCCGGCGGCGGTTGAAAACGTTCAAACGGTACCGGTTGCGGAATGCGGATGCTGTCGGGCAGAACCGATTTCCCGTCGTTTTTACACGATTTCTGGGAAATAATTATGAATTAAAAAAACACCGCCCAATATTGGGCGGTGTTTTTAATTTTGTTTGAAATGTGAGTATTTTTGTGATAGAATGCACGAGAAAAGGAGATTTAATATGAAGAAGATTTCAAATTATTTTTTGGCTGCGTCCGTATTTGTAATGGCAAGTGTGCCCGCATTTGCAGACGAAGCGGTTTGTAAACTGATTACCGGATTAAAGCCGATTATAAACACGCTGCGGACATTGGCGTTTATCGGTGCGGCGTTTGTTTTGATGGATTGGGCATGGGGCTTTATCAAAAAAGGTGAAGTCAAGAAAGATGATTTGCAGGACAAAGGTGTTGGTATGTTGGTTGGGTTCTTCCTGTTGTTCAGTGTTGGACTTATCTTGCAATTCGTTGGTTCCAAGGGCGGCGCAGAATTCTTTAATTGCCCGGTTGATTTCTTGGGATTCAAATAATCGCAGGCGCGTAAAAATTAAAAGGCGTCAAATGACGCCTTTTTGTTTTATCGTATTTTTTCGTTTATATATTTTTTTGCGAACGCCAATCTGTTTTCGTTCAAGCATTTTTCAACCGATTTGATTCCAAATTGGTTCAGGTTGGCCAAAGGACTGGTTTCACCATTGCACCAAAAATCGGCAACTATATTGTGCAACGCATAATATGTCATATCGCGCAACGCAAAATAATTATGGTTTTGCGGATTTGCATCCCATTTTTCAATAATAGATTTTGCCGCATTGATATATGCATTTAACAAACGTTTGTTCATATAGTCATACATCTGGGTGTGTGCCGGATTTGCCAATGTGCCGGCCTTGGGTTTTTGAACATTTGGGAACAATGCACGTTGTTTGATGATTTCTTTTTTGGTTTTGTTGTTAAACAACCATTCTATTTTTTCATGGTTGAATTTAGCAAAATGTTGGTGTGTTGCGCCCAGTGAATAAAAGATACCATCCAAAGTGTCGTTCAATTTTGCAACCTGTTCACGCAAAGGTACGCGTCCGGTTTGTTCGGACATATGATATAAATCGAACAAAGATGCGTTCGGGCGTATAAAATATGCTTCGACAAATTCGGTTGGCATAGTTTTACCGATTTCTTTGATTAATGTCCACGCCGCATAACGTGACAATTCCATATCGTTGTTGTCGTTGGTTGGGCGCATATGGTGATATGCCAATTCTTTTTTATCTAATTTGGCGAATTCTTTACCATTTGGGGTATTTTGTTCAAACGCCATATCCAATGTCAGCGGATTTGCAAAGAAACCTTTGTCTTGGGGTTTAATGATGTCCAACAATTCGTTTAACCGCCAATATTCATTAGATGTGACGGCATGGCGTTCGTTTGGCGCCCAATTTGGCCAAATGGACAATTCATCGTACAAATGTATGGTGGTTTTTGCCCGGACCAAGTCGTAATATTGTTGTTTTGTTGGGACAAGAATGTTTTCTTTCATCGTTTCTTTCCTTTTTTATTGTTTGTTGTTGTCTTCGGTATTCGCCAATGAAAACAATACAGACGAAATCAGTGATTGATACGGAACGTGCTGCGCGGCCGCCAATTCTTTTAATCGGTCCAGTATGGGGCGCGGAATACGCATATTAATAACCGCATCCGATTTATTGAATGCGCGATACGCGGCATATTCCCGCAACAGGGATTCAATATTCATAACGAAAAGTTGTTGCATAACGTTTGGCATTTTTTCACCTCTATACATTACTCAATACAACCGTCTTTACAGGTCACTATACCATTGTATTTACATTTGTCAATACATTTGTCTAGGCGTCAGTATTTACGGGCGTGTTGGCGGATGTATAGGGGTTTGTATAGGGCGGAAATCTGGGAAAAATTTGCGATACAAAAAAATTTATTGTATTTGTTTTTTGTGGTCTGTTTTGGGGTAATTTTTGGCCATTTGGGGGCTTGCACTTTACATATGGATGTTATAAAATGCGAATCGGTTCAAAGGAAAACATACAGGAAAGGATTTTCAATGATAAAACGGATTTTAATGTTGGCGGTTGCCATATTTGCATTTGTTGTGCCGGCGGCGCGCGCAGAATTAAAGGTTGATATTGTTGCGGGTGGCGCAGAACCGATTTCGGTTGCAATTCAAAAGTTTGAGGTTGCAAATGGTGCGTCTGCGACCGATGCCGCGACAATTCGCAGTGTGGTTGAGGCCGACCTTAAACGCACCGGATTGTTCCACATTGTGAATCACGATGCGTTCCCGGAATTTGTGAAAATGGACGCGATGCCGGCGTTCAAATCTTGGACGGCGATAAAGGCGGCGGTTTTGGTTCAATCTAAATTGACCAAGACGGCGGACGGCAAATATCAATTGGATTTCTATGTTTGGGATGTTGCCGGCCAAGAACAGATTGAGGCGCAATCGTTATCCGCGTCTAAAAAATCTGTGCGGCGATTGGGGCACATTATGGCGGACGCGATTTATGAAAGATTAACGGGCGAGGTTGGTTATTTCGACACCCAAATCGTGTTTATTGCGGAAACGGGGCCGATTGACCGCCGTACCAAGCGTATGGCGATTATGGACCAAGACGGTTACGGTATGCGGTATTTGTCGGATGCCAAGACTTTTGTTATGTCGCCGCATTTTTCGCCGAATATGCAATCGATAGTGTTTTTGTCTTACTATAACGATGACCCGATGGTTTGGATTTTGGATTTGAATACCGGGGCCCAACGGCGGCTTGGCCAATTTGGGGGCATGAATTTTGCACCGCGGTTTTCGCCGGACGGGACGCGGGTGGCATTGTCGTTGGTGAAAAACGGGATTACGCACATATATGAATATGACATAGAAAACAATTCTTTGAAACAGTTGACGACCGGCGATTCGATTAACACCAGTCCTTCTTATTCCCCGGACGGCCGCAAAATTGCGTTCAATTCAGACAGAAGTGGGTCCCAGCAAATTCATATCTTGGACATAGAGTCCGGCGCGGTGGAACGCATCACATACGGGGCGGGGCGGTATGCGACCCCGGCGTGGTCACCGGACGGGCAATTTATTGCGTTCACGAAAATGGCGGACGACACGTTCTATGTTGGCGTGATGGCGCCAAGTGGCAAGAATGAGAAGATTTTGGCGGGCGGTTGGTTTATGGAGGCCCCATCATGGGCGCCGGGTTCGCGCCGCGTGGTTTATTATGAAACCGAACGGACGGACGACAACATTGAACGGGTCAGCCATATTCGCAGTGTCGATATCACCGGCCAGAACATTTATGACATAGATTTGCCGGACGGCGTGAACGGATTGGAACCGACATGGTCGCCACGGTTACCGTAATGAGAATATTTATTGGTGCGATTTTTGGAATTTTGTTTGTGGGTGTGGCAAATGCCACGCCTGCGCGCGTTGAACGCGTGATTGATGGTGACACATTTGATGCGACCGTTATGTTGGATGCCGATATTCGGGTTGCTGCGCGGGTTCGCATTCGGGATGTTGACACGCCGGAAATTCACGGGAAATGCGCGGCGGAACGTGAAATGGCGGCGCGTGCGCGCGACCGATTGGCGGAAATGATTCCGCCGGGTTCGATTGTGGAATTGACCAATATCAAAGACGATAAATATTTGGGGCGCATAGACGCGAATGTTGCGGACGGCCGCGGCGTGGATGTTGGACGCGCATTGGTTCGTGCGGGATTGGGCCGGTCATACAACGGCGGCCGCCGGGCAGGTTGGTGCAGATAGGGGTGTTAGTGGTTATCCGTCTTCGCAATCTTACGATTGCTATGCCGAGACTGCGCCCGACAGGTCGGGCTTGGTGTAAGTGGTTAGTGTGGGGGCATTGCGCCCGGATTGAAAAGTGGATTACAGTTGGACATACACCAATTTCCCGTTTTTGGCATAGCATACGGGAACCTTGGCTTTTCTTGCAGCAGCCCGGGCCTTGCGGACGCCACGGTCTGCACACCGTTGTATTTTTTTAGATAATTCAATAGATTCTTTTGTCATTTTTTCCCTGGATGAAAAATTATTTGACCAAATGGCAATTTTTCAATTGTCTATATGCGCGCAAAATATTATCTGGTGACATTATAGCTTTTTTTCTGTCATTCCAAGAATGAACGTATTTGACTATATCTTGTTCGGATTTTATATTATTGTGTGTGCAGACCCAATGCACAGTTCCAAGCAATTCCATACCAAAAGGTGTTTCATAACCGTATATTATCTTTTTTATTCTTTCTATGGCATGTAATAAATATGGTCTTGCGGCGATATATTTATCAACCTCGGCGATAACACCCGGCATAACATCTATATGATTTTGCTGTTGGCCATCGCCGAAGCCACTTAAATATGTCCCTGACATGTCACGCAATGCATTGTTTAATTGTGGAAAATACGGTCCATAAATATGTTTTATATAGCGATTTATTATATCGTGTCTATCCAAGACCAGGCCTATGAAATATGCCAATTTTTGTGCCTCGATATTTCCAAGTTCATACATCCTGTCTAGTGCGGAATTATATATATTCACACATTTAATAAATGTTGCACGAAAATCGTTTAGATCAACCTTTGTTGCGTGCCTAACCTCATTAAATCTTGTGCTTGGTTCAAAGATAATGATGTCTGTGTCTAAATCGTTTAATTTTTGTATTATTAACTGTTTTACAGTTAACCAATCTAATCCGCCATTACCGGCCCCAAGTGGCGGAATAGCAACTGATTTAATATTATATTTCTGTAATACAAGTTTCAAATCATCCAGCCCGGTTTCTATGTACTCCAGTTTAGATTTGCCACGCCAATGTTCTTTGGTTGGAAAATTGATAATATAATTCGGCTTTAACAGACCATTTTTTGTAACAAACATTTTTCCAACGACAACTTTGCCATTATCACATGCATGTTTATATGATTTATAATTTTCAGGATATTTTTCACGAAATTGCAGGGCAATTCCTTTGCCCATTATTCCGACACAGTTGACGGTGTTCACAACCGCTTCTGTCTCTGCCTTAAAGATATCGCCGTCTTGAATGAATTGCATTTAGAAATACCAATCTTCCCTTATTTCCACTTTAATCTTTATTCCAAATTCGTGCAACATGTTTTCTACACTATTTTTCATTTTTTCATTTTTAACAACAATCAAAGTTATTTTGCCCAAAGGGACACTTTCGAATACCAGGAATTCTGCTTGTCGCGCTTCTTTGCGTTTTACATACTTTTCTTCTGTGTCTGAATTTTGAAAGTATTTACAATATCCCGGAAATGGTGAATGTGCCACTGGCAAATGCGGTTTTTCGTGTATCAATTCCCAACAAATTTTATCTAAATCTGTCTGGTTGTCATAGAAAGTGGCATATGCCGATACGGCCTGATAATCGGTAAATCTGAAATCTGTATTCAGCAGATTTAATATATCGGTAACAAAATATATGAAATTATTTTGGTTTGTTTCTTCTGCTTCTGGCACATTTTTGCCGACAACAGAATATAACATTGGTGAACGTGGTGCAAAATAAAAGGGCACATAATCATGCAATGTCCGATCACCAGTGCCGACCAGGGTGCGTGCCCGTTTGTCTTGTATATTGTTGCATGCGATGTTTATCGGCACAATTTTTTCCCGTCTTAGTACAAGTTTAGATTTTAATGCTTTACTTTGCAGTATGCTTTTCAAGTTTCGAAAAGCGGTGAAATGAAATACAAAGATTTTATCGGGTATATTTGCCAATTTTATGCCTTGTCATTATGTTTTATTATATTTGTATATTTTCTTAAAATCAAATTTATATTAGATAGTATAAGAAAAGAGCTACCGAGGTAGCTCTTTCAAGGACACAAGCATAATTTTGGTTAGATTACGGATTGGTTACGTCACCCAATACACCACCTTGGTGAGTTGCTGTGGCTATTGTGCGCCAGTGCAATCCATCGGATTCTGCGACCAAAGCACACGGAGCATAATTGGCGTTGCCGCAGATATTTGTATTCATTTCCGGAATCGTATTACCACCGGTTGCGTTGTCAATTGCACTATACACAGCGGCCGCGGACGGATATTCGGTTGAGGTCGAATTGCTGTCAACTGTTTGAGTCTTGTTGGAAACATCTTCCTTCGCAGCCAAACCAGTATAAACTTGACCACCGTTTACCAATCCAGTGTTACCACTTACAATTGAACCAGCGGTTGCACTAAATGTATTGGTTGTGGTATCCAATGTGATAGTCGTACCATCGGCAGCATATGTTGTAGCAGCTTGGCTAGTTTGGATGGCATCATACACTGCATCACCAGTTACCAACGTTGTTGCTCCATCTGCAACGGCACCAGTTGTCGCAGCGATAGCATTGTTGTTGGCATCAATTGAGATGTTGCTACCTGCGGTGTATGTGGTATCGGTAAGAGCGATCGTCACATCAGAACCTGTGGCTTGGTTAGCGGTAAATGTTCCCACCGAGGTTCCGTTTTGTGTAACTGTCAATTGACCATTTTGAACAGTGGCCCCCGTAGCAGACAATGCGGCGGCAACTTTCTTTTCAGAAGGATAGGTCGTATCACTGTTAGAATTCAATGTGTTACCTGTCAAATCGCCTTGGGTTGCCAAGTTTGATAATTTCTGGTAAGTTGCTTCGGTGAAGCTTTTTGATGTGACGGTGTTTTCGTTTTCCGCCAACGCTGCATTAGCAGACAGGATAGCCGCCGCAAAACCTACGAACACCAGTCCTTTTACTTTAATTTTCATTTTTGTTCCTTTTTGCTTGTCCGTCTCCGCTGCGCTCCGTCGCGACTTCGTCCGTCTTTGCTTTCGCTCTGTCGATACTACGTTCGTCTTTGCTTTCGCTCTGTCGATACTTCGTTCGTCTTTGCTTTCGCTCTGTCGATACTTCGTCCGTCTTTGCTTTCGCTCTGTCGATACTTCGTTCGTCTTTGCTTTCGCTCTGTCGATACTTCGTTCGTCGAACCTTGCTTCGCCGAGACTTTGTTGTTTTCCCACTTTGCCAAGGCTTCGCGGGATTTATGTTTTGCGACGGGTAATTACAATAATTGTTTGTATATATCCGTTGCACCCTCTTTCTTTGACCGCCGATTTGCATTATCCCCCTTTGATTTTGCAAAACGACTATCTAAGCTCTCTGTTTTCCTTTTTTATGTCGTCATACCGCACCTGATGCGGTATCCCTTTGCGCCGTCGTAGATTGGGCCGCAACCTAACTCTACGAGGTCCCGGCCTTCGCCGGGATGACGGCTAAAGTTCGGTTGGTTCTTCGCCACCCGTGCCGCCCGAATTACCGCCCGTGGCTTCGTCCGCCGTGATAACACGGAACCATTGACGCGTGCCGTCCGATTGGACCGACATCACGTAATCGCCATCGCCCGGTTTGTTTTCGTTCCACCATGTTTCCCACGCGGTTACCTGGTCCAGGGTATTGGTGATGTCGGTTGCCAATTTACTGCGTTCGACCGCACCGTCATCAATGAACGGTGTGGATACGGTATCTTCGTACGCCAAATCGCCAAGGTCATCGGATGTAATCATTTCGCCGTCCGATGGAACAATGAAACCATTATCGTCCACGACCAATACACTGCCGGCGTTAGCAATGCCTTGGTCACGGGATACAAAATCACCGGTCGGCGCCAATATGCCATCATCGCCAACAACCATTGCCATGCCCGCATTATCGGTGCCTTGGTCTTTATCAACCTTGGTTTCCAACGCCGCCAACATTTCGTTGCGCAGGTTGGTTATGTTTGTCGTTAATGTTTGTTCAATGCCGTCAAAATCCAATTTCTGGGAAATTTCGTCCCATGTAATCAATGTTTGCCATTCCGTGTCGCCAACGTACCGCCACAGCAGGCCGTCATCGTTCGTGCCCATTTCAACTTCGCGGCCGTCGGTGCCGGTGCCAATTTCCAAATCTTCGCGAACCCGTTCCAGGTCTAATATAACCTGGTCGCCTTGGATTGTGATGTATGTGGAATCGGTTAATGTGTCCTGTTTGTCGGTCTGTAATGCCGAAACATCTGTTTCCAATTGTTCAACACGACCCGTCAAATCAGAACCCGTGCCACCGCCCGATGTGCTGACCGATTTTGGGGCGCCAATATATTTACCAATGGATAAACGTGGAGATGATGCCACACGACCAACCGTCGTGCCACCCGTTGATACCGCACCACCCGCAGTTGTCGCAGATGTGGTCGGGGTCGCAACCGCGTTCGCCGCCGTGCCGGATACCGATGCCGTTGGACGGACATATCCGCCCGTTGCACGCAATGAACCCGCACGCGCCGCCGTCGCAGACGCCGCAGAATCATATGTGCCCGCGCCACCAACAACACGTACCGTCGGTGCCGCGTTCGCCACCGATGCAAACGCAACGCACAATATCGATATCAATGATGTTTTTATTCCCTCTCTCATCTCTCTTCCCTTATGCAAGGCATTATATCATAATTTTGGTCGTTTCCAAAATCCTTTTTTAACTTTTTTTTGAACCGCGTTAAAATTCGTACCGCAGACCCAATGACAACGAATTGTCAATTATGAATCCAACCTTGGTTTGTAATGATTCCAATTCAACACCATTGTCGTCCGTCACGCCCGACATAACATTCCGGGTCCATTTCGGCCCCATAAATCCAGACAGACGATAACGGAAATCCAACGCAACCGATTCAGACAGGTTATATGAATACCCCGCCATCAATGCACCCATAAATGATAACTTGGTTTCAGATGCGTTGTCTTTTTCGAAATATTCCCAATCCAATGTCGCACGCGGGAACGCCATGCCTACGCCCGCGCCCAAATAGAAACCGCTTTCGAAATCATAATATGCGTTCGCCGTGATATACGGTGTTTGTAATTTGAATGTGAACCCGTTGTCGGAATCGGTGAATTGCGTCATATAACCAAATTCAACATCGCCACGCCAATTCGGGGTAAAGCGATAGCCTGCAAATATGTTTCCACCAAAGACCGGTTCGAAAACATAATCGTCATGATTTTCATCATTGTCGAATTTATAGTTGGACGGACTGCCTTTATATTTATTCTTCCATGATGCAAGGTGCAATCCAACGCGACCACCAACGTACCAATTGCCACGATATGCGTCGTGATGATGGCGCGGGGCCGGCGCAACCGTTAATGGTTCCGCATCTGCGTATGTTTCAATGTCGCCATTCGGCCCAAGTACAGTTGTCGTATATTGCGTGTCGTCGTACATCGTGGCCGGGTCACCCGCAGTTATATGAATGACACGAATTTTTTTGGGCCGGCAACCACCGTTGCATGTTTCGCCCGCCATTGTTGTGCCAACGGTTGCGATGATTGCAATTACACTGACCAATAATTTTTTCATAACTTTTTCTCCATTTTTATCAACAGCATTATATCATATTTTTAACCCCATTCAAAATGCAAAATGCATTTTTTTCCGTCTCCGCTTCGCTCCGTCGCGATAGGGTGTTTTGGGTCTTGACCGCAAATTTTTTTTTTACTATGGTTTGTGGTATGGAAGACAATACCGTTATTTCTTTTGCAAATGTCGGCGCGCGGTACGACGGGGACGAAGATGTTTTGACCGATGTGTCGTTTAATATCGGCGCCGGGTCGTTCTATTTTTTGTCGGGCGCGTCGGGTGCGGGGAAAACAACACTGTTGCGGTTGATGTATCAATTGCACAAACCGTGTCGCGGAATAATCAAGATTTTTGGAAAACAGACAAATAATATGTCGCACGATGATATAACGGCACTGCGCCATAAAATGGCCATTGTGTTTCAGTCTTATTCGTTGTTGTCACATATTTCGGTGTTTGATAATGTCGCGTTGCCACTGCGCGTGCGGGGCGTGGACGAATCGAAAGTTAAAAAGTTGGTGACGAAAACACTGGAATGGGTCGGTCTTGCCAAATTCGCAGATGCAAACCCGTTGGCGCTAAGTGGTGGGCAACAACAACGTGTGTCGGTCGCGCGCGCCATTATTGTTCAGCCATTGATTATGTTGGCGGACGAACCGACGGGAAACCTGGACGATGAAAATGCGGGCCGGTTGATGGAACTGTTTATACAAATGAATAAAATGTTCGGGACAACAATAATTTTGGCGACGCATAATTCGGGGCTGATGGAAAAATACAAGTTTCCCGTTATGCATGTCGAAAATCATCATGTGAACTTTGTTGGTGTGCGCGGCGCACACGAAAAAGTCGCCACAAAAAAACCAACAATCAAAACCGACGGGGCGTGGTACTTTGCGGCGCTGTCGAAACAATTTAGCGATATTGGAAACGAATGAAAATGAAAAAGCCGATTGTATTTTCTTTGTTCCGGGACCAATCCGTGTTTATGACCGCGGTGATGGGAATCATGACGTTCTTGGCCGTGATGGCGTTGGGAATATCGATTGCCATCGGGACCGGCGTTGTGCGATGGAATCGGCAATGGGATACTTTTGCCACGGTCCAGGTCACGAATGCCGATAATGTAAAGTCTGTGCGTCGCGTGTTGGATGATAATGCAGAAAAAATCGAAAGTGTGCGCGAAATTAGCAATGAAGAAATGGCGGGCCTTATGCGGCCGTGGATTTCAGGGGCCGGAAATGGCGCGTTGATGAAATATTTGCCGACTATGTTCGAAGTGCGATTCAAAACATCTGCCGATATGCGCGCCGTTGGCGATTCGGTCAAAAAAAATGCACGGTTTATAACGCATAACGAAGCGTTGCGGCCGTCTGTTTCTGCGGGGTGGAAGATGGTCGCGATTTTGGTCGTGGTGTTGTCGTTGATTATCGCAACAATTGGAATTTGTGTTTCGTTTATCGCGCGAAATACCGCCGTTCTGCATAAACGCGAATTGGAAATTTTGAACCAGGTCGGCGCCAGCGATTCGTTCATTGTGCGCCAAATGCAGACCATTGTGACGCGGATTTGTGTTGTGGCGTGCGGGTGCGGGTTCTTGGCGGCGGTGCCGATTTTGGCGGTTATATTGATGGTGGCGCATTCTGCGCGCGTGGGATTGATGGCAATGCTTAGCATTTCTGGCGCGGGGTGGTTGGTGCTAATAATGATGCCGATTGCGATTATTTTATTCGCGATTTTTGTAACAAAAAAGACAACTTTGAAGATTTTGAACAGTGAACAATGAAAATTCTGCGGCCTTCTTTTTTATTGTTGGGGTTGTTTGTGTTGGGTGGTGTTGCGTTTAAGTTGACCACGCCAAATGATTGCGATTTTATTATGGCCAATGACAGCATATTTGTGCTGACGGGGGATTTTCGGCGTATTCCGTTCGCGTTGAAACAAATGGAAAAATATCCTGATTCAGACCTGTATATAATTGGTGCGCCGGATGCCGCCGGTTATCCAAATACAGACCGGGCGGTTATCGAATCCGATTCGAAATCTACATATCAAAATGCGGTGGCGATAAGAAAAATTGTTGGGCGTTCGGGCTTGGACCGAATCGTTGTGATTACGACCGAAGACCACATTCGCCGGGCAAAATATTTAATTCAACATGAATTACCGGATGTTAGGATTGTGGCATGTCCGGTCGCGTTGTCTGAAATGCCGCCGGCGCGCAGGTTGGAACGCTGGATGATAGAGTATGCAAAATACATCGTGACAATGTTTGGTATCAAAGAGGGACCGCAAAACCTGAAATAATATATATGTGAGGATAATATGTTAAGGACAATAATTTTCAAAACTGTTTTGGCAATTTATTTTGTGCTTTGGGCGCCGTTTTTGTTGATTGGTTTGGTGTCCAAGAAACTGAACACAAAATTTGTGTTGGCCGATGCGGCGGGCGTATTGGTGTTGGCACGAATTATATGTGGAATTAAATATCAAATATTTTATCCGCCAACCGAACAAAATGGTGTACCTGAAGCACCAAACGGGAATGTTCGTTTTGATGGCAAGGCGATAATTGCCGCAAAACATATGTCTATGATGGAGGTTGCAATTTTGGCAAACAACGTTCAAAATCCGTTCTTTATTTTGAAACGGGAATTATTGTGGATTCCAATTTACGGTTGGGCGTTTTGGCGTATGGGGTTGCAACCGGTTAATCGTGCGCGCGGTGCGACAAATATGAAAAAACTTTCGCACGCGGTTGCCGAAAAAATTATGAATGGTCAAACATTGATTATATTTCCCGAAGGCACACGGACCAAACCGGGGCATCCAATACCGTTGAAACGTGGACTGTTGTTTTTGGCGCACGAATTAAAATTGCCGATTATTCCGGTTGGAACCGATACGGGGCTTTATTGGCCAAAGCGTGGTCGTATGACACCGGGCACGGCACATGTATATTTTGAACCGGTATTACCATCAACGGCATCATTGGCCGAGATAGGCGAAGCCATAAACAGGCATAGCGCGTAGTGGAAATTCCGGAAGCCTGGGGGTGGCACTGAAAGATAAGGGGGCAAAGCCCGACGTAGCGAAGCGGAGACGGATGTCGCAAAAAATTCCCGCCAAACCGGCGGGAAAAAATCACAACTACTCATTGATAAAACATTCACATCCACCGTTGTTGCAAGACACGCCATCATAGGGAATGCCAAGCCCAGCACAATATGAAACGCATTGTGAACTTGCGGTGCAACCGCCATAAACATCTTTATCACTTAAATTCCACAGCAAACAATTCGCATCTGTATGCGGTGTACCGGACCATTCGGTACAGGTTTTATATGTGACGGTTGTTTCCGGTAGATTTATTTGTGCATCAACATAATCTAGAACACTA
>JAFZUT010000024.1 GCA_017618175.1 Alphaproteobacteria bacterium
ATTCGGGCATAGTTCAGTCGGTAGAACAATGGACTGTTAATCCATATGTCACTGGTTCGAGTCCAGTTGCCCGAGCCAAGATTTCCGCGGGTTCCGCGGATTTTTTTATTAAAATATTTTGCGGCAATCTGTTCCGGCATATAAAGTTTTTGAACATAAAAAAATGATCATGATTTTTCATCAAATTTTTAAGAAAAAAAATGCACCAGATTTTTTCTGTGCGACTGGGTTTTTGGTGTTACTTTGTGCGACTTTATCAAAAAATGGGGCAAGAAATAGCCATTTCTAGCCAGGAAAATTACTTGCTGATGATATCACAATGATATCAGAAATGGCAAAATTTAGACATAAAAAAACCGCAGATTCCTGCGACTTTTAGAAACATTTCAAAACATGTTTTTCAAAACCCGGTCAATTTTAACAGTCCGTTGTTCTACCGACTGAACTATGCCCGAATAACGAGGCATATAGTATACCCAAGAACCGCAGAAGTCAAGCATTTTGTGATATTTAAAAGAAGAAATTTTGTGTGCCTTGAAAATCGTGGTTTTGACGAGTTTTGTGTCTTCGTGTAAACCACTTGTAAAACGTTGATTACAAACACTTGTTGACTTATCCGCCGCAGACCTTGCATGGACGTCCGCCACGGCGCTTTGCATCGGAACTGTCTAGGGTGATGCAATTTTTGGTGCATTTATGCGCCCATTCGCAAGAGTGGTCGTGATAAATATGCGATTTTGTATTAAATGCCACACTGTGGGCCATTGCGGTACCCCACGCAAACATACAAATCAATAATATAAACAATTTTTTCATTGTTACCTCTTTCACTGAAAATATAGGGCAAAAATCGATTTTGTCAATGTTGTACAAGTTATGACATCAATTTATTTTGATATAAGTTTTCTTCAAAATTGTTTGTTCGTGTTCCAATAATGCAATTTTATTTTGTATTCCGCCGTTATATCCAGTGATTGTGCCAGTTGCGCCAATAACGCGGTGGCACGGAATAATAATGCATATCGGGTTCCAACCAACTGCGCCACCAACTGCACGTGCAGAAACATTTGAAACACCAAGTTTTCGGGCGATTTTATGTGCAATTTCTTTGTACGAGGCCGTTTTGCCGAACGGTATTTGTTTTGTCGCATCAATGGTTGCGCGTCTGAATGGTGTTATACCGTTCAATTTGTGCTTTGGCATCCAATTCGGGATGTCGCCACCAAAATACATATCTAACCATCGGCGCGTTTCATCCGCTATTGGTGTGTCAAATTGTTCCGGTGTGTCCGCAGGCGCATTTTCCGTAAACCGCAATCCCACGATGCGGTCGCCATCAACACTGATTAGTATGTTAGAAAAGCCTTGCGGGGTTTTATAGATAAAATTTTGAATCATCGCGGGCTTTATTGTTAGTGCGGGCGTTTGTTAAACAGGTATGTAAAACGCGCGCCAATGTACCGACCGACAAATCGCGACATAAATGCGGTGATTTTCCATTTTGGCCGCCACAGGGCAATTTTTGCGCCACGTGCCGACTTTTTCAAACAATGCGCAACAACCCGACATGGGTCGCATCCGTGCAGTACTTCGCGGCGTTTGCCGTTGCTGGCCACGTTTGCGAAATTGGTGCTAACACTGCCGGGGCACAGGGCACACACCGATATACCGTGTTCTTTTAATTCGGCGGCCAATGCGATACTGAATGACAACACGTATGCCTTGGTCGCGGCATATACCGCAAAGTTTCCCAACGGCAAAAATGCCGCCAAAGATGCTACATTTATGATGCGGGAACCGCGTTGCATATGCGGCAATGCGAACCCGCAAATGCCGGTAAGGGCGGTGCAGTTCAAATCGACCATCATCATTTCGCGCGTAGGGTCTGTTTCGATAAATGGTCCATACGTTCCAAATCCAGCATTGTTTATCAACATATCCACGACAAATTTGCCGCGCTTGGATTCTTTATCCAAGATTTCACGAACGCGTTCCGCACCCGCCGCCCCGCACAAATCCATTGCGAAAGTGCGCACGGTGACATTTTTTCCCGTCAATGTGGCGGCAAATTCGGTCAATTTGTCCGCTTCGCGTGCGATAAGCCACATTTCGTGATTTTTGGTCGATTTGTCGGCATAGATTTGGCGGGCGAACTCTGCGCCCATACCCGAACTGGCCCCGGTAATGATGATAATTCTTTTCATAAGCCTAAGTGTATTACAAAAATGCTTGATTTTCAACAAAAAAGTCTATATAATCGGTGCTGATTTCGTGGGCGGGCGCGGAATCAATCCGATTAACCCCGCAAGACCTCGCGGTTTTCTGCTAAAAAATATGGCTGCGATGGCAAACTTTGTATGAATTATATAATGAAAGATTTATCCAAAGATTTATTTAACCCAATTGCCGGCGAAGATTTCGTCAAAATGTTTGACGACAACTATGGCAAACAAGAAACACTGCAAGGCTATGCGACCAAGGGCACCGTGAAAGACATTCGTGGTGATTTCGCAATGGTTGATGTTGGCCTTAAATCCGAAGGTCGCGTTCCGTTAAAGGAATTCGGTGCGTCCGTTCCGGCCGTTGGCGATATCATTGACGTTTTTGTTGAACGTTACGAATCCCGTGAAGGTACGGCGGTTCTGTCCTATGCCAAGGCGCGCGCCGAAAAGGCATGGAAAGAATTGGAAAAGACCGTTGCCGAAGGCATCGATCCCGAAGGTACAATTATTGATGTCGTTCGTGGTGGTTATACCGTTGATATCAATGGCGTGTTCGCGTTTATGCCATCCAGCCAGGTTGACCATAAACCGGTTCGCGATGCGAAATCATTGATTGGGTTGAAAGACAAATTCCGCGTATTGAAAATGGATGCTTTGCGTACAAACGCAATTGTTTCCCGTCGCGCGATTCAATCTGATACAATCGCCGCCGCCCAAAAAGAAGCGTTAAAGAATATCGAACTTGGCGCGGTTTTGGAAGGTACGGTCAAAAA
The DNA here is from genome assembly GCA_017618175.1 of Alphaproteobacteria bacterium. Classification (GTDB taxonomy): domain Bacteria; phylum Pseudomonadota; class Alphaproteobacteria; order Rs-D84; family Rs-D84; genus Enterousia. The sequence goes on from JAFZUT010000024.1 coordinate 2,996, forward strand.
TATCACCGATTATGGTGTGTTTATCGACCTGGGCGGAATTGATGGTTTGTTGCACGTGACAGATTTGTCTTGGAAACGTGTAAATCATCCGCGTGAATTGGTTCACGTTGGTGAAAAGATTAAGGTCAAGGTTATTCAATTTGACCCGGAAACACATCGTATTTCATTGGGTGCAAAACAATTGGAAGAAGACCCATGGGAAACCGCATCTCGTGCGTTCAACGTTGGCGACACGGTTTCGGGCAAGGTTTCATCCGTCACCGATTATGGTGCATTTGTTGACCTTGGTAACAATATTGAAGGTTTGGTTCATATGTCCGAACTGTCTTGGACGAACAAGAATATTCACCCAAGCAAAGTGTTGACGGCCGGCCAAGAAATCAACGTTGTTGTTTTGGATATTGACCAAGAAAAACGCCGTATTTCGCTGGGTTATAAACAATTGCAACCAAATCCGTGGAAACAATTTGCGGAAACCCACAATGTTGGCGATATCATCACCGGCCCGATTAAGAATACAACCGAATTCGGTTTGTTCGTGGCTTTGACACCGGAATTGGACGGTATGGTTCATATTTCCGATTTGTCTTGGAACCGTTTGGACGAAGAAGAATTAAAGAAATTCGTCCGTGGCCAAGAAGTGACCGCGAAAATCTTGGACATCAATCCGGAAAAAGAACGCGTCACATTGGGTATCAAACAATTGACCGCCGGTGCGGATAATAACGCGGCGTCTATTAAAAAAGGCGCGGTTGTTTCCGGTACGGTTGCCGAAGTCACACCGGATGAATTGGTTTTGGCATTGCCAAACGAAATCCGTGGAACAATCCGCCGTACCGATTTGTCGCGTGAAAAGGCGGAACAAGACACATCCCGATTCAAAGTCGGCGACACGGTCGAGGCATCTGTTGTTTCCGTTGAAGGCAACAATGTCAAATTGTCCATCCGTGCACTTCAGGTCACGTTGGAAAAACAGGCGGTTAAAGAATACGCAAACGAAGCAGACAGCGGTTCTGTGTTGGGTGACATTCTTGGTGCCGCCATTGAAAACAGCAAGAAATAATTTCCCACCGTTTTCAAAACAAATAAATCCCCGTTGTCGCGGGGATTTTTTTGTGTTATAATTACCGCCGACAAATAAAAGGAATTGTGATGAAATCGAAAATGATTCTTATGATGGGTGGCCAAGGCGTAGGCAAGGGCACACATGCGCGCCGCCTTATTGCACGTGATGGCTATGGTTATGTTGAAACGGGCGCAATTTTGCGCGGTTTGCCACCGGAATCGCCGGTTGCGCAAATTATGGCGCGTGGCGAATTGGTGCCGGATGCCGATTTGTTTGATGTTATTGCGGCGGAACTGGATAAATCGGGCGATGTTATTCTGGACGGTTTCCCGCGCACATTGGGCCAGGCCCAGTGGTTGGTCCAAAAATATGTCGATAAATTTGATATACGTGTTATTTATATGGATGTGCCCGAAGATATTATGTTGGCACGTATTGAAAAACGCATTCGTGAAGGTGGTGGTCGTGCCGATGATGCGGATGCCGCAATTGTGCGCCGCCGTTTGGACGCCTTTTGGAAAACGACAATGCCGGCAATTGAATGGTTGCGCAACGCACCGGGTGTAAAATTCGCAGATGTAGATGTCACAAACGAAAATCCAGATGTGAATTTCGAAAGGATTTCCGCGGCATTAAGTTAAACTATGCGGCGACGCACCACAATAAACAGTGCGTATCCCACCAATAATGCCATAATCAACACAAATATGACGATGCCCGTGTCCATATGTTCTGCAAAAGGCAGTGCGACATTCATCCCATAATATCCCACGACCAGTGTAGGCAACATCAATATAATGTTCCACATGGTGAGTCTGTTAATGTAAGTGTTGGAATCAATGTTAATGACGCTTTCAAATGTTTCCTTGATGGATTTCAGCATTTTTGTATAACTGGTCACTACCTCAATCCCCTGGGACAGTTCAATGCGTGAATCTTCAATCAATTCTTCGCACTCATCGGTTTTCGCAAATCCGCGTACCTTTTCCAATTTGTCCAACACCGAAAGGTTGCCTTTAAGTCCCGTCATATACAATGTATAACTGTTTTCTACATCCAATAACGCCAGCAATTCGCGCTTTCTTATTTGCTGTTGCAGGTTTTTCTTGGATGCCACCACGCGTTTGTTCAATTCTTTTAGACACCGCAGGTAAGATTCCGCGATATAATAAATAATGTTTAATATAAATTCTTCGCGGGAAGTCTTTTCGTCCCGTTTAATCTTGTCCAAAATGTCACAGCGTTTACGGCAAACAGTAATCACACGGTTGGTCGAATAAATAATGGACAGTGGTTCAGTGTGCCATTGGGTATCTGTTTCGCGGTTGACGATTGGAAATCGTACAATTATAACCTTGTAATCATCTTCGACCTCGATACGCGGTTGTTCGTCCGGGTCCAAAATATCGGTAATAGTATCTTCATCGATTTTATATTCGTCCTGTAATTTTTGAAAATCTTCGTGGTCGGGGTTTCCAACATTTATCCAAGAAAAGGTCTTTAATTTTTCTGTATCGAACATAACCGCCCCCTTTGATTAAACCGCCACATATTTTACATTGCGATGGGCAAAAAATCAAATTAAAAACGCGCACCGAATCATATAAAATGCAAAAAAGGAATAAAAATGGCGCGAATGAAAACCCCATCGGCATACACAATGTCAAACTATCTGTTAAAAGCGGTTGTAGTTGTATTGGTTGTTATATTTATAATATGGGCGGTCCGTTCCATGGGTCCATTGATATCGTTGACGTTCTAAAAAACACTTGCCATAAAAGAACCAATTTGATAAAATGAAAACTGAATCGGATGGGAATCCGTTTCGGGGCTGTCGAAGGCCTACTGTTCTCGGTGCAATGCATCGTAATCCACTGTGATTTTCATGTTTTTGCACCGTATATTACCCCGCGTGTCGGGGTGCTGGTGGTATATATCAGAAAACCATCAGAGTCATTAGAACAGTGATTTTCGAACACCCCGACCGTCAAATTCCCTGACGGTTTATTTATTGGAAATAAAAGGGGAGATTTATGAGCAAAAAATTACTATTCGCCATAATCGCGACAATTTGCGCTACCACCGCATTCGCCGACACCAAAACACTCACCACCCAGGATTATGTTGATGCCCAAGATGCGACTAAACAAACAAAAATTCCGCTGGGCAGTTTGGAAATAGATACAGGAAAAACAACCTGGGGGGTTCCGCACAGTTTGATTTCGTATCCAACCACAACCATTGGCGAAATTGGCGAATATGGTATTATGGATGTGGATTTTATGAGTTTAGAAAACGGCGGCGATATTGTTTACGAGGCTAACCAGATGACCCGTGACATAGTATCAAATATGATTCCAACCTCTGACGTCATTGGAAACACAATAATATATGAAACGGGCAAAAAACAAGGTAAAATTCCAAAATCTGGATTCTCACATAGTGGGTCAAGTAATACGTACGTAGATTCATACAGTTCTCATCCAAATTGGTTTGATGTTGCGGGTACTGGTCTTGTCACGCGCACTTCGGAAGATGGCCAGGTTGGTGAACGTAAGATTTTTGAGACAAGTGATGTTTCGGGGTATCATGCCACAGGGTTAACGCAAGCCCAAAAAGATATCCAGGATATATCCATTCCAACCGTTGGGGCAATGATGAATGCAATTGCAAATGGTGTATCGGCAGGCCTGCCGACTGGGACGGCGGGCAATGTCGTCACATATAATTCAAATGGCGCAATTGGTGGTTCGGTTGCGACATATAATGGTTCAACAACATATAATGCATCAACCGATGCGTCTAAAATTGCGGTTATGTCCGCGGTCCAGCGCAAAATGACGTGCAATCGTTATTTGGAAAATGCCGCACAAACACCGGAAAATTGTTTGCTCTGGAACATCCCAGACTAGTCCCCTTCTTATAAAGAAGGGGTGGCGCCGAACGGCGACGGGGTAGTTGTCGCGCGTTGCGCGATGGGCTTTCGCCCGGGTCTACCCCACCACTTCCAGTGGTTCCCCCCTTCACAATGTGAAGGGAACTACCGCAACGATTATGAAAAAAATTTATTTAATATCGTGGTGAAACAGAATTACAAAAATGATGCACCATTTGCAATACACCGTTCATATCTTGTTTGACATCTTCATCATATATATGTAGAACATGCAGCCCCAAAGAACGCAAATACTTATCACGATGCGCATCGTATTCATATTTATTGTCGTGAGTATAACCATCTATTTCTATTACAACATTTAATCGGGCGCAGAAAAAATCAACAATATAATTACCAATAACTTTCTGGCGATAAAAATCTAATCCATCTAATTTTTTATTTTTAACCTCGTTCCAAAACAAAATTTCAGACAAGGTAGAATCTTTGCGTAATTGCCGCGCCCGTTCAGTCAAAGATTTATTCATTGGTAAAGCCATATTGGGATGATAGTAAAATTTTTATTAAAATCAAATAATTCCAGAGACCAAAGTCCCCTTCTTATAAAGAAGGGGTACGGCGGAACCGCCGGGGGGTAGTTGTCGGCGCAGCTGATTTTATCCCTTAATCAACCGTGCTTTGTCTTTTTCCCACTCGCGGCGTTTTATGGTTTCCCGTTTATCTGTGCGGTTTTTACCATGCCCGATTCCCAATAATACCTTTAATTTTCCACGATTGTTAAAATACAACTTTAACGGAAAAATTGTCGCACCTTTTTCGTTCAATTTGCCAATCAAACGGTTTATTTGCGCCCGATGCAACAATAACTGACGTGGGCGTCTTTCGTCAAAATTTATATATCGTGCCGCGGTTGGCAAACGCTGAATTTCCACCCCAGCCAGGAACAAATTGCCGTCCCTGTTTTGCACAAACCCGTCCACAATCGTCACCAATCCATACCGCACAGATTTAATTTCGGCACCGGTCAGGGCGATGCCGGCCTCGATAGTATCTTCGACAGTATAATTGAACCGCGCCTTGCGGTTTTCGGAAACGGCCCCAAATTTAATCATACTGCGTGTCATATTAAATCTTTATCTTTGGATAGAGTTTTTTTGTGTTCTTTACCACTATATCACAGAATTTATCAAATGGAATATTTTTTATTGCGGCGACACATCGCGCGGTTTCAACCACAAATGCCGGTTCGCAAACGCGCCCCCGATATGGCACCGGCGCACAGTATGGGCTGTCCGTTTCAACAACAATGCGATTGACGGGAATTTTAGAAAATGTTTCCCGAATTTCCGCCGCGTTTTTGAATGTTATAATGCCACTTGCGGAAAAAAAGAATCCACGGTCCAACATCTTTTTTGCCAAACCCCAACCGGATGTAAAGCAATGCATAACGCCGCCAATTTCTGGAAAATTGGCCATTATCGCGGCGGTATCATCTTCGGCGTCGCGTGTGTGAATCGCCACCGGCAATTTATTGCGGCGTGCCATTTCCAATTGGCTTTCAAACAGTTCTATTTGTGTGCCCCGCGTATCGCCATCCATTTCATGATAATCCAGTCCGATTTCCCCAACACCCAGAACCCGCGGGTGATTCAAAATTTCATCGGTAATATAATCCGCCGCGCGAATGCCGGCGTGTTCGGGGTGTATACCAATTGTTGCAAAAACATTAGGATATTTTTCCGTTAATTTTATTGCGCCGTCGATGTCGCCCGGATCGGCGGTTGGGCAAATAATATAATCGACCCCCATATTTTTTGCGCGCGCGATAACGGCATCAACCCCCGCCACATCAATTTCATATGTCAAATGACAGTGAGAATCTATAAGCATTTTTTAATCTCTTGAATAATCTTAAATATGGCAATTTCCGGTTCCAGATTGACGCGATTGATATCGGCGATTGCGTGCGTCGCGGTCGGGTATAATTCCGCCAAACCAAAGTGCGCAATCGCATCCAACAATATGCCATACAGTTCGGGATATGGTGCAATTTTCCGCGCCAACGCCATTGCATCGGTTGCGGTCGAATTTTTCCGTTCAATCATCGCAATCAATTCCGCATAGATTTCATCGCCCCCCGATTGCTTAATCCCCGCGATGCGACCAAAAGACCCATTTGCCAATCGCAATGTATCGTCATCCACAACTTCGTCCGGCATAAACCGCGCGCACAGACGCCGCAAATCCGCGATTGACAGCGGCCGCATCTTTTCAACGCGCGCCCGCGACCGCACGGTCGGCAAAACCGCGGACAATTGATGCGTCACCAACAAGAATAATGTTTTCGCCGGCGGTTCTTCCAACAATTTCAAAATGGCGTTTTCGGCCGCCACGGTCAATTCGTCCACAGAATCAATCAGCACCACCCGCCATTCGCCCGACATAGACGACATCTGCATTTTTTCAATCGTTGCGCGCACGGTATAGACCGAGATGGACTTTCCATCCGCCTTAATCTTGCCGTCTTTATCGATATTGCGGTCCATATCAATGATAAAGAAATCCCCGACATTACCATAGACCATTTTTGCGATATTATACGCCAATGTTGCCTTGCCAATGCCGCGTGGCCCCGTCAACATCCAAACCGGGTGTATCGGGTGTTTGTCGCGATTATTCCACGCCCCCAGAAACGCGTTCATTGTCGCGTCATGCCCGATAACGGCATCGTTATCCATCGGGCGGGGAAATTCGTAAAGATTCGCTTTCTTTTTTGCCATTTTTATTTACCAAATATCATAACCATAATGTTTTTCCACGCCCGCCCAAAGAATTGAATCTTGGAAACTTTGTTTTTTGCGACCAAATCACCGCGCGCAATCACGCGACCATTTTTTTCGGCGATAATTTCACCAACGCGGTCACCAACGCGCACGGGCGCGGCCACCGGGTCATCATATCGTGCCAACACGCGCACCCCGCGCAAACCATCGTCTTTGCCGGTTGTGATTGCAAAGGTCTTGGCGACTGTTGCGGTCACGGTATTTTGCCGCCCATACCAAACGGGCACATTTACAACATCATCGCCCGGGCGATAGAACACGCGTGTCGCGGTTGTTGTAAATCCGTGGCTCAGCAGTTTTTTCATCTCGTTCGCCAATGCATCGTGCCCTTTGCCATTGAAACCATTTATAACGCCGATTAAACGGCGCCCGCCGGATACCGCACTGGCCACCATACCGTACCCACCACCGTCCGTATGCCCGGTTTTCAATCCGTCCGCCCCCGGCATAATAAACAGTAATTTGTTATAGTTCACCGTGTGCGTGCGTCCCCAATCGCGGCACCAATCAGTCTTATAGTCATTGAATTCGAAGCGTTTTGTGGCGAATAACGGATACAAATCCGGATAGTCCGCAATCAAATGATACGCCAATGTCGCCAATTCGCGACTTGTCATCATATTGTTTGGGTTTGGCAACCCCGATGCATTTCCAAACGTAGATTCCGGCATCCCGATTTCGCGTGCTTTGCGGGTCATTTCATCTGTGAATTTGATTTCATCGCCGGAAATCGCCTCGGCCACGACCACGGACGCATCCCCCCCCGACAGCACGATTAGACCCAAAATCGCATCACGCACGGTAATTTCTTGACCGGCCGACAGGCAAATCTTGCTGGCCGGGTACCACAGCGGGTTTTGATAGTCCGCGTTTTTCCCAACGGGTAATTTGTCGTCCAGGTTCATCTCGCCCGATTTCACCCGGTCAAACAGTACGGCCAAAGTCATCAGTTTCAGCATCGATGACGGCGGCATCAGTGTATCGGCCGCCTTGGCAACGATTTCGGCACCACTGTCGAAATCGACCAAGAACGCGGATTTTGCGGTTGTTTTGAATTCCGTCGCGCCGGCGGACGCGACCACAAACACAGACAAAAATATGGGGTAAATCTTTTTCATATTTGTATCATAACAACAACATTTTTTATTTCAAACAGATTTTTTACAAAAATGTGCTTGACCTCGAATCGTGTTCTTTGATAAAATGATATCGAACCAATGGGAAATAAACCCGGTTCGGGCTGTCGTAGGCCCACATCTTGGTCGGCACGCGCGTTTTTGGCGTGCCATGTTGCCCCGCTTGTCGGGGTGCCGATGGTTATAATGCGCTGTCAAAAGACCTATCGGAATCAATTCCAAGATGTGATTTACGAACACCCCGACCGTCTGGATTTCCTGACGGTTTATTTATACGCAACAAATGTCCCGGTAAAGGGGGAAAGGAGAAAAACAAGCAATGAAAGCCAATCATATATTATTGTGTGGTGCAATCGCATCGGTTGTCGCGGCAAACGCGGTTGCGGCAACAACATCTAAAACCGTCACGACCCAGGGATATGTTGATACCGCGGTTGCCACCAAACAGAATAAATTATCCGGCACGTCCGGTTATGCCGTCACATATGGTTCGTCCGCCGGTCAAACCGATGGTCGCCAAATTGTGACTTCGTTGGGGTCGGATACATCCGCAACAACATTACCGACAACGGGTGCGGTTGTGACGGGCCTGAACGCGAAACAGAATACATTAAACGGTTCGGCAAACACGGTTGTCACATATACCGGAACGGCGGGCGGTACGGGTTCCAAAGGTGTGTACCAGGCATCCGGTTCGTATTCATCCCAAACATCCAACTTGGCCGAGGCCGGACATGTGAACACGGCGGTGACGAACGCATTTAACGAACATTTGACGTGCAACACATACGCAACACCCGGCGACACAACCAGTGATTGCCTGCTGTGGAATGTGAACACGTTATCGGGCACATACATGCCCCAAAACCAATAATTGCACCGTTATACCGCCGCAGGGCGGTATCCCGTCGGTTCAAGGTGCATCCCCGTCATCCCGACGAAAGTCGGGACCCCTTCGGTTCAAGATGCAGATAGGGTATCAGGCGGTAATACAGGGATCCCGTGTCAAGCACGGGATGACGAAATAAAAAAAAGAGAGAAAATATGAAAAAATTATTCTTTGTTGCATTGTTATCATCTTTAACCATTGGTTCGGCATATGCGGATAACCCCGACCTGATGTCGCTGATTGGCGTCAGCAGCGCCGGCAGTGACTGGGCTGTAATAAGCAACAGCGGCGATGATACAATGGGCAACGCATCAACATATAATTTAAGTGCATCCGACCATAACTCGTTCGCGGTTGATTATGGCAACAGTGGTGTAATCCGTGGCCACGGCCGATGCAGCACACGTGCGGGCACAGACCCTTGGTCAAATCGCACATATGATGTCATATCCAGTAATTTTGTAGACAGTTTAACGGATGAAACGGGTAACAGTGGTGCACAGTATTGTTATTGTGGGTTAGATAGTTATACAGCATCTGGTGGTTCCGCCCAAAGTTTATCTGGCCCGTGGGTGTTCAACTTCGACGCCGAGGGCGCGGACGATTGCGCGGTCGTCTGTGCGGAAAACTGCGTGAGCAGCCTGATGTTCGACGATCCGGGCTCTCTCGCGTTCCGGTCTGCGGTGTTTAATGCCTATGCGTCCGGCGCATCCGGCGGGTCATCCGGTATTTCGTCAGTGGTGACGACACAAACCTATGTTGATAATGCAATAAATGCGAAACAGGCGAAAATCACAACCACCGGCACAAATAAACTTATGACATACGGGGCGTCCACGGGCGCAACCCCGGGTTCACGTGATATTGTGTCCACACTTGGCACATCCACCACTGCAACAACCGTTCCGGAAACCGGTCCAATTGTCGCCGGTATAGCCAATAAACAGGATGCCGTCAACGGCACCGCAAACTATATAATGACCGGCACCGGCACGGCCGGCACGGTCGGCGAAAAACCGGTTTACAGCACCACTAATAATTATTCCAATGCCCTGGTGACGGCACAAACGGTCAACACCGCCGCCACCACCGCCGCAAACAGTGAACTAACCTGTATTGATAACGATTGCCTGCTGTGGCAAATTCGCACCACAACCCCATCCGGCCTATCCATACGTATAGATTTTAATCCGGACACAAGTATTAGTGGGACATCTGTTTGTTGGCGTAATTTATCTAATGAAGGGAACTATGCAAATTACGATGGCACATGCAGCGCATCAACATTATCATACATTGGGGCCAGTGGAAGCAAAAGTGGCAAATGGGGAACAGTATTTTCATATGGGGATGTTAGCGGGATAACTGTGTGTAGTTCAACAACACAAAATTCGGTGGGGACAAAAGTTGCCACGGATGCACAAGCAGCGGTATTAGATAGCGAATACCTTGCACAAACGGGTACTGGACTTGGTGACACGGAATTAAATACAGATTACCATTGTTGGTGTAAAATGGAAAATCCCGGAACTTCAAAATGGATTTATGTAAATACTAGGAACTATGGTAGTAGTACCAGATGTTCCGATATGTGTGTAAATGATTGCGCACGCTCTGTACGAGATAATGATGGCGGCAATTTTAGGACAACCATGTATGGCACAATAAATTAACGGATAATCGTTCAAAATAATATGTTTTAATATTATATAATTTGGTACCCCGGCACCGTCCGGGGTGTTTTTATGCAACATTTGCCGTAAATACCAAACCATCGATTCCGGTGATTTTCACATCGCAAATTGTGCGGTCGGAAATTGGCGCACCAAGAATTTTCACCGGAATATCGTCCGGGGTGCGCGCCATATTGTTTGATTCCACCAATACAGATTGTACTGTGCCAACCAAGCCCGCCATAAATGCGCGCATATTTTCCGCCGCCGCATCGGTTATTATTTTTACACGCCGTTTGGATTCGGTGCGTGGAACCTGGTTCGGCATTTGGGCCGCAACCGTGCCGGGGCGCGGTGAATAAGGAAACGCGTGCACGCGAATTGGTTTTAATTCACGTACCAACGCCAATGTTTCGTTAAATAATTGCCCTGATTCCCCCGGAAAGCCACAGATTATATCCCAACCAAAACTGACACGGCCGTCCGCCAATTTTACCAATTCGCGAACCATATTTGCCGTATGCCGGCGCCGCATTGCGCGCAAAATCGTGTCACTGCCCGACTGCATAGAAAGGTGCAGGTGTGGCATAAACCGTGTTTCGCACTTCATCATTTCAATAATGTCGCGAATTGCCGGCACCGCCGGGTCAACCGACGACAGGCGCAATCGGCGCACCGCCGGCACATCCAACAATAATTTCCGGCACAAATCAGATATCAAAAACGGACGCCCATCATAAACCCGAATGTATGACGCCGCATCAACCCCGGTCAATATGATTTCACCAAAACCATCGTCACACGCCGCATGCACATCGGCCAAGATATTATCATATTCAAATGAAACGGATGGCCCACGCAGCAACCGTGTCACACAATACGTACAATCGTGGTTGCACCCATTTTGAATTTGGACGAATTGTTTGGAAATACCGGTGTCTGCATTTTTTACATTCAAATCACACGCCGTAAATTTATCATTTACCATGGCAACATAGGATTCCAATCGCATTTTATCCGCATTCGGAATTACCACTGCACCGGGGATTTTTTCAAACATTTCTGGATTGCGTGTCGCCCCGCACCCCGTGACAAATATAATTGCGTTTGGGTTTTCGCGTGCAATCTTGCGTACCGTTTGTCCACATTGGCGTTCGGCCTCGGCCGTGACGGAACAAGTATTGACAACAACCCCGCAAATTCCGGCGGATTTCAACATATTTTTTATCTTTTCGCATTCCAACGCGTTCAGCCGGCAACCGAAAGACAAAGTTTTTATATCTTTTTTATCATTTTCTGCTTGCATTTTGACCATCCTTGGGGCATTATAGCGAGACGAAAATATATTTCAACAAAGGATTTATAATGGCACGCACAACAAATTCTGACACATTACCATTCGTGGAAAGCAGATATGAACTGGGGATGTTGGCTTCGCAACGCGTTCGTGATTTGAACGGTGGCGCCACGCCGGTCGTGGAACGCGGAACCGATAAACCGACCGTGACCGCACTGCGCGAAATTGCCAGTGGCAAATTGGATGTCGCGAACCTGCGCCACGAATTTGTGCAGTCTTACAAGGAAACACCGGCCGTTGAAAATGCAGAAGAAACATTAGAGGTCAACAGTGTTGACCCCGCGTTGCGCGAAATTGACGCAGAATTGGAAGAAACTTTGGTTGGTGACGTGCCGGTTGATGCCGCGGAATTGGTCGCCGAAGATGTCGCGGACGATGATACGGGCGACGAAGAATAATTCATAAAATCCGGAGATGTCGCATAGTTGGTCTAGTGCGCCACATTGGAAATGTGGTATACGGGCAACCGTATCAAGGGTTCGAATCCCTTCATCTCCGCCATGTTAAAATCTTAAAAATCCACCAATGGGTGGATTTTTTGATTTTACCGGCGGAGATGAAGGGATGTGTGCGAGCGTAGCGCAGCACACAATCCGCGAATAAACAATTAGAAAAATCGCAAAAATCGCCGGAACAAGATTTTTGCAGATTTTAATTATTGTTTATCAAGACATCAAATTTAATCTTAAAAATCCACCAATGGGTGGATTTTTTGATTTTACCGGCGGAGATGAAGGGATGTGTGCGA
>JAFZUT010000025.1 GCA_017618175.1 Alphaproteobacteria bacterium
AGTGGGACTTGAACCCACACGGTCGCAATGACCAAAGGATTTTAAGTCCTCAGCGTCTACCATTCCGCCATATCCCCGTGTGACCGCGTGGTATAATACCAGTATGTTTCGCCCCGCGCAAGAAAAATTTTGCTTATCGCTCGTCTTCGTGCGTTTCACGCGCTACGCCGAGACATGCTAAAATTTTTTAAGCCCGCGCTTTTATGCGCGGGCCAACAAAATTTTGTGGTGGAGCTGATGGGACTCAAACCCACGACCTCTACGATGCGAACGTAGCGCTCTATCAACTGAGCTACAACCCCAAAACTGTTATATGGTGGGCATAAGAAGACTCGAACTTCCAAGGGTTGCCCCACTAGTACCTGAAACTAGCGCGTCTACCAATTCCGCCATATGCCCACAAGGCAACGCCAATAATAAATCAAATTCACGCATTTTGCAAGGGGAAAATACCAAAACAACGAAAAATCTGTTGAATAAATATGTAAAAATATGCTTGCCCCGGATTTACAAAATTTGCTAACATTTTTATCAGAGATGAAGAAAATTCTAATTTTTGGCACAATTCTGGGCTTATTCGCCGGCGCGCCCGCGTATGCCGCGGTGCGTGATGGCACCTCTTTGGCTACGCCCGCACGCAGTACGGGTTCAACCGTATCACGAACAGCAACCACCACCACCGCACGCGGGGCGGGGGACACCACGCGTGGCGACGCATCAACCCGCGCCCAGAAAACACTTGCCACACGCGCCGGAACTTTATCCATTGCGCCACGAAACGAAACCGTTACACGCACACGAACGGCGGTAATCAATGGCCGCTCCGGAACGACCAATTCGCGAACCGCATCCACCACCGCCGCCCGCGGGGCGGTAACTGCGCGCGCCGCGGCAACGGCAAATTCGACCGCAACCAATATGGCGGAAACCCGCACCGGCGCGGCATACAACCAATGCAAAAGCGCATATTTCCAATGCATGGATCAATTCTGCACATTAAAAAACGATGAATATCGCAGATGTTCTTGCAGTTCGCGCATCGGCGAATTGACCGATATGCGCAAAAGTTTAGACGACACAAACGCAAAATTGTCCGAATTTACGGAAAACCTTGATATGGTGGGAATGACCGCGGCCCAGGCAACCGCAATTCATACGGCGTCCGATGGCGAAAACGCATTAACGCGCGATGTTTCCGCGTCCAAGGCTTTATTGACCGCAATTATGAATTCAATCCGTGGTGAAGACACAACCGTTGGCGGCAAATGGTCTGATTTGAACAGTATAAATCTGTCGTTTGATACGACAAACATGTTCGGCCTGAATGACACGGCCCAGGTTGTCGCATCATATAACGGTGTTGAACTTTACAATGCGGTTTATCCGTCATGCCGGACCGTTGTCGCATCTGATTGCAACGATGCATCACTGCAAAGGGCGGTGACGGCATACCTTATGGCAATTGAACAAGATTGCAACACCGTCCAGACCGCATTAGAAGGCAAAAAAAAGGAATTAAAAACCGCCATCCGCGAAGGTGATGCAATGTTGGATTTGGCACGTATAGAAAACCGAAAAAAACATAATTCATCCGATATGACCACATGTATAAACGAAGTTGAATCCGCGGTGCTTAGCGAACAGGTGTGCGGTGCAAATTATCATAAATGCCTGGATAATGGCGAATTCATAGATGTGACAACGGGCGCACCAATCGCGGGCGTCGTGAACTTTAACGAATTGGGCAAATTGTTAAAGTTCGATTTCAGCAAAGATGCGGTTGATCAAAAACTGTCGCAGAATCCGTACAATCAAAAGTTCCTTAAAAATTTCGAAAATAAAACCAAAAAGTTTGCGGCGGACGCGTTGGATAAATGTACAGAAATCGCCGATGCGGTATGGGCAGAATATTTGGACAAGGCATTATTGGATATATATTATGCCCAGCAATCCAAGGTTCAAACCATACAAAACGGATGTTTTGATTTGATATCTGCGTGCTATGCCGAACGTGAAACCGCAATAACCGCGGCAATGGCGGCATTGATTGACGGCAATTCAGATACATCTTTGATTCCGGACAAAATCGTCCTTACACAACAGATGTGCAGCGATTACATAAAATCATGTAACGGTCTGTTTGGTGATAATGTAATTGCCACATATATCGAATCGCAAACAGGTACCGACACATTGGCGGCGTGCCGTGCGGTTGCCCAACAATGCTTTGACATTTTCGGTGGCACAAATTACGAAAACTTCTATGCCCCGAACAGCGGTCTGTTCACGGCAAATGTTGTTGACACGTCCGAATCGGCCCTTGCCACAAGGACCGCATTGGATTGGTTCACATTATATTCATATGACGAAAACGGAAACCGAAACCCGGGGTATAAATCTTTGTGCGCACAACGTGTTGCCGATATTGCAAGTTGCGCCGACCAAATAGAAGAAGTATTTGGCGGATTAGATATGGTTGTTGCACACCAAGAAATATCCCCCACATTTGGTCAATATGAATACACCGCACCGAACGGGGGTAACATAAATGCGTACGGTTGGGCAATGCGCGATGCCGATGGTTCAATTGATTGGTTGGCCACAAATTATAAATTCAAGAATCGCCGTCTGCGTCCAACCGGTGTCGCAACCGAGGTTTATAATCAAATCATAGACGGCCTTATGACGCAATGTATGAATGTCCAAGGCAAATTTATCGAACCACAATTTATTGATCATCGCTTGTACGGAGTTCAATTAAATCCTATCTGTTCTTTAAGCTGGCAGAGCGTAGACTACTATGTGGGGCAAGAACTTGAAAGCAATTACGGAAATTCCGCCAGTAATTGGCACGAAAACATGTGTCCAAAAGGGTACATATTAAATGTAGACACCAATGCATGGGGTGCCTGTCTATGTTGGGAAAATGGTGGTCGCAGAAGTAAAAACGGCCTATTTGGGAAATGTGTGGCTGGCATACCTGTGCAACCCCGTGAAGAACCAGGTGGTGAAACATTCCCAGTGAATGACGGTGCATGTATTAACAGTTACACGATAGGAAATGCAAATGCAACGATTCAGGATTGGTGCACTTCGGCTGTCAATTCCGCAACTAATCAGGTGTGTCCGTTTGCTCATCAAGATGATTGCGAAGCATATATGTCCGCACATCAGGATGAATTCCAGGATCTGCCCGACGGTATATTACCATAAAAACCGGGGTGAAATGCCCCCGGTTTTCCTGTCCCACGAAGTTTTGGCGCTTGCGCCACGAAGTTTTAACGAAGTGGCGAAGACGGATAAACACTTTTCACTATATCATCTGCAATAATCTTACTTGCCACGCCTTCGGGGCGAACCCACATATTATCCGCCGCCGATAAATCCTTAATCATTTTTGCACGATTTGCCGGCAAAATTATCGTATCAAATTCATTTATAATATTTTCCGCCGTTGCATCCCCACCCAAAAATTCGGGGTACACCGAACGATTTAACAAAATATTTACCAAAGACACCCAACGCACATTTATCAATATTCGCCCCACCAATGTCGTTATACGATTCATTTTATATGTGATTATTGCCGGCACGTGCATCATTGCCAATTCCGCCGATACGGTGCCACTGGCCGCCACCGCGACATAGGTTCTTTGATATAAATCGTATCGCGCATCTGCGGCAACCAGTTCAGGTTTAACAACCCAATCTTTGGTTTCACGCATTACATAATCCGCGGTCGTTTCAACAATTGGAATCGCAAATTTATACCCCATATACCCACAAGAATTTATCGTTTCAACAAATCGCCGAAATATTGGCATCAACTTTTTGACTTCGCTTAAACGACTGCCGGGAACCAATGTTATAATTTTATCATCCATTTGTTTCGCGCGGGGCAAATCCATAATATTTTCGGCAATCGGGTGACCAACCGCAATTGTCGGCAACCCATATTTGGTGAAATAGGGCACTTCGAAATCAAAAAACGCGTACAGTTTATCAAATGTTTGTGCATACCGTTCGGCCCGACCCGGTCGCCATGCCCAAACCTGGGGCGCAACAATATGATGGAACCGCAAACCCGATTCTATCATTTTTTGCCCCGCACGTGACGCACGCAATTTTTTAATCACGGCCTTGGCAAATCCGGGCGAATCCACCGTCAAAACCAAGTCCGGCCTTGTCGCAATGATTGCATCAACCGTTTGATTTACGCGTCGCGTCAATGTCCGGGCATGCGCCAAAACCTCCATTATTCCCATTACCGACAAATCGGCCATTGGAAATATAGATTTTAATCCGCATTTCGTCATTGCCGCGCCACCAATTCCAACAAATTCCGCGCACGATGCCATACGCCGCATAACACGCGCCGCCAACGCGTCACCCGAAACTTCCCCGGCAATTATAAAAATCTTGATTTTTTTATTCTGCATTATTCGACGTTCCAATTCCACGTTTAGAACGATTTTCTATAAAATCAATTGCGTCCATCGCGTATTTGTTATTTTTAACCTCGCGCCGGACACGGTTAAGACGTTCCGTCACCGTTCCTTCGGTTTCACGAAATACCGCATTATAGACCGAATGAATCGCGTGCATATCTTCGTTTGTGAACCCGTGCCGCATCAACCCAACACGATTGATGGTTCGGTATGTTGCACGTGGTCCATCATATATTGCATACGGCAAAATATCATTAGACACACCCGACATTCCACCAATAAATGCGTTACGACCAATACGCGCAAATTGCAAAACCATAACATCGCCCGATAAAATTGCGAAATCTTCAACCTCAACATGTCCGGCAACCTGGACCAGGTTAGACATAACTACACTGTTCCCAATCTTGCAATCGTGCCCCACATGCGCATTCACCATAATTTGACAATCATCGCCAATTACCGTTCCATCGGATGCCGGTGTTCCCGAATGAATTGTCACATATTCACGAATTTTGCAACGCTTTCCAATGCGCAGACCCGTCATCGCGGCTTCATCTTGCCACTTCAAATCTTGGCTCATCACACCCAGTACGGCGAACGGATAAACAATAGAATCATCCCCAATCGATGTTTTACCATCAATAACAACATTGGAAACCAATTCTACGCGTTCGCCCAGAACGACATTCGGCCCAACAATACAGAACGGACCAATCTTGCAATCGGCACCAATAACGGCGCCTTCGCGAATAATTGCGGTTGGATGTATATTTGTCATAAGTCAATCACCATAATTTTAGTTATTTTCTTATGCAAATATTACACACACCGCGTCCAGATTTACATTCAATAAATATAACGAATTATAACAAGAATCCTGCGCCACCACGACATTCTTGGTCACGCAATACCGCGTACCACAATACGCCCATCGCGGTCACGACCACCAATCCGGTCAACACCCCAAACGCGATAATGGTCAACGCAACCATTCGGTTCACCAATCCCAATGGGACAGATTCCGCATGCCAAATGGACATAGCAAACAAAATAAATGCCATTACAACCGCACCAATGAAAATTGGCACCGCCTCGGTCAAGACGAACAATATAATGGCCAACGCGGTCACAAATCGCATCAACCACTTTAATTTGATATATGCACTTTGGTGAATGCGCCCCCGTGGATTTACCACGTCCAATGCAAACGCCGCAGCCGCCAAAATTCCAATCCCCATAACCCAAATCAGATGCGCCGGTGTCAAATTGCCCAATTGCCCAAAACGCCATAATTCAGGCTGCATCAAAACACCAATTGTGGTTGCCAACATAACCCCAATTGCCCAGGCATTCGCGCGCATATGCCACCCCGAACGGCGACCAATAATAAAACCAAGCAGAACCGCACCAATCTGTAATATCGGCCCCCACCAATTCAGTGTATCACTTAACCCCACCGGAACCATCGCAATTGCAAACACCAAAACATTCACCCACCAACGGCGGCGATTTGACACATCCCGCCGGCCGTACCAAATTGGCAATTTAATCGCACGGGTATTTATTCCAATAAATATTGACGCGACAAACAAAATGGCGGCCGTAACCCACGGCAAAAGCGATACACCATCACGCAGCACTTCATAATTTCCGCCCATAAACACAACCCACAGTGCCGTGAACATTATTGTCCAAAATGTCACACGTGCACCCGTCACGTATGGACGCAAACCCGTTACATCCAGAAATTTACGTCCAAAAACATATATTGCAACAAACAAAGGCGATGCCAACACCGCGTTCCATAAAAATGCGGGTCCAACAACCGCGGCATTATTAAATGCACTGACCGCACTTGCCACCACTAAACTTTCGTCAAACATAAACTTGCCTTTTATTTTTAATGGATTATTATATAGGCGTGACAGAAAAACAAGACATTTTTACTATTATGGGTGGCCGCGTGAAAATGCGGCGCGGAATATACAACCCAACAAGTGACGCCGTTTGGTTGGCGGCATTCGTTGACACCACGCCTAAAACGGTTTTAGATGTTGGCACGGGTTCCGGGGCGGTGGCACTGTGTTTAATGGCGCGCATACCGAATATTAAAATGACGGCAATTGATATATCACCCGATATGTTGGTCGCGGCCCGGGAAAATTTTGAACTGAACCATCAAACGGCAGAATTTATCAATACAGATATAATGACATGGCGCACCGGTCAAACATTTGATTTAGTTATCACAAATCCGCCTTATTTTAACGGTACACCCGCCACACACAATGCGCACCATAACGCAGATTTGGTACAATGGACACGTAAATGCATCGCGCGCGTCAAACCGGGCGGAATGTTTGCCACAATTGTTGATGCCCAGAAAATTGCACCCGTTATTCACGAAACCACGCGTCACTGTGGCGATTTTCGTATTTTACCGTTATTCAGCAATAAAAACATTGCCGAACGTGTCTTGATATCCGCACGGGTGGGGCGCGCCCCAAATGCCAAAGTGTTTGATGGTATGTCCATGAATAACGATGATATATTGCGTTACGGTAAATCCATATGTGACATTCTTGACATAAACCAAAGGACATCACGATAAATGGTGATGACTTGACTATCACGGATTATTCTACTATGCTGTTTCTGTTATGATAAACTTTATAACACGATATTTTACATCACTGTGGGCGTTTATAACGGCGCCTTTTCGTGCCGTTTGGCGCGTAATTGTGCGTATTTTCCCACCGCGTGAATTCACGGTTATGGATACCCCGCGCGGCAATGTTTATACTTTTAATCAAAGCAGTTTTTGGCGTTTCACAAAATTCTGTGCCAAGGCCGGATTGATTATATGGGCATCTTGGTCAACATATGTGTTTGTATACCACCGTCCAATGTTGCAAAACCGGACCCAGCAATTAGAACAGATGCGGGAAAAATACGCCACCCATATGATAGATTTACGGAATTACCTGGGCAAATACAACGACCTGACCAAGAATATAAATGTTATAGATGACAAACTGTTAAAAGACAAAAAATTGACCGATGCCCAGAAAGAAGATTTAATCAATGAACGTCTTAAAACGTGGGGTGAATTAGATTTCTTGAAAACCCGCATAACCGAAATGTTCACGAACGAAGATTATGCACCCGAATATTCGAAAATATCTGATTTGGCAATCGAATACGAATTAACCCGTGCCGAAAACATAGAAATCAAAAAGCGCGACATTGAAATATTGGAAACCGTGGCCAAGGTTGTTGAGGCCGACACAAAAATCATAGATACGGTATCAAAATTGGCCGCCGATAACACCGCCGAATTACGCAGTGAATTAAAGCGTATAAACGGGGCGTTAAGCGCACTGGGCCTGGGCGAGGCCGAATTGGTCAAAAACGCAAATAAATATTCAAACCAATTGGTCGGTGCGGCATTTAATCCGTTGGAAATAGATAAAGAATTGGACGAAAAATATCAAAAATTGGCGAATGATATCACGCTGTGGAATGGGCTTAACAAACTGCGCCGCATTTTGCCGTTGGGTGCGCCGGTAAAAAACGTGCGCGTAACATCGAAATATGGCACACGCCAAGACCCATTTACGGGCACGCCTAAATTCCACCGTGGCATAGATTTTGCCGGCAAAATCGGCACAGAACTGATGGCGGTCGCGCCGGGACGCGTCATATCGGCCGGCGAACGCGTGGGGTACGGCACAACGGTTGAAATTGACCACGGACTTGGGTTCACAACGCTTTATGCGCACCTGTCGAAAATAACCGTGTCGCGTGGTGATTGGGTGCGGCCGGGAACAATTGTTGGGCTTGGTGGGTCATCCGGGCGTTCAACGGGGCCACACCTGCATTACGAAATTCGGTACAAAGGCAACCCGTTTGACCCAGAAAAATTCGTAAAAGAATAAAAAGGAAAGGAAAATGTTGGCATTTACAAACGCAGATGAAAAAACTTCACCGACCATTATTGGGGCGGGATGTAAATTGACCGGCGATATCAAAACGGACCATAGTGTCCAAATTCACGGTCATGTCGTTGGCGACATTGTTGCCGAAACGGTCGTCATTGGTCGTGGTGGCATGGTTGAAGGCAAAGTGGTTGCGGACAATTTGTTTTTACACGGAACGTTGAACGGACCGGCAACGGTTGAAATTGCGAACGTTTTTTCCCACGCACAAATGACCGGCGTATTATCGTACAGGACATTAAACATAACCGCCAATACGGGTCTGGAATGCAAATTGGCAAAACGCAAGGATAAAAAACATGAATAAAACAATTAAAAAAGTATTTATCGCGGCCGACCATCGTGGGGTAGGGTTGAAATTATATTTAATCGAAATGTTAAGTGCACTGGGTTATAATATGGTAAACCTTGGCACCGATGATTTGAATACGCCGGTGGATTTTCCCGATGTTGCCAAGACATTGGCCGATGCCATGCTGGACGAACCAGACACACGCGGTATATTGGTGTGTGGTACGGGTGCCGGGGTCCAAATTGCCGCGAATCGTTATCGCCATATTCGTGCATCGCGCTGTGATAGACCGGACCAGGCACGCGACGACCGTTTCCATGATGATATAAATGTTTTGGCATTTGGTGCAGACGACATTGATATCGAAATGGCGTTCCTTTGCGCGCAGGCTTTCCTTGAAAGCCCATTTGACGATTGCGAAAAACGTCGCCGCCGGTTGGAAAAGATTTCATAGTTTGAATATGGACACTATTGTACACGAAATTCGCAAATCAATTGAGCCAAAGTATGATTTGGCTTATTGGCGGTACAAAATGGGCGGACGGCTACTATGCCTTAACAGATTGAGTGAATGGCATGATTACCGTCTTTGGAACGGATTGGTTCCCAAGGAAGAATGCACCCCCGAATTTATGTTATTTTGCATTAAATATATCGGTTCATCCGTATTTCCTTACTTTCTTGATATTCTCCCAGAAAACGAAATCCCAGATTTTGTTAAAATAGCCGCATTACGCCAAGATACCTATGGGTCATATTTGAGGCTTTTACACAACCCATCCAATGAAGTTATTACCGCGGCACTTACAACCGCAGGCCAAGCCATAAAAGGCCTTGCGCATCCAACCAATAAACAGTGGGAATTGGCGTTGCGCTGTTCTACCGAAAGTCCCGAACTTATCAAAAAACGCAAAAAACCAACAATTAAAGAACAAATCATCCACATAACAAAATATGGTCTGGATGGGATTAATTATTTACCAAACCCACTGTGCGAAAGGGTAAAATTGGCCGCAGCCAAGGAACACGGTATCCAGATTTTAAAATCCCAAAAAATGAAAAACCCCAGCGAGCAAGTATTACTGACCGCTATTTCTGCCACATATGGTCCAACAGAATTAAAATATTTTTTAGACCATATTCCGCACCCAAATCACAAAATTATGTGCGCAATAAGGCATCAAATAAATATAAATAAAACGTTACGTGCAAAATGGGCGGCTGAAAATTTCCAACGACACCACCAAGAAGAACCCCCAAAAGAACAATTAAACTGGTTGCGCCAGGCATGCCTTGACCCGATTGCCGCGGTAAAAATAGGCGAAAGCACCAAATCAGTTCCAGAACAAATAGAAAAACTAGAAGCATTACGAATACAAATGACAAACAAGTTTTTTAACTATAAAAATCCCGCACTTGCCATGTAAAAACCGCCCGTTTGGGCGGTTGTTTTATTTCTTGATAACAAAATTCACCAATTTCTTTGGCACGACAATGGTTTTGATAATTTCGGCGCCGGCAATCCGGGCACCCGCCGCCGCGCGCGCCAACGCAATCAATTCTTCATTGTTCGCGTTCAAATCCGCGACAAATTCGGCCACGCGTTTGCCATTTATCGTCACCGCAAATGTGGCGGTTGTTTCAACCAATTTAGACGCATCAAATGTCGGCCACGGTTCAAACACCAACATATCCGCGTGCCCCAATTTTTCCCACATTTCTTCGGTCAAATGTGGTGCAAACGGGTTCAGCATTTGAATCAACATTTCATATGCACGGCGTGGCATTTTTCCACCCGGAAATTCATTGATAAATTCCATCATTGCCGATATAGACGTGTTAAATCCCATATTTTCAATACGTTCCGTCACATCTGCAATCAATTTATTAACCAATTTATCCTGTTCAGGGCTAAGTTCTTCATCGGTCAAGTTATCCGCAAAATTCTCAACACGTTTCAAGAATCTTTGCACCCCGGCCAACGCACCATCGGACCAAATGGTATTATTTTTCCACGGCCCCAATGACAAAATTGTCACACGCGCAACATCTGCGCCAACGGATTGCAACAGTTCGGTAACCTGGAACCCATTGCCGCGCGATTTTGAAATCTTGTATCCGTCACTGCCCAACACCAAACCTTGGGCGGTACGTTTCGCATACGGTTCCGGCGTATTCACTAACCCCAAATCGTACAATGCATGTTGCCAGAATCGTGAATAAATCAAATGCCGCGTATTGTGTTCATGCCCGCCGTTATAATGCGTGACCGGCATCCAATTTTCCATCTGTTGTCGCGAACAGAATTCTGTATCATTTTTCGGGTCCAAATAGCGCATAAAATACCACGAAGACCCCGCCCAACCGGGCATAGTATCCGTTTCGCGCCGCGCCACGCCACCACAGCACGGACATTTCGTATTCACCCAATCGGTTGCACGGGCCAATGGACTTTCGCCTTCATCGGTTGGGCGATAATCCGTCATATATGGTTGCAACACCGGTAATTCATTATCCGGCATGGGTTGCCAACCGCATTTTTCACAATGTACCAACGGTATCGGTTCACCCCAATACATTTGACGTGAAAAACCCCAATCTTTTAATTTATACTTTGTTGTCCCGCGCGCGAATCCGTGTTCAGAACCATATTTTATTGCGGTGGCAATCGCGGTATCTTTATCCATACCGTCCAAGAATTCTGAATTTATATGCACACCATCGCCCGTCCAAACTTTGTCGGGTTCACCACCCGAAAGCACCGGAATAATTTCCAGACCGAATTTCTTGGCAAATTCCCAATCGCGTTCATCATGTGCCGGCACCGCCATAATTATTCCATACGCATAATCCACCAACACATAGTCCGATGTGAACACAGGAATTTCAGTATTTGTAAACGGATTAACCGCACGAATCCCCTTTAATTCCACACCCGTTTTTTCGCGCGACGCATCGGTGCGTTCGATTTCAGTTTTCGCGGCAGATTCGCGAATATATTTTTCCACTTCATCTTTATTTGTTATTTTTCCAGAATCCAACCATTTGCGCAACAATTTATGTTCCGGCGCAATCACACAGAAGGTCACACCAAATATAGTATCAACACGCGTTGTGTAAATTGTCATAACATCGTCACCAACACGAAAATCTACGTCCGCGCCGTTTGATTTACCGATAAGATTTATTTCATCTTTTTTAACGCGTTCATCAAAGTCCAAATCTTTCAACCCATCCAACAATTTGTCGGCATATCTCGACAGCGCCAAATTCCACTGCATTTTTTCTTTTTTCTCAATCTCGCCATGACAACGCGGACATTTATTATCTTCCAGTTCTTCGTTGGTCAGTGTTGTGCGACAATTCGGGCACCAATTCATCGGCAGGGCGGATTTATATGCCAACCCGGCCTTAAAGAATTGAATAAACATCCATTGTGTCCACTTAACATATTCCGGATCAGATGTCGCGACACGCGTTTCCGGGTCAACCGACCAACCGGCCGAATCTATTACCGCGGCATAAGATTTTTTTAATTCATTTGCAACATCCGCCGGATGCCGGCCAATCTTGGTTGCATAGTGTTCCGCCGCAATTCCCATTGCGTCAAACCCCATGGGGTACAGCACATCATAGCCCCGGTGGCGGCGAAAACGCGACATAACATCCATCCCCGTATAAATCAGCAAATGCCCCGCATGCAAACCGGCGCCCGACAAAAACGGAAATTCCACCAAATTATAAAAACGTGGCTTTGAACCGTCGTTTTTTGGCACAAACGCGCGCGCATCGCGCCATTTGTGTTGCCATTTTTCTTCGCGTTCAATTACTTTCTTTATATCATCTGTTGCCATAATGCACCCCTGTAATAAACTAAGCAGATACAAGGTTATCAAACAATTGCGCCATTATCAAGTTTTTTTATTTTACGGTATAATAATACCATATCGATTTTTCTTGACTTTTCTGCGGGCTTGCGACATAATAGGGCGAACTTTTTAATAAACAAAAGGGTAAAACAAAAATGATGGCGACAAAATCGTTAAAAAAGTGCGAATTAGATGCCAAATGGTATTTGATTGACGCAACCGATTGCACGCTGGGGCGTTTGGCGGCATATACTGCGAACATCCTGCGCGGCAAGAACAAAGCCACATGGACACCGAATATGGATTGCGGTGACCACGTGATTATTATCAACGCCGACAAAGTGGCATTATCTGGCACCAAGGCCGACAAGACAAAATTCTATTGGCACACAACATACCCGGGCGGCATCAAAGAACGCACATTGGGTCAAATGCGCGCGGAAAAACCGACTTTGTTGGTTAAAAACGCGGTTAAACGCATGATGGGTCGTCGCACCGCGGTCGCATTGGCGGACAAACGTTTGACCAAGTTGCACGTCTATGCGGGCGCCGAACACAAACACGCCGCACAAAATCCAATTGTTATTGATTTTGCGGGTTTGAATCGTAAAAACAAAAGGGGCGAATAATGGCAACAGAGACAAAGAAAACAACCGCCGCAAAAAAGGCGACAACTGTTAAAAAGGCGGCCCCGGCAACCAAAAAGGCTACGGCGGCAAAAAAACCAACCACAAAAACCACGGCGACAAAACAGGCCGGCGCAACCGTTACCACACCGAAATTAAACAACGCGGTCTATGCAACCGGAAAACGTAAAGATTCCATTGCACGCGTATATTTGATGCCGGGCCGTGGCAACATTGTTATCAATGAACGCCCAATGACGGAATATTTCCGCCGCCCGGTGTTGCAAATGATTTTGAATCAACCTTTTGCCGTCACCAAACGCGAAGGCGCATATGATGCATTTGTAATGGTTATGGGTGGTGGTTTATCGGGCCAGGCCGGCGCGGTAAAACACGGTATTTCCAAAGCATTGGAAAAATCTGAACCGGATTTGCGTCCGGCATTGAAATCTGCCGGGTTCCTGACCCGCGACAGCCGTGTTGTCGAACGTAAACACTACGGTTTCCGCAAGGCACGTCGTTCAACCCAGTTCAGCAAACGTTAATGACGGCGACCATTGTTATAAAACGGCCGGTTTTCGGCCGTTTTTCTTTGTGTTTGAACACGGGCAAAAACGTACGTTTGTGCCCAGTACTTTTTTCACAAAAATTTTGCAGTAAAATCAATGACCGGATTTTTCAAAATGGGGGTGGGCACAAACGTACCTTTTTGTCCACCACTTTTTTTAGAAAGTGCGATTCAGTAAAATCAATGACTTACGAAATCTGATACCTGGTCACAAAAAAGGTACGTTTTTGCTACACTGTTTTTATAAAGAAAAAGGGGGATTTTTTGGCCATGAAACGTACATTTTTATTTGCAACAATTGCATCAATTTTATCAATAAATGCATTTGCCGACCCGGCAACAATAACCACCCAGGATTATGTGGATACAAATTTTCAAACAAAAATCCCCGCCGGAACCATCAGTAGTGCCGGTTCCGTTGGTGGCAGTATTGTTGCATATACCAGTGATGCCGGCACAGTCGGCGAACGGGGAATATATAACACAGCTGCCGAAACTGCCGGGGCCTATGGAGTTTATCTGGTGCAGAGTCAAAATTCAAATTATGCACATTATAAAGATTATTTACCAACGATGAAAACGTTAAATACCGGGCTTACTTATATTTCCAGTTCAACCGGTACAAGCGGCGTAGCACCTGCTACATCCGGTAATCAAAAGAACCGGGTTTTGGTGCCGAATGATAGCGCCGTCGGATTTAACCATTTGCTCACGGTAAATTCTGCGGATGCCATGTCGGCTTCTCTTGACGCATCCCAGTATATCCCAACTATGGCGGCAATGACAGAAAAACAAAACAAAATGACATGTACGCGATGGTTGGACAATGCCGAACACACCGATGAAAACTGTCTGCTGTGGAGTATTGAATAGTCAAACAGCCGGCCGCCCAATTGGGCGGTTTTTATTCACAAAAAACCAATTGCAAAATATGTTGAATTCGTAAAAAAATGCGTGTATAATTGCCCGGCAAATCTGTATATAAAGGGAAAATTATGATTAAAAAAGAAAAAATCAAAGATTTACATTATTCTGTGACCGGCGTGCTGACCGCCGATGAGATTCAGGCGGCCGCCGATAAAATACTGGAAAAATACGGTGCGGATGCCAAAATGCCTGGGTTCCGGGCGGGTCACGTGCCATTGACCGTTTTGCGTCAAAAATATAATGCGTCCGCCATGGCCGATGCCATCGATAAATTGATGAACGCGGATTTGGAAAAATATGCAACCGAGAAAAAAATCCGTCTTGCGGGTGCGCCACGTGCCGACCTGGGGAAATGGGAAATCGGGGCGGATGCCGAATATACTTTGGAATTTGACATTTTGCCGACTTTGCCAGAAATCGATTTGGAAAAATTCACGGTCACCAAGAAAACAACCAAATTGGACGAAGCCGAAGTGGACAAAGCCATTGAAAACCTGCGTCGTGCGCGGTCAACCGCCGAAAAGCAACCCGAAAATTACAAGGCCGAAAACGGTGACACCGCGGTTATCGACTTTACCGGATACATTGGCCAAGACGCATTCGAAGGCGGTGCCGCAAAAATGCATCACTTGGTTTTGGGTTCGGGTTCTTTTATTCCGGGTTTCGAAGACCAAATCATTGGCCACAAATCGGGCGATGAATTTGATGTCAATGTTAAATTCCCACGGGATTATCACGCCGACAACTTGGCGGGCAAATCGGCACGTTTCGCGGTCAAGGTTCATGAAGTTCGCAAACATATCTTGCCGGAATTAAATGATGAATTCGCAAAATCTATTGGTCAAGAAACTGTCGATAAATTGCGCGAACACATCCGCAATATATTGAACGAACAATATAGCGAGGCCGCCAAAGCCGAAATGCGCAATGAATTATTGGATATCTTGGCGGACAAGGTTAAATTGGATTTACCCGAAGTCGTGGTCGCCCAAGAATTACAAATGGCCAAAGATGAACACGAACATCATCACGCGCACTGTGAGGGCAAATGCGAAGGCGATTGCAAATTTGATGAAAAGAAAGAACGCAAAGAGGCCGAACGCCGCGTGAAATTGGGATTGATTCTGGCCGAATGGGGCAGTGCGAACAAGGTCGAAGTCACACGTGATGATTTGCAGAATGCCATCTGGGCCGAGGCCGCACGTTATCCGGACCCAAAACAAATTTTTGAATTCTATAACAAGAATCAAAACGCCCTGACCATGCTGCGCGGAATGATTTTCGAACGCAAGGCATTGGATGCAATGCTGACACACGTTAAAACAAAAGAAAAGGCGGTTAAACCGACCGAACTGTTTGAACAGGCGAAGGCAAAATAATAGAAAAAACAAAACAAAAACCGCCAAAAATAGGGCGGTTTTTTTATATATCTCAAAAACTAATTACATAAATTGGAATCGGTACCCAATTTGAAAAACCCGGTTGCGTCTTCGTACAGCACACCACGGGGCAGGCAATCATTCTCGCTGGTTGCACCATTTTCGACCGTTTCCATATTGTCCGGACAATCTTCGCGACACATATTCGACCCGGGATTATTCAAAGGATAATTAATATCACATCCCGGTGTATAATACGGCTTTGAAACCATATTTTTGCAAACCCGTACACCATATGCCGAATTCACGCCCGCCGGTGCAATAATCAATCCATCAAGTGGCGATGTTTCAACATATGGCAAATACCCGGGATAACATTTTGTGCAATATTGTCTTTCCACGGTATAATGAATAGAATCCGTTAAACGTGTTGTGCTGTGGCTGTGCGCGGACGAAATGAAATACTCTGCATTTGCTTTTTTGCACTTGACCAAGGTATTGGCAATATCCATATCAATATCTTTGTTTGTCACGGAACAACGACACAACGATGTATCCCATGCATTCCCATCCCAAGTCGCACGCCCGGTTTGAGATGCTGTATCGCAACTCCATGCCCCATAATCAACAGATATTTCAAAACTGGAACAATCCGTTTCGTTTGCATAACAATTGTTGTCTTCTTCGTGACACGCCCCCAGCATATGTGTTTCAATATTGCTGTTCACGGGGTTACATATTTCATATTTTTGACATGGGGCCGGGCAACTTCCAACCTTTTTACATTTCAATCCCGTTGGCGTTCCGGCCGGACATGGCGCATCATACCCCGCACATGCCGCAGTACATGCAAAGCACGTATCATCATGGGCCTGACCGACTGGGCAACGCTCACAACTGTATACATCTTCTAACATTTGGGCATCTGGGTCCCAAACCTGATTTACAACACAGTATTCCGTGGTTGAACAAGTTTCCCAACCACACTGACACGTGTCGGCTAATACTGTCCTAGCAGTAAAAACGCCAATCAATGCAACACAAATGTATTTTATGCGAAATCCCACCAACAATCCTTATCTTTCACGAAATTGTACCACGCGACGGGTTTGCGGCGCAAGCACAAAATAAAATTACTAGAATACACGCGAAAATTCTAATAAACCTACCAGAAATATGCGTAAAAGGGTGTTTTTAACCACAAAAACCACCGAAAACCCGCAGAAATCCGCCATTTTTTCAATTTTTTCGGGCCAGAATAGGGCGATTTTCACAAAAATCCACCCATAAACACACATAAATGCGTTTTTTATAAATGGGGCCCCACGCGCCACCAAACCACAAAACCAACAGAAACAAAAAAATGAACCACACACAAATAAAATGCAAACCGAAAATCTAAAATTTTCGCAAAATTTATTTGATATTGGGCATCACAAAAATAAAACACCCAAAAGCACCAAACGCTAATGGCGCGCAAAATTACAAACGGCATATATTTATATGTCCGGCGCGCCCAGAAGAAAAATAAAATCCGGCAAAGCAGGCCAAGTTATATTCAAATCGACCGCACGGCTAATAGCGCGCAAAATCCAAAAAGACACACATTTATATGTCATGCGCGCCATACGAAAATTGATTTATTATAGTTTGGATGCGTTAGCATACATAACTATTATGGGATTATATTATGTATAGTTTGGATGCGTTAGCACACATAACTATTATGGGATTATATTATGTATAGTTTGGATGCGTTAGCATACATAACTATACATAATATACATTATGCGCCTTTTGCATGTCACCGCCTATTTATCGCCCAAACGTCGTTTTTACACCAACCTGTTTTCAAAGAAAAAACATTGTGTTATGTTGCAAACTTTACAAAATATTTTAACATAATTCCCCGAACAGATGGGAAAATTGCGATAACCGAATACAAAATGCCGCGTTTCATTTTTCAAAAATCATTTATAACAAGATACCGACTATTTAACACCCCGTTTTTACCACAAACACCACAAAAAAATGCTGATTTTGACCAAATCTGGGAAACCCACGCCCCGCCCCACCCCAAAAATAAAGCAAATTTTCACCAAACAGAAACAACCGCCCAATTTTACTAATATTTTTTAATTTATCTAAAATTTATTTTTGCCCCGAAAAACGCCCATTTTTGGCAAAAATTAGCTGTTTTTAATAAACAAAACGCCCCCGCAAAAAAATGTTCTTGCACCACACCATAAAAATATGATATTATAACATTGAACCAGGATGGGAATCCGGTTCGGGGTCGTAGCTGGCCCACATACGTTCGGTGCAAAGCATCGTAATCCGCGCGATTTTCATGTTTTTGCACCGTGATAATCCCCCGATATTGGTCGGGGTGCCGTTGGTGTATATCAGGTAAGATCAATGGAATCATTAACGTATGTGATTAGCTAACACCCCGACCGTCAATTTCCCATTGACGGTTGTTTTATTTGGAACAAAAAGGGGGAATCTATGAACAAAAAATTATTATTCGGGGCAATTGCATCCGTTTTCACATTAAACGTATTTGCGGACCCGGTCACAATTACAACACAAGATTATGTTGATACCGCGGTCGCCACCAAACAAGATAAAATCGCCGGAAGTGGCACAGAATCTACATACGGTATGCCTTTGCCCGCCTCGGTCATCACCGACACCGATACAGATGGGGTTGTTGCAAAACGCGTGATTATATATGGCGATGATTATGATGGTTGGTATACAAGCCCTCAAACCATTGGTAATGCGATTTTTGCTGGGAATCTGCTTACACAGACACAGGTAAAAGGAATGAAAGACCTTTATGGCTATAGTGATGACGATATGAAAAACGCCATAGTTTCTGCTGATATGCTTATGGCGGCTTTTGCACGTACGCGTGAAGTGCTAAACTACAAACAAAAAACTAAAGTCTGTGTTCAATATATTGAAAACGCGGCACAAACCAGTGAAAACTGCCTGCTGTGGAATTTGCCGGATTAAAAAAACGCCTTTCCAAAGGCGTTTTTTACTAAACCCTTGTCGCGACGGAGCGTAAGCGTAGACGGAACAATCACTAACCGTCCCCTATTCCATTGCGCTCAGGCGCTCCAATTGGTCTGCGGAAATCAACGCATCGATCATCTCGTCCAACCCCGGCCCACCCGCCAGAATATCGTCCAATTTGTACAGTGTCAATTTAATACGATGATCCGTCACACGTTGTTCTGGGAAATTATATGTACGGATTTTTTCGCTGCGGTCGCCTGAACCAACCATACTGCGCCGTGAATTGGTG
Source organism: Alphaproteobacteria bacterium (assembly GCA_017618175.1). GTDB lineage: Bacteria > Pseudomonadota > Alphaproteobacteria > Rs-D84 > Rs-D84 > Enterousia. Next base: position 19,427 of record JAFZUT010000025.1, read on the forward strand.
CGTGCCGCATCTTGTTCGTTGCGTTGCTTTTCATACAATTTAGAACGCAATACCGCCATGGCGGTCGCCTTGTTTTGAATTTGGCTGCGTTCATTTTGACACGTGACGACAATACCGGTTGGAAAGTGCGTAATACGAACGGCGCTATCGGTTTTATTGACGTGTTGACCACCCGCGCCCGATGCACGAAACACATCGATACGAATATCTTTTTCTTCTATTTGGACATCGATATCTTGGGCCTCGGGCATGACGGCCACCGAAACCGCCGATGTATGGATACGACCGCCCGCCTCGGTTTCCGGCACGCGTTGAACACGATGAATGCCCGATTCAAATTTCATACGCGCATACACCCCGTCACCGTCAATTTTGAATATAATTTCTTTGTATCCATGCAACGAAGTCGCATTTTCTTCCACAACTTCGATTTTCCATCCATGCCGCAAAGCATAAGATTTATATTGATTAAATAAATCGCCCGCAAACAGCGCGGATTCTTCGCCACCCACCCCGGCGCGAATTTCCATAATGGCACTGTTATCGTCCGCATCGTCCCGCGGCAGCAAGGCAATCTGTAACCGTTTTTCCACGTCAGGCATACGATGTTTCAAATCTTCCAATTGTTCAGTGGCAATTTCGCGAAGTTCCGCATCATGCTGCATTTCGATTGCGTCGGTTATGCCCTGCTTTATTTGAAAATATTCATTAACCAATGGCAAAATTTCGTTCAGGCGCGAATATTCACGCGCCAATTTGGTCAATTCGTCACCCGAAACATCACCCGAATTCATCGCGGTTTGAATATCATCTGCGCGGCGTTTTATATCCAAAAGTTTTTGATCAATCACCATTTTTAACCCATTATTTAACCAATTTTATGGCGTCCGCAATCGGCAAAGCCTGCTGGTTCCCGGTTGCCATATCTTTGACGGTCACAATCTTATTTTTAACTTCATCTTCGCCAATTATCATACTGAATTTAGCCATAATTTTATCGGCGTATTCAATTTGATTTTTGAACTTCTTGTCGGTGTCCAGGTATGCCACAGAAGGCACTTTTTTATCTCGTAAGGCGTTCAAAACCGACATAGCATATGGCATATTTTCGTCACCCATAACCAACACCGCAACATCCGTTCCGGATTCAAATTGTGTCAGGTCAATCTTGCCCGATTCCATCAATGCAACAAAGATTCTTGAAAAACCGATTGCCGCCCCAACCCCAATAATTTTGGTTTTAGAAAATTTACCAGCCAAATCGGCATAGCGTCCACCACCGGCCGCCGTTCCCAATTCTGGGAATTTTGTCAGGCCAAATTCGAACACCAAGCCAGTATAATACGCCAACCCACGTGTCACAGACAAATCTATTGTCGCATTTTTAACACCCATAACATCCAGTTTCTGCATAAAATCGTTCAATTCAGCAATCGCCACATCCAAATCCGCCGATTTACCACGAACACCAGTATAACCATTTTCAAACACATCCAAAATCACTTTTTCTTTCTTGGCATCCGCAACCGTATCGGCAATACCCGCGACAAATTCCGCCGGAACCATTTTGTCTTTTTTATCAATCAAAACGAACACTGCCTTTTTCTGATCAGCATCCAAATTCAACCAATTGAACAACGCATCCCAAAATGGGCGACTGCCGATTCTAACGAAATTATCACCAATAAATTCACCCACAGAATTTAATGCTCGCCCTATTACCGATATAATTTCAGCATCATAATTTGTAGATAATGAATTTATGCCCATTATATCCATATCCATTTGGTAAAATTCGCGATAGCGCCCGCGTTGCGCACGTTCGCCACGATAACGTTTGGAAAATTGTCCCGCGCGGAACGGAAAAGTCAAATCATTCAGGTGACCCGCAACGTACCGCGACAAACCAACCGTTCCATCATATCGCAGGCCCATTTTTGTGTCACCTTTTTGAAACAAGAATATTTGTGTTTCTATTTCGTCCCAGTTATCTTTATCGGTCAAAACCTCGGCCCGCTCTATGGCCGGCAAATCCAACATAGAAAAACCACATTCACGCAAAACGCCCAGCATCCGACGCGCGCATTCATCAAAGCAACGCTGCTGCGCCGGCAGAAGTTCTATAAATCCCGATAAAGGTTTTGTTGGTTTTAAGTCCATTTTTTATTCCTTATTCTTTATTATTGTTTAGATTCGGGCATCACGCCCAACCAAATTATTTTATGATTTGTTGCACTAGAAACACTTGCCCAAACGGGCATGATGGACGAAATAAAAAACACATTCTTTCATAAACATACGCAGATTATACACCACGCGTATTATATTTTCAATAATTTTATGCGTGTGTCCTAATCCATATCGCGAATCATACGCTTTATTTGCCGCAGGCGTATGAACATATATATGTCTGCGCCGGCATACAACAATAAATATATCGCCAAGAACCACACCAACACACCAATCGCCAAATTCGGCATGAACATCAATATCAACGACAACAATATCAATGCAACCGAAACCAAAATATCTGCAATATTACGCCGAACCCCGGCCCGCGCCACATTCAACGCAAAGAACAACATCCGTAACGCGTTCATTAAAAACATTACTACAAATATATAGATGACCCCAACGGTTGCCCCATATGGATATATGCAAAACACAACACCCAATACGAATGTGACCAACCCAAAGAAAACATCAAACGTACCGGCGGTAAAACCCTGGGTTGAAACGAAAACCATACTAACACGATACAACCCAAACAACACCAACATTGCGCCCACAACAAATGTCACCGCAGATAAAATTTCGACCGGCTTTATCATCATAAGCAACGCAACAGAGATAAACAAAACCGCCTCGCCCAGCAACAACGGTGCAGTATGACGATAGACCCGCTTAGCCAAGCGAATCAAATCTTTTTTCTTGCTTCTAATTTTTTTCATAAAATCCCCCAAAAAATTTTGTACTTCTTGAATATAATACCATATTTTCCAACACAATACAATAATAATAAAAGCACAAAAAATCTTTGTTGCGCCGGCGTAAATTTCTGCGTATAGTCAAATTATGATATACTCAGATGCACATTGTCATTTGGCACCCGGCGCACAAAACCCTGAAATCGCGTGTCGAATTTATAATTCTGCGCACGTGGCCGATTGGGCGGTGGCAGTTGATATTTCCGAACGCGATGACGACAAGAACTTTGCCACCGTTGGTATTCACCCGTGGTATATTGCGGATGCCGACCCGGGTTTTGAATCCATGATGATTGATATTTTGACGGCACACCCAAATATGATGGTCGGCGAAATCGGCCTGGATAAATTTCATCCGGATATGCCACGACAAATTGAGATTTTTAACAAACAATTAGAAATTGCCACAAGTTTTCGCCGCCCAATACACCTGCACTGCGTGGGTGCATGGGACAAAATTCTGCACATATTCCGCGAACGCGGCGAAAAAATGCCCCCCGCCGTTGTGGCACATGGGTTTAATGGGGATGCGGGACAAATTCAAATGTTGGCGGACAAATATAATATGTATTTTTCTTATTCTGCGGCACATGATGACGATAAAGCCATCGCCCGAATATCTGCAACACCAAAAAACAGAATTTTGGTTGAAACCGACACATTCGAATCAATTGATGAAATTCCAGAATTGGATTCGGCCATAAATGTGATTGCCGCACTGTACGGCCGGGACACCGAAGAAATTGCAGAACAAATATACCAAAATCTTCAAAGGGTTATAAGTTATGTTCGACCAATTGACTAGGATTCGCACGTTACTTGGTGACGAAAAAATCAAAAAATTACAAGATGCCACGGTCATGGTTTTTGGATGTGGCGCGGTTGGTTCTTTTGCCATCGAGGCATTGGCGCGTTCGGGCATCGGCAACATAATTTTATTAGACTTTGATGTGGTCGAAAAATCAAATATAAACCGACAATTGTTTGCCACAGAATCGACATTAGGACGCAAGAAAACAGATATTGCCCAGGAACGAATTGCCGATATAAATCCGAACATAAAAGTGACCGCCTTTGATATGTTTTTTGATAGTGACACCGCCCTGCCCGTTCAACCCGATTTTGTGATTGATGCCATTGATACGGTCAAATCAAAATTGGCAATTTATCGTTGGTGCAAACAAAATAAAATACCGTTTATATCGTCTATGGGCGCGGCGCGCAAAACCGACCCGACCAAGGTAAAAATAGATAAAATCTCAAAAACATTTGCGTGTCCCTTGGCGGCGACAATCCGCAAAGCCATCCGGGACGCGCGCATCGGCGATTTTCCGGTTGTTTTTTCAACCGAGGCGCCCGCGGCACATAAATCCACATCAAAAGATTTCGGTTCAATCATAACCGTCACCGGAACATTCGGTTTATTTATGGCGAATTATGCAATTAAATATTTAACAAAAAATTAGTACGCGCGGACACCGATTTTTTTCTTTAACATATTGAAATTATTGCAAAAGTTGATATTTTGCCATTCTGTCCAACTTTCCACCATATCAAAATTCAACCCCAAACGCGATGCATCATGTGCATCGTCACTGGCCAGGGTCACAATGCCGGAACCGGCAATTTGGGCAATTTTATCCGCCCGCCCTTTGACGACCGATGGATAATTTGGTCGTGTCATCAATGCAGTATTTAATTCAATCGGCATACTGTTTCGTGCCAAATCATTCAACGCGGCATTTTCCATATCTTCGTAATACAGACCGACTTTGCGCGGCAAATCAAAGTGCGCCACCCAATTAAACCGAAAACCCATTGGTCGCCAATCAAATTCCGCCAACCGCATAAGGTTTTGATAATATTCGCGCAACAATCGCCCGGACTCCCGCGGGCCCGCATTTTTTATATCGTGAACATTCAACGCGCCGTCCGCGCCACGGTCTATGAAATGCATTGCACCAATCACATAATCCGGATTTAACCGCGCCACGGCATAGTTCGCCATATCACGCCACCCATCGTATTGGAACCAATCCATTTCCATACCGCACAGAATTTTCATATCTGGATATTTTTCGCGCAGACTGCGGACCTCTTGATAGTGTTGCGCAAACCGCGTCATTGCATTATCGACATTATCGTTGTAAATATTTTCATACCCGCCACGTGCGGCATAGCCGTACATTTTGGATTTTTTTATATTGGGATGAACAATAAAATGATTTGAAAAACCGATTGTATTGAATCCCAATGCTTTGGCCGCGATTACCATTTCTTCAACCGTATTACGTCCATCAAACCCGCGTGTATGCGTATGCAGTGTATAATCAATTTTGTGATTTTTCGTACTCATAGTGACCATATTATTGAACAAAATTAAACCCTGTGCAAGGGCAATTTGAATTTTATGGTCGGGGCGACAGTTGCCTTGATAAACAATAACCAAAATCTATAAAAAATCGCTGGAACAAAAATTTAGGGCAGCCCGGATTCGCTCGCTCGGCACGGTGTGCCGGCTGCGCGCAACCCGTGACGATTGCGGTTCGTTTCACTTCCGCAATCTACTTGGTTTCGAACCACGGTTCGCATCCACCGCTGCGCGGTCATAAAATTAAAATCGGCACACGGCCGATTTGAATTTTATGGTCGGGGCGACAGGATTCGAACCTACGACATCTTGCTCCCAAAGCAAGCACTCTACCAGACTGAGCTACGCCCCGAGTGAGCTAAATTATACCTTCTTTTTTACCAAACGCAAGTTATATTTGAAAACAAATACTTTTTGCCACACCCCAAACACATAAAACTACGCGGCAATTTGTTCCGGGCGATATTTAATATGCGCACGCAATAATATATTTTAACCTTGTATTAACATACGGTTCTTTTTTTATTGCCTTGCATATGGATTTTCTACTAGAATAAAAAACATGGGAAGGATTGTTTTATACTTATTTGTATTTATTTTAACCGCACCGTGTGCGGTTGCGGCGACCGCAGGCCGCGTATCAAAATATGTCGACCAACAATCCTATGCGTATATGTACCCGTATTTGAACAATAAAATGCGCACGGCAATGAATCCGGGCACCACGGTCAGTATGACAAACAATCCAATTGATGTAGTGGTCCGGACCAAGCCTATGGCCGAACCACGCCGCGTTGTTCCGCGCACACAAAAATCCACCAATACGAACTCTGCACGTGCTGCCACAAACACCACATCCCAACAAACAACCCGGCGTGTTGTCCAACGCACCGCCAACACATCGGCACGCGCCGCAACATCGGTATCAACAACGGCCCGCGCCGTGTCCCCACGTGGCGCACGCAGTGACACATCGCGCACCGCAGAAACAACGACCACGATTACAACCGAACCGGTATCATCCACGCGTTGTTTGGCCGATTATACAACGTGTATGAATGGGTATTGTATGCGCGAAAACACGGCATATAATCGATGCTTTTGCAGTGCGAAATTATCACAAATTGACGCCACATACCAACCACAAATCAGTGATTTAATTGTACAAATCATCAACCTTATGGGTGGTGGCACATGGACACCCGAAGAGATGAACGAATATTGGATGGAATTGGTTGGTCAATATGCAGGCGAAAATTCTTGGGTGAACCTGGACAATGCATTGAACATAGATTGGCCAGAACCCGAAGAACGTATGCGCGGTCAAAATGCATTTTTAACGGGTCACCAATATTGTATTCAACACCTGCGCGCGTGCGCATATATGTCGTCCAACCTGCGCGATGCATATCGTTCACAAATATCACGCGATTGCGCCACATATGAACAAGCCATGGAACGAATCAAAAACGCGGCCGAGGCAATGGTTGAATATTACAGCGAATAATTATTTCCCCATATTTTCACATATTAAATTATGCCGATAAATATTCCGCGCCAAATCATCACTTATTACATTCCAATCGATTGCGCGACCGCGAATTATATCGCAAGACATGGCGCACACCGCCCTATTCTGCGATGGTGTATTTTGTGTGCAAGATGCGGCGAATATCGCGCACACCGGTATTAAAAACTTTTTCATCTGTATTCCTTTTGATATCAAAAACATTTACCATTTCGCGCGATTGATTATGCACGGCATTCAATTCGCACCGCGCACGCCCCATACGCCAACAAAAAAAATAAGCCCCCACGACAATCGCCGTGACGGCAATAATTAAATATTGTTTCATATTGCCCCCAACAAAAAACGCACCAAATGGTGCGTTTTGCTTATTGATTCATCGAATTAAAAAAATCCGCATTTGTTTTGGTAACCCGCAATTTATCCAACAAAAATTCCATTGCTTCCAACGTTCCCATCGGGTTGATAATACGGCGCAACACATACATTTTGGACAAAGTGTCTTTACCCACCAACAAATCTTCCTTGCGCGTACCAGACTTAGTAATATCAATCGCCGGATAGACGCGTTTATCGGACAATTTGCGGTCCAGAATGATTTCGCTGTTTCCGGTGCCTTTGAATTCTTCGAAAATAACTTCGTCCATTTTGGAACCGGTATCGACAAGTGCGGTTGCGATAATGGTCAAACTGCCACCACCTTCAATATTACGTGCGGCACCAAAGAACCGTTTTGGACGCTGTAACGCATATGCATCGACACCACCGGTTAAAACCTTGCCACTGGACGGGACAACGGTGTTATACGCACGACCCAAACGGGTAATAGAATCCAACAAAATCACGACATCTTGTCCGGCCTCGACCAAGCGTTTGGCCTTTTCAATAACCATTTCGGCGACCTGGATGTGGCGTGTTGCGGGTTCATCAAACGTAGAAGAAATCACTTCACCTTTGACACTGCGTTGCATATCGGTCACTTCTTCGGGTCGTTCGTCAATCAACAACACGATAAGTTTAACCTCGGGATAATTTGTCGCAATCGAATGCGCGATATTTTGCAGCATAATCGTTTTTCCGGTACGCGGCGGCGCCACAATCAGCGACCGTTGCCCCCGTCCCGTTGGCGATATCAGGTCGATTACACGCGCCGACAAATTGCGACCTTTGTCAGTATCACTTTCAACCTCCATCTTTAATTGTTCGTCCGGGTAAAGCGGTGTCATATCGTCAAAAGACACACGATGCCGCAACTTTTCCGGCACATCGCCATTTGCGCGTTCAATTGTTTCCAACGCGAAATAGCGTTCTGATTCATTTTGCGGTGCCTGGATTTGACCTTCGATATAATCGCCGGTTTTAAGTCCATATTTTTTAATCAGGTTCGGCGACACATACAAATCATCCGGCCCGGCCAAGTAATTACTTTCCGGCGCACGCAGGAAACCAAACCCATCCTGCATACGTTCCAAAACGCCGTCCCCAATCAGTGTTATTTTTTTATCGGCCGCGAACCCGCGCATAACGGCGAATCGCAATTGTTGCACATTTAATTGCGAAGGATTTTCAATACCCATATCTTCCGCCATTTTCAACAACTGTTGCGGCGATTTAGCCTTGATTTCATTTATATGCATAAAATTTCCTTTTATAATATTTGGAATTTTTTGACGGCACAGAACGTGCCACCCTCTTTCACACTCGATATTATAGTGATTTTTATGTAAAATGTCAAGTATTCCCGCATCGGTTGTGTTGATGGCGACATTTTTCTTGCTTTTTATCATTATTATTGCTTCAATAAAAGTACATTGGAACAAAGGAAGTGAATATGGCAGGAAGCATAAATAAAGTAATATTGGTTGGAAACGTGGGCCAAGACCCGCAAACACGCACAATGCAAAGTGGCCAAAAGGTGGTCAGTTTTTCACTGGCAACATCTGACCGTTGGCGCGACCGTGCGACCGGCGAACAGAAAGAACAAACCGAATGGCACCGCATTGTAATATTTAATCCAAATTTGGTCGAAGTTGCGGAACGTATGTTGCAAAAGGGAACAAAACTTTATATCGAAGGCGCCTTGCGCACCCGCAAATGGCAAAATCAACAGGGCATCGACACATACACGACCGAGGTTGTTTTGAATCAATTCGGCGGCACAATGGTAATATTGTCTGGCGCAAAATCTATGGATGCAATGGGCGGCGCATCATCTGCACCGGCGGCGCCGGCACCGGCCGAAGAAGTATCTATTTCCGAAATCGGCGACGACATTCCGTTTTAAAATTCATTTTTATAAAGAATAAAACGTAAAACGGACGCGAACGCGTCCGTTTTCACTGATCACTATCCACTAACACCTGTCGCGGCCGCGGCATATCTCACTGTAGCACAAGCGCAAGCGGATGCCGGGACGGACTAATCACTAACCACTTACACTAACCACTACCAATTAGAACCTGTATTTCATAGATGCATGGATTTTGTGCATTTGGACATTGGCATTATATTGATAACGATACCCCAACCCAACATGCAAACCATTCACGGACAAGAATTCTACACCCGCACCGCCATTCGCCCACAACGGGTCAATATCAATATTATAATCGGTCCATTTGTTCGCCAATGCAAATTTATACTTCATCGTATCCGGCGTTCCCAACAAATCATATTCCACCCCAACCGTCAAATACGGGCGGAATTCAAACCACGCCGATGGATAGACGCGTTTCTGGGCGGTCAAAGAATAACCCGGTGTCAAAATTGGGTACCCGTCAAATTCCAATTTCATATAATCTGTGCCACCAACCTTTTCGGTCATATCAAACCCAAAGTTATACCCGGCACGCGCATACAGATTGCCAATAATATACTGATTCAACCAATCGTGTATCAATCCAAATTCGGCCGCAATACCAAACGATGTAGCATCACCCTTTATCGTATCAACCCATGTTTGATTGCGTTCAACATCAATCATATTGACATCAAACATCGCATCGCCGTAAAAACGCGCCTTGTTGCTTAACGTTTTCAAGAAATACAACCCACCGCCAACACTAAGGTTTGTCATATCCGATTCCATACGACCCGCAACCGGCCCAGAATCACCATAAGACAAATCTATGTCATCAACAACGTTCGCGTCTGTATAAGACCCGTGCAGCATCCACCCCAATATCAACGTATTGTTCGCCTGCCAATCATACCCCAACGCCAAATTGAATCGTTCGCCATCACCGCGGATATCTTCAAAGTCATTTCTAAACATTGTATAACCGCCATCAATCCACAATTTGTTCAAACGGCGATTACGATTCCAAATGGCTTCGTCAATAAACCGATCGGACATATCCAAGAAATTCGCATGGGTGTTCATGGCCAAACTGTCCGCAATCTGGTTCGCTTCGCGCAATTGGAACAGACGGCTGAACGCACGAATAACATTTCCATTGCCACTTTGCGTGTAATCGTACATGCGCGCATACAATTCCGTATCAATACGATCCAATGGGGTTCCGTCAAATAAAACCTGGACAACCGGCAACACCGCCGTTTCGTATGTGAAACCATTGTTGTTCAACATTGCCTCAATCAAATCATCCAACGCACCGGCCGATTGCCATTCGCCCAATGTGTGTCCTGGTGTCGCACCAACAATTGGTTGCAATTTGAACAACCCAAGTGGTGTACCAAAACGCGTATCAAACACGACATATAAATCATTGCCCTGTTGCACTAAATAGACCGGCAAATCATCGTCCGTGTCGTTAAATCCACTGAACGCATCCAAATAATTCACGCAACTTGTTCCATCGGCATTACAGAACCCAACACTTAACTGCAAAAATGTTCCTTGGATATCGTCCGCGGTCGCCAACCACAGTGCACTTGATTCCGTTACCGCCTGACGCAGGACTATACCAAACTGGCCGTCCGCCAATGTCGTGGGGCTTGATGTCATATTCGTACCCGATGTATTACTTATCAAAGAACCACCCACGGTTATCAATGCGGTTTCGCCACCCGTCAACGGGTTTATCACCGGGGTTTCGCCACTGAAATCTACGTCGGTCCAATAATCGTGCGTTGACGATGAATTCGCAATTGCCAATAAACGACTGTTGCCGTCAAAAGTATAATCACCCCCAACCGTCATATAATCCAGACCGATAATATCCAATCCGCCCGATACATTACCACCAACCGTAATGTTCACGCCATCCGCCGCATCAAGGTTAGATATTGTAAAATTATTCACATCTATATCACCACCAACATCAACCGTATTCGCATTCAATGTGAAATTATTCGACACCATATTTACGGTGCCATCCTGGGTCAAAGACGAACCGTTTTGAACCAAATCACCCGCCGCAACCAATGTCGGTGCATCAATAACATTGCGATTGAAATTCGCCAACGCACCGTCCGCAACAAATATACCCGTACCAAAGTTTGCCGTGCCGGTTATAGTGTATGTGCCGATACCGCCGTCTGCAACAAACGCATCAATATCCCAAGAATTCGCACTGAACGTAAATTCATCCGTCAACAAATTCAGCGAACTGGTTGAACCAGAACCTTGGTGCAACACGCCGCCACTCGTATTCACCGCACCGGCAATATTTATAACCGGCGCATCAATATCCATTGCGCCCGCGCCACCCGTGATATTCAAAGAATTCGCCGCAACCGAAGACGCGCCAACAACGCGCAAACCGCCACCCGTTGCATTACCTGAACTTGCCGCGACCTCACCCAAAGACACCACCGCACCCGAAATATCGGCCGCACCCGCATTGGTCAAAGATGCCAATGTCACGTTACCCGTGGACACCAAATTCAAATCTGCATTGGCGTTGTTTGTAATGGTGCCATTTGAAATCTGCGATGCCCAAACATTAAAGTCACCATTGTTGGCCAATGTCCCAAGTGTCACCACACCATATGCACGTTCCGCCGAACCGATATTCACGGTACCCGAATTTGTAAAATTCCCCGCCATCGTCAACGGCATTTGATTTCCAACACGCAATATATTTAATGTCTTACCCGATGCGACACTTCCGCCACCGTTTATGATCGCCGTATCTGTATTCAGCGTAAACGCATTTCCAGAATCGATTACAAAACCGTTTGTATGCGTTGCGCCATCAAACCACAAACCATCCGCAATATTCAATGAACCAGCCGTAATATTCACATCATCGGTAAATATCAATCCAGAATTTTCCGTGATTGTCCCAGACACCAATGCGTTATCGGTGTACAAATAGATTTCACCGCCATTCGTTGCCGCAAGATTATTTTCAACCGTTAACGCATAATTCGTCCCACCGGCCACACCCAATGCAATCTTACCCGAATTTGTCGCCGAAACACCGCCGTCAATTTCCATCGTGTGCGCGTCTATGTTCATTCCTGTGCCACTTCCGGTTGCCGTGACATTGTTTCCGACATACAATTTTTCATTATTATTTATTGTAATATCAACCACACCGCCAGAGATGGCCATATCGCCCGCCGTGGCCGCACCCGCGCCCGCCGTCAAATTGTTTGCAATTGATATTTCGCCACCCGACACAATGTCGCCCGTCGTATTCAATGCGCCATTTGCCGCAACATTAATTCCAGATGTACCGATGTTCAATTCGGTTCCCGAAATGTTCATTGTCCCGGCATTGACATCCAATCCCAACGCAGACAACGCGCCATCTGATTCGACACTCATTGTGCCGGCATCATTTATTATCAATCCCGTTGCCGTCACGGTCGAACCCGAAATCGATAAAGATTCACTTCCCGTCAAATTGCTGATTGCGTTCGCCGAAAACGCCCCAGACCCGGTAAATGTCGCCGCGCCTGAATTGTTTATATTCGCCAATGTGAACACGGTTCCCGAAACATCCAACGCACCCGAATTCACAACATCACCCGTCATCGTCACGACACCACTTGATGTTATGTTTAATGTGGCCAAATTCTCGATGCCCGCCGCGGCAACACTTTGCGCCGTCAACGTCATACCGGCATTATTATTTGTTGTTCCATTTCGAATCGCGTTTGTTCCGGCATCTATACCGCCCGCCGTCACATTTAATACAAAAGAATTCAAATTATTTGTATAAAACGCACCGATTCGGTCGCCCAAAGACAACGTTCCAGTTGTCAAATTAAACGTGTTCGTTGCGCCCATCGTTCCCAAATCGAATCCGTGTGCCAATGTTGTTGCACCGGATATAACACCCGTAAAATTCCCCTTGTTCACAAATGACGCATTATTCGTTGCATTACCACCACTTAGCGTCAAAGACGCCGCATTTATCACCAAATCACCCGTTGCACCGTCACCGGTCGCCTCGTTAGTAATTGTTTTGGCGGTAATCGCACCGGCGGTAATTGTCATATCGCCACTGGATTTATTTTCAATCGCGCCATTCGCAACATTAAACGCACCCGTTCCAACATTTACAATGGTATCCCCGGCCCCCAAACCTTGAAAATCATCGCTTCTTATTGTTAACGAATTTCCGTTTATTGTCGCATCCACATTGTTTGACACAAAACCCGCAAAAGACACCGCGTCCGCATTGGAAACCGTAAAATCACCATAGACATCAACCATACCTGCGGTCAAATCCACCGCAGAACCCGCCCCCCCAATGGTCAGGCTATATCCGGTTGCGGTCTGCGACCCAACCTGTAACGGTCCACCAATTGTAATCGCATCGGCCGCTGTGATCGTATACGGGCTGTTGATAGTAGATTCGGCATAAACCGCACCGACATTGGGATTTGCCCCCGCATCTTGCCCAATATAGAACCCACCGGCCGTATTAATTCCACCGGTTACACCAATGCCGGTTCCATATACGAATCGATACGAATCGGTTGTGACATTAAGGTCACCGGAAATTGTTGTTATCTCGCCACTTACGCCGGTTTCTACAATCGTTTCTGCCAAGGCGCACAGCGGTGTCAAGCAGTATATAAAGGGGGCCAGTTTTTTTATCATATTTTTTTATTCTTTTTCTCTGGTTTCGTTGTTATATTATAACACAATTAGACAAGAAAAAAAAGAATATTAGCACACTAAGGAGAAAAATATGTTTGAAATCAAAAAAATTCATGCACGCCAGATTATGGATTCACGCGGTAACCCAACGGTTGAATGCGACGTCACGTTATCGGGTGGCGCGTTTGGTCGCGCGGCCGTTCCATCCGGGGCCAGTACCGGTTCATTCGAAGCATTAGAACTGCGTGACGGTGGCACCGCATTTATGGGCAAGGGCGTTACAAAAGCCGTCAAAAATGTGAATGAAATTATTGCACCCGCACTGATCGGTATGGACGCATCACAACAAACCGAATTAGACGAAAAAATGCTGGCAATGGACGGAACACCAAACAAAGACAAATTTGGTGCAAACGCAATTTTGGCGGTGTCCTTGGCGGCGGCGCACGCGGTTGCGAACCAAAAGAATATTCCCCTGTATAAATACCTGGCCGAAATTTATGGCAATAAAAATCCGCACGTTTTGCCACGCCCGATGATGAATATTATCAACGGTGGCGCGCATGCAGATAACGGACTGGACGCCCAAGAATTTATGATTATTCCAAACGGCGCAAAAACCGAATCGGCGGCAATTCAAATGGGCGCCGAAGTATTTCATCATTTGAAAAAAATTCTTAAATCCGGCGGTCATTCAACCAATGTTGGTGACGAAGGTGGTTTCGCGCCGAACTTTGATTCTTGCGCGGCGGCAATCGATGCAATTATCGCGGCGATTCGTGACGCGGGTTACCGGCCGGGTGAAGACATTTCGATTGGCCTGGACGTTGCATCCAGTGAATTTTACGCGGACGGCGTTTATAATTTCGAAGGCAAAAAATTATCATCCAATGAAATGATTGAATTCTATGCCGATTTAATTTCACGTTACCCGATAATTTCTATCGAAGACGCATTGGCCGAAGAAGATTGGGACGGGTGGAAAAAACTGACCGAAGAAATCGGCAACAAATGCCAATTGGTCGGCGACGATTTGTTCGTCACGAACCCGATTCGCCTGAAACGCGGAATTGACGCGGGTGTTGCGAACGCGATTTTGATCAAGGTGAACCAGATTGGAACCCTTACCGAAACATTACGCGCAATCAAAATGGCAGCAGATGCAAATTACGGTGTTGTAATATCGCACCGCAGTGGCGAAACCGAAGATATAACAATTGCAGATTTGGCGGTCGCAACAAACGCGGGGCAAATCAAGACTGGTTCTATGTCACGCACCGACCGTATGGCAAAATATAATCAATTGTTGCGAATTGAAGAAGAATTGGGTAATAATGCAACATACGGAAAATAATTTGCAATGCAAATCGATGCGGAAACAATTTTAATTATCAAATACGTGGCGGCAACGGTGTTGTTGGTGGCGATAATTATGGCGCCGGCATACCTTGCCGCACAAAACAAGAAAGGCAAAATCGACGCGATGCGCATCCGCGTTGCATCGTGGGTATTTGGTTGGACCGTCATCGGCTGGCTGCTTGCCCTGTTTTGGGCAATCAAAAAATAATCCCCGCACCCGCGGGGATTTTTTGCATTATTCTTGCAAGTCATCACAAATTTTTATCAAATCCGATTTTTTACTGTTACAAAATTCCGTACACCCTGCCTCTTGGTGTGCTGTGCCAGAACATACACCGTCCGTTTTTATTTTTCCGCTTTGTGCGCAATAGTTCGGCATATAAATATCACACCAACAAACCTGTCCAATAAATCCTTCGCCGACTTCATTCAAACAGTAACCACTAATAATGGCCTCTCTATCATCATCATTTTGGACATTACCGACATATTCGTGATTATTGTCACCATAATTAGCATCGCCATCGATATTTTCACCATTCGGGGTTTCATTTTGATTACCATTATCACCATCACCAGCTTGATTATTACCGCCCAAACCCCGACCACCATCATTTTGAGCATTTAGCATTGCTGTTTCTTTGGTGGATATTTGCCCCTCGATGCGTGACAATCTTTCCTGTTGGCGTTCTAATTCTTGTTTGCTCTGCTCTATTTCACCTGATAATTTATTACTCTTATTCGCCTGGGCTATATTTACACCAACACCAACCGCCGTCAGACCAATCGTAGATATTCCCGCAATCATCCATCCTTGCTTTTTACCTTCGCATTCTTCCAATTGTTTTATTTTTTCTTCTTTTTGATCCAATAAACGTTGTATCTGGGACGTCATGGTCGCGCCGTTCGATGGAAACGCAGACATCAAACCAACAATTGTTATCGCCAAGATTGATACAGGTTTTATCATCATTTTCGCCCCCATACTTTACATATTGTTCAAACGGTTTTCGGCATCTTTGACATTGGCCTTGGTGCCCGCAACTTCGCCTTGGACATGGCCAAGTTCACTCTTTTTATCTTGTATTTTATTATGTTGCACAATCGCACCGATTCCGGTGCCAACAACCCCAACACCACCCACAACCGTTGCCGCAACCCAACCCTTGCGTTTACGATCGCATTTCATAATTTCTTCATCCAACAATTGAATATCTTGACGCAGTGTTTGTACCACTTCCATTTCACTCATACCCTCGGTACCCGGAACTTCAATAGAGTATCCAGTGGTATCTGCGGTTTGCAGCCCCGCACCAAATTGGCGTTGTTTTAATTCAACCGAATAAGATTGACCCAGCATCAATAAATTCGAAATTAAAAAAATTCCACACAACACAAACGCGCGCAACGGCGCATTTTTACGTGATTGCAAATGCTGTTTCATTATGTGACTCCCTCTAACTTTTCAAAGTATTATATCACATTTTTAACCTGCTAACAAGAAACAAAATAAAAAACGCGTGGTGATGCACACGCACCACCACACAAAAATATAAAACCGATACTTTCCCCAAAAAACTATCGCAATACTGTATCTTGTGGTTCTTGTAACCGGACACCACGTTTTTGCAATTCCGCCATAAGGTTCACAACATTCTCGGCCCCGGTGCGGAACGCCATTTTTGTATTTGCTTTCTTTACATCTTTTACATCTGCCATATTCAACACCTTTTTCAAAGTATCTCTCTGGTGAAACCCACTATATACTAATAAAAACTTTTGTCAAGCATTTTTATACCCAACAAATCACATTACATACCGCACGCCGCACCATCACAATCTTCGACAAATTCTTCAACCGCGACATTTGCAACCGGCACCATTTTACCGCCATTCGGGTCGGTATATGTGACCTCTTTCACGACACGCACACGGCGGTTTTCTGCATTCGGCACACCATCAGGCGTCCAAACTTTCAAATCTTCTTCACCGGCGGAAACCGCAACGATTTGACTTGCCGGGATACCGCGCTCAATCAACATCTTTTGAACCGCCTCAGCACGACGCCCCCCAAGGGCATAATTATAAGATTTGCTGCCCGAAGTGTCGGTATGACCAACAACCGAAATCTTGACATTCTTGTTGTTCTGGGTCACGGTGGCCAATTTTCTTATAACATCATCATATTCCGGTTTAATCTTGGCCTTGTCAAAATCGAATCGAATTTCAAAGACCTCTTCCATAACATGTTGTTTTGGTTCCAACGGAATTTGTTGCACTTTGATTATGGTAGTTTCATCATAATCGTCTTTGGTTGCCGCCGGTTTCGCCGCGGCCAATTTATCCAAACGTGCATTAATTGCCGCCAATTCCGCACGCATTGCCATCATCATATTGATGAATTCTTGGCGTGAAACCAAATCATCTGCAACGATGGTGATTTCTTCGACATCATCGGCACAATCGCACGGTTCCGGTTCGGCAACAACGGTCGGTGCGCCATTAACCGTCACGGACACAGGTTGATAATTCATAGAATCACGATTCGCGGCACAGGGACAATCCGCCTTCAAATTTGTATTTTCGCTGTCGCGCTTGCTGTTATCATTAAATGTCTTGTCACCACCATAGATATTTTGGTTGAATACCAACGGTTGTTGACTTTCCACCGGAACCGGGTTAATAAGGTGTTCCGGCACATTAACATTGTTCACGATAATGACACCTTCGCGTGTACGATTCGCACCACGCATTGCCACCATATTTCCAGTTTCCGGATAATATTCTGGTACAGACGCCCGTTGTGCATTAGACGACACCATCATTTCGGTCGTGGTCGTTTCCGTGGTCATACGTGACGGGTTATTCACAATTTTGCCACCGCGACAATCGCGCAACGTGGTCAAAGTGCGTTCAAAACGCGCACGACATTCGCGTGCAGTTTTATCTTGGCCGGTGGCAACCGCAGAAATCCAACAATCATATTTCGCCTGCAATTCCGCCGCCAATTCAGGGTGTGTATCACTGGCATCGTTTCTAAATAACTCTATCATATCATTATACGCCATAGACAATTCGTATGCCGTATTATCATTCGCAATTTCCCAATTATTCAAAGATTCTGGGAAAGGAACCTCGCCTGCGAATGCGGACACCGCCTTGTTTGCAAACAATTCACCAACATCTGGGTGACCACTGGTCCGGGCATTATAAATCGCATAAGAACGATAATTCATTGCCAACTGATTCAAAAAGGAATCTTGGTGTGGCGCAGAATAAACATCCAACCGTTCAACATAATCAACCGTTGGTGTTGCAACATACCCATCGGAATATTCCGAATCAACCGTAGACTGTGCGCATCCCGCGACCGCAAACGCCGCCGCACACGCCAACACGCGCGTTATAACCCATACAGAAACCCCAGATTGTATTTTCATAATAAAATCCTTTCTCTTACCTTTTTGTATATTATACGCATTTTGTAATTTTTAGTAAAGCAAAAAACAATCCTTGTTTTTATTTAATTGCAAATTACTTATCTAAAAATTGACTGGCCATTGTTGCCAAACCGCCGATACCGCCAATACCAGATTGTCCAACGATACCGGACACCGCGTTCATAACGTTGCCCGTGTTGGTTGGTTGACCCATATCACTGATAGTATTTGTTATAAAACCACCAAATGTTTCAAGACGTTTCGCGGCCAATTTATTTCCCGAACAATTTGTCGCCTTTTGCAACAAAGCAACCGCTTGGGATGCCTCGGTCCGGGTATAATCTTTGTTATCGAAATCAATCATATCGAATATTGTCCACATATTCGTCATTTTCTTGCGTTTATTTTTGCCACACATACTTAACGCGCCACCATCAGAACAATATTCAACAACCGCCGCCTTGGGAAAACGCGCCCAAACCGCGCCGCGTGCATCGGCATCCGAAAAAGTATCATAACACACACCGGATGGATCAACCGTCACACCCGTACCCGCGCGTGTCACAGTATTTTCATATGTTTCGCCCGAATCCTTGTCACATTCGCGCAACCCGCGTGTACCACCCGTCAATGGGTTTGTTGCGCCGGCAATCGCCCACTCTTTGACCAAATTGTTCACAAACGTAATTTCGCGCGATGTCGGTTCGCATTCCGCGGTCAACGCCTTTTGTTGTTGATTTAGTGCGATAACATTTCCAACCAACGTTGCCGCCGTGGGCAACAAACTTGCCCCGACATTTGTCGTTGACGTGGACGCATCACGCTTTGCCACAGAATCCGCCTTTTTTGGCACCAACACGTTCGCCGCACCAAACGCATTGGTTGCGCAACAAAACACGACCCCAATGGCACAAAAAATGAAAAGTTTTTTCATATATGCACTCTCTCTGGTAAAAATTATATCATAAAAAAGACAAATGAACAAACATAAAAAATTGCTTTTTTAATTATATCGGGCTAACATATAATCATATGAAGAAAGACAAACGTAATTTTATTATAATCAACAAGCATCGCCGTTGGCAACGTCTGTGGCAATTTTTCTTTACAGGATGGGGTTTGGTAATGGTTGCGGCGTTGGTTGCGGGCGCACTTTTCACGCGGCAATTGTTGTGGTCACCAATATCTGCAATAAATATGACGGACGTTATCAGCAATCAATTCAAAATGTCCGGCGCATCATTCCAAGGAACAGATTCCAACGGCGAACCTTTCAAAATAACCGCTGCAACCGGTCGTCAAGAATACGATAAACCCGACATCATATTTTTGGAGCGCATTTCCGGATATACAACACAAATTCAAAACGGAAAGAAAGTCGTTTATAATTTTTCTGCGGACGCGGGTGAATATAATCGCGTAAAAAAAAGTATCAAAATGATTGGCAAAGTTCGTATAAAATCAAATGACGGCAACGAACTGCAAACAAAAGAATTGGTGGTAAAGATATGAAGCAATCTGTATTAAAAGTTGAACATTTATCAAAATCGTACGGCAACCGTATGGTTCTGCGCGACATATCAATGACCGCGCGCCAGGGTGAATCGGTCGGCCTGCTGGGGCCGAACGGCGCGGGAAAAACAACGGCGTTTTACTGCATCACGGGCCAATTACGCGCAACCGGCGGTCAAATATTCCTTGGGTCCCAAGATATAACGCACCTGCCGTTTTATCAAAGGGCGCGCCTGCATATTGGTTATTTGCCCCAGGAAAACAGTGTTTTCCGCGGCCTGACCGTGGAACAGAATATTATGGCGATATTGGAAGTTGTCGAACCCAGTTACAAAAAACGCAAACAAAAATTGGATGCATTGTTGGAAGAATTTTCTATTGCGCACCTGCGGCGCAGTCCGGCAACCGCCCTTTCGGGTGGCGAACGCCGCCGTACCGAAATTGCACGCGCATTGGCGAACGACCCAAAATTTATTTTATTGGACGAACCGTTTGCCGGGATTGACCCAATTGCGGTGAATGAAATTCGTTGTTTGGTGTCGCAATTAAAAAATCGCGGACTGGGCGTGATTATTACCGACCATAATGTGCGTGAAACTTTGGGAATTACCGACCGCAGTTATGTTCTGCACGACGGAAAAATTTTGAAACACGGAACCAGTGACGAAATCATCCGCGATGAAATGGTTAAAAAAGTGTACCTTGGCGAAGATTTCACAATGTAAAACAACCGCCCGATTGGGCGGTTTTTTAATTTGCGATACTCCACAGTAAACAATTTTCGTCCGTTTCTTCGGCGTTGTCCAGATAGCGCGTACAGGTCATTTTGTTTTGTTTTTCTGTCATTGCCGCCATAGTTGGAATATATAGGGATGCATCAAGAGAAGAAAGCATGTCATCCGCAGAATTTACCGTTACCACATGGTTAAACGTGGTTTGATTATCACTAGAAAATACCGGAATCCAGTGAACCCCAGCAGATGCAAGAGGGGACTGTCCTAACGTAGTACTGGTAAGATAAGTAAGCGCTTTAGTTAACATATCCATTGTTGGTAAATAATCTTTATAATATGCATAATTTGAATTTGCAGTTTGTGTCAAATAACGGGTATAGGTGGAATTATATAATCCCCGTTCGCCAACTGTGCCGGCATCACTGGTATATGCAACAACACTGCCCGTATTAACGGTTCCTGCGGGAATTTTGGTTTGGAAATTTGTATCAACATAACTTTGTGTTGGAATGGTTGACGTTGTTGTTTCTGCAAATGCATTTAATGTTAAAACAGATACGATTGCACCGAATAATAAAGTTTTGTTCATATTTTCCCCTTTATTCCTCGCATTATAGTGTAACAAAAAGGTACCTTTTTTTGACCACCCTGTGAGATTTTGTAAGTCATTGATTTTACTGAATCGCACTTTCTAAAAAAAGTGGTGGACAAAAAGGTACCTTTTTGTGACCAGTTCGCACACAAAAACCGGCGGTTTCCCGCCGGTTTTTACTAATCACTAACCACTAATCACTATTCTCGGAATAATCTTCTTCCTCTTCTTCATCCTCTTCAACCGCATTCAGGTCGATTTCCTTTGGAATACCCAAAATGTCTTCTATCTTTTCAGACGCCGCATCCACATCCATTTTATGCAGAACGGCGAATTCCTGGGCCATACGTTCCAACGCGCGCATATATAAGCGCCGTGCAGAAAATGGCATAGTATCGGTTGGATTGCGCCGTTGCAGGTCGCGTACAACCTCGGCCAACCGCATTGGGTCACCCGAATTGATATTTTCTTCGTATTGTGCCGCACGCCGCGCCCAAATCATACGTTTGGCGCCGGCCTTGCCTTTGGCCGATGCGATTGCTTCATCCATTTTTTTCGCACTGGTCAACGGGCGCAGACCAGAAATTTCCGCGCGTTCCAATGGCACCCGCAATGTCATACGGCTTTTTTCAAAATCAATAACCAACATTTTAATTTTTTGGTCACCAATCACCTGGTCTTCGGTGCGCACCAATTTACCCACGCCTTGGGTGGGATACACAACATATTGACCAGTCTTGAAATCTAATTTTTTACTTGGCATAGTGTTCTCTTTCTTTGCCATTCTCTCTGCCCTTTACGCGGATTATAACACAAAAATATTGAAAAAACAAATTTAATAGACAAAAAAATGCCCCCGTCCGGGGGCATACAAAATTACTTTTTAAGTGTTCGCCGCATTGTGCCCGTTCTGCGCACCGCAGAACCGTGACCGATATTTGCACTGGGGCTGGCCACGGCACAAATCCACTCGCCATTTTTCAAAATCGCGTTTTCGCCCACGCCGCACTTTGGCTTTTCCAATTTCCATGTAAAACATCCGCCTTTTTGTTCAGACCCGTATGTCGCGCTATCGTTACCACCGCGGGTATATGCACCATATTCCGGATTCCATACACCACGAACAATGCCCGTACACCATTTCCGGTCACCAAAGCATTCAATACACTTGCCCGATGCATCGCACAATTCATTCGGCGCGGCCGTTGCAACATATCCATTATTTGCCCGGTCACCGGACCCCATTGCTTTGCCGGTTTCCAAATCAACACACCATAATTTTTGACATTCTTGGGTTACCATACCATCAATTTTTGCATGTGAATTCAACACATATCCCGGTCCACAATCGCCCGCGAACGCCGGCCCACACATACAAACCATCGCAAAAACTAAGATTTTCTTCATTGTGCCCCCTTACCTGCTTATGTGCATTCTAACACATAACAACCGGTTTTTACAAGCGACTTTTTATTGTCCCAATCCCGCCGGGCTGAATCGACCGATATTATTGAACAATTCCTGCATCGCGTTCAGTTCGATTGCCGCCGGAATTTCGGTTTCATCATCGTCAATGTCTATATCCGGCAGATCATCATCGTGCAGAATCTGTGTCCGCGTCACGCGCGCCCCGTCAACCCACGCCAACAATACGGTTTTATTATCATACGTCAACGGGAACGGCCCGTGATAGTTTTCATCTTCACCAAAATAAATCCATACTTGGTCACCATATATGGTTTTAACCTGGGGCGAACCAATCAGGTCTTCCAATTGTCGGGTTGTTTTAATGGTTGCGACCTTGGTTTCCAAATCATCGGGGAAAACATACCCACGATGTTTTGTTTGAAAAGTACACGCCGCCATAACCACACAGCATAAAATCAAAATTATCTTTTTCATTTTACCCTTCCCCATTTTCTTTTGTTGCACGCATCATCGCAAAGTGTGCGATATATTTCTTTAACTGAGTTTTATATTGATTGTTTTCTTTGGCATATTCAACCAATTTATCAAAGTTTGGATTTGCCGCACGCGCCGCACCAAAACGCGTTTCGGTTTTCAAGAAATCTTCCAATGGTGATAAATCATCAACATTTGAATCCATCATCAATGGGTTATGGCCTTCGACAATCAATCGTGGGTCAAACCGATACAGTGGCCATGCCCCCGTATTTACCATCTGCATTTGATGTTCTGGTCCGTTTTGCAATGCAAACCCATGCGCGATACATGGTGCATACGCCAATATAATTGATGGCCCGTTGAACGAAGCCGCCTCGCGAAAAGCACGCGATGCCTGAACCGGGTTTGCGCCGATTGCAATTTGCGCGACATATGCACCCGACATCATCGCAATCATACCCAAATCTTTCTTGGCGTGATTTTTTCCACCAATTGCAAACTTCATACTGGCCCCGAACGGCGTTGCCTTGGACTGTTGCCCGCCGGTGTTCGAATAACCTTCGGTATCCAAAACCAAGATGTTCACATTTTCACCACTGTGCAGAACATGGTCCAAACCGCCGTAACCAATATCGTACGCCCAACCGTCACCACCAACAATCCACACAGATTTATTCACTATATCACCCAACATACTTTCCGCCAAACGCGCATCGGGCGAATCGATTTTTGCCAATTTCTTTGCCAAATCGTCTTTGATTTTTCGTTGGGCATCTATATCGGTTTCGTTAAATATATCCTCGACATTTTTAATACCCAATTCGAACAACAAACCCTTTAACATTTCACGCCGCCCGTTCAATGCGACACGCATACCCAAACCATATTCCGCATTATCTTCGAACAGCGAATTCGACCATGCCGGCCCGCGTCCATTCGCGTCCGTTGTCCACGGCGTTGTCGGCAAATTCGCCCCATAAATCGAAGAACACCCCGTTGCATTTGCCACAACCATATGATCCCCAAACAAATGCGCCATCATTTTAATATATGGTGTTTCACCACATCCCGCACACGCACCCGGAAATTCGAAATAATGTGGCAACAATTCAATATGCTTTGGTAAATTCAGGTTTAATTTTTCGCGCGGGAAATCGGGTAATTTCACGGTTTCGTCAAATCGTTTTTGTTCGTCTGCATCCGCATCGGTCATAGACAACGCACCAACCGGACAATTTTTCACACACAGCCCACACCCCGTACAATCCGCCGGCGAAATAGCAATTGTGAAATACATATCCGGACCCAATTCTGGGGTTTTCATTGGCACGACTATTATGCCCTGCTTCTTGGCTTTAGCAGCTTCCGCTTTGGTCAACGCCTTTATACGAATCGCCGCGTGCGGGCACAGCATTGAACATTTTCCGCACTGGATACATTTTTCCAAATCGCACTTTGCCACACGCGTTGAAATCGCACGTTTTTCGTATCTGGATGTTCCAACCGGATACTGACCCGCACCAAATTCGCCCCCAACACGGAATCGCGACACCGGCAAATCGTCACCGCGTCCGGCCGCCATTTCACCCAGGGTTCCGGCAATACTGTTCGGGGCATCTGCGGTCATTGCAGGCACAAAGTCCGGTGCAAAATTCGACACAGACGAAGGCAAATCAAAATGCCGCAAATAATCGGCCGCCCGGTCCACCGCCGCCCAGTTTGCCGCAACAACATCCATACCCTTCTTTTTATAAGTTTTTTCAATCGCCGCCTTGGCGGATTCTGCAGCCGTCTTGGGATCAATTACCCGTGTCAAATTAAAGAAGTTCAACATAATAAACGTATTGATTCGGTTGCCCAAACCCAATTCTGCGGCCGCGCTGTTCGCGTCCAAGAAATACACGTTTGCCCGCATCCGCATAAGGTGTTCTTGCACCCCCCGCGGCAAGTTCGCAAATGCCACATCCGGTGCCATCGGGGTATTTATCATAACCGTTCCACCGGCACGCAGCCCCCGAAACACATCAAACCTTTGTGCAATCATAAAGTTCAAAACACTTATAAAGTCCGCAACTTCGACCAAATATTGACTTTTTATTGGTTTATCCGCAAACCGAATATGCGATGCGGTCAATCCCCCAGATTTTTTCGAATCATACACCGCATAAGATTGCGGATACAGGTCCGAATTTTCCCCAACAATTTTCACAATATTTTTAACGGCGCCAACGGTCCCATCACTGCCGATACCATACAGAATCGCGGTTTTGAAATTCGGGTCTTCGATTGAAAACGCCGGGTCGGTTTTAAGCGACAGATTCGTTAAATCGTCTTCAATGCCGACCGTAAAATTATGATGCAATTTTTTGCGCTTCATATTTTCGAATATTGCGGCCACATCGCGCGGTTTGAATTCTTTGGACCCCAAACCATATCGCCCGCCAAATACCGCCGCCCGGTCACCAACCACAGACTTCACATCCATATACAACGGTTCACCAATCGCCCCAGATTCTTTTGTTCTATCCAAAACGGCAATTTGTTTTACGGTTTTCGGCAAAGCGCGCAAAAACGCATCAACCGGGAATGGCCGATACAAATGAATCTTGACCAAACCGAATCCGGCCGGCAAATGCTCAATTGTTTCTTCAATTGTTTCGCAAGCCGAGCCCATCGCAACGATAATATTTTCGGCCCGCCGGTCACCAAAGTATTCAACCAAACCGTATTTGCGACCCGTAAGACTTGCAAATTCATCCATACATTCGGCAACAATCGCCGGCACCGCATTGTACAGTTCATTTGCGGCCTCGCGTCCCTGGAAATACACATCGGGGTTTTGGGCCGTGCCGCGAATCTTTGGGTTATCGGGATTCATACCCGCCGCGTGATATCTTGCAACCAAATCTTCAGGAATCATTTTACGTAAAACTTCATCATCAATGCGCACCAATCTGGATTCTTCGTGACTTGTCCGGAAACCGTCAAAAAAATGCAAAAACGGTACGCGTGCGCGCAGTGTCGCCGCATGTGCAATGGCCGCCATATCGTGCGCCTGTTGCACATTGTGCGATGATAACATTGCAAAACCCGTACCCCGCACCGACATAACATCACTGTGGTCGCCAAAGATAGAAAGCGCATGTGTCGCCAATGCGCGTGCGGCAACATGCATAACAAACGGTGTTTGTTCACCGGCGATTTTATACATATTGGGAATCATCAACAATAGACCCTGGGACGCGGTGAATGTTGTGGCCAACGCCCCCATTTGCAACGCACCATGCATTGCGCCGGCGGCCCCGCCTTCGGATTCCATTTCAATTATTTGCGGTATCGCGCCCCAAATATTTTTCTTATGCTGAAACGACCATTCGTCCGCCAATTCGCCCATAGTACTGCTTGGCGTAATTGGGTAAATCGCCGCAAAATCCACACAGCGATATGCGACATCGGCCGCCGCCCAATTACCATCAACAATTAAATTTGCCATTACCTTAATCCCCTTACGATTTTTACACCGCCCAATAATACCCTGAAATAAATATAAAGGCAAGGGATTAAAAATATTGATTTAACCTGGTCACAAAAAGGTACCTTTTTGTCCACCACTTTTTTTAGAAAATGTGATTCAGTAAAATCAATGACTTACGAAATCTTGCGGGGTGGTCAAAAAAAGG
>JAFZUT010000026.1 GCA_017618175.1 Alphaproteobacteria bacterium
GTTCATCATTTATCCTTTTCAAATATGCTTGCTATGTTTTCGCCCAATGCTGCCGCAACAAATACCGCAACAACATCCACGCTGTAATGGCAAAATGCCAGAACAACCGCCGTTATTCCGAACACTGCGCATGCGTATCTTTTGGCAGATGGATATCCAGCCCGATCGCTGAACAGGTCGTATAAATATTTCAAAATGCGTTTAATCATTTTTGATTCCTTTTAATAAAATTTTCATGTCGCCTTTGATTTCGTATAAACTGTCTTTGATGGATTTCAGATCCGCCTCTAATGTATCGGTCCGTCTTTCCAACTGTAATAATCTGGTGTCTATTGCCGCACTATGTGATTCAACCCGGACAATGAATCCGATCAATGCTGCGGCCAAACAGTAAAGTAATGAACTGTCCAATTTTACTTTGAATCCATCTTTTGTTTCTTTGCTCATAATGCCCTCCGTACATTTTCAATTGTCGTTTTGTATCCCGATGCATTCATCGTGTGCTTTGCTGATATCACAATCCATTGACCGCACGCATCTGATCTGATTCCATGAACATTCACGATGCTCTCTGCGCTTAATGTTGGATTTCCAACCAGGTCCAATGTCAAACTTTCGGTTCCAGCCATGATCTCGGTCAATTTCTGTCTTGCCCGGTATGCTGCCAAATCTTCATTTGTGTAAATATCTCGTAAAGTAAATGCCGGGGATCCAGCCCCGGCAGACACCTGTTTTTCTTCCGCCATGTCAAAATCATAATATTTCGCAATGACCTGGCCGTATTTTCCCCTTTCTGTGATCTTGTAATGATATCCGCTGATATCTTTTCCAATGCTTATTGTTGGCATTGATCTGCCATCTGGAAATTGTCCGGAAAGTGGCGATATGAACATCAATTTGCCGCCAGCAATCTTTACGCTGGCATTATAATCACTGGCCAATCGCTGTATAAATGCGCAATCGCTTTCTTCGGTTTGATCCAGATGCGTTACCATCAATTCTTTGTAACTTTCCGCAACCGCTGCCGATAATCCATATTTGCCGGCAATGGTTTCAATGATTTCCCCAAGTGGCTTTTTATCCCATGAATATGTTTGTGGGGCTTTGAATGCCGCAATATCTTCCAACATTGAATTGCTGGCCCGGGCGGTTATGATCATCGTCTGTGGTGGGCTTTTCAATTCGATTTCATCAACAATGAATCTGCCCATTTCATAAAGTTCATCATATCCCATGAAAACAACCAATTCTGCCCCCCGGGGCGGTACTGCCAACATGCCATCCCGGTCATCCAATTGCATTGTTAAACTATCAGATACAATTCCTATTTCATCGGTTATTTCTAATGATAACAGGCGGCCATTTATTGTTTTCGTTATGTCCGATTTATTCGCAATGATTCTGTATTTCGGTTGCATTCTATTGCCATAATTTGATTTTCTTTGTGTCTTCTGGTTCTTCAATTGTTGGCAGTGTTATCTTGATTCCGCCCGGCAACACCGCATCTTGTTTTGCCAGATGTCTATTTGCCTGCAAAACTTGTTCAACAACATTCGTTTTGCCGTAATATTTCCAGCAAATATAATCCAATGTTTCGCCGTCTTTGGTTGTGTATATCATCGCATGCCGCCTTTACGATTGTCTTCGCCATATCGCTTTAATTTCAAATTGAATGTCACTTTGCGTGGCGATCCATTGCTCATAAATGTTGTTTGGGTTTCGCTGA
>JAFZUT010000027.1 GCA_017618175.1 Alphaproteobacteria bacterium
ACGTGGGGTTTTGGTTTTGGCGCGGATTATATGCGGAATAAAATATAAAATTTTTTATCCGCCGACCGAAGAAAACGGTATTCCGTCTGTGCCAAACGAAAATGTGCGATTCGATGGCAAGGCGATAATTGCCGCGAAACATATGTCTATGATGGAGGTTGCAATTTTGGCAAACAATGTGCAAAATCCGTTTTTTATTTTGAAGCGTGAATTGTTGTGGATTCCAATTTATGGTTGGGCGTTTTGGCGCATGGGGTTGCAACCGGTAAATCGTGCGCGCGGTGCAACAAATATGAATAAATTAGCGGATGCGGTGGCCAAGAAAATTATGAATGGGCAAACATTAATTATATTTCCCGAAGGCACACGCACAAAACCCGGTCACCCAATACCATTAAAACGTGGATTGTTGTTTTTGGCGCAAAAATTAAAGTTGCCGATTATTCCGGTTGGAACCGATACAGGCCTTTATTGGCCAAAACGCGGCCGCATGACGCCGGGGATCGCCAATGTATATTTCGAACCGGTTTTGCCATCAACGGCGTCGTTGAGTGAGATAGGCGAGGCAATAAATAGACATAGTGCATAGTTGGTTGGCCTTGCCGCAACGTTACACTTGATAGCGAGATATGCGGTGATGGCTGGTTATCCGTTTTTGCAATCTTATGATTGTTGTGTCGCGGATATGGCGAGCAATCCTTTTATACTATTTCTTGACTTTTGATAAAAAAGGCTATAAAATGCGCGGGCACGCATGGGAAAACCCGGCTGTGGCCGATTGGCGAAAATGATAAACTAAGCCTAAAAGGAAACACAAATGATTGAAAAAAATTGGATGACTTTAATCAAGCCAAAAAAACTGAATATTACCACTGATGAACATAATCCAAATATGGCGACACTGGTCGCGGAACCGTTGGAAAAGGGTTTCGGTTTGACATTGGGCACCGCGTTGCGTCGTGTGTTACTGTCTTCGCTTCAGGGTTGCGCACCGCTGTATGTTAAAATTGACGGTGTTCAACACGAATTTTCCAGTATCCAGGGTGTTCATGAAGATGTTGCCGATATCTTATTGAACCTGAAAGGGGTTTATTTCAAGGCAAACAGCGAAGGTCAGCACAAGGCATCGTTGCACGTGACGGGGCCTGCGGTTGTCAAGGCGGGAATGATTGAAACGTCGTCTGCAATTGAAATTATGAATCCGGATGCAGAAATTTGCACATTGGACAAAGGCGCACAATTTGATATGGAAATCACACTGGGGACGGGCCGCGGATATGTTCCGGCGACCGCGCATGCCGACGGTTTGCCGTTGGGTGTGATTCCGGTTGACTCGATTTTCTCGCCGATTTTGAATGTGGCGTCGAACGTTTCGGAAACGCGTGTTGGTCAATCGACCGATTACGATAAATTGGAATTGACCGTCAAAACAAATGGCAGTGTCACGCCCGAAGACGCAATCGCGTTCGCGGCACGCATTTTGACCGATCAATTGACTGTGTTCATCAACTTTGAAGATCCGGCACAAATCAGTGCGCCGACCGAAGAAGAGGCCGCCAAAGACGCGTTGCAGTTCGATCCAAAGTTGTTGAAACGTGTTGATGAATTGGAATTGTCTGTTCGTGCAAACAACTGTTTGAAAAACGACAAAATCAATTGGTTGGGCGAATTGGTCCAAAAGACCGAGGCCGATATGTTAAAGACCCCGAACTTTGGACGCAAATCGTTGAATGAAATCAAGATTCAATTGGAAGCAATGGGTCTTGGTTTGGGTATGGAGGTTCCGGGTTGGCCACCAGAAAATATTGCGGAGTTGGCCAAGAAATACGAAGACCCCTACAAATAAAATGATTTCTGTGGGCTCTGGTTGTGGGGGCCGCCTCTTATGTAGGTTCACTACACTGCGGGGCGTCCACCACCGCCCATAACCGCACATAAATCATTTTCTTGCCATCCGCAAGGAGATGGTAAAATTCATTTCCTTGCGCACAGCAAGGAGATTGTGAAACAAAACGCGTGTTGCTGGGGCGCGCCCCGGGGCACGAAATCTGGTCGAATCCCACCCCGGTTGTTGGGGCAGGGCGGAAACAAAATAAAGGAGTAATCAATGAGACACAGATTAGCAGGTCGCACATTTAATCGCGATACAAATGCACGCAAGGCCTTGTTTATTGGTCTGGCGAAAAACTTGATTGAAAAAGAACAAATTAAAACAACCCTGCCAAAGGCCAAAGATCTGCGCAGTGTCGTAGAAAAATTGGTTACCCGCGCCAAGGTTGATACCGTTGCAAACCGCCGGTTGGTTGCGTCTGAATTGGGCAACGCGTCTGCGGCGACCGTAAAAAAGTTGTTCACGGTGTTGGGACCGCGCTATGCCAAACGCCCGGGGGGATATACCCGCGTGTTAAAGGCCGGTTTCCGTTATGGTGATGCGGCGCCTATGGCGATTATCGAATTTGTTGATCGTGACGTGAACGCGAAAAAGGCGGCACCAAAGGCAGAAGTTGCGGCGGCCAAGACCGACGAAGCGGTTGCCACCGATGCCAAGAAAGCGGAAAAGGCACCAAAAGCTTCAACAACCGCAACTAAAAAAGTCGCGACAAAAGAACCCGCGGCGAAAAAAGCAACGGCGGCAAAAAAGACCGTTGCGGTAAAACGTCGCGCCACAGGGAAGTAATTACTGTTATTTATGGCTAGTGAAAAAAAACGGTTGCATTCGCAACCGTTTTTTGTATTCAAAACATCCAATTTTAATTTAACAGGTTTATAGATGTCACCGTTTCAACCGGGTCAGCCCAATCTTCACAGTCATTCTTTTTAGTTTTTTCGCAATCTTGGGTTACAACTGTTTTGATACATTCGCCGGTCTCCCAATTAAATGTGGTATCAGCACTCATCTTATAGTTCCACTGTTCTACCTGAACTTTATCAACAGGTGTCACATTTGCGGCCATAACAGCAGCAGTCGTCGAGGCACCAAGTGCTACCGCGGTTGTTGTCGCAGCGGCAATTGTTGCGGAACCTATGCCACCCGCCTCTATACTTGCTATAATAGCTGCGATCGCGCTTCCTCCAGCAAACGCACTTCCGCCAAATGTGAATATTGAGGCAACAACAGCAACAGCAGCAATGATTCCAATGGCAACCCATTTTCCGGCGTTACTTGCCTTTGGTGCTTTTGTTTCTGGTAAAGAGCTACTTGCTTTCCAATTTTCACAAGATTGTGCGGCCTGCACTTTGGCGGCATTCTCATCAATCCTTTGTGCGGCTTTGACTTGGTCTTTCATCATACGTTCAATTTCAGTATCGTATTTTTCCATATAATTATCACGTGCATTCTTTAATGCGGACGCCGCAATAATTTGTCGAATTTGGCGGGTCAAGTTTGGAAAACGTGGATTATCCTTAGAATTTGAACCCAATATTTTTTGATATCCTTGGAATTCACGTCCAGTCATACAATATTGAACAACTTGGTCGGATTCGATTGTATTGATAGCTGTGGCAACTGCGTTCGTCAAGGCTTTGATTTCTGTTCCAAATACACGATCGTGAACAACTTGTTTTTCATCTTCGTTTAATTCAAACCCAGAATCTTTCAAGGCCTTCATATATTCTTGTTCAGTTGTAAATTGATTTTTATCTGTGTTATATGAAATTTCACCCCAATATACCAATCCAGATAAACGCCCCGCCCAACCTTGGCCATCTGCTTGATTTGTTAAATCTGATTGCGATACTCCATCTAATGAATCATAACAGAGGCTATCAAACTTTGGCATAGGTAACTTACTACCGTCCTGACCGGTTGCGGTCTCAAAGCCATTATAATGACATACTTCATACTTGAAACTTCTTGTGCC
Source organism: Alphaproteobacteria bacterium (assembly GCA_017618175.1). Taxonomy (GTDB): domain Bacteria; phylum Pseudomonadota; class Alphaproteobacteria; order Rs-D84; family Rs-D84; genus Enterousia. The sequence continues at coordinate 3,864 of JAFZUT010000027.1, forward strand.
GGCGCCATTGTCCACGACCAGGTCGTCGCAGTTTTCGGTACTGCCGCAGACTTTTATCATTGCAGTGTCCAGGGCTTTTTGACATGCGGACAGCATATTGTTGTCTATGGACAGGAATATACCTGTGGCAATTTCCGCCAATTCGTCATATACATCGGCATCCGGTTTTTTGGAATTATAACAACCAACCAATTTATCACGCGGACACATCCGGACAATTGTATCTGTATCCAGACCTATGCATTGTGTATAATCTGTGCCGCAACGGTCTTCGGATGTTAAACACTGCTTAAACTCTTTGGTACATGAATCCACACGCATAGACGCAAGACGCGCGGTCACGTATGTCATGATGTTTGGTATTGCACCTTCGCACGGGTCAATTTCGACCTTGCATGCGCTGCGCAAAGTTTCCGGGCGGGTTAAACACATATCGTATGAACCATCCGGGTCGTTTGGGTCCATATTTTCTTTACATGCCTTTTGGAAACAATTTGCAATGTTAGAAATACACGACGTCCGCATATTTGATTCCGCCATCAATTCCGCCGATTTTACCTGGGGCGCAACCTCACGCAGGAACGTGTCCCAAACTTGGTCACGGACGTTGACGCATTGTTGCGTGACCGACATACATAATTCTTTCTTGGCCTCTAACACATCATAGGTTGCCGCCAATAATGTGATTTTAGATGAAGTGCCTTTGATGGTTTTTGATTTTGCGTTGGTCTTGGTCAAACTTTCGCGTACAGAATAATCGACACAGCCACTGAAATCGTCGCCGCACCCGCCGGTTGTTTGCATACACTGTTTAAATTGAACCGTGCATTGCCCAAGGTCGTATTTGTTCGCGTTGCGGTATTGTTCCAGGGCGGCCTCACGCATAGCCGATTGTGCAGATGCCAATTTTTGTGCGCTTTGCGTGCGTTGTTGGCGCAGGCTGTTTTCATACGCCGTGCAATCGGAACGAATGCGTTGTTTATACATCAATTCCATCATTGTCGATTGCGATTTGCATTCTGGGATTTGCGCATTGCACAGTTTCGCCGCCGCACGATACAACGCATCGCCGGTTTTGTTCGTTATTGATGTGCCGTCCGATGCCAACGAAAATATGTCTTCGACATCCGCATCAAAATCAATTTCAGTCGCAGAATTCCACGCCGACAAATCCAAAGATTGGCGTTTAGATTGAGAATCTTTTTCGATACGTTTGGTAACAGAATTTGTTTTATCCATAACGGCCTTGGCATCGTCACCCATTTCAATTTGTTCTACGCCAACGGTTGCCATTTGATAACTTTGTTCGTCCAGTGATTGAATTTCCGCCAAAATAGAATCATATTCTGCGTTTTTATCGCTGCATATGCATCGTCCGCCGTTTGCGTTATCTAACATACAGAATGAATCCATACATCCCATAAACCCGTTCCAGCATTTTTCATCAACCACAGTGTTTTGTGCCGCGGCCGTGACCTTGGTTCCGGTGCTGATTACACTTTGTTTTGCGGCACGTGATACTACAACGGCCCCAGATGATGTGCCGCCCGTTGATGCGGTATTGCCCGAAGTGCGTTGGGCCGATTGGGACGATGTAATTGTGGTGCGTGTTGTTGGTGCCGTTGGGGTTTGTGTGGCGGCGCGTCCGCGCGCAGCGGTGGTCGTGGTTGTTGGAGTGGTGTCACCACCACGTCCGGCGCGTACATTGTTTGCCCCGCCAACGCGTGGTGCCGCGTCCGCGCCGAATCCAGTAATTAAAAATGCCAATATTAAAAGAATCTTGTTCAATGGAAATCCCCCTATTATCTATATAATTTTATCATAAAAAGGTTGATTCACCAAGAATAAAAAATAAAAATATGTTTGTTTTTGTGGAACTCGATGCGCCGGGATAATACCTTTATTTTTTTGAAATAAAAAACCGTCCACGGGGGACGGTTTAAGGGACACCAAGCCAAACTTTTTAATCTATACGGAACGGGCAATCCGCCGGATCCATATATTTTTTAACCTTGACCGCACTTGGACGGCATTCGTTTATCCGTGTGTGATATTTGCATGCGGTTGACACCAACATGGATGCAGGTGTGTATATAACCTTGGCCGTTGCGCATTTATCTGGGTCGTTGTTATATACTTGGCACGCATCGTTCCATGTGGTGCAATTGTTCACATTTGGATAATCGTCATCCGATGGTTCATCCGGGTTGACGGGTGTTACCAAGCACACACCATTTGCCTGGGCCACGGCCAGGTTTGTGATACATGCACTGCCGGATGTTTTGCACGGATTTTGAACCAAGGTGGTACTGGACAAATTGCCCGGGCGATAGTTGAATTGTGCCGCCGCGCATTCATCCAAATCGGTGAACATTGCACAGGTTAATTCCCAATTGTCACAGTTCGTAACGACCGCGGTCGGTGCCAAAGTCTGTGGCAACTTTAACGCCCATTTGACATAGAAGTCACGCAGACGGTCGATTGTGTATGATTTACCGAAACTGACCCGCGCCAAACCATCCGCCACACGGCAATTGATGTTGTTGCGTTCAACAAATGCCGTAATCGCGGTTGCGGTTCCACCAACGGCCGCGCCGGTACCCGCACCAATCAAAGTTGTTTTTAAACGATTTGATTTTTGGCCTTCCAGTATATCGATTGAACCAAATATCTTGGCCAACATATCAAGGTCGCGTTGGAACGTTTCCTTGTTGACACAGTTTTCACCCGTGCCTTCACAGTACACATCTGTTCCATATTGGCGCGAATGGTTCAAATCAACAAATCTGCAATTTTTCTGGCTGTTTTCTATGTCGGCAAACTGAACACCTGCGCAGTCATCTTGGTGGTCTTTGCACCAATCTAACCATTTGTCTTGGGTTATTACCGTGTCACAATTGGTTGTGTTGCCGGCTTTGGTACATGTCTCCACTGTGGTTGTGGTAATCTGGTCAATTATGATTGTCAATTTTGCAGATTGAGAATCGCATAACGTGATTGCTTCTTTGCCCATTTGCCACAGGTCGTACAGATGAACAATTTCGTTGCATTGAGCCTGGCTCATGGTTTTGTCTGCACTGGACAAATCTGAGTCAATAAACTGGTTCAAATTACCAATCTTTTGATTGTCTTGCAGTTTTTTCAACAATTGATTTCGCAGGGTTTCGTTCGCGCAATCAAAGTCACGGTCGCCGTGGCCCGCCAACGCGCCGATGCCCGCGCCAACCAATGTGCCGCCCGGAATTGCAACCGCCGCGGTTGTCTTGGTTTTCGGCATCAATGAAAAGTCAAACAAATCTTTGTTGCATGTGAACGTTGAACCGGCAGATTGCCATACTTCGGCCGTGCGATCGTCACCAACCGCGCCGAACAGCCAACTGTTCGTGATAAGTGTGTCTTTGTTATACGCCGCGACACGCAATAAGCATTCGGCTTTTTCTGCATCCCAACGTGCATAGTACCCGCGTTCGCCGTCAATGCCTGTGCGGTTCACTTCAACACCCAATGGGTTTGCCTTGGACAAGGAATCGTTCAATGCACTGTTGTATGCGCCCACCCGTTGGTTGTATTCACTTGTCACACGGTCGGCATCAGACACCGCGTCAAACGACAATCCGTATGTGTTGCGGTCCAATAACAGACATGTGTTTTCTGCCTGGGTCGGGGTCAGGCCCGTCTTGCGCAAAACAAACGCATAGTATTCAGGTTGAACCTTGCGTGCATTGAAATCCAACCACACATCAGAAGATGATGTGTACACATATTGGCAATTCCGGCGCACGGTCGTGACACAACGTTCAACCTGGGTCAAACACAGGCCCATACCGTTCACAATGGAATTACGCAAATCTTCGTTAAACAATGAATTTATACCGTTTGGCAATGCGCCACCATTCACACACGCCAAGACGTCGTTCATACAGGTTTCAACCGTATAATCAGAATTCGCAACGCCACCGTCCGGGCATTCCGGGGTTGGCGGATTTGGATTTACCGGTGTATCCGGTGTAGGATTGTCCGGTGTCGGGTTGTCCGGCGTAGGATTATCCGGTGTTGGTTTTACGGTATGATCATCTTTGCTTGTGGTCATATTACCAACGGCACTGACCGGCAAAACCGGTATAGACGGCATACGTGATACAGCGGTCGTTCCACGACCACGATTTTGTGTGGCCGCACCGCGCGCGGGCGAAGTATCCCCGAAACACGCACTTGTAAATGCAACCACCGAAAGGCAAACAATGCCTCTTTCCAATGTTTTCAGCAATTTCTGCATGAAAAACCCTCCTTTTTATCCCTGGTATTATACCATAAAAAAGGCCCAGAAAAAAGTTTTTTTTAATTTTTTTTTCTGTATTTGCCGAATAAAATCTTCATTTAATTGACAGATTGTAAAATATGTCTATAATATTAGTGGTGGTGGTTAGTGTTTAGTGTGAAAGATTTTTGTTCGAATAATCGGCGCGCATTTGCGTGGACGGTTTTCTATTTGTTTTTAATGTGGGTGATTTTATATTGTTTGTTCAACTTCAATATTTTTTCGGTTGCGCATTGGGTTCGGTTACGTATGGTTGAATTGCATGGGTTTCCGGGATTGGTGTTCGGTATTTTAATTCTGGCGGCGGTACCGTTATATGTTGCGACCACGGTTTTGACGATGCGAAATAAATCGGCCCCAATAAAAATTCCATTGCCGAATTGCTTTACGCCCGTGCCACCGAAAGTGGAAGACGCCCCGCGTCAACCGATTGTGACCGAACAAGAAACTTTGCCGGAATTACGTCCCGGTATTCCGCCCGAAATGCGCGAAAGTTTTATGCGTGCGCAAAAAAATTACGGTGCGCGACAAATGTCTGTATTTAATAAACCAATGACAATGCGCGCCATTGACGTTCCAGATGCGGTGCCGAATGTGGCACCGGCGATGTCGGGTGGTGAAGTGGCAGGTGGGGCGTTCCCGGTACCGACCGATTTCGATGTTACCCCATTGGATGATACAGATTATGGCGTTCCGGTTTTTTCAGATGTGAATTTTGACGATGAAAACGATACCGATTCGGATGGCAAGTCGCCGGTTGATGATTTGTGTGAATTTTTGATTGGGGTGGGGCGTTCTGCGACCAAGACGGATGATGATTTAATTATTGCGGATAAATTTATTATCGCAGTTCACGATGATGATGATTTTTGGGTTGCGGATGACATAGATTGGTTTGCGGCCGGAAAACAAAAGCCTTCGCCAATTATAGCACTAAACAATGCGTGCGTGGCAAATGGTGAAATGCATCCGGTTTTGTATTTGGCCGAACATAATATTATGAACTTTGATGAATTGTCCAAGAAATGGCGCACAGATGGTATAGAAATTGCAACCAACCGTGACGAATTGTTAAAGATATTGAACGTGGGCGAATAATTACCGCGTGCGTTGCATGGTCAACATAAACGCATTTTGTTTGCTGTGCGATTTTGTCATTCCCCAACCGCAATCACGTGCCGCCGCATCAATTGATTCAGACATATGCGTTTGAACCCATGATATGTAAAGCATAATTTCACCGCCGTTCTTTACAAATGGTTTAAGATTGTTCAACACGTTTGTAATTTTCTTTTGACTATGAAAGTATTCAAATATATTGGACAGATAAATAATATCATATTCTTTGTTTAATTGGGTGTGCAATTCATTAATATCAGACCAGATAAAATTCATTGGGCCCGTCACAATTTTTTTGGCGGTATCGTATTCGGCATCGTTTGGCATATATTCCTGATATAAATTATAACCTTGACCAAAGATGTGGCATCCACGCATTTGCTTTGCGGCCAATATGCTGGATTTTGGACAAACGGTTTTAATTTTATCGTATCCATTGATGTCGCATATAAAGTTCTTTTTATCCAAATCATCAACAAAAGAATAATATTGGTCGCGGTCCATTGTTTGAATTGCGGATGTTTTCATATCCATAATAACCTTGGCAAAATATGTGGTGTCAAAAGTATCAATTTCGCGTGCGCCAGAAATTGCAAATGCGATTGGTTGATCGCCACTGGCGGTGACGGTCAAAACAGATTTGCCCGCGGGTTGTAATTCATTCATTGCGAATCGCCAATCTTCGTTTGTTGTTGGATATGCAGGTGAATATTGACCAAAGTTTGTCATATTGCATTCGGTGTTGGAAATTTTTATGCCGTGATAGGCGCGTGCAATTTTTTGCCATGCCGGAATATAGGTTCCGGTCCGTTGATTATAGTCCGCTCGTGCAAAGTGTGAATAGAAATGCATATTTTGGCCCCCTTGATTTTTCACGCAAGGGCGAATTATAGGATTTTATTTCACTTTGTCAATGGCGATTAGATTAAATGCCATGGTCAAAAAAGACCCTTTTATTTCTTGACAATATTCCCATCTTTATCAAATGTTATTTCGTTGCCGTTTGCGTCGGTGCATTTTGCGCCGTTCCATATGCCGTTTACATCGTTACAATATTTTTCTTGTTGGGCGGCATCTAACGCTTTTTCGGCATTTTGCGTGTTCATTGCGCGAATTGGCGCCCCAGATGCCCATAAACCCGCGGCGGTACCAATACCTGCACCCAATGCCGCCGCCGATGCAGATGTCTGTGAACGGGTCAGGCGTTGTGCATTTTCAATATATGTTGTGATGTCAATACCAAACCAATTTGCGTTGCATTGGAATGTGTCGCCGGAGTAGAGTTTTTTCGATGCCATCAATGTGCGGTCTTCGCCCGCAAAGAAATTCACCGTATACACGCAATCCAATGTTCTTTCGTCGAACATTGCGCCAAATCTATTACATTGGTTGCGCATTAAATCACGCAGTTCATACAGGCGCGCTTCGTCCTTTTGAACCTGGGCCGTGGCAATTTTACGCAAATCGCCGAATACCGTCATTGCACGTGCCGCCAAACCATTGTCCATAGATTTGCATTCGTTTGCGATGGTTGCACATTTTGAGATTGCGTTGTCGCCATCTTTCTTGGCCAGGCATTTATTTAATGTTGTTCCGCATTGCGTGAATATGCAATTGTTATACCGGTTCCCGCAATTTATCACCGAATCATAATGTTGCATACGGACGTTCATATCGCGGTCCGCCAAAATTTCCGGTGCAATCAGCGCATAATCGTGTGCGGTGCATTCCGTTTTTGCACGACATAACTCGATTTTTTGGCCCCAAATTGTGGTTGAATCATTTGCGCACTTGGTAAAATCGTTCCCGCATTTTTCCATCATACATTTGCGCAGTTCTGCGTCACATGCGCCCGCACGCCCCATATTCGCGGTGCCTGCGGTTGATTCTTCGTATGGCGTATCCAACAATGCGCGTTGGCGGCGAATTGCCGCGGCGCGTTCATCGTTAGACATATCTGATTCCAATGCACCCAATTCGCTCATAACATCTTCAAACATGGATGTTTTGTTATCTACAATAATTGGGACCTCGGGTTCTGGGTCGGGTGCCGCGATTTCTTCGGGTTCTGGTTCAATTTCCGGCGTTGTTGCAACGGACGTTGAAACATTTGTTGTTGGAACGCGTGCGGTGGTTCGGTTTTGCGCGCGTGCGGCCGCCGCGCTGTTTGCCACCGTTGGGCGTGCCGTTACCGCCGCGTGTGCAGATAACACAAACGCCACCATCGCAAACGCGATAATTGAACACATGTAAAGATTTCCAAACGTTTTCTTCATTTTCTTATTTTAACACCGTGCATGCCACATCATAGAACTTGCACAATTGGGTTGCCATTGCCTTTTCGGTATCTTCTTCGCATTTGCCCGGCATATTGTTTGCGCATACCGTGTTCACGCATGATGCAGATGCGGTTTTGTTGTTGCATGCGTTTTGGGCATTTTCCAATTTGTTTTTGCGAACCGTTTGATAGTTTTCTACCAAGGTTTGAACGGCTTTTTCGCGATTTGCATAAATTTTTTGACGTTCGGCGGTTACCGTTTTTCTAAAATCGGCGATATATTCATCACATCCGGTTGCGTCGGTTGCGCATTCGGCAATAAACCGGTCGAAATCGGCGTCCGTGGTACATGCGTCAAATCCGGCCCCGCACTTTGTGTTTATGCAAGCATTAAATGTGTTCGTGCATTTTGTTTTTGTTGGTTTTTCGTTTATGTTTTCAATAGTGTTCGCGATTTGAATGCTGATACCGGCGGATTTACAAGATTGTTCTATTAATTTGTCATATATTGCGGATACATCGTCCGTTGTGCAACTTGGTAATTTTTTAATGCATTCGGTTGTGGCCCAGATATAGCGTTTGCCGGGATCAGACGGCGCAACCTTTAATTCTTGGTCGGTTAATGCATAATGCGTTGATTGGCCGACGGTGACGTTCGAAAGTCCTTTGGTCGCCGGGGCGCCCGCAGATGCGGTGCCGCAATATTGACACCGGGCGGCCGGATTTACGCCGATATTTATTGCACACGCGGAATCCAAACAACGGGTCATGTTGATTCTAGAGCACTTTTTTGCCGCCGCATTCGCGCTAAACGCAACCATACAGCCCAAAAACCCGGTAAAAATAAGGTTTGGTAACTTCATTCTCTCTGGTCTATGGATTGTATTATATCAAAAAAACACATTTGTTGCAAAATATATTTTTTACGTTTGCCATTGACAATGTAAAAATTTTGTCTATAATAACACCAGAAGCAAAAAACAAAGGAGGCAAGAATGCCAGAAGAAAGAAATGAAAATTCGGAACGCGAAAATAATAATGCGTCCAAAAATAGTGCTTTGTGGCCTTGGATTTTGGCCGGCGGTATGTTGGGCAGTTCGATTATAATGTGCCTGTGCGGCCGTGGTTGCACCAAAGTCGCGGGATGTCGCAATTGCAATGAACCCAAAAAAGACACTGTTTGGGTTGTCAAAGAAGATCCGTCTATTAAGGTTGATGGTGATGCGATTATCATAAATGGCAACAATAATGATGCAACGCTTATCAAAGGCAATGGCAATAACGCCGCAAATCGCAGCCGTGGCACACAAAACCAAAATCGTGGTTCGGTAAAACCGAAACCAAATCCGGTTAAACCGATTGTGAAACCTGCGCCGGTTATTGAACCGACCCCGGTTGTAAAACCGGAACCGCAACCGCAAGAACCGGCATGCACAACCACCACCACAACAACACGCACACGTGTTATAATCAGTGGTAATGCAAACGATGTTACGCGTGCGGCGGTCGCAATTTTGAATGGCAATTGCCGTTAATTTGCAAAGATGTGTGAAAATATTCGGGATGATTTTTCATCCCGTTTATTTTTTTGCTAGACACGGAATTCAAATCTATGTTAAAATGCCACAAGATACAGAGAGAGGACGCATGAAATTCATAAGATTATTCGTTTTTGCGGTATTTTTCGCCCCATTCGCGTCTTTTGCGGCGCCAAGTGAATTTGTCGTTGCGGCGCAATTGTTGGCGGCTGCGAAAAATGCAGATATTCAGCAGGTTCAAATTTTGGTGAATAATGGCGCCAATATAAACTATGTTGATAATACCGGGTTGTCTTTGGTTTGCACCGCAATGATGAACAATGATTTGCGTGCGGCCCAGATATTACAAATGTATGGTGCGGACGCGTCACAATGCGATAAACAAATTAAAGATTATAAAACCAAGAATTCGCCCGGGCGAACGGGTGGATTGTTCGGTGGACTATCCACCGCCCAGGGATTGACATTGGCGGCGGCGGGTGCCGCCGTTGTTGTAGGTGGGCTTTTTTTGTTGACCGATGTGTTTGATCCAGATAATGGTAATGACACATCAAGTGGTGGATCGTCCAATGGTGGCGGGTCGTCCAATGGCGGTACATCTGGCGAATCGGGCAGTGCCGTTTTTTCGGGTGGTTTACCATACGGCCCGGCATTTGCCGGAATTGATACCACCAACACCACGGCGGTGAATACTTTGTATAATGACAATTTGGCATATTATTCTTCCGGGGATATGGTGAATACGTTTGAATTGATGAATGCCGCCGGAAATTATTTATTGCTGATGCGTGGATATTCTCCACTTGCACGTGGTTATTTGGGCCAGCGGACATTACGCAACGCAAATAATTCACCGATTGCATTGGCGGACAATTATTCGGGTGGGCGTCCGGTTAATGTTGCGTTGGTGACCGCAAATGGTGTAAATGCGGCGGAAAATACTTCTTTGGATGATGCGAATAATGTTACGTGGTTTGATACCAGTGGTTCAATTTTAGGGGTTTCAAATAAGTATTATAACAATATTCTAACTGCGACAGACACGGGTTACACCGTGGCCGAAGATGACGGATTTGATTTGTCGGGGAATGGGACCGCGATACATAATACCGATACGGACGCCACGGATAATTTATTGGCCAAAATTGTCGGTGGATATACCAGTGCGGGCAGTGCCACGGATTTCATAGGTTTTATGCCCAATGGTCAAATGACAATTTATCGCACCGGTGGTGGTAAAAATGCCGATGGCGATTCAATTGATTATTATAATTACAGTGCTTTGTCCGGTGCGTTAAATCTAAGGACAAATTCAACGGGTGGGCGGTCGCGTGCAGATGTAATTGCGAATTTGAATGTGATTGAACCGTTGCATCTGGTTTCGGCACCTACGATAGATGCCATTTTGGCCGTGGGTTCGAATAATTATGAAACATATTTTTATAACCTTATTGGACAGACATATGGCACGGCATCCACAACGGAATCCGGTTTATTGCCGGCCATTAATGCGGCAACGTTCTTTATTAATTTGAATACGATGAGTGCGAATAACAGTTTCGGTACACCATCGGCACCGCCTTTGGTTGTATTTTCTACTGGGGGGGCAACACAAGATTTGACCGAGTCATTATATTTAGACCCTGTGTGCAAGGCGAGTTTTGAAAACGCGGCGCCGATACTTTATTCAAATCTGGAACATTTGTTTATGTCGGTGGTTGCGGTCGGCACATCTACGGAATCTGCATCGTCAATTGCGCCGAATACCGATGGGGTCCCCAGTGGGGGCAAATATCAATTGGCGCAATGGCAAGATGTGAACGGTACAGGCAAATATTATAAATCGCGCATTTGTGGTGCGGCGGGAACCGGAAATAATGGTGCGATGGATCCGTGGTGCTTTGCGGCGGTGGGTCTAACCGATGAAATGGGTGCGGCGGCGGCGGCCGGCGCGGCGGGCGTGTTGACATCGGCGTTTTATTATATGTCACCAAGCCAAATTTTCAGTTTGTTGGCGTTGACGGCGGATGGGCCGTTTCTGGGGCGCAGAACCACCGGCGAGAAATTTACCGAGACCACATTAGTTTCGTATTTGCGTTCTATGTACACTTTGCCAAACGAGTATAATCCAACAGATGCTCAATATCTTGAAACTTTCAAAGAAGTGTTTGGTTATGGGGTTATAAATCTTGAACGGGCGACAACACCGGGGACAAATTTATACTTTTTTGATGGAACAAATATAGTGTCCAGTCCAAATAATGCATATTGGCGTGCGGCGGTAAATACCGGGTTCCGGTCTTCGGCGGCGTTAAACCTTGGGCGTGGTGCCATTGATGTTGCGGCGTATGATATGTTGGAAAGTATTGACGGTTCAATGCGGTTGCCGCGCATTTGGAAAAATTCTGTGGCGTTGGATGATGGTGGCCGGCGTGGCCTGTATATGGGCGATGTTTTGGGTGATTTGCGCGTGCGCACGGCGCGACCCAGTGCGGTACAGTTTGGAAATATGTCGTTTGCACTTGCGCGGTCGGAACGTGCATATAACGATAGTATGGATGGTTTGGATTCTATGCGGTTGGAATATGTGGGTGGTAATTGGAACATTGCCGCCGATTACCAACGTTATTTGACCAACGGTGAATCGCGCTTTACCGGTATGGCGAATCCTATTTTGGCATTGGCATCCAATGCTGTGACGGGTGATGCACATTATAATTACGGTAATTGGGCGTTTGGTGCGCGTGCCTTTTCGGGTGTGATAACAGACGAAGGATTGTTGGAAAATGACCCAACGATTTCATCTACGTATGAACCCATGCATTTGGGTGCGATTTCGGGTGCACAATCCGAAATAGGGTGGGGCAATAACCGTTTTGGTATAAATACTGCGTTTGGTGCGATGCATGAAAATAATACGGTTTTGGGTTCGTATGGTTCGGGATTGATGGCGATTGGCGCGTCAAATACAAACTATGTTGATATAGATGCATACTTTGTGCCGTGGGAAACGGTGAAATTGCGTGCGCGTGCAACATTTGCGCACACAACGCCAGATACAGAATTGGGAATGTTGGTTCAAATGTCAGATTTTGATTCCAACGCTTTTGCGGTATCAACCGATATTGGGAATTTCAGTTTTGGTGCGTCTATGCCATTGACGGTGTCAAAGGGTGGCATCAGTTATGCATATGCAGATTATGACATAATTGATGCGGATGACGGTCAATATGATTTATCGGTTTCCAATATGGGTGTGCGGCACATAGATATGTCGCCACGGTCGCGCGAATTGCGGTTTAATGCATCGTATCATCATAACTTTGGGCCATTTACAGATGGTGCAATTGGATTTATTTACCGCATAAATCCAAATAATATCGATGATTATGGAAACGAATCGATTTTTATGATGAAATTGTCGCATGCGGTTGGAATTTAAAGACTTGACTTATATTTTGTTTGGAATATCATTTGTCCCCGGTGCAAAAAGGGGGCCAGATATGGTTTATATGAAATATTTATTGGGTAAAACGGGTTGGTTCCCGCGTTGCGAGCCCCAGGTTTATGATGTATTAAAGGCTGCATTTCGGGCGTATGAAATTCGCAAGACGGTCAGTGCGCGTGGTAAAAAGTATTTTTGTGTTATTCCCGCAACATATAATCGCAAGGAAGTTTACGATATGGTACGTGTATTTCGTGCCAATGGTGTGTTTTTGATGCCACGAAAATCAAAAGAAAAAAATCGCAGTGGAATTGTGTTCTGGGTTCGTGACCGGGGGCAACGGTTTATGCAGGATGCGTACATTGTAAACCAAAATGCCGATAATTTCCAACAGGTTTTGGCGCATTATACCCAGAAAAAGCAAACAACATTGCAAAAGTTGTTCGGCAAATTTGAAAACGAAAAGTGATACAAATACTTGACATATTTATAATTTAGTCTACATTTAACGTGTCTATATAGGAAATTGATATGGTTTATATGAAATATCTTTTAAGTAAAACAGGCCGGCATCCGGAATGGCAACCCGGAATAGAAGATGTGCTGCGTGCGGCCACGATGGCGCATGAAGTCAAGGATGTTGTCACACCGCACAAACGCGGATATTACTATGTTATACCAACCAGTTATAATATTCGATACCTGTATGATTTGACCCGTGTGTTTCGGGCAAATGGTGTTATATTGCGCCCACACAAAAGTCATAAATATCAATCTGTGGTATTTCGTGTTCCAAAACGTGGACAGCAGTTTATGAAGGATGTGATAAGGGTAAATCAAGACATCGATAATTTTCAGACCATCTTGGCGGAACATAATCTGAAAATGTCAAAAGACAGCGCGTTGGTCCGGAAATTTCTGGCAAAATGTCAAGAAAAAGAAATTTAAGTGTTCAAATAAAAATAACGGAAAGTCCCTTAACTAAAGGGGCTTTTTTTTAGATTAAAAATGTGATATAATTACCAAAACATATTTTATAAAGCGGGTTGGGTGTGATGTCACGAATTTTTATGCCGATGATGTTGGTTTTTGGCGTGGTGGTTGCGCCGTTTACGGCATTTGCGGAAGATTTTGATATACACTATGAATTAAATGGCGGGACGTCAGCATCTTCGGGTATGCCGACAACATATACCGCGGGTGTCGAAACAATAATAGATGGCGTGCCAACGCGTGCAAACAGCGGTTTTGCCGGTTGGTGTGTGGATTCTGGGCTGACCGATTGTGCCGCAACACAAACGATATTGGATACAGATACCGGGGACAAAACATTTTACGCATCATGGACGTGTAATACCGGTTATGGTGTGGCGGGTGATGGTCAATCGTGTACGGCAAACCAATACAATGTGACGTATGATTGTGGTACGGGTACAACGGGAACGCCACCGGCGACCGCCGTTGCGACATATGATGCCGATTTTAATCCAACAATGATTATGAAAAATTCATGTGAACGCAGTGGTTATGTGTTGTCGGGTTGGGCAATCAGTGGGACAAACACAGTTCAATCAGGAACATTCAAATGGACATATACGACCGATAAAACCCTGACGGCACAATGGGTTGAATTTGACCCAAAGTTTACCGTGACGACAACAAATATGTCCGCCGGCGATACATTTAAGTATTGGCAGGGTTCAGATGGATTATTCTATGTCGATTGGGGTGACGGCACGTTGCAAACAATAAATTACCGGGCGGTTGTTCCGCATACATATGAAACGGCCGGCGTTCATACAATACGGTTTGATGGTTTGGCCACGGGGTATGATGAACGTTATGATATTGATATACCGGGTGCGGTCAGTTTTGGTATCAAAGCAACAGGTTATAATGGAACCACGCAACATGCCGGGACACCGCTGTATGTTGCGGGTATATCGGGTTCATTGGGGGCAATTTACCGAAGTTTAGCCAATGGAAATCAACCTCGCTTTATTTCAACATTCAATGGTTGCACAAACTTAACAGGTTCAATTCCGGCCGGATTGTTCAGTGGTGTTTCGGGTACCGCGGAAGCAATGTTTTTTGCAACATTTGCACGTGATGCCGGTATTGTTGGATATATTAGCCCCGCATTGTTTGCCGGTATAACAGGCAGTTCAACAAATATATTTAGTAATACATTCCTTGACACATCTATGGATACCGAATGTCCGTGTGGGGTGCATAGTGCAACAACTGCTTGGGGCGTATCCAGTATTGATAGTCGCGCAGTTTGTGAGCCGGGTCTTAAACCAAACGAGCATTATTATACAGGCGATAATGGTGAAACCGCATGTACGACCGATTGTGATTTCGCAACAACGTTAAAGACCAAGACCGGTGATACCGAGGGTGAATATCCAATTGTATCCGATAAAGTGACAACGCCGGCATTGGTGTTGCAAAGTGGTGGAACCACATGTTATGTGCCACTGGAAACGGGCGTTGATACATTTAATTTGATGTGGGGGCAAAGTGTGTATCACGCCGGCCGGTTGGATGAAGTTGTTGTGCCATAATAAAAACGGGTGCGAAATCGCACCCATTTGTTTATTACATTGATTATGACAATTTATGGATGACCAAACCGCTGCGCAGTTTTGGTTCAAACCATGTTGTTTTCGGTGGCATAATGTTGCCGGTATCGGCGATGTCGATAATTTGACGCATCGTCACCGGATACAGCGCGAACGCCGCAACCATTTCGCCAGAATCAACGCGTTTCTGTAATTCGCCCAGGCCCCGTATGCCACCAACAAAGTCTATGCGTTTACTGGTGCGCAAATCGCCCAGGTTCAATATTTTATCAAATACCAAATTCGACAAAACCGTAACGTCCAAAACACCAATCGGGTCGTTGTCGTTATATGTACCCGGGCGTGCAGTCAATGAATACCATTTCCCGTTCAAATACATACCAAAGTTATGCAATTTTGTCGGCTTGTAAATTTCGGTTCCCATATCTTTTACTTCAAAAGATTTTTCTAATTCCGCCAAGAATTGTTCGGGCGTCAGGCCGTTCAAATCTTTGACAACGCGATTATAGTCAATAACCTTTAATTGACTTTCTGGGAAGATTACCGCCAAGAAATAATTGTATTCTTCGTTTCCGGTATGGTTCGGATTTTGGGCGCGTTTTTCTGCGCCAACGCGTGCCGCCGCCGCAGTGCGATGGTGCCCGTCCGCCACATACATTGCCGGAATATCACGGAAGATTTCTGTGATGCGTGCATTTATCGCATCGTCACGAATAACCCAGAATTTATGACCGAAACCATCGGCGGCCGTAAAGTCATATTCGGGGGCATTGTTTGCAACGAAATCTTCAACAATTTTGTTCATTTCCGGAACATCGGGATACGCAAAGAACACCGGTTCAATATTCGCATTTTGATTGCGGACATGAATCATACGGTCGTCTTCTTTGTCTTTGCGTGTCAATTCGTGCTTTTTAATTTTACCGGTCATATAATCATCTACATTTGCCGCGGCAACCAAACCATATTGTGTCCGGCCGTCCATTGTTTGCGCATAAATATAATACATTTCTTTGTCATCGGTGCGCAACCAACCGCGGTCTTGCCACAATTTGAAATTTTCGACCGCTTTATCATAGACTGCCTGACTATGTTCATCGGCAATTGGGTCAAAATCGATTTCCGGTTTGATAATATGCAGTAACGATTTTTCACTGGCCTCGGCCTTGGCTTCTATCGAATTCAAAACGTCATATGGACGCGATGCGACCTCTGCCGCCAATTCTTTGGGTGGACGAACACCACGAAATGGTTTTATTTTCATAACATCTCCTTCTGTTAAACCGTGTCGATTATAGACCCAATTTTTCAAAAGGCAAATATTATGATTTATCGTGTGACGATTGCATCTATTATCGTTTCGGTTTCGATTATATCCAATGGGTGCGATTGAAATGGAACACTGGCAAAGTCTATTTTGTTCATATCAATTTTGCGCAACGTGCGATTATACATCGTATGATAATATACGGTATGATTTGCCGTATCGGTTGCAATTGTCCACTGGGTCGCCGCGGGCATATCGAATTTTTTCTCTTTGGCCGTCTGGGTCGTGCCGAATGGGACATCCATATTGTTCAGTATATGAAACGCTTGTTTCACGGTTTCTGGCCCGTTTGGTTGTTCAACGGCATATGTCTTGAAGAACGCGGCGCGAACAAATCTGGACGGCGAAGAAAAGTCACCCGGCAAGCCTAAAAGGCCTGTGCCGTGACTAAGTGACCGCAGTTTAATTGGACCAAATGGTGTTGGTGCAACCGTGCCTGAAGTCAGGTTCACGTAATTGTCAAGGTTCGTCATATGCCAATCAAAGTTCGGCGAATTCGCAATGACGCCGATGGGGTTTTCATAAAAAGTTGGAATTCCGTCGATTATTTCCATTACAACCACTCGCCCGGATGGTTCGGTAATGCGCCAATGAACGGTTGAAGCCGTGGGGTCTATGTTCACAATGCGAACATTGTCGATTGCGTTTTTCACTTCGTCTATGGTTGAAAATTGCGACAGTATCCATGATACAACCTGGAAATCGGCCAATGTTTTTTCGCGATATTCGGCATCGTATGGTTGATATTTGCCGAAATCTGGGAAATAGAACAGACCGACATTTAATCCTGTCTCGTTCGTGCCGTCAACAACGAATTCGGGCCGTTGCATCCCCAGGCCCACAAAACCATATTTCGCGGTGAATGACATACCGTTTTGTGTGCCATCTGGCAACAACGATTGTTCGGTGTGATTGCGCGGCGATATCACATAGATATTGTCCATTTTTGAACCTGACCAATCGACGGTTCGCGCAGCAATAACGGAATTGTCATCCGCGGTCAGGGTTATCCCGGTACAGGCATTT
Source organism: Alphaproteobacteria bacterium (assembly GCA_017618175.1). GTDB lineage: Bacteria > Pseudomonadota > Alphaproteobacteria > Rs-D84 > Rs-D84 > Enterousia. The sequence continues at coordinate 21,500 of JAFZUT010000027.1, forward strand.
GATGTATTTTGAAATCCGATAATGGCGCACAGCGTGATAATTGATGTGGTATGTTTGTTCATTTGGAATCCTTTTGGTTTGCGTTTAGTAAAAATTATATTTTTTGTGCCAAACAAAACCATAGGAACGAATGCATCCGGTACTGCGCGCAGTATTTTTTATTTGCAAAACGGAATGTGGCGGTATATAATACACCCCGCCTTGGGGCATAGTTTAATGGTAGAACACCGGACTCTGACTCCGTTAGTGTTGGTTCGAATCCAGCTGCCCCAACCAAAAATTCGAACGCCCATTTGGGCGTTGTAATTTTTGGTTTTGGTGTGATGGTTGAATCATTTGCAACGGATGTTGCAAAAGGTTCGAAACCAAGTAGATTGCGGAAGTGAAACGAACCGCGATCGTCACGGGTTGCGCGCAGCCGGCACATTCGTGCCCGGCGAGCGAATCCAGCTGCCCCAACCAAGATAGACAACCGTTCGTTTCAGGGCGGTTTTTTGTTTGGTTTCCAATACTTGTGTCGAGTTCGAAAGTTTAATGTTAAAAAGTTGCAAAAAATTGCCACTTTCGAACTTTTGTGATATAATGTATGACATTAGTAAGGAGAAAAATCGTGTTTCATTTTATTAAATCACTATTTGTTAACTCCAAAAAACGTAAAAACGGTGTTTCTGTGAAAGATTTTTATAATGAATGTGCAGAAAAAGAATTTACACGCACAACAAAAAATGCGGCACATATGTTGGAATTTCAAACCACAGAGTTTTTTTATAAAAAGTATCTTAAAAAAGGAATGAAAATTTTGGATGCTGGTGGCGGCCCGGGACGTTATACAATAGATTTAGCAAAACAAGGTTATCATATGACTTTGTTGGATATATCGGACAAAGAGTTAGAAGTTGCTAAACGAAAAATAAAACAGCATCGTGTTGATAAGTTTGTTGATTCTGTGGATTTAGGCTCTATCACAGAATTACCATACAAAGATAATTCTTTTGATATGGTTTTATGCATCGGCGGACCTTTGTCGCATTTACGTACAGAAACCGAACGAAAAAAAGCAATCAAAGAATTGGTTCGTGTGGCAAAACCCGGCGCGCCTATATTTATATCTGTAATGGCACGACCAGCAGTGTTGAATTTATGCGTCAAAGATTTTAAAGAATATTTAAAAACATACGGATATAAGAACGAAAAAGATTTTTGGCAAGAAACGAATTTACTGGCACAGACAGGTGATGACAACTGGTTTGTTGGATGTTCTTATGCGCATTTTTATTGGCCAAGTGAATTGAAAGATTTGGTGTTAAAAACAGCCAAAAACACAAAGTTATTACATCAGGTTGCACTTGAATGGCCAAATCAAAATACACATAAAGAATTTAATGAAATCGCAAAAAATAAAATACAATATAAAAAATGGATGGATTTACATTTTTCGATTTGTG
>JAFZUT010000028.1 GCA_017618175.1 Alphaproteobacteria bacterium
CAAATGGAAAAGACGAACAGATTTATGGATCCAAATATACCCGATGAAATGGCGGCAAGTATTCGTCCCAAGAGCTTAGCGGACTTTATCGGTCACGATGCGTTAAAGCAGAATTTGTCCGTATTTATATCGGGCGCGCGGTCACGCGCTGAACCGATGGATCACGTGTTGCTGTATGGGCCACCGGGATTGGGTAAAACCACACTTGCCCATATTGTGGCAAATGAATTGGGCGCAAATTTCCGGGCGACATCGGCACCAATGCTGACCAAGCAAGGCGATTTGGCCGCAATACTGACGGCGTTGGAACCGATGGATGTTTTGTTTATTGATGAAATTCATCGTTTGCCGACCGCCATAGAAGAAGTACTTTATTCCGCGATGGAAGATTTCAAATTGGACATTATGTTGGGTGAAGGACCGTCCGCAAAAAGTGTTCGAATCGATTTACCACCGTTCACTTTGGTTGGCGCGACAACACGGACGGGGTTGTTGTCGAATCCGTTGCGCGATCGGTTTGGAATTGATTTGCGACTTAGTTTTTATCCACCGGCGGATTTGGCCAAGATTATTCGGCGCAGTGCCGGGATATTGGGAACCGATATTGACGAAGGTGGTGCATTGGCATTGGCAAAAAGTTCACGTGGAACACCGCGTATTGCCAACCGTTTGTTAAAACGTGCGCGTGATTTTGCCACGGCAATGGGTTCCGGTATAATTACGGCAGATGTGATAAAAACAACCTTGGAACAACTGCATATTGATGCATCCGGGTTGGATCAAATTGACCGGGATTATTTGAATGCAATTATAATGCACTATGCGGGCGGCCCCGTTGGAATTGATAATTTGTCGGCGGCGTTGTCTGAACCGGCGGACACAATTGAAGATGTAATAGAACCATATCTAATGCAATTGGGTTTGATTCAGCGTACCCCGCGTGGCCGAATCGTTACCGATGCGGGATATCGTCATATGGGATTGGAGAAATAATCATGAAAACATATAAATTTGATTTTTCGGTTGCCTATGCCGACACCGATGCGGGTGGAATAATGTATCATGGGCGTTATATTGAAATTGCGGAACGTGCGCGGATGAATATGATGCGTGGAATATCTGTGCCGGACGGTGATTTGGGCTTTGTGGTTAAAAAGTTAGATATAAAATATATGTCGCCGTTAAAATTGGCGGATGATTTTATTGTGGAAACGGCCATAACCGCGGTTGGTGCGGTTTCGATGGATTTGGAACAAAAGTTCGTGCATGGTGATACGATTTGTGCTATAATGCACATAACTGTGGCGTATATTGGTGCGGATATGAAATTAAAAAGTATTCCCGGCGATATCACATCGCGGTTGAATTAAATGTTTTTAATTTTAAGGTAAGGAATAAAAATGAATGCGTTTTCTTTGTGGAGATTGTTTACAAGCGATGTCGTGACGGCGGTTGCATCGATTACTTTGGTGGTGTTTAGTGTTATGTCGTGGGCGGTCATTGTTGAAAAAATTCGGCTTTTTCATGGTGTGCGCCATAAAAAGATAACCGGGAACCCCGATGAAGCGATTCGTCCGTTCGATAAAAACCTTTGGTTTTTGGCAATGGTGGCATATGTTTCCCCGTTTATTGGGCTTTTTGGAACGGTTTGGGGTGTTATGGATTCTTTTGCCTCAATTGGTGCAAACCAATCGGTCAGCATTGGCGTAATTGCACCGGGTTTGGCAATTGCATTGGGAACAACGGCGTTGGGGTTGATTGTGGCAATACCTGCGGCAATTGCACACCAGGTTTTTTCCAAACGTGCCGATGATTTATATGAAAAAATCGGGGGAAAATAAAATGTCACGGACGCGCCGCAGAATTGTTGATGCCACACTTTCGCTTACGCCAATGATTGATGTTATGACGGTGTTGTTGGCGGTCTTTATGGTGACGACACCGATGATGACGAATGGTATAGATTTGGATTTGCCAAATGCCGGGACAACGGTTTTGACGGGTACCGACCACGCGATGCAAATCAGTGTCGATTCGGCGGGTCGTTATTATATTGGTACAACCCAGTTGCCGTTGGACGATGTTATTAAACGTGCGGTTGCAATGCGTGGTGAAAATTCCAACCTGGCCATTGTTATAAATGGTGACCGGCGGGCGGACTATGGCGCAGTTATGGCGGTTATGGGTAAATTAAAGACCGCGGGTTTTGAACGTGTGGGGTTGCGGACAAAATTGGATAAATAAAAATGTGCAAATTTAACCATTTTGCGACAGAAAATTTTGGTTTTTCGATATTGGGGCACTTGGTTGTTTTGGGTGTCATCGTTTTGTTGGCAGATGTGGTCTTTGACCGGTTTGAACGATTTATTGCGCCCGACAGAATCCAAATAACCATGATAGATTTGAACAGTGTGCGTGTCACCGGG
>JAFZUT010000029.1 GCA_017618175.1 Alphaproteobacteria bacterium
GGACCCCTTTATTCCTTAGATTATAGTGTAACAAAAAGGTACCTTTTTTGTGACCAGGTATCAGATTTCGTAAGTCATTGATTTTACTGAATCGCACTTTCTAAAAAAAGTGGTGGACAAAAAGGTACCTTTTTTTGACCAATTTGCACACAAAAACCGGCGGTTCCCCGCCGGTTTTTTATCGTGTTTTCTTGGGCATTAATGTCTTGTTTATGCCGACTTGGACGAATGGTGTCCATTGTGCCGATTCTTGGGGGTTCATCAATGGGTCGCGATAATGTGCGCCGGTCGATACATATGTTCCGCTTTTGATATGTTGAAACGCAATGTCTGTGCCGCGTGCGCCACCACTTGATTGGGTGAACCCGTTTATTGAAAATGCGGCCTCTTCATTTTTAAGCGTGTGACGATACAATCCATAAAATGTTGGTTGGCCACCAAAGTCCAAAAGTTGCAATACAACCGCATCACGTTGTGTTGGTTGATATGCGATATACAAATCGCCAAATGATTGTTTTCGTTCATCCAATACGAATCCGCCCATTTGAAAATTGTCCACTATTTTTTGTTCGAAAAACATTATTAGATAACCGTTGCCCATAAACCCGAATCCATCGGTGTGTTCACCGTACCCGATTCCAAAAGATGTTTCTTGGCCGGTGTATGAAGCAATAATTGCACGTGGTACAAATCGCCGTGAATCAAAATAAATACGCTGTAACAATAAATTCCCAAATGGCACAGATTCGGTAAAACAATTTGGATGGTTTATTACCGGTACTTTCCCGATTTTGACACTAATTTTGCCGATTTTGGTTTGGGCCGCCATATCTATATACGCATAGTCTGTAATCGCAGAAAATTCTTTGGTTAAATAATTTTGAACAATAATGTTTGCGTGCGCACCAATTGTATATTTATCAAAAAATCGAACAAACGGTTTAATCGTGACATTTGGCGCCAATACCGCACGCAAATCATCTGTGGTCATATTAACAAACGACCCCATATCCAACTGATATGAATCGTCAACATGTCCAACCAAAAATTTTGGTCGCTTTGGTCGTGATGGAGGCTGAACACCCGGGATCGGCATAGAATGCGTCAGGGTTTGTTTTGCGATACTGTCGTTTGCCGGCAATTCGGTTTTAGATTTCTTTTTATCACGCCGTGTATTTTGTGCCGCAATCGGTCCCGCCAATATTGTTGCCAATAACCCAACAAGAAAATATTTGACGTAAAAATGTTTTTTCATTTGTTCTTGACCAACCATTTTATTGCATTTTGAATGTATTGTTCGGCGCGTGCTGTGTCAAATTGCTTTGTGTCGGGGCCTTTCAATTTACCTTCGGCATCAATCCAGGTATTATAACCGACCGGCAAAACCATATTTATTTTATCTAAATTATCGGCAATGTTTTCCGGCGAAAGCCCACCGCTGTATCCCATTTTATGATTTGGGTATACCGGTGAATTCCACGTGTCCGGGGATATACCGCGCCCACCCGATGCATCAAACAATAATGAAAATTTTGCACCCGTTGCGTTTAACGCCCAAATGCGGTCACGTTGTTTAGGTGTATATTGAAATATAAATTCAATATCCGGATATGCACGAATAATATCTGCAACTTTTTTTGTATAGAATCTGTACGGTGTTGTGCCGCCATTAATATTTACCTGGACCCGACCAATTACGGGTTTGCCGTTGTCGCGTTTCAAATCCCACATCTGTTTGATTTCATATGGAATATTGCCACGACAAATCTCGGTTCGCCATTCGGCATTTACGTGCATGGCCAAATTTACGTCATTCACACACGATGCGTGCATCAACGTATCAAACCAAACATAGCGTGGCATATGTGCCGAAAATTTTGATGGGTGTGCCTGAATTGCGAACTCCGCCATTGGGTATTTTTTCCCAAGGTCAATAATATCATCTATTTCGTTATATTCCCGCATATCAGAACAGGTTATATATTCTAAATTCATCATATATCCTTTGTGTTGCTACATCCTGCTCTCACTAGTCACTAATTTTAACCGCTAATTCTTAACTGTCCGCATGCTGAACCAATATCGGTACCACGTTCGCGACGCAATCGTGTGTGTACACCGTTTTTAATTAAAATATCTTGGAATCGATGAACCGCATTCCCCGATGGCGATGTAAATTCGCGTTCCGCCACCGTATTCCATGGAATAAGATTCACCATACAATTTTTCCCGTGTACAATTTCCACCAATTGTTCCGCGCATTCGGTTGTCGCGTTCAAAAGGTTGCCATCCTTATCACCCAACAATATATATTCAATCATCAATTGCCGATTATGCAAATCGGTGAACCGCCACGCCGCATCCATAGTCTCTTGAATTGAATATTTATTCGCAATCGGCATAATTTTCCGGCGCAATTCATCCGTTGGTGCGTGCAACGATATTGCCAAATTTATTGGCCGCCCCCATTCAATCAATTCGTTTATACCCGGAACAATTCCGCACGTAGAAACCGTAATGCGCCGCCACCCAATTCCCATTTCACGATTCGCGCGTTCTATAAACCCGATAACATTTTTGGTATTCTGTAATGGTTCACCCGTACCCATAACAACGATATGCGAAACATCATTATTATTTGCGTCACCGTTCGGGTGAATAGGTTTGTCGGCAAATTTATCATCGCGCAATTCCCATTGTGCCACCAAGATTTGTGCAAAAATCTCGTTCACGGTCAAATTGCGTTTAAGACCCAAAAGCGTACTGGCACAAAACTTGCAACCCATTGCGCATCCGGCCTGGGAACTGACGCAGACACTGTTGCCATAACTGGTGCGCATCAACACACATTCTATGCGTTCGCCGTCATTTAATTCCAACAAGAATTTTGTTGTCTGCTCATCCGTTGATTGCAATTTTTTAACAACACGCACCGGCAAAGTTTGTGCGACCGCATCCAAATCATTACGCAACGAAATCGGCAAATTCTTCATAACTGAAAAATCCGGTGCGCCACGCGACATCCAATCCATAACTTGTTTGGCACGAAACCGTGGTTGCCCCATATCGGCCATGAATTTTTCCAATTTTGCATTTGTTAAATCAAAAAGAATCGTTTTTGTCATAGTTTATATCTGTCGTCGTTTATAACAACCACCGCCCGCCGGCGCAGTTGCTTTAATTGTTGGTCGGCAATAAACATAGATTGCTTATACACCGCGTTTTGTTTGATAATATCATCCAATTTTCCGTATTCTGCGGTCTTGGTGGATTTGCAAATCAAGAATACAGAACCATTTGATGGCTTTGACCATGTAAGTGTCGGCAATCCCGCAATTTGTTCACGTACATCGGCCGACAATTCGTATTGCAATGCGGTGAACTTTTGCGGTGCGCCACCTAATCTTTCCGCCATATCGATTGCATCGTCACAACTTTTTGGTTTGGCCAGTTTAGATGTAACATCACTTGGAACATCGACCAATCGCACCAAAGTCATTTCCAAAGGTAATCCATGTTCGCGTTCCAATGCAGTCTTTTCTGCGGCAACATCTTCGCGTGAAATATCAACCGTTGGAACAATTGTTCGTGCAATTATAACCTGCCATGCAATATTCGCTTGAATTGCACTGCGCGCCATTTCCCGTTCCGATGCGGAAAGTTCGCCAAGATTCATTTTCTTTAATTCTGCGTCTGCATCTTTTTCGGTCGGTTTAACATTAAAATTCGCTGCATATTTTAATTTTACACTGTCATCTATGATATTCTGTAATGCAACACGCCGATTGTCGGTAGATGTTTTACCCTGGCGCGCCATAAGTTTTGTTCGTGCGGTTATATCTGTGTCGGTAATTGGTTTACCATCAACCGTTGCAACAACGGTCGCGGCATTTGCCGTTATACCAAACAAAGATAAAATAATCGTAATCAAAAATGCCTGTTTCATATTTTCCTTTCCTTTTAGTAATGTTTGCCGTCAACGCTTATTCCAAAACGGAATTGGAAGGTCGTTGTTCCTTGATAGTCTTCTTTGACCGCATTATCGCGGCGATAACCGAAACTTAAATAATAACACGGATGTTCATAATACAGTGCGCCGTTGTGTTGTTGGAATTGTTCATTGGTTGCATTATAAATCGCATTCCAACGCAATGACCACCGGTCTGTAATCGCAAAACCAATCCCGCCCGCGAATTCATGAATTGTTTCTGCCTGGGTCTGGGCATCATAAAATTGGCGCGACCAAATATGCCCAAGGTTCACAAAGTTACGCGGTGTCCCCAAAACAAAGTTTGTTTCCGTGTGTCGCAGTGCCAGATTTTCTTGCGCCAAACGAAAACGGGTATATATGTTTAACCATTCCATATTGTTATAGCCTATGCGTGCAACATAATCGGATTGTCCGTTGCGGAATCCGCTGTTGGGATCGGTGTCTTCGCGTTTTGTAAAATCATATGTTTGACCAACGAACGCCTCAACCGTTTTTCCGTTTGCATTAAATGCGGACCAACGCATACCGTAATCTGCAAAAGTTCCGTTTTCCCATAAATCCAATCCAGAAAAACGATTGTTCGAAAACAATGTTGCATCCGATAACAATGCACCAACGGAATCATTGTTAATTGCGAATTGACTTTTATTGGTGTGCTGCATAACCGTTAATCTGGCGCGCGGTTCTATGACCTGGGTCCATGTGGTGGACGGCCTGAACAAAGGTAATCCCCATTCAAGGTAACCATTTGGCAAGAACCGATTCTTGACCCCAGAATACACATCACCATCAATCATTGTTGCGTTGTTAAAATTATATATATCATATCTTGTTGCGATACTTGCGGTTAAACGATTTCCGCCCCAAATAGTCCAAGGCGACACCACACGTGCTTCGCCAATAAGTCGTTGCGTTAATACACCGTCACCCGATATGCCCAAAATATCACCCATAAATGTCGCGTATGTCGCGGCAAACATTGGCGCGGTTTGATATACCCCGCGGATGTTTGGCAAAATATTTCCATCCGGCACAGAATATTTACGTGTTGGACGGCGCAATTCTTGGAATATATGTGCGTCGGCAATAACATAACCCGATTGACCAAACAGTTCAACCTTGCCCCCGGAATCCAAATATGGTTGTTCGCTGTAAAATCCATATTTCTGCAAATATGTTTTATCGGATGCGCGTTCCAAGAAAATTGTTGCGCGTGCGTTTTCGCCCAATTCAATAATATCATCGTTAAATATATGCCAACGATTTTCACCCGCACGATTATGGGTAAAAGAACCGCGTGTCCGGTATTCTGAATGCGGTGCGTTCAATCGGTGTTCCAATTGAAATAATGGATTTTCGCGTGTCAAATATGACAAAGTCACCGTTGCATCATGCGTATCAGACATATAGATATAAAACGGCACATTTATTTGGGTCCCCATCTTGTTAGTAGATTCCAAATTCGGGGTTAAAAACCCGGTCTTGTGTTTTACACCCGGGTCAGGCATATCAAAATATGGCAACCACAGAATTGGAAAATCGTATGCCCAGAAAACCATATTGTAAAACGCCAACATACGTGAATCTAAATTGTGTTTGATTTTCTTGGATGTTATTTCCCACGCTTCACCATAACTGTCGCAATTTTTACACGCGGTAAATGTCGCATCCCGTGCGATGGTTACATCACCATCGCGTGTGATATTATCAGATTCTAAATACACATGTTCACCCAACCAAATTTGAATATCGTTACCCGACAAATCTTTACCATTCTTGGTCAAGTACGAATCCATCAAGGTCATTTTTTGACCAGATTTGTTAGATATTTCTGTTTTACCGGTTGTCTTGATTGTTTCGGATTTAAGGTCATATTCAATTTTTTCGGCCTTAATAAGTGTTGGTTCATTCAAATCAACGGACATCGACGCCATTGCCGGTGATGATATAATTCCCATTAAAAATGCGAAATATTGCTTCCTCATTTTCTTACCAACAGTATGGTTATTATTCCCAATAATACAAATTGTCCCAATGCCAACAACATAAAGTGCGTTCCGTTATCCAGCATATTGGACAAAGACATAAATGACGCCATAACCACGGACATCGCCAAAACCGCAATCGCGGGCGCAAAACTGGTCCGCCGCCTTAGCAACGAAGAACGCAACAATATTGTCACACACAACATTGCCAAAATCAGGTTCATCAACGGCCCCAAAATACGATTGCATAATTCTGACATAACGGCCTTATACTGTTTCGGGGTCATATTTTGCGAAATAGATTTAACCAGTTCGATTGTTGGCATCCGGCGCGCCTTGAACGCGGAACCGCCACTTTTTTCCGTTACACTTAAATCCATATCAAAACTGTCAAATGTTCCAATTACATTCCCGTTGCCGGTGGCCTGGAGTGAACCGTCCGTCATAACGATAGATAATCCCCGTATTGTCGTGACCAATTTACCCGTACGCGCAAAAATTGTCATTTGCGAATTATCGTTGCGCGTGTCAGACAACATAACCTGGCTTAAATCATGACCAGAAACCTTATCAACATAAACGACCAAACCGTGCGACATTTCGGTAAAGGCGGCCTCTTGTAATTTAAGGTGTGCCAGGCCATATCGCAAATTCCATTGTGTGTCGTAAAATTTTGCCTGGGTCGCCGGAACAATCCATGTATTTAACACCAAATGTGCAACGGTCAAAATTCCCGCCAATGCAATAGCCGGTCGTGCAATGCGTGCGGGCGAAGTCCCCGATGCCGCGATAACCACAACTTCATTGTCACCAATCATCTTGTTATAAACAAACAGGATTGCGATAAATGTGACGAACGGGACAATAATCGAAACAATGAATGGCACCATCATAATGGTTAACCCCAAAAAGTTCGAAAGTTTAACGCCATAATTCATCAAGAATTTCATCATAGACATAATCTGGACCATCCACGCCAGTCCAGTCAAAATCAATAACAGCATCACAAAAATCCCAACCAGCTGTTTTGTAAAATATTTGTCTATGGTTTTCATCGCTTTCAAGTATAGAGCCCAAAAGTCACAGCGTCAAATATATTTAGTAAATATATGCAAAAAACAGTTGCAATTGCCCGATTCGATGTTATAATTCGTGTGTTCTTAAAAGATAAATTTTAAGGGCGGGGCATAAAAACCCCGCCCTTATAGATAAACAAGACGAAAAACAAAATACCAAGGGAGAAAACGCAAATGTCTTTTGTTTCTATGCCACGTCAGGATTTGTTATTGGCCATTGATTCTTTGGCCGCCGAAAAGCAGATTGACCGTGAAACGGTTTTTGATTCGCTTGAGGCCGCAATCGCAAAAATCGCCAAACATAAATATGGCGAAGAATTTAACATTGTTGCAAATATTGACCGTAAAAACGGGGCGATATATGTTAAACGCTTGTTTGATGTTATCGAATCACCAGAATCGGTGGGCGAAGATTATAACCCGTCAACAATGTTAACTATTGACGAGGCAAAAAAATATTCTAAAAACCCATCTGTGGGCGATGTTGTTGAAGATTCTTTGCCGGAACCTGAATTTGGTCGTATGGCGTTTCAAACGGCGCGTCAAATTATGACCGCCCGTGTGCGTGATGCCGAAAAGGGCCGTCAATATGAAGAATTCAAAGACAGTATCGGTGACATTGTCAACGGTGTTGTTAAACGTATCGAATTTGGTAACGTCTTTGTTGATATCAATGGCAAGGCCGAAGGTTATATCAAAAACACAGAACTGATTCCGGGCGAACGTTTGGCGGTTGGTGATCGTGTACGCGCGTTGATTATGGATGTTGCGCGCTCCAATTCCGGACCCCAGATTTTCTTGACCCGCACACACCCGTTATTTATGGAAAAACTGTTTGTCCAAGAAGTGCCGGAAATCTATGAAGGTATCATTAAAATCAAATCTGTATCTCGTGCGCCGGGTTCACATGCCAAGATTGCGGTGGAAACGGCCGACCCGTCTATTGATGCGGTTGGTATGACCGTTGGTATCAAGGGAACGCGTATTCAACCGGTTATCAATGAATGCCACGGTGAAAAAATCGATGTTATTTTGTATTCCGAAGACCCGGCGGTATTTATCGTTAATGCAATGCAACCGGCCAAGGTCGCAAAGATTATTGTCGATGAAGACACGCGTAATGCGGTTGTGGTTGTGAACGAAGACCAACAATCACTTGCAATCGGTCGCCGCGGTCAAAATGTCCGCCTGGCATCCCAATTGACGGGTTGGAATATTGACGTTGTGAACGAGGCCGAAGAACAAGAACGCCGTGCCAAGGAAGTCAAAGAAAAGACCGAACTCTTTATCCGTGGATTGGATGTTGATGAAATGATTGCGCATCTTCTTGTGTCCGAAGGATTCCGTACGATTGAAGAAATCGCATTTGTTGAATTAAAAGAATTGGAATCTATCGAAGGATTCAATACAGAATTGGCGGTCGAATTGCAAAACCGTGCCAAAACATACCTGGCCAAGGTTGAACAAGATTACTTTGACGAAGGTCATAAATTGGGTATGACCGATGACCTGTTGCGGTTCGATTTTATCAAACGCCCAATCATTATGAAATTGGGTGCGGCCGGCATCAAGACTTTGGCTGATTTGGCCGATTTGGCGTCTGACGAATTGGTCGAAATACTGGGCGAAGAAACAATGAGTGCGCGTCTTGCCGGTCGTGTGATTATGAAGGCGCGTGAAATCGCATTTGGTATAACAATATCCGAAGAAGAACAACAATAAAAACCAAATAAAAAACAAAGGTTGAAATATGGCAACATTAACACTGGGAAAATCTGTCACACTGGGTGCGGTACAAAGCAAAAAGGGCGACTCGGTTTTTGTCGAACGTCGTCGTCGCGTTGTTGCCCCCGGAAGCAACGAATTGCGTGAAGAACCAGTTGCTCCGGTTCAACCGCGTAATAATCCGGCGGATGAAAAATTGCGCGCTGTTCTTGAGGCCGCACACGCCCGCGAAGAAGAACGTAAAAAACGCGAAGCCGAAGAGGCCGCCGCACGTGCCGCACGTGAAGCCGAGATTGCCCGCGAAACCAAAGAATATGAACAGGTCAAAGAACAATTGGCGGCGCGTGAAAATGCCACTGCGGCGGTTGAAGAAGAACCCGAAGTTGTGCCAGATGTTGCGACCCCGCGTCAAAATCAATCTTTCAAAAAATCTCAATCGCGTCGCAATGATATTGATGATGGTGAAGATTCACCGATGAGTTCGCGACGCAATTCTAAATTTGGTGGTGGCAAGAAAGAATTTACGAAAACCGGCAAAATATCGTTGCATGATATTGTTATGGGCGATGACGATGACGAAGATTCAATCGGAATCCGCGGTGCAAATCGTCGCCGGTCCGAAGCGTCACTTAAACGTTTCCGCGAAAAGGCACGTGCGATGTTCAATGCCCCGCAAAAGGTTGCACACGAAGTCACATTGGGCGACACAATTGTCGTCAAAGACTTGGCGGCCGCGATGGCGGAAAAGGTTGGAAATGTTATCAAAAAATTGATGGAAATGGGAATGATGGTTTCCCAAAATCAATCCATTGATGCCGATACGGCGGAAATTATTGCCGGCGAATTTGGTGCTACCGTAAAGCGGGTTGAGGTTAAACCATACGCCGACCAAATTGAACGCGCGCCAAACCCGGAAAATTTGAAACCGCGTGCGCCGATTGTGACGGTTGTGGGTCACGTTGACCATGGTAAGACATCGCTGCTGGACGCGTTCCGTAATGCAAACGTTGTCGCAGGCGAAGCCGGCGGTATTACACAACACATTTCTTCATATGAAGTTAAAACAAAATCTGGTGCGGTAATTACTTTCTTGGATACACCGGGACACGAAACATTTACGGCGATGCGTGCACGCGGTGCACAAATGGCGGATATTGTGGTCTTGGTTGTTGCGGCAAACGATTCCATAATGCCCCAAACGATTGAGGCAATAAATCATATTCGCGCGGCCAAGGTTCCGTTTATTGTCGCAATCAACAAAATCGATTTACCCGAAGCCAACCCGCAACGCGTTAAAACGGATTTATTGCAACAGGAAGTCCAGGTTGAAGAAATGGGTGGCGATGTTCAATGTGTCGAAATTTCTGCCAAACAAAAAATCGGCTTGGATAAACTGGAAGAGGCAATTTTGCTGCAGGCGGAAATGATGGATTTGCGTGCGGACCCTGATATGCCGGCAATTGCCACCGTGGTCGAGGCGAAAATGGAACGCGGCCTGGGGGCGGTTGCAACCATTATTATTCGCCAAGGTACATTAAAAATTGGTGATGTGTTCGTTGTTGGCGAAACATTTGGTCGTGTGCGCGGTTTGATTATGTCGAACGGCGAACGCGTGAAAATGGTTAAACCTGCACAACCGGTTATGGTGTTGGGGTTGGATTCTGTGCCGGCCGCCGGCGACCAATTAAACGTTATGGAAACCGAAGCGCAATGTCGCGAAGTCGCGTCTTGGCGCGCGCAACGTGCCCGTGACAAGGCGAACGCGGTAAAACGTTCATCACTGGAAGAATTGTTTGCAAAACAAACCAGTGATGATAAAAAATTGACTTTGCCGATTGTTCTGCGCGCCGACGTCCAAGGCAGTGTCGAGGCAATAACCGATATGTTGCGCAATATTAAAACCGATAAAGTCGGTGTTGATATATTGTCCGCCGGTGTCGGTCAAATTACCGAAGGCGACGTGCGGTTGGCAATTGCGTCCGGTGCGGTGATTATCGCGTTTAATGTTCGTGCGGATTCCGCGGTGCGTGATATGGCGCGTGCGGCGCATGTTGATATTCGTTATCACAGTGTCGTGTACCGTATTACCGATGAAATCAAAGAAATATTGTCCGGTAAATTGGCACCCGAAAAGAAAGAAAACTTTATTGGGTATGCCGATGTTATCGCATTGTTCACGGTGGGCAAAGGCACACGCGTTGCCGGTTGCCGTATGACCGAAGGCACAATCCGGAAAGATGCCTTTGTTCGCCTGTTGCGTGACAATGTTGTTATATACGATGGCAAAATCGGCGAATTGCGCCGCGAAAAGAACGAAGTCAAAGAAGTTTCTGGTGGTGTTGAATTCGGTATGAGTTTTGATAAATATAACGACCTGAAAGAAGGCGACCGCGTAGAATGCTACGAGGTTCAAGAAATCAAAGCCCAGATATAGTGGTTAGTGTAAGTGGTTAGCAAAACCGGCGGGGAACCGCCGGTTTTTGTGTGCAAGGTGGTCAAAAAAAGGTACCTTTTTGTCCACCACTTTTTTTAGAAAGTGCGATTCAGTAAAATCAATGACTTACGAAATCTGATACCTGGTCACAAAAAAGGTACCTTTTTGTTACACTATAATCTAAGGAATAAAGGGGTCC
>JAFZUT010000002.1 GCA_017618175.1 Alphaproteobacteria bacterium
CTCTTCTTCCTCTTCCACTTCTTCTTCATCCTCGGTTTCTTCTTCTGGTGCGGCGGGCATCAAATGGAACGCGGTTAACACATAACGTATCATACGCCAAACGATTCGAACTATACGCATAACATCTGCAAAACTTATGTGCAACAACACACCCGCAATTATGAAAAAACCGACCAAGCATAATATCCCGACCAATATCCCAAAACCACCAATTATTCCAGAAACATCTGCGGCGACAATCGAACCAATCATTCCACCAAATGTGGTTCGTGGCGCAATCAATCCAAACCCGGCCGCACCCAAACATATGCCAACAAACCCACGCAGTATATTATATTCCGGTGTTGAATCCGCCCCAAATCCAATCAATAAAGTCAACCCATACCGCGCCAAACACATTAACAAAAACATCGCCGGTACAAACCCGATAGTATATCGCAACATTCCAACAATGTTTCCCATTATTGATTGACTGCCAAAATTACCTGCAGCCGACAATCCGTCCAGATATGGATTATGAAAAATCAACGCCAAAACCGCCCAGGTTGCAACCAAGAAAATGGCAATACCAAACAACTTGCCAATTATGGCCTTTAATGCGCCGGACATACTGTCTGGCAAAAATTTCGATTGCTTGCTCATATCATTGGGCATTGTATCATAAAAAAAACAAAAATAACAGTCCGCCGTATTATTTATTTAATCGCCGCACCATCCACGCATGAACTATATCGGCACACAGCACGCCCCAAACCGCACCGAATATAACATCGGCCGGCCAATGAAATCCGGAACACACGCGTGATACTGCAATTACAATCGCCAATCCCCACGTGAACCATTTGGCACGTGGCGCCAACATTCCAATCATTATCAAACCTGCAAAAGATGCCAACGCGTGCCCCGATGGCATAGAATGAAACGCCGTATCACCAGTGAATGGAAAGAACCCCGTCATACCGATGGCTTCATAAAATATTGGACGCGCACGACCAATTATAAATTTTAACAACGCCCCGGTTGACACCGCCAAAAACACGGACGAGAAAATCCAAAAGGCATAACTGCTTTTTATCTTGTTATAAAAATCGCTAAAACTGAATTTCGGTTTTGTTTGGATACTTTTCTTGATATAAAAAATTATCAAAACAATCAGTGATACCACCAACCAATTCTTGGCCGAAAAAATTGCACCAAGTACGCCCCAAATTTTATAATCAAATGTACGCAAAAAATTAAAAACTGGGATATCAAACCAAAACACACCACCCAACACCAACGCACACGTTACAATGGCCCCAAATAAAATTTTCTTAAAATCCAATTTGTTTTCTTGTGTTAAAAACATATCCCTATCCTTTTTTTAATTACTAAGATTCAACAATCTGCTATAAATTTTTGGGTCGGTCAATAACTGAACCGCAACCGAACGTGACAATAAATCTTCATCTTCACCACTGGTTATTGTTGGACAACCACGGCGCACAGATTCCGCATCTACATTTTGTTCACTGTTAAAATCACGCGCACGAAAATCGTGATTTATCACATTCAGGAAAAAAGCACTTTGTTGTCCGGACGTTCGAATGTTTGATAAACATACCAACGGGAAAACCCCGCGTCCATCCAATGCGCGCCCACTGGCGGTCTTGATAGATTTATTCATCAATTCCAACATTCCGCCATTTTTCAATTCGACACGTGATGCGATTCGCGCATTGCCGGCGGTCGGCGTTCCAATTAAAACACCACGCCCATTTTCATAAAACGCATTTGCAACGGCCTCGGCGGTGCCACGCGTCATATTGGAAACGACAACCACAACCGGCGCATTGGTCAATGCCGCACCGGCCGGCACGATTTCTAATTCTTCGCCCGCCGTTTCAACAATTCGCATTATCGGTTTAGACCCAATAAACAACCCCGCCAATTTTGCCGCCGCACGTTCATCATCACCAAACGCAGAACGCAAATCTAAAATAACCCCCGACAGGTTTTGATGTTCATTTAATGCCTCGTTCACAATGGCAACGCTATTATTTGATATGCGATTAATAACTATTTCCAATACCCCGCCATTATCATCATCCATAAAAACAACATCGCTGTCTGCCAAGACAATCGTTGCACGGCGCACAACCACACGGCGCGTTCCGCCCGGTGTCATCAATGTCATTTTTAATGTTCCTGAATTAAATCCCGACATCATAGACGCCAATGCCGAATCAGACAAATCAGAAACCAACGCACCATTGATTTCTCCAATTAAATCACCCGCCGATATTCCGGCGTTATCGGCCGGCGAACCTTTATACACACCCAACACACGAAAGTTTCCGCGTTCGTCACGTGCACCTTCGATACCGACACTGGTCAGTATGCGTCCATCGTCCGTGACCGATGCTTCTTTGGAAAAAACATATCGTCCGTTTTCATCAATCCCGCGCATCAAACCATCAACAACCGCACGATAAATCTCGCTGTCACTGGCGGCGTGCAAATTCGCATCACGTTCACGCAATTTCAAAATCAATGCCGTTGTAATTTCCCCAAACGCGTCCCAATCACGTGCCGCCGGTCGCGGATAATTCGCAACAATGGAATCACCCCACACCAAAACCACGCGTTCATCGGTCGCGGCAATATGCGCATTTCGATTCAAATTTTCCAAACTTTCGATTGCAACATTTATACTTTTACCGCCCCATTTCACACCATCCAGTTTTTCGTATATATCGGCAAAACCTTGGGACATTTGAACCACATTTATACCATCCTGGATTGGTTCGTCTTCAAAGAATAAATTACCCGCGTACGCGCCGACCGCGACCAACCCCAGAAACATTCCGCAAAATAATTTTATAAATTTCATCCGTCCCCCCTTTCTTTCCGCAACCGACGCCACACAAATCAATACTTTGTTTCACGCAAATTAAAGTGATACAAAATAACGTTTGATATGTAAATACTGGTCAGCGTACCCATAACAACCGAAAACGTCATTGCAATTGCAAAATCACGCAACGCCATTCCACCGAACACAAATAACCCCAACAACGCCAATATTGTCGTAATACTGGTCATCAATGTACGCGACAACATTTCATTGACCGACAAATCAATCAAATTATCCATCGGCATTTTGTGATACTTTTTAATATTCTCGTCGATTCGGTCATAGTTCACAACCTTATCATTAATAGAATATCCAATACCCATCAATATAACCGCAATCGCCGTTTGGTTAAATTCCAATCCGGCGATGGAAAAGAACCCAAACATCAAAATAAAGTCCAAAACCAGAGACACAAATGACCCAATTGCGTATCCGCCACGATAACGTATCCAAATATAAACTGCCATCAATATGAACGACACCAACACAGCCAAAATACCACCGCGCACCAATTCACCACCAATTTTTGGTCCAACAATTTGAACCTGGGAATATTCTACGCGATTTCCCAAAATGTCTTTGATTTCACGCACACGGGCATTTTGTTCGGCATCGGTTGCGCCCTTGGGTAAACCAACGCGAATCAAGATTGAATCATTATCCACCGATTGCAATTCCGGACTGAACGCCGCCAAATCATGACGCATTTTATCAACGGTATATCCGGCATCGACAGATTTTACCTCCATTGAAATACCACCTGCAAAATCGATACCATAATTCAAACCTTTGAACGCAAGTGACAAAATTGACAACAAAACCAACACACCGGAAATCCAGTAAGACAATTTACGATACTTCATAAAATGCAATTTCATAACACAACCCTTTTACTTTTTAATTCTAATATAACCAATTTTTTTGTTCTTGCCGCCCATATACCAATCTATCAATACACGCGACAGCATCAAACAGGTGAACAATGTGGTAATAACACCGATGGACAATGTCACGGCAAAACCACGAATTGGCCCCGCACCAAATTGAAACAAAATCAATGCGCAAATTAAATTGGTCAATTCGCCGTCCAACACAGTTTTCATTGAACGACCAAACCCGTGATCCACCGCGCGCAAAGGTGTTGCACCCGAACGCACTTCATCACGTATACGTTCAAACGGTAATATGTTTGCATCCACCGCCATCCCCAGTGTCAACACGATACCGGCAATACCGGGTAACGTAAGTGTCGCCCCCATCAACGCAGACACACCAATAATCATCGCCAAATTAACCAACAAAACGATATCTGCAATTATACCAAATGCATGATACACCAAAATCATAAACAGCAATACAAATACCACACCAATTGCCGAACCAATTTTACCTTGGGCAATTGTGTCGGCACCCAAACCCGCGCCAACGGTGCGTTCTTCGATAACCTGTAACGGTGCGGGCAATGCACCACTGCGCAACAACACGGCCAAATCTTTTGCACCCTGGAGTGTGAATCCACCAGAAATCTGGCCACGGCCACCCGGTATCGGTTCACGAATCGTTGGTGCCGATAAAACCTTGCCGTCCAAAACAATTGCGAATCGTTCGTTCACGTGTTCGGTGGTCAATTTTGCGAATCGGCGCGCACCCGCCGTATCAAACACAGTCGTCACAACCGGCATATTATTTTGGTCAAAATCCGCCTGGGAATCTTTCAAAGATTCGCCCGAAACTTCGACCCGCGAATATACCGGCACACGATTCCACGCCGATTCCATATACGGCAAGAATTCTGTTCCGGCCGGCGCAACGCCCGATGCCAATTGTTCCGCGGTCACGTTTTCATTTACCAAATGGAAAGTCATTTTTGCGGTTTGCCCAATCAATTCTTTGATATGTTCGGGATTGTCCACGCCGGGCAATTGCACCAAGATATATTTGCCGCCCTGACTTTGAATCGAAGGTTCTTTGGTACCCAACGCATCGATACGCCGCCGCACAATTTCAATACTGCGTGCCAACGCATCGGCGGTCATTTCTTCACGTTGTTTATCGGAATAAGACAATGTTATTGTTCGCCCCGATGTTGATACATCGACCGTATTTCCAAACACGCTTTTCAAACGCCCTTTGGCGCGGGACATATCTTCGCCTTCGCGCAATGTCAAAGACACAACACCGTCATTATTTCTTAAATTAGAAAACCGAATCACACCTTTGTTTCGGTCAATCATCGCACTGCGGACTTCGTCATACAATTGCAAAGATTTTTCTTGGAACATTGTTGCGGTATCAACCTCTAACAACAATTGGGCCCCACCTTTTAAATCCAACCCCAATGATATTGGGTGCATCCAAGACGGAAAATATTTTGATGCAGATGGCACCATGGTCGGCACAGCCAGCAGCACGCCAAACACCGCCACAAAAACAATCAGCAATTTTTTCAACATAACAAACGCCCTTTACTTATTTTTCAACCGCACCAATTGCGTTTTTACTAACCTCGATAACAACGCCTTTGGCTATTTCCATTTCGATAGTTTTTTCATCAATCTTTTTGACTTTGCCATAAATACCGGCGGCCATAACGCGGTCACCAACCTTAATAGAATCAATCATTTTTTGATATTCGGCCATACGCTTTTTATTCGGGCGCACCATCAAGAAATATACAATTGCGAACACAACCAAACAATACACAAACAAAGTTCCCCATCCGCCCTGTTGTGTCGCCGTGTTTGCCGTATCAACCACTGTCACTTCTTCCATAATTTTCTCCTTTTAATTATTATTTACGGGCTCAGGATAGAAAAAAAAGCCCAAAAAGTAAAGGAAAAATAGTGTTAGTGGTTAGTGTTAGTGATTAGTGGTTCATAAATTATCCAATATGACGATGAAAAAATGGACACATCCGCGTCCATTTTTACTAACCACTAACCACTAACACTAATCAGGCAGGTTCCATAAAACACAATTGGCATCAGTATGTGTTGCATCGGGCGTTGTTGTTCCATCCATCCACCCGGCGCAGGTCTTTTTCGCCTGTTTTTTGCTTAAACCAATTGCAACTGCACGAACCGTAGGAACAAAATTATCCATATTTGTACCATCGTCTGCGGCACCACTACCACGGCTCTGATATTGTTCTATTGTTACATTTGTTGATAGTCCACCTGCAGCCATTATTTGATTTAATATACCAAATTGACTACTAGTAAACCCGCCTCCTCCACCAGTGGCAACAAGTCCCGGAACACTGGTTTCAGGATCACCATTAAAAGCCACCCATCCCGGTTCAAGTTCCCCGCCTATATCACCGTTCTCATCATATGTGACAATACTTCCCGCCGTTCCGGTCGGTAATTCTGGTGCCGGAATATTAGAAATCTCGTCATCAACATAATCATAAATTTCGTCCGTTGCATCAAGCAAGACACCCGCGGTCACAAGATTATCTTGCAAACTATTTTCGATACTAACGTTCCAATCATCATAAATCCCCCTTTCACCAATTGTGCCGGCGGTGGATGTATATGTGACAACGGTATCACCGGGTGTTGACGCGTTTGTCCCGGTTGCCGGTATTTTATTTTGTTTCAATGCATCTTGGGCATCAACATAATCTTTGGATGTAACCGTGGAACTTGTTGCAAATGCGTTTAACGCTAAAACCGATGCGATTGCACCGATGAATAATGCCTGTCTCATAATATTCCTCCCTTTTTCCTTGTCGTCATCCCGGTGCAGGCCAGGATCCCTTCCTTTGTTATGCTTGTTTGGTATGTTTATATGGTAACAAAAAGGTACCTTTTTTTGATCACCCTGCAAGATTTTGTAAGTCATTGATTTTACTGAATCGCACTTTCTAAAAAAAGTGGTGGACAAAAAGGTACCTTTTTGTGACCAGGTTGCA
>JAFZUT010000003.1 GCA_017618175.1 Alphaproteobacteria bacterium
AGCAAGACAAGAATATACACGCTGCAAAATCATAAAATAAATTATACAGGATACTTATCAAGAATGTTCTGTATATTCTTCCCAACAGTAAGCAAATCAAGGATATCACGAGTCCGAGAAACGCTAAGACACTCCAACCAATGTATTTTTCCAAGATTTCTGCGGCTTTCAGAGAACGGTTTAGCTAGAGAAAACCAACACTTTTTGCCATCTATCACTGAGTTCGAAAGTAGTATGCCAAAAATATATCTCCTATCCTGCACTACGAATAAATGGACAACAAACAACTCAAAAAGGGCAGATTTTCCTTAGTTTTTGGGAAAAATTAGCAAAAATAGTAGCTCGTTTTTACTTTCGAACATGGCAAAATATATAAATAAAGGGGTTTGAAATGACAACTATATCTGAAACAGTTAATAAAAAAGCAGTTATTTTTGCTCGTGTGTCCAGTCGTGAACAAGAAATGGGTCAATCGATTGATGCACAATTACAAAATTTAAGGTCGTATTGCAAAAGACAAACATTTTCAGTAATTAAAGAATATTCAATCACAGAATCTTCAACTCGTGGGGATAGAAAGAAATTTACTGAAATGCTAAGTTTTGTGAAGCAGCAAAAAATGAAGGTGATAATCGTTGCTGATTGTATCGACAGAATTCAAAGAAGTTTTAGGGAATCAATCGAATTAAGTGATTTGGTTCATTTAAATAAGATTGAAATACATTTTGTTCGTGAAAATTTAATAATATCATCAGAATCAAATACATCAGATAATATGAGATGGGACTTTGGTGTTTTGGCTGCCAAGAGTTATGTTAGCAACCTTTCGGATAATGTTAAAAGAAGTATGAAATATAACTGGGAACATGGGAGATGGCAGGGTGTGGCACCATTGGGTTATAAAAATGTTAGGTCTGAAAACGGTAAAGCAGATGTAGTGTTAGATGAAGAGAGAGCACCTTTGATAAAGCAAATGTTTGAAGCATATGCAACTGGTTTACATACAACAAACAGTTTGGTTGATTGGTGTAAAGAACATAACTTGACTTCACGGGGGGATAGAAGAAGACCAGGTAAATTTTTATCAAGGGTTGGAATATACCAGATACTAAAAACACCTTTTTATTACGGTATGATGAAGGTTAAAGACAAAATGTATAAACACAATCATCCCGTAATAATAGATAAAGATTTGTTCGATACTGTTCAGATTTTATTATCAAAACAATATCCAAATAAAGATGTTGAAGATTTACCGATTGTTCCTGTGAAAGTATTAAAAAGAAAATACAAAGATGAAATGTTTCCATTTACTGGTATTTTTAAATGTGGTTGTTGTGGACATTTAATGACACCCGAAAGACATATAAAACCAAATGGCAGAGAGTATATCCATTACAAGTGTGGACATATGGTTAAAACCTGCACACAAAAGACAATAAACCAAAACGATATCATGAAACAACTTTATGATGATGTTGTAGATAAGTTATATTTGACACCGGAAGAAATAGAAGAAATAAAATCAAATATCAGACCGTATTTAAAAAGCAAGAATATAGAAATAGCAACCAAGACAGATGTTCAACACAATATCTCGGTTGCAAAGGATAGAAAATCAAAACTAGTAAAGATGTTATTAGATGGTTTAATAGATAAATCAACATATACAACAACACTTGCAGAGATAGAAACGAACATATTAGAAAACGAGCATTTACTGGAAAAATATCAAGAAAATAATGTTGATATTGCTGAATCTATAACAAATATATTAAAATTCGTTGGAAATCTAAGGAAAATTATAAAAAGTTCGAAAGTGCAGGATAGGAGATATATTTTTGGCATACTACTTTCGAACTCAGTGATAGATGGCAAAAAGTGTTGGTTTTCTCTAGCTAAACCGTTCTCTGAAAGCCGCAGAAATCTTGGAAAAATACATTGGTTGGGGCGCACGGATTCGAACCATGATAAAGAGAACCAAAATCTCTTGTCCTACCATTAGACGACACCCCAAAAACAGTTGAATTATATTCACTTTTGTTTGTTTTTCAATAATAAAATATTTTTTTGAATTTTGGACTTGAATTTATAATTATTAAAAATTATAATGATTCTCGATTTTAATGTATGGAAATTTATAACAAAGGGGGCAGATATGGTGCGCAAAGAGTTAGTTAGTTTATTGGAAAAGAATATTTTGCTGTTCGCGAAACTGTCCGAACGCATTAATCGCGATTTGGTAAATTTCGGTGAATATTCACGTCAACAGGCCCAGTTTTTGATTCGTTTGTATTTGGGGGGACGGGTGCGGTTGAAAGATTTGGCGGCACGGGAATTCTTGCCGGCGCCGAATTTGTGCGCGGCGTTCCGTAAAATGGAACGTGACGGGTTGGTTCTGCGTGCGGTTGATGAAAATGACCGGCGCAATACCTGGTATTCGGTCACAGAGCGTGGCGCGGCGGTTGCAACAAAATTTATAGATATGTTTCATAATGCAATAGCCACGATATTCAAAGATATTGATAAAAATGATGAAGATGAATTAATAAAATCTTTCAAAACTATGAACGGTATTTTGATGAAGATGGAGTCAAAAAATGCGTAAAGTTATTATGGGTATTTTTGCGATATACGGCGGTTTCTGCTGTATAGGGGCAAATGCAATGGATTTGTCTTTGAATGACGCAATTCAAAAAATTGTGGCGGAATCGCATGATTTGAAAAAGGCGGATGCAAACTTGAAAAAGGCCCAGGCGTCATTGGATGTCGCAAATTCTGCGCGTTGGTTTAATATCGAAGGGTCCGCGACATATATGAACCTGGTTAATGTGGAAAAACCGTTTGATTCGTATAATGTTCAATTGCCGCCAGAAATCGGTGGATTGGTTCCGCAATTGGCGGGTATAAAAAATTTAGAGGTTCCAGATAATATCTTTATGGCGGGCGTGACGGTGACCCAGCCGATTTATACTTTCGGGAAAATTGGTAATGCGGTGGACAGCGTGCGCAGTGCGATTAAGATGGGCGAGTACAGTAAAGAAATGGTGCTGCGAGAGGTTAAATATGCCGCCGCAGATATGTATTGGACCGCAAAAATGACCGATGAAATTGTAAAAATTGCCAAGAAAGATTTGGACAATGCGCGTGATGCAAAACGAAATATCGCGGTTGCGGGGCGTGCAAATCGTGCGAATTTGGTTAAAATAGAATCTGATGTTGCGACCAAAGAAATCAACCTTAGTGATGCGGAATTTAACCGTGACACGGCACATCGTATGTTAAAAATCTTGGCGGGAATAGATATAGATGAACCGTTGAATTTGACGGATGAATTTCCGGAGACTTTCCCAGATATGAAAATGAAAAAATTGACCAGTACCCCGGAATGGCAGGTTTTAGACCAACAGGTTAAAATGTATGAAGCCAAGGCATCGTCCCAACGTGCAAATGGGTATCCAACACTGGCGGCGGTTGGTTCGTACAATTATGTTACGATGGATAAAGACTTTAAGAATATGTTCAATGACAGTTCTTCGCAATCCGCGTATTGGGGATTGGCGTTAAAGGTTCCTATTTTTAACGGTGGTGTAAATCGGGCCAATGCCACGGTTGACGCCATGAACGCCGAAGCCGCACGGCAAGATTTGGACAAGTCTAAAAAAATTACGGCGGAAAAATATTCAAATGCGATAAAACAATATAATCATTTGCGTGATAATCTGGCGGGACTTGAAAATGCGCGCGACTTGGCGGCCAAGGCATACAGTTTTTCGCGTGACCGTTTTGCCGCCGGACAAACATCGGCCATAGAATTGGCAGATGTTTCGGCGGGGCTGTATCAATTAGATATGGCGTTGTTGAATGCGAAATATAAAATTTTAATGTCCGCAGAATCGGTCAAAAAATTAGGGGAATAGTATGAAAATCTTGGGACGAGAATTCAACGAAAAAAAATTGAAAAAAAACGTCTATACGGCGGTTTTGGTCGTATTGGTCGGTTGGTTCATATTTCGTTTTGTGATGGTTGCGGTTGAATCGCGTATGGTCGTTTTTAATCCGGTGCGCGATGCAAACAAAAATGGTGTATTGGTTGAAACGGTCGTTGCAGATCGGAAAGAAGGCGCAATAAACTTTCCAATTGCAATCAAGAATAATCGGGCATATGTATCTGGGCGCGCCCGTGCAAAACTGCGTGCCGGGCAAAAGATTGCCGAAGGCGGAACGGTTGCAAATATATCAAATAATTTAGATTTGGATTCGGGTATGTATGTTGTGCAAACGCGTGGTGCGGCCGATGGTGTGAACAATGTTCAAATTTCTTGTAATGGTTATTTTATTCCTGTGTACGCTGTGCGTGAGGGTGTGGTTATGGTTGAAAAATCTGGGGCGGCGGTTTCGCAACACGTGGACGTTGTTGCCCAAGATTCAACATTCGCGTGTATATCGGGCGGAATAAATGATGGTGACATCATTATTTTGTCCAAGGTTTCAAACAATCAAAAGGTTAGTAAATAAATTTTGGG
This sequence comes from Alphaproteobacteria bacterium, assembly GCA_017618175.1. Taxonomy (GTDB): domain Bacteria; phylum Pseudomonadota; class Alphaproteobacteria; order Rs-D84; family Rs-D84; genus Enterousia. Next base: position 4,527 of record JAFZUT010000003.1, read on the forward strand.
GGATTTATTATGTTAAAGTTCTTTGTCAAGCGGCCGGTTACAACGGTTATGTTTGTTTTGCTGTGGGTTGTGTTGGGATTGGTTGCATTCCCAAAAATGAATGTTGAACGTACACCTGCGTTGGACTTTCCAATGGTGACCGCAACATTTATATACCCCGGGGCCGCGCCCGCAGAAATAGAATCCCAGGTTATTAAAAAGGCCGAAGACGCAATGTCCCAGGTTCCAGAAGTTAAAAAACTTACATCCCAGGCGTTTGAAAACGGCGGCTATGTTATGGCAGAGTTCAATTTGGGTGTGAACGTGAATGACAAGGCCAGCGAGGTTAAATCAAAAATTGATGCGTTGGCATCGGAATTTCCGTCTGATTTGAAACAACCGGTTATTGAAAAATTGAACCCGTTGCAAACTTCGGTTGTTGATATTGCGTTATCTGGGGCGTCTTTACGTGATTTGAAACAATATGCAGATGATGTTTTGGCAAACAAAATAACCGGTGTTAAGGGTGTGGCCAGTGTGTCGGTGTTTGGTGGTGAAAAACGTGCGATTCGTGTGGCATTGAATCCGGAATCTATGGCGGCACATGGTGTGACGATTATGGATGTTGTGTCCGTATTTGGGGCCAGTAACCTGAACGTGCCGGGTGGCAAGATAGAGGCGGGTGCGGATTCGTCCAGTGTGCGTTTTATCGGTGAATTTGAATCGGTTGATGATATTAAAAACCTGCATATCACAACGGGCGAAGGGCAAAAGTTCAAAGTCGCAGACATCGCAACCGTGACGGATTCTGCGCGCGATATTGAAAACGGTGCACGGTTTAATGGCGAAAGCGTTGTTATCGCGTCTGTGGTCAAGGCAACAGATGGAAACGCAATTAAAATATCGCGTGCGTTGAATAAAGAATTGCCCAATTTTACCGCGGATTTGAATTCACGTTTCCCGGATGCAAAAATGGAGATTATTTCTGATTCTTCGATTGTGGTTTCGAATGAAACATCGGGAACCATTCGCGGAATTATTTTGGGGGTTGTGTTGACCATATTGGTTTTATTGGCGTTCACAAATAATTGGCGTTCAACAATTATCGCAGGTGTTGTGATTCCGGCGTCTTTGATTGCAGGTTTGTTCTTTGTTAATGCAAGTGGCTTTACAATAAATGCGATGACATTATTGGCGTATTCTTCGGCATTGGGGACATTGGTGTCAAACGCGATTATTCTTATTGAATCGGCGTTGCAAGAAATGCGTAGTGGCAAAAGCGCGGAAGATGCCGCGTTGGACGGAACCAAGAAAGTTGCGGTTTCCGTATTTGCGGGTGTTGGAACGAATGTCGTGGTGTTTTTGCCGTTGGCGTTTATGGGCGGAATTGCCGGTAAATTTATGTCTCAATTTGGTATGACGGTCGTGTATTTGACGGTTTTGTCTTTGATATTCAGTTTTACATTGGCACCAATGATGATTGCAAAAATATTGCGTTTGCCGCGGGTTCAGCGTGTCGCAAAAACCGAAAAAAAGAAATCGCAAATGGAAAAATGGTTTGCGTACCAATACAAACATTCGGGACGTGTCATTTTGATGGCGGTTGGTGTGTTGTTGGCGTCTGCGTGCTTGATGCGGTTCACCGGAAATGAATTCAGTCCATCCACAGATGCGAACGAGATAAATATTACTGCGCGTGCGCCGATGGGGGCGACATACGAAAAATCTGAATCGATTGCCGAGAAAATAGAAAATGTGTTGGCAGATTTCAAAGATGTTAAATCGACCTCTGTTAAAATCGGTGAACGCGGTTTGCAAAATATCGCCGTTAAAATAAAGTTGGTTGATAAATCAAAACGCCGGCACAGCGATAAAGAAATCGCGCGCCGTATGTTGCCTGAATTAAATAAAATACCCGATGCAGAAATTCAAATTCGTGCAGGTGAGGGCGTGTCATCCGCCATTTCATCGGACATTGTTTTGAATATTTATGGCGAAGATGATGCAAAACGCCAAGAATATGCAACGCGCGCATTGAATGCGATAAATGATATTGCCGAGGTTCAAACGGCGGTTTTTGCACAACAGGCGCCGGGTGATGAAATTAAATTTATTCCAAATGCGGATAAAATGGATTTTTGGGGAATAAAAAATTCTTATGCTGGTGGAATTTTGCGTGCGGCATTGTATGGTAACGATACATATAAATATAAAGAAAATGGTGAAGAATATCCAATCGTTTTAGAATTTGCGCGCCCGTTCAAAAATATGGCGTTATTTGATAATGTATTGTTAAATTCGCAAAAGGGTATGGTGGCGTTGGCCGAATTGGGTGAAATTAAGCATGAACCCGCAACGCCGGATATTCGCCGTCTGGATAAAAATCGTGTGACGGAAATAGACATCAATATTGGTAAGTCAACCAGTGGCCCCGTGCAGGCGAAAATTGTTAAAGAGTTAAACAAGATTCAATGGGATGTGGGTTATGGATACAGTTTTGGTGGTATGGCAGAAATTCAAACCGAAACAACGGGTGAAATAGGCCAGGCGTTTTTGTTGGCAACGGTTTTAACATTTATGTTGTTGGCGGCGATTTTGAATTCTTTGATTCATCCGTTGACCATTGCGACATCTATTATTACCAGTTTTGCCGGCGTGTTTATATTACTGTTCTTGTCGGGTTCATCAACAAATGTTGGCGCGATGTTGGCATTCGTTATGTTGGTTGGGTTGGTTGTGAATAATAATATTTTGGTATTGGAACCAACAATCAGGCGTGTTAATAACGGGCAAAATTTGAAAGTCGCATTATGGACAGAACTGAATGCGAAAAAGAATATGGTGTTGATGACATCTATTGCGGTTATGGCGGGTATGTTGCCACAGTTATGGAGTGCCGATGGTATGAAGCGCGCAATGGCGGCGGTTATGATTGGGGGTATGTTGGCCTCACTGATTTGGACATTTACTTTGACACCGGCATTGTTCTTTGCGATGGAACGTCTGCGCCAGAAATTGAAAAAAAAGAAATAAAATGCGGGCCTGTGGCCCGTTTTTGTTTGATATATATTTTTTGATGGTTATAATTCAGGAAAGATTAAAAGGATACAAATGTTAAAAACTGTGGATGTGGTGCTGTTCGATTTTGACGGGACTTTGTCTTGGCCCGATTCGAATATGGCGTTTGGTCGCTATTGTTTTCGGCACAGTTTTCGTCCGTGGTTGTTTTTACCTTTGATTGGTCTTTGTTCTGTTGTACGGATGTTTAATCCGCGCGGGGTGTGGTGGCGACAAAATATTCGCCGTTTTATCACGACCGATATGGTTCGGCGCTTTGTGCCGGATTTTGTGCGTGAACATCGGCGGAATCGATTCGGTTGGGCAACCGAACGTATCGCGGCGGAACGTGCGGCGGGGAATAAAGTTTTATTGATTACGGCTTCGCCGGATTATTTGATACCGCGTTTGGTGTGCGATATGAAATTTGACGCGGTTATTTGTTCGAAAATGAATAAAGATAAACCTTGGAAATATAGATTTCTGTGCCATGGTTATAACAAAGTTCACGCAATGGATGAATGGGCGTGTGAAAATAAATTTATACCGCACGTGGTTCGTGCGTATTCAGACAGCAAATCTGATATGCCAATGATGGAAATTGCCGACCAACAAATTTGGATAAACCCTAAAACCGGCATGCCGGTTTAGTGTATCGTTCTTGGTAAAAACGGATGCGATTGCATCCGTTTTATATTTTGAAAAAGTATAAAGTTGTGATATAATATTCCTGATGTGGTGGGTTACCACATTGGGGCGTCAGAACCTCTAATTTTTCGGTGTCCGTGGGGACATAAAACTCCTCCAACCAAAGTGCGGTTGGAGGGCGGCGAATATATTGAATAAGCCCGCTATTTTCCGAAAATTATAGTTCTGAACCTCCAACCACATGAATTTTTCTTGTGGTTTTTTGTTTGTTGATAGTTTGCGAGGAAATTACCATGGTAAAAAATATTATATTATTGTTGTGTTATTCAGTCTGTATCACATGCTCTGCCTTTGGCGGGGAATGTTTGCCAATTGATGTTGAAAAAACACCAAACATAAGCAATTACGATGCATATATCCAGATATATCCAGGTTTTGTCTTTTGTGGTATTCATTATGACAAAAACGGAAAAAACGATAATAAAGGCTGTGATAATGGTGACGTTGTTGAAACAAAGCTGGGAGAATTAGCCTTGTGTCAATACAATAAGTGGAAAAAATTTTTTGTTAATCAAGAATGTGAAGATGATTTACAAACGGTGATTAATACGCACAATTCCGTGTCATATATGTGTGATGATGGGGTGATTTGTTATGGAAACACCCGTACATATTGGGCGATAGATGCGGATAGTCTTTGTAAATACGATTATGATAAATTTGATTCGTTAGATAGAGAATGTTTTACGTCAGGTGGATCATCGCCGTATGAAGATATTTTTTGTCACTGTGATACATCAAAAAAACTGGTAAATGATGGACCTTATAAATGCAAGTGTATGGAGGAGAATAAAGAGTATAGTTGGGATCTAGACGAATGTGTAACAAAATCGTTTATTAATAACGAATCTGTAAATAAAATAAGTGAATCACAAAATTGTTCTGGGTCGGAACATATCGGTGAAAATTGTGTCTGTAATGATTCCAACAAAGAATTGAAAAACGGCAAATGCGAATTCAGCGAGGCCTATCTGGATAAACTGCGCCAGGATATAACAGACAAATACAGTAAAATAAAATCACTTAGCAATACGTTTGAAGTGTCCAAATGGAAAAATGAAGATGGCAAGTTTAACACGGCGCGCCTTGCATCCGACAGTATTGCCGGTGTGGTTTTGGGAACCGTTGGTGGTGTTGTGACGGCGCACGTTGTTAAAAAGAATCAATTAAAAAAAGGCTTTGAAGATTTGCAATGCTATATCGGCGGTCAATCTGTTGCGGATTGGGGCGACGGGTTTGTTGTTGGAAACTAACCACTAACACTAACCAGTTTCCACTATTCCCCAAAATCCAGTTCCTTTAATTTTTCTGCGCGGGGGGCGATTTTGCCGACGGATGTTTGCAATTGTTCCAGGTCCGTTTGCGCCATGGAAAAATGTTGCGATACTTTGCCGGCGCGGTCCGCCAATCGCGCCAGGTCGGTTAGCAACATATCAAGTTCCCGTTTAATTTGCCCCGCAACACGTTTGATTTTTATGTCGGACAGGACCGCGCGAATCGTGTTCAGTGTCGCCCACAGTGTTGAGGGCGAAACAATAAATACTTTTTTGCGGGCGGCATATTCGACCGCCGCCGGAAATTCACGATGCAATGTTTCAAATATGGATTCGGATGCGATGAACATCATTGCGCTTTCCGCCGTTTTGCCGGGAATAATGTATTTTTCGGCAATTGCGTCAATATGTTTACGCACGTCTAATTCAAACTGTTTGCGGTACATTTCTGGGTTGTCGCCGCCGGTCATACGCGAATAAGATTCCAATGGAAATTTACTGTCGATAATCATATCGCCCGGCGGATAGGGCAGGCGTATAATGCAATCGGGTCGCACGCCCGTGTCCATAACGCATTGAAATGCGTATGTTTCGGGCGGCATAATGTCCGTAACCAAATCTTCCAATTGGCGTTCGCCGAATGTGCCACGGGCCTGTTTATTGCCCATAAGGATGTTTTTGAAATTGGCAATATCTGCACTGATGTTTTTTAATTCGTTTGCGTTTTGTGCCAACACGCCAAGGCGTTCCGCCAAACGTTCGCGCAGGCGCGTGTTATCTTCACGCAGGCCCGACATATCAACCCCGGCCGGTCGCATCAGCAACGCCCCCAACATTATGATAATCAGCGCACACATCGCAATTAAAATATAAGTTGTCATTTGGATTTCCTTTGCTATCATTTTATTATAAAAGGATTTATGTATGTTGCAAATGAAACTTTGTGGTGATTTGGTGTTGCGGGAAAAATGTACGCCCGTTGACAATATCACCCCAGAGATTTTGAAAACCATGGACGATATGGTTCAAATGATGCGCGACCAAAACGGCGTAGGCCTGGCCGCGCCCCAGGTTGGCGTTACCAGACGTTTCTTGGTTATGATGGAACCCGATTCGGGCAAGGTTTTTAAGATGATAAATCCGCGTATAACATCGCATTCGTCTGACACGGTTGTTATGGAAGAAGGTTGTTTGTCTGTATTGGGGCCGGATGATTTGCCGGTCTATGCCAATGTTGCGCGGCCATCCGTTGTGAATGCGGAATGGACCGGGGTGGACGGTAAAAAATATGTTGCCGAAATGTCGGGAATTATGGCGCGCATTGTTCAGCATGAAACAGACCATTTGGACGGAATTTTATTTATTGACCATTTGCCGGCGGCAAAGCGGGAAATGATTATGCGTAAGGTAAGGCGTCGCAAATGAAAGTCGTTTTAATGGGAACCCCTGATTTTGTTGTGCCTATATTTGATGCGATTGCCCGGCGGCACGATGTTTTGGCGGTCTTTACCCGCGCGCCAAAGCCGGTGGGTCGTAAGCACATAGTTACAAAATCGCCGGTGCATATTTGGGCGCAGTCGCGTGGGTTGCCAGTATATCATAAACCGACCGAATATAATTTCAAACCCGGTATGGTGTTTGTTGCGGCGTATGGTGCGATTTTGCGCGACAATGTTTTGAATTCGGGGCCATGTGTGAACCTGCACCCCAGTTTATTGCCGCGGTATCGTGGCCCATCGCCGATTCGCACGGCAATAAAAAATGGCGATACGGAAAGTGGCGTATGTTTAATGAATATGACCGATGAATTAGATGCGGGTGATATTTTAATGTGCAAAAAATTCGATATTGATATTGATGATACAAATGAAACGGTTGAAGCCAAGGTTTCAAAAATCGGCGCCGATATGATTTTGGAATATATGGCCGCGCCAGAAAAATTTCCACCGGTTCCGCAAAGTGGGAAAATCGTATATACGGCGAAAACCGGCGTATACGATGAAATCATCGATTGGAAAAAATCCGGAATGGAAATTCATAACCTGGTTCGCGCATTCGGGGCGGGTCGAACAAAAATAAATGGAATTGATGTCAAAATATTAAAGACAAAAATGAATGGCGACAGGTTAGAAATTATTACCATTCAACCCGCGGGCAAAAAACCGATGGATTGGAAAAGTTTTGTAAACGGCCTGCACGGGATGGAAATAAGATTTGGTGAATAATGACACGGTATAAAGTAATTTTGGAATACGATGGGACGGATTTAATTGGGTGGCAAGAAAATGCCCAGGGGCCGTCTGTTCAATCTTTATTAAAAGATGCCATTGAACAGTTTTGTGGCGCGCGGCCCGATGTTGTTGGGGCGGGGCGGACCGATGCCGGGGTGCATGCAGTTGCGATGACGGCACATTTTGATTTGGATAAAGAATTTGATGCGGGTACGGTTATGCGGGCGTTGAATTTTTATTTGAATAATGCGCCGGTGTCTGTATTAGATTGTGAAATTGTTGAGGGTGATTTTAATGCGCGCTTTTCATGTGTTATGCGGCATTATAAATATATTGTTCTAAATCGTTCAGCAAAACCGGTATTGGACAAGAATCGTGTTTGGTGGGTACCAAAAAAGTTAGATATAAAAGCAATGCGTGATGCGGCGAAATTATTACCAGGTGAACACGATTTTACCTCTTTCCGTGCAAGCCAGTGCCAGGCAAAAAGCCCCATAAAAACATTGGATTCGTGCCGTATAGAACAAAAAGGTGATTTAATAATTTTTGAATTTTCTGCGCGTTCATTCTTGCATCACCAGGTTCGAAATATGGTTGGGACTTTGGTGGAAATAGGATTAGGTGCCTCACATAACATAAATGAAATTTTTGATGCCCGTGACCGCAGTGCCGCCGGCGCAACCGCACCGGCATCGGGCCTTTATTTTATTCGTGCGGATTATGCCACAACCGATTAGATGGCACATAATCGATATGGCCGGATTTATAAATTACCGCGCCACTATGAATAATCTTGTTGTGGCAATTTAATGATGTTATATCAAAATACGATGCGATATATTTTATTTCTGGATCATTGCACATAGATTTAACATTTTTTGAAACGGATGCAAAATTTGGCAGGTAAATTATTTTCCAATGTGGACGCGAAATTGTGTATACGCCAGATTCTTTGGTTAAGCGTTCGTTTTCTGTACCTGTTTTTTCACGATTTAGTTTTTTCCAATTGTCAAAAGCAAAGTAATTATTACTGTCGTGCGATTTGTTGAATTTTAATTTGCCGTCTATGACCGCGCCAATCAATTTATGATCATAAGATATATAAAATATTGGCCGTGGCGATGTCAGCCAAATTGCCGTTCCCAGGATTATAAAAATTGGAAATATGAATATATTTATATGTCGGGCAACCAGTGTTTTTAGGTTATCCATATTGCGTATAAAAATTAAACACGACAAGCCGATAATTACAAGAACAATGCTGACATTTGGTGGAACCCCCAAGCTTAGGTTTCCAAAGGGCAATTGGGAGATATATTCGGCAATGGAATACAATTGATTGTAAATGTTATGGGCAAAAGTTATCGGTGTGTACATGCCCATTAAGGCACAAATCGTACCAATTATTACGCATGGCATAAGTATAAATGAAAATAATGGTAAAAATATCAAATTTCCCATCAAGCCATAGATTGGGAATTCGCCAAAATGTAACAACACAAATGGGGCGGTAAAAAGACTGGCCACCAGTGTGGTTAGCAAAGCGCAATAAAGATATTTCAATATCTTGTTGTGGGGCAGTTTGGGTTTTATATCTGTCCAAAGCCATAATATTCCAAATATGGCCGCAAAAGATAATTGGAATCCTGCAAGCATAACATTATATGGGTTGATAATAACAAGTATGATAAACGCCAATGTTGCCACGCGCAGCGACATTATATTGCGTCCAATGATGATTGCCAACATAACCAATGTTGTCATTATAAATGCGCGCAGTGTTGCGACACCGCCACCGGATAAATACACATATCCAACCAACCCAAACCAAGAGCAAATCGTCGCTGGAATTCGTGCCGGAACGCGCCGAACCAATTTTGGTATGCATCGAAACATAATGTAAAATACGATAAACAACCAACCCGCAATCAATGTCATATGATAACCACTGATGGACCACAGGTGTGATACACCATTTGTTTTCCATACCGTACGTTGTTCGGTATCCAATGCATTTTTATACCCTAATAAAAGTGCATCGGCAAGGAAAGAATTTGATTTAGATTTTATATATAATCGTGGGTTGTATACGGTGGATTCTGGCGTATAGAGCGTTTTTATGTCTTTTATATATCCAATTGCAGTAAGGTTATTAAAATATGCGTGTCGGGCAAAATCAAAACCGTATGGCGTGTCTGCGGGCTTTGGTTTGAATAGACCGCCATTGCCAGAAATAACTTCGCCCGGTTTTAATTGAACCAGTTCAGGTGTTGATACACGTACGTTGCCAAAATCATCAGTTTTAACCTGTATTCGGGTTTTATCATCTGTATAGTCAATGTTTGTGATTGTGCCGGTTATTTCTATTCCATGTATATCACCCGATATTTGGGTTGTATTTTTTATATGAGCATAAATTCCGGCATAACCAAATCCGGCAAATAAACACATCAGCAATGCAACAAATGGAATCTTGCGGAATAATATAATTCCGCCAGCACCAATAATGAACGATGCGATTAATTTTATTATACTGGGTTCGGGGCCAATGGAAAAATAATACGCCATACCAAACGCCAGAAAAATTGGCGACCATAAAAATACGTTTAATTTTTGTGCATTAAACCAATCGCGCATAAAATCTATTTTCCAAATATAAATTCACCATTTGCAGTCAAAGCGATAATCGTGTCAATATCATCGTTCGCGGACGAGTGTTGTTTTATTGTTTTGCCACACCGTTCGCATTTGTGGGTTATAACAAATCCATCACCATCAGGTGTTGCCGCAATCGGTTTCATCATACCACCGCAACTTGATGCCCGGTCACCTGGGTTATTGTCAACATGGCGTGACCACAGACACTGGGGACAATGATTTGTGTAACCGTTACCAAAAACCATCGCGCCACAATGGGCGCATTCAAAATCTTCGATGGTTTTTGTGAATTTCTTCATCTAGAGTCCCAATGCATTGCGGTACATTTGGGTCAATTCATCGTTTTCGTCCAATTCGTCTGGGTCCATTTTGCGCAGACGTATCATTTGACGAATATATTTTGGATCGAATCCGGCGGATTTAGCCTCACTATAAATTTCTTTGATGTCTGCGGCAATGGCGGCAGAATCTTCATTTAATTTTTCAATGCGTTCAATAATGCCAAGTAATTGTTGGTTATCAAATGCACCATGATTTGCGTTTTTCATAGATGTTTTCCCCTTGTCTAAATTTGTGTTTTATGATATACAATAAAACATAAAAATCAACAAAAACCCGAGAGATTGTAAAAATGACCAGATTTACCAAAATTACCGCCTCAATCGGCCCCAGTTCGGAAAGTGAAACGGTATTGCGTCAAATGATTTTGGGCGGGGTAAATGTGTTTCGTATAAATTTTAGTCACGATGTTGGTCAGGTTCAGGGCAAGAAAATAGATTCTGTGCGGCGGATTTCGCAGAAATTGGGTTTGCCGGTTGGCATTATGGTTGACCTGCAGGGGCCAAAGCATCGTATAGGCAATTTTGCAACCGAAGAAAAATATTCAATTTCACCGGGGCAAACTTTTACATTCGATTCAAATCCGGAACCTGGAAATTCTTGGCGGGTAAATATGCCCGATGCCGATGTTATTGCGTCATTAAAGGTTGGAGATAGAATATTGTTAAATGACGGTAAAATAGAAATGCAGGTGACGGATGTTGCACCGGGTGAAGTAAAAACCAAAGTCGTTCGCGGAACGGAAATTTGGTCGCGGCGCGGATTTAATTTGCCAGATACAGAGATAATAACATCGGTTTTGACACAAAAGGACAGGGCGGATTTAGAATATGCGTTGACCAAAAATCCAGATTGGGTTGCGGTGTCTTTTGTGCAACGCCCCGAAGATATTGCGATGGTGCGCGACTTTATTACAGAACGTACATCGGCACCCATCAAGATCATGGCAAAAATAGAAAGACGAAATGCCGTAACCAGAATAGCGGAAATTGCGTCTGCGGCCGATGGGGTTATGATTGCGCGTGGCGATTTGGCGGTCGAATTACCCTTTGAACAGGTGCCGGCAATTTCGCGTCAAATTATTCGTGAATGTCGGCGATTGAATCGTCCGGTTGTTATGGCAACCCAGATGTTGGGGTCAATGGTTGAAAACGAATTCCCGACACGTGCGGAAATAAGTGACGTCGCCAATGCGGCGTATTTGCGGGTTGATTCAACCATGACATCCGAAGAAACCACCATAGGTGTGCACCCATTAAAAGTTGTTGAAACAATGGACAAGATTTTGTCTTTCGCCGATATGGATGCCATTGAACATTTTAATGATTGGGTGCGAACGGAAAACGCCCCAGAAAACGATTGGTCACGTTCTGTATCATCTATGGCGCATTTGAATCATGCATCGGCGATAATTGTTTTCGCGCGTGATACCGATTCGACAATGCAAATTTCTGCACGGCGTCCAGATGTGCCGATTGTTGCGGTGTGCGATAATAATTTGGTTGCAAATCAATTGTGTTTATTGCGTGGTGTTATCCCGGTCTATACGCCGGATTTGTTCGCATTGCGCGATGTTAATGCGGTCGCAAAAATGACCGCAATCAAACCCGGCAAGTTGGTAATTGTTGACGGGGACGAGGTTAGTTTGCGCGACCATAATTAAATTTATTTTTCAAAACTTGATTTATCCGGAAATTTTTGGTTAAGCCATTTTTTATCGTTACCATCAACCCACATATAAACCAAATCTATTTTTTCCATTTGTGTGACTCCTGTTTTTGTGAACAAAAAAACTGCCAGAATCTTGATGGCAGTCGGGGGAGTTCACAAAATCACAGCAGTCAGTAATCCCGTTGGCTTTTGGCTTGCGCCTGTTGTATGACCAACGCTCCCCCAACATGCGTGTGGGGGTGCGATGCAATATGCATCGTGTGGGAAAAGCAACAACCCTCAAATTGTTGCGACTGCTGTTATGGACTTGTGAAGGTCCCTAAACGTTTTTCCCATAAGATTCTGGTTGAATGATAGTTTAGAATGAATACAAGGGCAAGTCTTTATTTTTCAATTGGGGGGAAACAGTCGCCACCATCGGTTGGACAGCAATTAAAGCCTTGGTCACCCATATCTGTGTATGATTCGCCCGGGCAACATCCGTTCAAATCAGGACTTGCATTATCTTTGCACAGGTATTCCATTGCATCCGTCCATTCATATCGTTGTTTGATAACGTGTGCGGTCACAAACGCGGTAACCACGGCGGTCAAAAGGCATGCGATAAAGATTTTATATATTGTTCTCATAATAATTCCCCCCTTGTTATGTTTATTCGGATATTTCGACAGAATCTATGTATGTGCGGCTAACGTTTTCCAATGGAACCGGATTATAATTTTCCGCAGTAATAGAAAACTCATTGTCATTGGCCGGCAACACCGTTACAGATGAAAATGCCGAATCTGTATTGGCATTGGTTGCAATGCTATGATTTGCACCGTATGTTTTGGAACGGTATTTGCCACGCAGACGTTCCGGAATAGTGATATAGTTTAACGGATTAACACCGGAACCCGCCAATGCCATTGGTTCTGCGGGTGATATATAATTTGTTGCCGTTGTGTATATTGGAACGGTAAAATTGGTTGCCGCTTTCTTTACCGTGGTTGTTGTTCCGTCACCATTGATGCGCAGAATTTGCAGGGCGCGTTCATTTGAACCGCTGGGGCGCAATCTAAACAAACCGTTTATACCAATGTAACCACTTTGGTTCATAAGGTACGATGCGGCATAGTCTTTGGCGCGTACTGCACCCAATGCCAGTATGGTTGCATCGTAACCCATTGCCGCCATACGCAATGCCGGTGTTCCGGTTGCACCTTCGTAAATATTGGAAAATTCAGCCGGTATTTCGGGCAATGTCGCGAAAACTGCGCCGGTCATCGCCACATCGGATGATATGTCACCGTCCTCCCACAATGGGGTTCCATAAAAGCCGGCGTCACGCGTGCCCAACCCATAGTACCGTAAAAAAGACACCAATGATTTTGTGTCGTCACCCGACCCCAAGAATAATATCGAATCATATGGCAGGGCCCCCAACGTGTCTGTGCGAGATATGTTTTCAAGTTGTTTGGATATATTTGACCGTTCCGATGCGGATAAATTTTCGTGATTTAGTATATCAGATAAAATTTCTTTGGCGCGCGTGTTTGCCGCGTTTCGTGCCGTATACATTGCCGCCGCCATTGCCGTTGATTTAATAGATTCTGTATCGTGTTCATTATAATAAAATACACCGGTGTTTTTTATGTTATATGTTCCGGTCATAGATTTTGCGGCACCCGCCATTGTGCGACCAGACGTGTTATCCGGTGCAATGATTATAAATTGATTTCCACCGCGTGCGCGTATTTCTTGGATTGTGGTTTCAATAGTATTTGTGGGAACCAATGACATACTGAATACACCATCGCCAACCGCAGATATATCAGATGTGAATGCCAGTGCCGGCATATCGGCCGGTTTTATGTCACGTAAAATTCGCGCGTTCTGGGCAAAGACCGGACCGATAATAACACCGGGATTTGATGCGACCGCCGTACGGATTGTTTGGGTGACATCGCCAGAGCCGGTATCATAAAAATCCATCCGTGTTCCGTTTGATGCAAATTGCATAGCCGCGGCCTCAATCGCGGGACGAATAGATTTTCCAATGTTTGCGTTCGGGCCCGATGTCGGCAATAGCACCGCGATTGATTGTGTCGAATCGGTACCGTACATGCCGGAACTGAAACTGCCGTACTGTAAAGATGCGGGGGTAGAAACACTGGCCTTGTCGTATTCTGTGTACCACCGATTATGTGTACCACTGCACCCGGTCAAAATGGCCGATATGCAAACAAAACGAAGTATGTTTTTTATAATATACATTGAAAAATCCATTTTATCCTGTATCATTTTACTACAAAGGATTTAGAAATGCAATCAGGGCTTTATATTGTTGGTACGCCTATTGGCAATTTGTCTGATTTGTCACCGCGTGCGATTGATGTGTTGAAAAATGTCGATGTTGTTGCGGCCGAAGATACGCGGGTGTTTGGTAAAATCGCATCACATTTTGATATCAAAACGCGCCGCGTGTCGTGTCATGAACATAATGAAAAAGATGTTATTGATGGATTGTTGGGACAGGTTCGTGCAGGCGGTGCGGTCGCGGTGGTGTCTGATGCCGGAATGCCGGGAATCAGTGACCCGGGTTTCCGTATTGTTCGTGCGGCGCGCGCGGAAAATTTACCGGTGTTCGTTGTGCCGGGACCAACGGCGGTTATATCCGCGCTGGTACTAAGTGGGTTTCCAACGGACAGGTTCACTTTCTGTGGTTTTTTCGATGAAAAAAAATTACACGATGATAATCGTATTCGTCATACAATAGTTTATTATGAAAGCCCAAATCGGGTAAAGTCCACCATCGCCGCAATTGCACGCGTTATGCCGGAAAGAAAAATTGCAATTGTTCGCGAGATAACAAAAATTCACGAAGAAACTATTATTGGATATCCGGCGGATTTAACGAATCTTGAATCCCCGCGTGGTGAAATTGTTTTGGTTGTTGCGCCGGCGCCGGAACACAAAATGTCGAACGCTGAAATTGCCGAAATTGTGAACGATGTTGTCGCGGGTTCTACCAAGGATGCGGCGGCCAATTTGGCGGCGCGTGCCGGAATATCCAAGAAAGAGGCGTATAAACGTTTGCTGAAAAAGGACGGTGAAAAATGATAAAATTTGTCGGTGGTTTTGAACGCGTGTGTGATTTGCCGGAAACCCAATTCCCGGAATATGCATTTGCAGGACGCAGCAATGTTGGCAAATCGTCACTTATAAACGCGATTTTGAATGCGCCGGTTGCGCGAACATCAAATACGCCGGGCCGGACCCAGACACTGAATATGTTCAACATTCACGATAAAATAATAATTGTTGATTTGCCGGGCTATGGATATGCCCGTGTGTCGCGTGCGGATGCAACCAAATGGATGTTGCGATTCCAAGAATACATAACCACACGGCGTCAAATGAAACGATTGTTCATTTTAATCGATTCGCGAATCGGACCGCGTGATTCTGATTTAGAACTTATGGATTTCTGTGATGCAAATGGAATTTCTTACCAAATAGTTTACACTAAGAAGGACAAACGCGTGCGTGAAACCAATCAGGTCAAAATAGATACCGATTCGCATCCGGCTATGGTCGCGGATATTTTGGAAACATCGGCCGAAAAAAAGCGTGGCATTGAAAGTATAAGGGCGATAATTGGAATCAAATAAAAATATTTTTTGTGTATCAAATCCCTCCAAAATTTTGGATGGTCTTTGGCGAATTATTAACGAATCGGGTGTGCCAATTCCAAATATTTTACTGTTTGTGCCAAGCCGCCGTGCCGCAAGAAGTGTTGAAAAAATGATCGCGGAAAAATCTGGGGGGGCGGCGATTTTACCACGTATTGTCCCATTGGGTGAAGGTATTGAAGATATAGCCGATGAAGATTATGTGGATACCATTTCGGAACAGGAACGTGTCGTTGCGGTTGCATATTTGATTTCTGGATTGCCAAATGTTCGAAATATTGGGACTGCTTTGCCAATCGCCCGAACATTAATTACTATGCAAGATTATCTTGAAAACAGCGGAATTGATATATCCGGTATAGATTGGAAAAACTTGGTTGATGAAAAATATGCGAAACATTTTCAAGACAAGGCCGATTTATTAAATATACTGGCGCGTGCATCAAATGAAATTTTTTCGAACCGCGAAACAGATGTAAAACGCCGGAATCGCGATGCATACGCATGGTGCGACTATGTCCAAGAAATGCCCATGAATAATTCTTTGATAATTGTTTGTGGTTCCACGGCCAGTGTTCCAACAACGCGAAAATTGATGTCCGTAATTGCGAAATTACCAAATGGGCGAATTATATTGTCTGGCAAGATTTCCGGCGTATACAGCGATTTTGAATTAGATACAAATCCGTATAATGCCGAATACAAATTTTTGAATGAAATTGGTGTTGCGCCCGAAAATATCCAAGAGATAGATGTTGGAAAATCAGGTATAGTTTTTATGAATCGTGCGTTTGGAAATGTGTATCAAGATTGTGGCGAATACGATTTATCGCATTGTCATTTAATCGAGGCCGCACGGGAATCAGAAGAGGCCGCGGCCGTTGCCGATATTGCCCATCGTGCAATTCAAGAAAATAAATCTGTTTTGGTTATAACGCCGGATTCTGCGGGAAATCAACGTTTGATGACCGAATTTGCGGTACGTGGAATTGTTGCAGATTTTTCCGGTGGACAAATTGGAACAATGACGCCGGCGGGGCGTGCGATATTGAATATATTGGATGATTGGATTGAATCTGGGTCAAATTATTTCCAAGATATATACTGTAAATCTGGGTTTAATTTGTTTGAAACGGTTGCAAATATTGTTGAAAATTTTGCCGATGATTTGTCGCCACATTTTGTCGTTGATGATGAAGCATCAATTCAAATTTGGAACCAAATAAAAAAGTTGTCCGATTGTCTGAATGCGCAAAACATTCGTGTGGATGTGAATGATGCGCGTGCGTTTATTGCCGATGCAATGTCTGGGGTTCGTGTGCGGCGTCCACTAAACGATTCTGCGCCGGTCGCGGTTTTGGGGACAATAGAATCACGTATGCAGACCGCAGATGTTGTCATATTGACGGGGTTGAACGAAGGTATGTTTCCCGCAACCGGTTACGAAAACCCGTGGTTGCCGCGTGCGATTGCAAATGAAATAGGTTTGCCGTCACCCAATCACAAAGTGTCTTTGATGGCGTTGGATTTTATGAACCTGTCGTGCGGGGCGGAAGTTTATTGGACGCGCAGCAAAACATCGGGGGGTGTGCAAACCCAAGAATCACGGTTTTTATCGCGGGTGATTGTTGCGCGTGGTGCGTTTGATAAATTGGTTGGTGCCAAGATATTAAATAATGTGCGGTCGCGTGATTCTGTATTGTCGGTTCCTTTGAATTACACCAACCCCATTCCGCCCGCCGATTGGACCGATGTTTTTGTCACAGAAATTGAAAAGTTGATACATAATCCATATGTGTTCTATGTGCATCATATTCTGCGTTTGCGTAAGATTGATGATTATTGGGTCGGGGTGGACGCGCGTGATTTTGGTAATTTAGTGCACGATACAATTGAACACGCGGAACCGGGGGCATCGGCGGATTTTTTGGTTTCCGCGATGGATGCGCGCGCCCGTGAAAAATTGGGGCGTAATAATTTGATATTCTATTTTTGGCATCGGCGGTTTGTTGAAATTGCACCCGCCATTGCAGATATGTTGTCACGTACACCGAATGCCGAAAGTGAAATCGAAGGTTCAATTAAAATCGCGGGACGCACCGTTCGCGCCCGTGCAGACAGAATTTGGCAAACGGGTGTGTTAGATATCAAGACGGGTGCTGCGCCAAATAAAAATCAATTGATGTTGGGCAATATGCCACAATTGCCATTAGAGGCGTATATGTTAAAAAATGGCGGATTTACAATGTATAGAACAAATGTTGAATTTATGCCGACAATGGAATTTCTGCAATTGCGTGCCGGGGATGTGCGACCGATTCAATATGATGCCGCCACGACAAACGAAATGATAAACGCCGCGGTGGCCAAAGTGACAGAAATGTTCAATATTTATTCGGCCGGTGGGGCGGGGTACGAATACCGGAAAACCGGTGACACAAAATACAAAGAATATGATGATTTTGCACGCGCAGATGAACGCGACTAATCTATTTTAATCATCAACCCACAATGGTCTGTCGGTTTGTCCGCCATACGCGGAGATTTATCTATTTCACATTTTTTGATGATTTTTATTGCCACACGATTCGCCAAGAAATAGTCAAGACGCAAACCTTGGTTATTGCCAACGGTGTCGCGTCCGCGATAACCGTACCAAGTATAATCGATTTGGTCGGGATGCATCGCGCGCCATACATCCACCCACCCGGCGTCCAACCATTTTTGCATTATCGCGCGTGCGGCCGGTGCCGATATACTGGACCCGACATAGTTTTTGGGATTCCAAACATCATCGTCTGTAATCGCGATATTAAAATCTCCGCCGATAATAACGGCCTCTTCGGCATCAATATATTGCGAAATATAATCTGTAAATGCGCGCATCCATTCCAATTTATATTGAAATTTGGGTGAATCTTCGGCCTCGCCATTGGGCATATAGACATTTATGATACGAACGCGCCCATCAATAACAGTTTCCAGAAAACGGGCGTTTATGTCGTTATAATTTGGTAATCCACGAACGGTATCTTCAATTGAAAATTTCGAAAAAGTTGCGACCCCATTCCAACTTTTTTGGCCGAATACCTTAATATTATAACCGTATTCTTCAAACAGGTTGTGCGGGAATGTCGCGTTTTCAACCTTTAATTCTTGAACCAAAATGGTGTCGTATTCGCCGGACTTTAATATATCCAGAAACGATTCGATATGTGCGCGAATCGAATTTATGTTTAGTGTCAGTATTTTCATATTTGCAATATTTCCTTTTATGAATATAATAGTCACCAGGTTTGATAAAAACAACAAGGATTTTTAAGTATGAATAATATGTTTCAATTTTTGGAAGAAACAACCGCAAAATGGCCGAATGTATTGTATTTGGTTCGTGAAGGGGTCACGTACACGGGATTTTTGGAATTGGTGAAACGGCGTGCGACCACCCTGTATGCCAAGGGTGTACGTGCGGGGGATGTTGTGGGGATTTTGTCGCATAACGTGCCTGCGTTTCCAATTACTTTGTTTGCGATATGGTATTTGGGCGGGACAGTGTTGTTGTTGGATACAAACCTTACGCCGTTTGAATATGATAATATGGCGCAAATTACGAAATGCAAATTTGTTTGTGCGGAAAAATCATTCTTTTATAAAACAAGTGGTTTTGAATTTATAGAAATTACCGCCCAAGATGGCGATGTTAATCCAAAATTAAAACCGGCAAAATTAAAGGGCCAAGATATCGCGACACTTTCATTTACATCGGGTTCAACGGGCACGCCCAAGGTTGTGCCCCTCTCGCACTATAATTTAATAGAATGTGCAAATTCTTTGTTAGATATGAAAGAATGGTTAAAGTCGGGTGATATTTTATACGGTTTCTTGCCGATGTATCACATATTTGGTTTTGCGGTTGAAATACTGGCGACATTAAAATATGGCGCCGGCGTGTTATTGCAACCGACCGTGAACCCAAAGGAAATAATGGCGGATTTCAAAAATTATCGTCCGCATGTTATTCCGGCGGTGCCCCGTTTGTTTGAGGTTTTTCGTAATAAAATTATTGACGGGATTAAGGCCAAACATAGATGGTTGTTGTTCTCGTTTGTTATGAAGAATGCGGGTTGGTTGCGCAAAATCGGGCTGGGGCGTCTGGTTGATGCGGTTCGCAAACCTGTATTGGATGTTTTTGGTGGTCGTGCCCGGTTGATTATCGCGGGTGGGGCGGCAACAAAACCGGAAATCGAGAATTTCTATTTGTCTTTGGGACTTGGGTTTATCCAAGGGTACGGTATGACCGAAACCGTTGGACCAATCTGTATTTCTAAACCGTGCAAGGGGCGCGTGCCATTTGCATTTGGTGCGCCAACGACCAACAATGTGGCCGAAATTCGCAATAAAAATGCGGATGGGGTCGGCATTTTGTGGTTAAAGGGAAAACAGGTTTTTGGTGGTTACCTGAATAATGATGCCGCAAACAAAGAAGTATTCGATGAACGTGGATTTTTCAATACCGGTGATATGGTGTCAATGGACAAGAACGGCGAATTGCACTTTGCCGGCCGTAAAAAACAGGTTATTGTTTTGGACAGTGGCAAGAATGTCTATCCCGATGAATTGGAGGGATTATTTATAACAATTCCGGGCGTTAAAAATGTTGCGGTTTTTGAACACAAGATAAAGGATAAAACCGTTGCATACGGCGTATTTAGTGTGGACGCGGGTATGACAATGGAAAAATTGGCGGCGGCGGTTGCGCATGCGAATAAAAAAGTTGCGTCTTATAAATGGGTGACACACTTTGCGATGACAACCGAAGATTTACCAACGACCAGTACGCAAAAGGTTAAACATCATATCGTCCGTCAAAATTTGATTGATGGTAAATATCCGGACAGGAAAGAATAAAATTAAATATAATTATTCATCTGCGAACTTGTTGGCGCGTTTATGTGGGTCTACTACACTGCACTTGCCAACAACTTTGCATCTAAACAATTCTTTTTAATTTTTATTAGTGGTTAGCCCGTCACGACGGGTGTAAGTGGTTGGTGAAAACCGGCGGGAAACCGCCGGTTTTTGTGTGCGAACTGGTCACAAAAAGGTACCTTTTTGTCCACCACTTTTTTTAGAAAGTGCGATTCAGTAAAATCAATGACTTAC
>JAFZUT010000004.1 GCA_017618175.1 Alphaproteobacteria bacterium
AAATCCACCAATGGGTGGATTTTTTGATTTTACCGGCGGAGATGAAGGGATGTGTGCGAGCGTAGCGCAGCACACAATCCGCGAATAAACAATTAGAAAAATCGCAAAAATCGCCGGAATAAGATTTTTATAGATTTTGATTATTGTTTATCAAGACATCAAATAATATCAAACGCCCGTCTGGGCGTTTTATTTTTGTGTTGTCGATTCCGGGATTCAAACCCGAGGTTAAGGGTTCGAACCGCAGCCGAAAGGCAGACGTTAGTATGCCGGCGAGCGCAGCGAATGAGGCAAGGTGGCGAAGCAATCCCTTTATCTCCGCCACAAAAACTCAACATCCCGTGGTAATTCCGCGGGATTAGTTATAAATATTGACAAAAATAAATTTGTGTATTATTATTTCATCAAATAAAAGGAATCATAATGCGTAAAATGTGTATTTTTTGTGGCCATCGTCCGGTTGATAAGAATAAAGAGCATGTAATACCGCAATGGCTTATACGTGAAACAGGCCGAACCAAATCGCCAATTATTGACCAACCAGATAAAAAGATTGGATTTATGTCGTTTACTATGCCGGCGTGTACAGATTGTAATGAACGGTATTCAAAATTAGAATCAGATGCGCAATCAGCAATGCAAAAAATCCTTGGTGGGACTTCTGTTGATGCCACAGAAATAGACATTTTATTGGACTGGTTTGACAAAGTTCGTGTTGGTTTGTGGTTGTCCAATGCATATTTAAACCCACATTTATACGATTTTCAACCTAAATTAGCCATTGATACGCGTGTAGGTAAATTGGACAGGGCATTGGTTGTTGAAAAAATAGATACACCCGAAAAGGGTATTCTAATAGAAGGATTATATTCTCCAATATTTATATATTCGCCTTCTGTTTTCCAAATATTGATAAATAATTATTCTTTTACTAGTATTTCTGCGGTGAACTTGGTGTCAAACAGATTGGGATTTCCATCATTTGCCGATGTTGCGGTGGTTGCTTCGGGGCGAACAAAGGCAAATATTATACCGGGGCGCGAAAAGGTCAAAAACCCGGTAATTAAAGAGTTAATTCCATCGGCAAACCAAATTGTGTTATATCAACCCATTTTTTCGCAATGTATAAAAAAGCCAGAATTTGATACAAAGTATGTCCATGATTATTCATTGGATTTTGCGATGGGGCGGGGCGGAATCTTTTACCAGCGTGGCGCAAATTCCCCTGTTACATATATGAAGGCGGACGATAAAATTCGCCTTAATCCGCGTCCGTATCCCGATAATGATAAATCATTGCAAGATATATATCGCAGAATGTATCAAATGCAATTGTATGTAAACAATATGCCACTGCGGTTTGATACAGGGGACAAATTGGCGGATGCTAATGCGGCATTTTTGCGTAAATGCAAATCGGATTTGATGGTTAATTTTATTCAAAATCACTTTCATACCCGATAATATCGCAATTTTCCTTGATTTTTCAAAATAAATGGTATAGGATGTCGTCCGCTGGGTAATATCAGGACTGATTAAGTCGCGGTGCATTTTGGTCCCGCGGAACGATAAGGTTCCTGTCAAATGTCCGGCACAATAAAAAAACCAAAAGGATAAAATTATGGCAAGAGATGGGGCAAAACGTAATACCCGTAAATTAAAAATTGGTCGCCGCTTGGGTGTGAACCTGTGGGGCCAGGCCAAATCACCGTTTAACAAACGTAAATACAAACCGGGCCAGCATGGACCAACTTCGCGTGGCGGTAATATGACCGACTATGCCAAACAGATGCGTGCAAAACAGACCCTGAAAGGATACTATGGCAACATCGGTGAAAAGAAGTTTCGTGCTTATTATCTTGAGGCCGACAATATGAAGGGCGATACCCCCGATAACCTGATTGGGTTGTTGGAACGCCGTTTGGATGCGGTTGTATATCGTGCAAAATTTGCACCAACCGTTTTCTCGGCCCGCCAATTGGTAAGCCACGGTCACATTTACGTCAATGATAAACGTGTTAAAATTGCTTCGTACCAGGTTAAACCGGGCGATGTTATCACCGTTGGCGAGAAGGCAAAACAAATGCCGTTGGTCGTTTTGGCACTGGAATCGGGCGAACGCAATACGCCGGACTATATCAATGTTGATTCTGCGAATTTTGTCGCAACATACACACGTGTTCCGTCATTTGCGGATGTTCCGTATCCGGTTCAAATGTTCCCAGAATTGGTCGTTGAATTCTATTCACGTTAATATTGGGATACATTCCAAATTGCAAAATCCGCCTGCGTGGCGGATTTTCTTTGCTTTCCGCAAACAAACGGTGTATAATAAACCAGAAATAAATAAAAGATTAGAAAATGGCAAATAACAAAATTTTTTTATCGGGCATTAAACCCACGGGAACCGTTCATTTGGGCAACTATATTGGAATGCTGTCACAGATGCGCGATATTTCACGCGAACACAAAACGATTATGTTTATTGCGGACCTGCACGCGCTGAATATTATACGTGACGCCGCCGCGGTGCGTGAACATACGTATGAAATCGCCGCGATTATTATGTCTATTGGGTTTAATATGGACAATGTTTTGATGTTTCGGCAATCGGATGTACCTGCGGTTTGTGAATTATCCACTATGCTGACCAACGTCACGCCCAAGGGGTTGATGGATCGCGCACATTCGTACAAGGCGGCCACCGATCGCAACACCGCCGCCGGCAACGATGCCGATTTTGGTGTAAATATGGGACTGTATACATATCCTATTTTAATGGCGGCCGATATATTGCTTTATGGTGCGGACATCGTCCCTGTTGGTGCCGACCAGAAACAGCACGTAGAATTCGCGCGTGATATTGCAGGCCATTTTAATACAATCTATGGCAATTTATTCAAATTGCCCGAAGCACAAATTATGCCGGATGCGGGAATCATACCGGGATTGGACGGCCGCAAGATGAGTAAATCTTATGATAATGTCATCCCACTTATGGCATCATCGGCGGAATTAAAGAAACGGATTATGCGCATTATAACGGACAGCAAAACACCCGATGAACCGAAAAATCCGGATGAATCCACCATCTTTATGCTGTATCGTCATTTTGCAACCCCGGAGGAAAGTGCCGATTTTGCCGAAAAATTCCGTGCCGGTGGTATGGGATACGGTGACGCCAAGAAAATATTGTTTGAGAAATTGGATTCTGTACTGGCGCCAATGCGCGAACGTTATGAATACCTTATGGCGCATCGCACTGAATTGGATGCGGCATTGGCAAATGGTGCCGATGTCGCGCGTAAAATCGCGAACAAAACAATGCCCAATGTGCGTCACGTAATGTTGGGAACAAAAAAATAAAAATTAAACAAAGGGAGAGAGCATATGAGCAACAAAACAATTGGTATTATCGCATGTGCATTGTGTGTTTTGGTATTGGGCTGGGGCGCGGTAAATCGCTTGGCCGAACCACGGACAATTTCTGTTGGGGGCGAATGTTTAACCTCGGCACCCAAGGACCGTACCGCAATTACAATTCGCGTTAGTGTCACCGACAAAAGCGCCGCGAAATCTATGAAAACGGCATCGACCAAAGTTGCCGCAATTAACGAATATTTGAAAACTTTGGATGTCAAAGTCCAAACCAGTGAATTCAATTCGTACGAGAAAAACGAATGGAACCCGACAACACACAAGTCTGATTTTGTTGGTATTGAAACAACAATTGCTTTGGATGTTTCCGCATCAAATATTGATACAATTGAAAAAGTTCTTACCCAATTTGCGGGGCAACCGGATGTATTTGTGACGAACCTGCGTATGTTCACATCCGCCGAAACGTTAAAGCCGATTTTGGAATCATGCCTTGGGACCGCGGTTGAAAATGCGCGTTCGCGCGCAGACGCATTGGCGGCGGGTGCGGGTCGTCGGGTCGGTAAATTATTGGCGGTATCATATGGTTCTGGTTACAATGTTCAACCAAGCGCGAATTTCCGTATGGCCAAGGCCGAAATGGTAATGGATACGGCCGCGGGCTATGCCGGTGGCGCAATTACCGGTAAAGATACCGAGGTTTCTGTGAATGTGTCCGCAATATTTGAAATAAGGTAACGATGCAAGAAATCATTGATGAATTTACGAACTATCTAATTAAAACGCGTAATTATTCGGCGCATACGGCAACCGCATATGTTACCGATATCAAAGATTTTTGTAAATTCTTGGCCGATTTCAATGGTGCGAATTTATCCCTAAACGATTTTTCACGCGCAGATACAATTTGTTTTCGTTCATGGTTGGCCAATCGCCAGGCACGTGGTTTATCATTCAAATCTACGGCGCGTGCGTTGTCGTCACTGCGGGGATTTTATAAATATTTGGCACGATATAACAACATAAAAAATGATGCGATTGGTTTAATATCTTCGCCACGCGTTCCAAAAAAATTGTCCAAGGCAATCGATGCGACCGATGTTGCCGACATGAATGGTGCAATCCATGTGATTGATAATAACGACCCATGGATTGCGGCGCGCGATTGGGCTTTGGTGACATTGCTGTTTGGGTGCGGCCTGCGTATATCCGAAGCATTGGCATTAAAAAACAGCGATATTGCCAGTGCGCCGGGGGCACTTAGGATAATGGGCAAGGGTTCCAAAGAACGATTGGTGCCGGTTTTACCGGCGGTTCACGTGGCAATACAAAAATACGTTGATTTACGCCCGTTTGGAAATGAACCAAATGATGAATTGTTTCGCAGTGTGCGTGGGTTGCCTATGTCGGCGCGTATGGCGGAAAAGGTTATTGAAAAATTGCGTCATTACTTGCAATTGCCGGATTATGTGACGCCGCACGCATTGCGTCATACCTTTGCAACGGCATTATTGGCAGATGGTGCCGATTTGCGCAGCCTGCAAGAATTATTGGGGCATTCGTCACTGTCCACTACACAATTGTATACCAAGGTAAATATGGCCGAAATAATGGACATATATGAACATTGCCACCCCCGCGCGAATGATTAGTTTTTCATTGTTGAAAATATTTCTTTATTGTTTTATCATTATCAATCAATAGTAAGAAAGGTCTGTGTTATGTCTTTGAAAATTTATAATGTTATGTCGCGAACCAAAGAAGATTTTGTGCCTATTACACCGGGCCGGGTTAAAATGTATGCGTGCGGGATAACGGTGTCCGGGGATGCGCATGTCGGCCACGCATATCAATCTGTTGTTTTTGATGTTATAACGCGTTACCTGAAATACAAAGGTTTTGATGTAACATATGTTCGTAATTATACCGATGTTGATGACAATATAATTAAAAATGCAAATGCAATTGGTCAAGACCCAATGGAATTTGCGGAACAACACATTGTCACAACGGATGCACAAATGGATGCATTGGGTAATAATAGACCAACAATTATGGCACGTGCAACACATTGTATAGATGATATTATCAAATTTATTGAAAAATTGATATCGTCCGGTCACGCATATGCCGCCGATACGGGTGATGTATATTTCAAATTATCCAGTTTCCCTGAATATGGCAAATTGTCGCACATCAATATTGATAAAAATGAAATCGCCGTTCGTAAAGACCTTGAGCCCGGCAAACAGAATGAATTAGACTTTGCGTTGTGGAAATCGGCAAAACCGGGTGAGGTTTTCTGGGATTCTCCGTGGGGGCACGGGCGTCCCGGTTGGCATATCGAATGCAGTGCGATGAATATGAAATTCTTGGGCGATCAAATTGATATTCATGGCGGTGGGCGCGATTTGATTTTCCCGCACCACGAAAATGAAATTGCGCAAACAGAATCTGTGACCGGCAGGCCGTTTGCGCGGTATTGGGTGCATTGCGGTTTGGTCAAAATAAATGGCCAGAAAATGAGCAAATCTTTGGGTAATGGCATTTTGTTGCGTGATATGTTGGCAAAATATGATGCCGATACAATTCGTTTTGCATTGTTGCGCAACACCTATTCAAACGATATAGACATTACGGACAGTTTTTTCCCGGATGCCGCACGTCATATCTATAAAATGTATTCAACATTGTGTGCCACGGAAACGGCCGATAATTCCAAGGCAGACACCGCAAAAACGCAAACCAAAATTGCCGAAATCACGGATGCATTTGAACATGCGATGGATGATAATTTTAACACGGCACATTTGTTGGCCACGTCTTTTGGTTGGTTTGATTTTATGGACACAGAATTGCGTAAGCCGGCATCAAATTATGATTTGCGTATGATTGGGGCACACGTTGTAAAGTTGTTTGGTGTATTAAACATCTTGCAGCAAGATGCATGCAAATACATATTTGACGTCAAGACCGCTTTTTTGAATTCGCATAATATAACGGCGGAATATATCCAAGAACGTTTGGCAGAACGTACCGAGGCCAAGAAAAATCGTGATTTTGCGCGTTCGGATGCGGTGCGTGACGAACTGTTGGCATTGGGGCTTCAGGTTCGTGATACCCCCCACGGCACAGAATGGGATATAAAATTTTAGAAAAACATAAAAAATAACTTGAATTTTTGGGTGCTTTGGACTATATTTAGCCCCAACGAACAAGAGGATTTTTTATGAATTACCCATATATGCCAAAATCCACTGCGTTGTGGTTGATTGAAAACACGGCTTTGACCTTTGAGCAAATTGCCGAATTCTGCGGTTTGCATGAATTAGAGGTTAAGAATATTGCAGATGCCGAAACCCAAAAGATTCAAGGTTTGGACCCAATTTTGAATGGGCAATTAACCCGTGAAGATATCAAAAATTGCGAAGCCGACCCATCTGCGCGCCTGACACTGCGTGAAAATATTGTCCGCGCCCAGAACGCACAAAACAAAAAGGGCGTTGGATATACGCCGAAATTGCACCGTCAAAACCGTTTGGGTGGGATACTCTGGATTTTGAAAAATTGTCCGGAACTGTCGGATGGCCAGATTGCGCGTCTTATGCGCAGCACCAACCCGACGGTTGCATCTGTTCGTAACAAAACGCACAAGAATTATTCGGAAATTCAAATTCAAAGCCCGATAGTTTTGGGGTTGCTGTCGGAATCCGCATTACACGATGCGATGGCCAAGGCGGCGCGCACGGCGGAAAAAGCGGGCAAAAAGAAATAAGTATCAAACCATAAAGCATGGGGTTTTTGATGTCCAAAAAACTTGATAACGCGACCAAATTATTGGTGGATTCATTGCCGGAAAACCTTCAAAAACTGGCCACTTCATCGCTTGAAACCGGCTATCTGTCCCAAATGGATTTTAATACCGCGGTTGATGCCGATGAAATTCCGGACGAAGAACACACCGAAGTCCAAGAATTCTTTCGGCAAGATTTGGGTTTGGAATTCATTGAAACCGATAATTTTTCCAAAGATTTAGAAAAATATTACGATGAAGACGCCGATGAAAACGCGGAAAAGTATCGTAACCTGTTAAATGCCGAGGCCGAACAGGTTGATGTCAACGATGAAGATTATGAACATTATGCCAAGCAATTGGAACGCAGTCAAACCGGAACATTGGTGTTGGGTGTCCAAGATTCTGTCCAATCGTATTTGAAACAAATTGGTATGGTGCAATTATTGACCGCCGCAGGCGAGGTTGCAATTGCCCAACGTATCGAGGCCGCATCCCGCCTTATGGTATATGGCCTGTGCGAAAGTCCAATGACAATTCAGGCAATGTTGGATTGGTATCAACAATTGTTAAACGAAGATATTCGCCTTCGGTATATTGTGAATCTTGAAGCGATGTATTCATCTGATGCCGAACAGAAGTCTTTGGCGGCGATTTCCGAAACATTGAAATCCAAAGGTGTGGACCAAGTTGATGATTTGGACGATGACGATTTGGACGATTTGGAAGAAAGCGTCAGTGACGATGACGAAGACGATGATGATGTTTTGGACGATGAAGACGGCGATAAAAAAGAAGACACGCCGCGCGGAACATCCGGTGTGCCAATTCCGGTAATGGAAGAAGCGTTAATGCCGATGGTACTGGATTTGTTCGCCAAAATAAAACGCACATTCAACAGTATGCAGAAATTGCAGGCGATGCGTTTGGAAAACCTGTTGACATCTTCTAAACCAGACGAAGCGTTAGAGGCCAAATATAACAAAATGCGCCTGACACTGTTTGAACACGTAAGCAAGATTCGTATGAACGATGACCGTATTGCGGAAATTATGGAAAAATTGACAGAGCGCGACCAATTGTTAATGGGGCTTGAAGGGAAATTGTTGCGTTTGGCCTTGGCGAACAAGATAAAACGCGAAGATTTCTTGGCGGAATATACGGGTAATGAATTAAACCGCAATTGGGTCAAAAAATTATTGAAACATAAAAGCACCGTTTGGGTTAACTTTGCAAAAAAGCACGGTGCGGATATCGCAAAAATCCAAGAGGATATTACGGCAATTGCGGCCGAAACGGGTCAGCCGACCGCCGAATATAAAAAGGTGGTCGAATTGGTTCGCCGTGGCCAGGCCGAGGCCGCCCGCGCAAAACGCGAAATGATTGAGGCGAACCTGCGCCTTGTTATCAAATTTGCCAAGAAAAGCAGCAATCGCGGTTTGGGTTTGGACTTTTCCGACTTGGTTCAAGACGGCAACATCGGTTTGATGAAGGCGGTTGATAAATTTGACTATCGTTTGGGAAATAAATTTTCAACCTATGCCACCAACTGGATACAACAGGCCATCCTGCGCAGCATCGCAGACCAGGCACGCACAATTCGTATCCCGGTGCATATGATTGATAATATCCATAAAATTCAACGTGCATCGCGGCAGTTTATGCATAAACACGGCCGTCAACCGACCGCCGAAGAATTGTCCAAGATTATATATCTGCCGGTGGACAAGATTCACAAGGCAATGAAGGTGAACCTTAAACCCATATCTCTGGAGGCGCCCGTTGGCACCGAAGACGACAGTTCCCGTATGGAAATTATTGCGGATGAAACGGCGAAAAATCCGTTCACATCGGCGGCGCAAAAGAACCTGCGCAAAATTGTTACACAAATTCTTTCCGAATTGGATCCCAAGGAAGAAACCGTTCTGCGTCAACGTTTTGGTATGAGCACGAACAAGACCAGCACTTTGGAAGAGGTTGGCGAATATATCGGTGTTACCCGTGAACGTATCCGTCAGATTGAACAAAAGGCACTGAACAAGTTAAAGCACCCAACGCGGGCACGCAAATTGCGCAGTTTTTTGGAAGATTAACAGAAAGGGGGGCGTTTTCAACGCCCCTTTTTTAACAACCAAAGGGGCAAAAATGAAAAACACGGTTTTATTTTGCACGGGTTTGTCTGGATGTGGCAAATCGTATTTTATCAAAAACACTCTTCCGGACGGTTTGTTTTACAACCTGAAATCGGCCACAACGCGTGATATGCGGGCCGGTGAAATCGAGGCCAGAGAATATTATTTCCGTGACGAAGCATATTTTGACACCACCCCGTTGGTCACAAAATTATGGGTGAATCGCGATTTTTGGAAACCAGGCGACAAAAAATGGTTGTATGGCGTCCCGGAAAGCGAGGTTATACAAAACCTTGGGCGGAATTTCACATACGATGTTATCGAACCGCAATATGTGCGTCAAATGATAGATTGGTTTAATATGCACGGGTTGGATTCATCATATGGGTACAAAATCGCGTGGTTTTTACCGCCCCAGAATAATTTTGAAATTGCCGCGGCACGTGCCACTATGCCGAACGATGCGGCGGTGCGGCACGCGAACACGTGTAATATAGAAGACTTTTTGGATTGCGATTTGCGCCCCGATTATATATTGCGCCCGATTATGGGGCAAATGGACAACCGTTTGATTCAGTATATCGGTGCATTGTATGACGATATGATATTTCATCAATCCAAGATGCAAAATACCGCATTATCACATACAAAATAGAAAAAAACCGCCCATCCGGGCGGTGTTTTTATTCTGCAAACATAAATACCACAAGGGCGTTTTTTACTCAAGGCAATTTTCAGCACGTATACATTGGCCATTATTACAGATGTTGCAGGCACCCGGACAATCTGAATTGTTAGTGCATTGTGTTTCGCCGTAAACGGTTTTATTACCCAAACTCCACAACAAACAATTTGCATCGGTGTGTGGTGTTCCAGACCATTCGGTACACGTTTTATACGCCACCGTTGTTTCCGGCAGATTATCCGTCGCCGCCGCACTTTGCAATAAATCCAGCGTTACCAAATTATTATTGTCACAATTGTCATCACCGTACAATTCCGAATCACAAATCCACCTTTCACCGATTGTACCATTACCATCTTCGGTATATGTGACAACGGATACACCGGGTTCATCATAATTT
>JAFZUT010000005.1 GCA_017618175.1 Alphaproteobacteria bacterium
AAAAAGGCCGATGCGATGCGCCCATTTGTCCGCCTGGACGATGCGCGCGCGACGGATACCGGCGGAACGGGTCTTGGGTTATCCATTGCCAAAACGGCGATAGAAAACCACGGCGGGCAAATATTCTTGGAAGACAGTGAATTGGGTGGTCTGCGCGTACGCGTGGTATTGCCGGTTTAATAAAAATCACGGGGTTAAAAATGAATTTGTACAAATATGTATCTGAAAAAATCAACGAAAAATTGGGATTTGAGGCGAAACTGGAAATTCCGCGCAACCGTGAATTCGGTGATTTTTCCACAAATGCTGCAATGGTTATGGCACGATCGGCCGGCAAAAACCCACGTGAATTGGCGGGCAATATTTTGCCAAAAATCCAAGAATTGGATTTTGTAGAATCTGCATCCGTTGCAGGTCCGGGTTTTATAAACCTTAAAATCCGCGATGATTTTTTATGGAATGCCGCCGAAAGCGCGGCGGATGTCACACCCGCCGAAAAACCAATGGTCATAGATATGGACTATGGCGCATATAATGTTGCGAAATCTTTGCACATTGGGCACCTAAGGACATCCATTGTTGGCGACACATTTAACCGTATTGCGAAATGTTTGGGCCACAAGACTTTTTCGTGGAATCATATTGGTGATTGGGGCAAACCGATGGGATTGGTTATCGCATGGATTGAACGGCTGCATCCGGAATTGCCGTATTTCCAAGATAATTTTGACTCAAAAACGCCTGTGGATTATGAAATAGATGAAAAAGAATTGAACACGTACTATCCCGCGGCATCCGCCTTTGCCAAAGAAAACCCGGAATTTCAATTGCGTGCCCAAAAAATCAAGGCGGATTTTCAATCGGGACACCCGGGATATTTTGCGTTGTATGAAAAATTTTTAGCCGTATCTTTGCGTACAATGAACAATACGGTCAACAGGCTGAACATTTTACCGTTTGATTACGATCTGGGCGAAAGAAATGCGGCCAATTATTTGGCGCCGGTCGAAAAAATCTTGCGTGAAAAAAATATGATTTATGAAAACGCAGGCGCACAAATCATAGATGTCAAACGCGATGATGACAATAAGCCTATGCCGCCATATATGTGGCGCGATTCGCGTGGGGCCGACACATATGATTCAACCGATTTGGCCGCCGTATATTGCCGCAAAAAAACCGACAACCCGGACAAGATAATTTATTTTACAGACCTGCGTCAAAGTCTGCATTTTGAACAATTGTTCCGCGTTGCAGATATGTCCGGCATATATCCATACGATAAATTTGAACATATTGGATACGGCACAGTAAACGGCGCAGACGGCAAACCATTCAAGACCCGCGATGGAAGTGCCGCAGGATTGGATGACATATTAGATGTCGCAAATGACGCGGTCAAGGCACGCATCACAGAATTTGATAAAAAACTAGATGATGAAACAATAAAAATTATCGCTTTGGCGGCGGTAAAGTTTAATGATTTGCTGCACGATGTGAAATCCGATTACATATTTGACCCGTCACAAATTACTTCATTTGAAGGTCGCACCGGTCCTTATGTTTTGTACACGGCGGTCCGGTTAAATTCTGTATTGCGCCGCGCGGGCGAATTTACCAAATCAAAAAATGCGAAACTCGAATCGGATGAACGCAATTTGATTATGGAATTACTGGATTTCGACCGTACGGTTCAATCGGCATTTGATTCACGTGCCACGGACTTGGTTGCAAACTATACATACGATTTGTGCCAATTGATAAATACGTTCTATCACAATTGCCCGATATTGCGCGAAGACATTCCGGCGGACACGCGTGCAACGCGCTTAACACTGGTCCAAATTGCCACAGATGTTTTGACCAAAGCACTGGATTTAATGGGATTAAAAATTCCAAAAGAAATGTAGGCACAAAATTAAAACACGCACCCATAAAATATGCGTGTTTTTTTCTTGTTCAAAAATTCAAAATTTGATAGAATAGGGCATAAAGAGGGTTCAACGAGAGATGAGAAAATTTTTATTTACTTGTATTGCCATATTATATACTTTGCCATCCATTGCCGATTGTGCATTTGGCCTTTTGAAAGCCGAATTACCCGCGGAAACGGCAACCGGACCAAACACAAAATATATCCAAGATGAATTTACAATATTAAAAACCAACGAGAACGACGAAATAAGATATTTACAATGTGGGCCCGATGGCGCAACCACCAACCGGTTTGTTTACTGCTCGAACAACAGCCAAGTGTTGGGTGGCGATGGCAGCATTTATCAATGCCAAAACAACAAATGGATAAAATTAGATGATTCACAATTTGAAGATTGCGATTTCGATAACATAATGGACCGCAGCACTTCAAGTGGAAGTTATCTTATAGCCAATAAAAATCAATTAGATTATATTTTCTTTCCAAATTATGACCAATACCACAAGATAAAAAATAATGATATTTGCAAGGTGGCCTTGACCAAATATTACGCCGAAGAAGACAATTGTATGTTTCAAGGCGGCGAATTTCTATTTGTAGGTAAGGTTTGCAACACCAGTGGTGCCCATTCCATTAGTGTTGTTGTTAAAAATGCAGATGGCGAATTTCTATCGGGCGCATCATTTACATACCCCCAAATGAATTTACCGGAAAACCA
Source organism: Alphaproteobacteria bacterium (assembly GCA_017618175.1). Classification (GTDB taxonomy): domain Bacteria; phylum Pseudomonadota; class Alphaproteobacteria; order Rs-D84; family Rs-D84; genus Enterousia. The sequence continues at coordinate 2,655 of JAFZUT010000005.1, forward strand.
AAACAAAAATATTGCAACGGAATCCGGCAATACTTATACGATAACTGTTGGGGAATATGCGAACCTTACACAAATAAAAATTTCCAAAGAAGGCTATGATCCACAAATCTTGACCGTAAAGCAGATTCAAGATGAAAAAGACAATATTATAATATTGGATACAACGGGAAATAATCCCGGGCAAACGAATCCTGAAATATCACCAAATACGTCCAGACAAATTTCCCAGGCCCAGGAACGGCAAAATGCTCAACCTATAACCCAAACAGGTACAGAATACGAAAACACCAATGAAACGAATTTAGATAAAAAATTGGCCGATGCGCAAAATGCACTGACCACGGCGCGGGATACGGAAAATTCTTGGGCAAACAGAGGTCTTACGGCGGCCAGTACCGCGGCAACGGGAATCGGCGGAATGCAGGCGGCATCTGCAATTGCCGAACAACGGGCGGACGCCGCGGCGGAAAAACAAATGCGTGACTATCTGGCCACTTTCAAGTGTGAATATGATGGTGGCCAAGAATTTAATGCGGGCAATGAAGAAATAACTTTGCCGGGCGGGAATGAATTGTTGGAATACTATACGGAATATAAAACCTTGGCGGATAATTTGAAAACAACCAAGGCGGCATTGGGACTGCGCGCCGGAATTGAAAGCGAAACATTATATGACCGCGCAGAATCGGGACTCTATCAATATGCAACCGCGGAAAGAAAAACCGGCGGTGAGATATCATTGGCGCGCGCATTAAGTGACGAGACAAGCGAAGACGCCGCGCGTTGGGCCGAACAAAAAGAACAAACCGCAAAACAATTAAAAACCGGTGCAATTGTTGCCGGCGCCGGTATAGTTGGTGGCATTGCCGGGAATTATTTGATTAACGAACGCGGTAAAACAAAATTACAACAAAAGACGGATGATGTTATTGAAGAAATTGAAGAAAGATTACCCGCTTTTACACCCCAGACAGTTGTTATACAAAATCCCGAAGAACAAAAACCAACAATTTACCTTGGTGAAAATAATGGTCGTATGCAGATGCCGAAATTAACAAATTTGTCCCCCAGAACAAAAGAACTTACACTGAATGGCGACACGACATTTGCCAGAAACAGTGATAAAATAAAATCAGACGGAACAAAAAAAATTGATACATTTGTCACCGAACTTAAACCTATCCTTGAAGAAATGTCCGATGAACAAAAAATCAAAATAAATATAGTAGGGCACACGGACAGAACAGGAAACGATAAAATCAATATTCCATTATCACAGCGGCGCGCAGAATCGGTAAAAAAATATCTGGAAGAACCGAATCGTCTGGGCGGCAATGCATATAAAACAAAAATTGAATACAGTACGGATGGCAGAGGTTCATCTGAATGTGCGGACAACACTTGTGGCGACAAAAAAGATTGCGAATTGTGCCGCAAAGTGGTGGTGACCATCGAAGATATTAGCCCCAAAACAGAAGAAACCGAATAATTACAAATTAAAACCGACCATTCGGTCGATTTGAATTTATGGTCGGGGCGACAGGAATCGAACCTGCGACCCCTTGCACCCCATGCAAGTACTCTACCAGGCTGAGCTACGCCCCGACAACATTGAACATACTAAAACAACATTATTAAAAATACAAATATTTTTTATACAAAAACAAAAACCGCCGATGGCGGTTTTTTCCAAATAGATAGTTTGCAATTACATAAATGCAGATATCAATAATGCCGTGGCCAAAATGATATTTCCTGCATTGTTATTATGATGGTGATGATGATGCGTATTCACAACCACCGGATGCCCACCGGAATGATGTCCGTGATGGTGACCACCATTATGTTGATGACCCGGACGTGGCATCGTTTGAACATGCTGTGTTTGATAAACATGTGCATATTGTGACCCACCGTGCAATGGTGCCGCAACCGCAGAACCCGCCGTAAATGTTGCCGCGACCACACCGGCCGCAATTAAAAGATTGTGTGTTTTCATATATGACTCCTTTGATTCAAAAATCATTATAATATATAATGATTATAAAAAGCAAGCATTTTTTATAAAAATATATTTTATATAATTTTATGCTTGCACGAATCGGTAAAAAGTTTCTATATTCCCGTATCAGTTAAACCTGTATTTCATATATCCAAAAGGGAGGAATCATATGATTGTTGGTATTGGTATAGATCTGGTCGAATCGGGACGTTTTTTGGATTGGTCCGCATTCAAGAAACAGCGTATTTTTACAAAAAAAGAATTGGAATATGCCGAAACAGATAACGCAAATGCCGAAAAACATTTGGCAAATTTTTGGGCTGCACGCGAAGCATGCCTGAAAGCACTTGGCACCGGATTCGGCGATGATATTGCGTTTTCTGATATTTCCGTTGTTCACGATGATGCGGGCCGGCCGGAAATTATGATTGCCGGCGGGGCACGTGCCGCATTAAAAGAATTGGCGGGCATAACTGCACGCGTTCACCTGTCCATTACAGATCAAGAAAATTTTTCCGCCGCAATGGTCGTTATTGAAAAAGAATAAAAGCAAATAAACATAAAAAAATATCACACATTTCTGTGTGATATTTTTTTATTTTAATATGTTGTTTCGGTATAACCGATGCTGTATTGCCCACCATCATGAATACTTAAATGACGCGTGGTTTGTGGTTCGCGCGGTTGCTCCGCAACATATGCATTCGATTCTTGATATGCGGCATTTTCATCGTAATAGGCGGCCTGGTTATCATAATAAACGCCTTCATCTTGATAATATATATCTTCATAATCCGCCGGCGCGACCGGTACCGATATAATATCATCATCAAAAATAACATCAGGCGCAACAACGTTCGTCACCCGCGGTTCCGGCACATATATGGGCCGATCTTCACGTGCAACGTCATACGCACCTTTGCGTGCCAAAACATCCTCTTCGGGTTCGACCACCGGCACATTGGGTTCTGGCCCACGCAAAATATTTGCGTTTGGATACTCTATTTTAATCGGTTCGTTTTCAATAACCACTGGCACATCCGCCTCGGGTTCAGGTTCGGGTTCAGGTTCAGGCTCTATGACGGGTTCGGGTTCCGGCAAAACAACCTTTTCAACAACCGGTTGTTCATCAAAACCAACCAATTTATTATCTGTTGCATTTTCATCCGTATCTTCAATCGTACCACTGGTGGACGCATTCAAGAACGGGACACTGCCACCATTCTTCTTTTGATACAACCACAGTGTGAACACAGACAACGCAATCAATAATATCAACAACAGGTAATATGCAAACGACGGACGATCGGTTTCTTTACCAACCGGTCGAACTGGTGTATTCCCCGTAATCGGCGAAATAGGGCGCGCATAACCGCTGTTCATCGGGACAACACGTTCCGCCGGACCCGCAGGACGAATCGGTTCCGCATTATCGTATTGCGTATTTATTGTCCGCCCCGTGGTATCTGTATCCGCCACATCCGGTTTTTCAACAGTTGTTATTGTATCCATCACGGATGTTTCTTCTTTTTCTTCTATCTTTTCTTCATACCTATCTGTTTGCGATGTATCATTTTCCACACTGGAAAACGCCAACGGACGCGCAACCGTATCGGCCCGTTCGCCGGATGTGTCCATTTTAGGTTCCACATATTCTTTTTTGGCGGGCGCCTTTTCTTCAACCCGCGGTTTAATATCATCAAACTCCACCGGTTTGAACGCGATTTCTTCGTCCAATATTTCGGGGTCTTGGTCCAACAACGGTTTTACTTCTTCATCCGACATTTTTTCATCCCTGGGTTGTGATTTATATTCGTAATCAGGCACCGGAAAATACGTTATTTCATCTTTTTTATCTTCCGTGTTAACCTGTTTATTAACTTTCGCAGACGGTGCCTTGCGTTTTGTTGGCACCGAAATTTTATCTGTCACATTATCTTCTGTGACTTTGACCAGACGCCGCCGCGCCAGCAAATCGCGTGCCGCATTTGCATCTTCGGTTGCAATTTCTATACGATGTTTGGCATTTTCTATCCGTTTATCTGCACGTGCCAGTTTTTCATTTGTCGTATCAATCTGCGATTCAGTTCTAAGAATCTTGGATGCAGATTGCTTGGTCGGTTCGCGACCAATATATTCTTTTTGTTTATTAAGACGCGCACGCAAATTCCGTCGCCGGTCCCGCAACCCCGCCTTGGCACGTTCTGCACGCAATATCGTATCTTCGGCCGCAGCAATGGTTTCATTTGCAACACTTAACCGTGCCATGGCCGAACGCCGCGCCGCCGTATCACGAAAATCAATCAAGTCGGCAATTATCGCGGTCAAATCTGCGCCACGTTCATATTCATCAATCAATTGCGCATATACATCCAACCCATTATATTCAATATCCAATTTTTGATATTTATTGTCGACCTTGGGGCGGACATTTTCAAGATCTATGCCGTAATCATTGGCCAATATATCATCCCATTTACGGTCGTCACGCGCATTTAACACCAATAAAACATTAGGCTTAAATTCATCAACCGTTTCATCAACAACAAATATCAATTCATCGGCATCATTCTTCCACGCACGAAAGGCATATCCATTGATGTCATAATCCACAGAATGTAATTTTTGAAAAGATTTTTTCTCTCTCGGCATTTTGAACGGCCCCCACGACATTACTTTTTCTTTGGTGGCGTGAATTGATACGCCTGTTTACAATGTTCATAGCAATACGGTTTGCCCACAAATACGGTTTGCCCACAGAAATGGAAATCTTCGGAATCCGGGTCGCCAATTGGCCAACGACACTGATTCGGTTTAAGGTTCGCCATTTCCAACGCATGTTGCACAATACGTTGATGAACATTTGTTCCGCGCAACGCGATCGGGCGACCAACCGCCTTTTTGGGTTTGTTTTCCGCAACGGTTTTCAATGCCTTTTTTACAACCGACGCTTTACCACCAGATTTTGGTGCAACCTTGACCGTTTTTGCGCCCTTGGCAGCCTTGTCCAATTTGGTGGACTTAGCCGGTTTTACCGGCACGGCCTTTTTAACCGTGTTTTTGGTCGCCGACTTTTTTGTTGTTTCTTTCTTGGATTTCGTACCGGTCGATTCGGATGCGGTTGCATTCCACCCCATACGATGCAATTTTCCCACCACCGCATTTTTGGAAATCCCAAGCCGTTTGCCAATTTCTGCGGTTGATAAACCCTTGCCAACCAAGGCTTTCAGTTTCTTCAAAATACCACTGTCCCAAGATTTGCTCATTTTTATAAACCTTACTCGCTTTATATGATATGATAAGTGTATCATAAAACCGATTCGAAACGCAAGGGGGAAATAATGTTTTTATACATATTTTATGCGATGTTCATATTGCTGATTATGCTGGCCATTTATTTGGCGTACAAGATTGGCGTGGCCGATATGCGGCGGCGCATTATCCCCGATGCGTACCTTTTTCCGCTTATGATAATCGGGGCCATTTTAACAACATTTTTCCCGTGGCCACACGATATAGGCGCGGGCGTTATGGGTATGACATTTGGGTACATTATGGCGGCGGTAATAGGCTTGGTATTTGACCGGATAATAACACGGCGCAATCCACGGGCCGACACGCCGATCGGGATGGGTGACATAAAATTGATTGCGGTTGGTGGCCTGTGGTGTGGACCATTGGGATTGGCCATAAGTTTGGTTTTGGCGTGCATATTTGGTGCGGCATGGAGCTATCGCAAAAAACAGAAATTTATTCCTTTTGCGCCTTTTTTCATAATCGGTGGAATTTTATCTTTGATTATAACCGCGTTTTTGTTATAATAGGTTCTATAAAAGGACAGGGGGATTGATTAAACGTAATCGTTTTTTTGCCACATCCATTGTGGCGTTGTGTGGGGTCTGTGTTTGCGGTGCCCGCGCGGCCCAGAATGCGCCAACGGTTATGTCTAAATATGGTGAAATCCAATCTGTGAATAAATATTCATCTAATCCTTTTTGGACACCCAACAGTCCGTACAACCAACGTTTTCCAACCCCAATTTATGCAACCGGCGCGGATTTAACCACCGGCGATTGCAACCGAATCGTTCAAAATTTGGTGACCGAATATTGTGCGAATCGTAATTATTGTTCAAATTCGCGTATATCAGACGTGCGACCGGTGGTTATGGTGCAATTGTCACAATTACCGGGACATAATTTTGCGACATCTTGTGGCGGATATATCGATTCTGTGTTTGAAGATTATAAAAAAACATACGGCAATTCGTCCACGAATAATATCATAAAACCGGTTCAGCGAACTCAACCAACAATTCAAATAGACAACCCTTTTGCCCAAACAAAAACCGATTATGAAAAATTGGTTGATGAACGCACCGCGGAATTGGAACGCTTGCAAAATATAACAACGCCCACGGCAACGGTGACGGCGGCGAACTTTCCAAAAACGATTGATGATTTATCTTTTACCGACCGGTTGGCCAATACAACCGCGGGATATGAACCATATAAGAATTTGAATGCATATAAGACACCAAATTTCGAAACCGAAGACCAATATTATGAACGTATGAAATCGGTGCTGGAACATGATATACATTATATCGGCGCCGGCGCGGCAAACACCAGTTGCCCCACAAAATATTTAACGGGGCGGGGCGCAACCGTGTCATGCACACCCACGCGCCAAAACGGCACGTGTACGGCATGGTGCACAGACGCGGCAAAAACCAATTGCCCGACCGCGCATACTATTTCACCGAACGACCGTGACGATAAAACATTTTATGCGAAATGCACGTGTAATGCCGGATACCAAGAACAAAACAACAAATGCGTACGTCCCGGCACCCCTGGCGGCGGCAATAACAATGGTGGCAATAACAACGGTGGCGGAATTGGACCCAACCCAAACACAAATACCTGTACCGACCCAGCGTATATGGACGCGAATTGCGCATGCACTGTGGTTCCAAACACCCATGAAGAATCCGGCAAATGCGTATGCGATAACGGTAAAAATATCGCTAACTACTGTGATGATGATGAAGAACGTTTTGTTGTGTGGTATTGTTTGGCAAAAAATACTGCGGCAGTACGATTGATACATAAAGACGGCAATTCCGCACTTAGTAAATGGTCTAAAATGTGCCGAACGAATAAAAACGGCATAGATAATTGCATTGGTTCATATTCTTATCCAAATATGGGGATAATAAATCGACTGTTCAAAGAACAGGTTCGCAGTGATATACTGTATGGTTATTCAAATGGTGGCGAATTACTTGCAAGTGACCGATCAAGTGGTTGGCCGGAAAGGTTGGAATTGAGTAAAGCGGATGTGGAAAAATTTATTAAAGCAATTACAGATAATATATCCAATATATCAAGCGAGTGCGATTCTTCACACGGACGAGATTGGTGGTTATTCATAGACAAATTACCTTCATCCGGTTACAAGGGCGATGGCGATTTGAAACCTTATAAAGCAATTTGCATTGGGGGCGACGCATCAGACAACACAAGTTGCACGCCCGGCACAATAGAAACTTATTAAACTATGTATCAATTATTACTCTTTCTGCTGTTCCCTCTCTCTGCGTTTGCGGCGGGGAATATAAACACCACAGCGGAATTGTTAAATATGTCGCGCCGCGTAAATGCCGAATGTGCAACCGCGGAATTCAATAACGCGTTGGCGGAAAACGCGTACTTGGTGAACGAAGATGATGACCGTGATGTCGTGCGCGATTGGATTTACGATATTCTGCAATCGCCCGAGGCCCTGGGTGCCGTCCTTTCGTGTCCTGAGGTTGCCGATGCCGATGAAAACGACACAATTTTTATGCCGATAAAATATACTTTTCCGGGTGGACGAACAATTGATATAAATTATGAAACCCAGGTAAAAGTTTTGGATCAACGGTTTTTATTGGCAACAAAAACCGAATTACCGACAAACGACCCGAACCCGGCAATCAGTTCAACCGATGAACACGCCACATGGGTGAATACCGAACCGGCATGGTATGGCATTATGGTGACCCAATCGGGCGCGTTACGCGACTTTGTTGGCCAAAATAAAAACAATACTGTTTCAATGAAATGGGTGGAGGAAAACATCGGCAATTTGTACCCGCATAATGCCGATGGATGGTGTTCCACCAAGACGGGCATAGGGGCCAAAATAAATGATTCTATGGTTCACAATGTTCTGCGCAACCATACCGTTCAAATGGAAGACGATGATAATAATTATTACATCGCGGGCGACAGAAACCTGAAATGGATTTCCGTTGCCGAAGTCGTTGTTGATATTGCGTTGTCAATTGTGTCTTGGGGTGGTTATGCCGCAGCATCCGGTGCCGCCAAAGGCGCACGCGCCGCACGCACCGCATCAAAATTGCGCACATCATTGAACGCGCTGATTAAAATAGAATCGGTACAAAAATATGTTAGACATTCCCTCCAGGTGGCCAAGTACACAAAAGAAATCGATAATATGAATGATTTGGCAAAATCTATCCGCAACATCGAAAAATTGGAACAGGCATTGGCGAAAATCCCAAAAAATTCGAAAAAATATGAAAGAGTTGCTCAACAATTAGAAAATGCAAAAAGATTAAAATCTCAAAATATGTGGAAACTGGGCAAGGCAGGCCGCGACATTGACAAAGTTGAAGATATCGAAAAATTAGATAAAATGATTGTTCAAAACCAAAAGAACATCAATGAAATCAAAACAACAATGGCGGAAATGGCCCGTACCAACAAAAATGTCGCCGAATATGTCAAAGAATATGATGCATTAAAAGATGCGATAAAATATTCACGGGAATTAAAATCTTTTAGAAACATTCCGCATACCGGAAATGTTATGACCCGCACCTGGCAGGGCGCAAAAAACATCGGCAAAAGTATCAAGGCCGCAAACACCGGCACCAAGACATTGGATCGTGCCGAAAAAGTTGCGCGCCAGGCCACAAAATCCGGGCGTGCGCGCGATTGGCTGTTCCATTCAACAATGCGCAATATTGGCCGTGTTGCACGTGTGGGTGAAGATTTGGCGGCACTGAACTTTGTCCTTGGAATTATCGGTGGGTTCTATGATTGGGCAAACACCGAAACAGACGAATTCACAAACGGTATTAAAATGAGCCCGCTGTTGTTGTTGTCCGCGGATTCTATTGAAGGCCAAGATAACGTTGTCAATTACGGAATGTGGCTTATGTGGTCGGGCGATTCAACCAACGTCGCCGATGATGATACCGCATACCTGCAGGCGATGGATTTTGCGCAAAAGTTTTACCAAGACCTGACCGAGGTTCAAGATGAATCTGGTCGCCACGCGTGCGATGTTGATATTTATGTGGTGCGGCCAATAATTCGCAACCCCGGCACAAACAGCCAAGAACTGTATTGGTTGGTGATGAATGATGAACCATGGTCAACCGCCGATACCGAACGATAAAAAACCTGTTGTCTTTTCATATTTTTTCTTATAAAATAACAATGAAAGGAACAGGGGGTCAAAGATGAAAAAAATTTTTACCGCATTTATAATTGTAATATCAACCATCGTGTCCGCCCACGCGTACCAGGTTATATCGTCTAAGGAATTGGGCAAAGATGATGCAAAAAATCAAAATGTTGTTGTAAAATGCACAACCGAATTGGGAAAACTGTCAAATCAAACTTGTTCATTGCGCCGATATATCAAGTGCACCGGTACCGGCACAAAAAAAACATGTTCCGGATGGCAGGGCTGGCGTGATTTGCGTAACCCTGAAAAACAATATTCTGATTGGAAAACCGCCGCGTCATCATGTTGCCGCGCATTGGGTTTGCGATAAAAAATTTCTGGGATAAATTTATCTGTATAATGGGATTGCCGGTATTACGTGGCACCCATTTTCACGCTTTAACCTAATTGCGCGCATCCATCCGTTCAACACACGATTGTTATATTTTTTTGCGGCAACCTGTACCAAGAATTGCTTACGCACATTCAACCAAGATTGATGAATATCACCATTATAATTTTGCACCGCGGCAACAACATTTTCATCCAACTGATACCCATCCGTCAAACCTAAAAACTTTCTAAACTGACTGATGCCGGTTTTGGGGCCACTGGCCATCATTGCCAAAAACAAATCCCCAGAAATAACATCCGGCAACATACCAACATTATATTTTTGCCAGAAATTATCATAATAGATTTTTTCTGCCTGGGGCCGTGTCAAATTACGAACATTGATTCCCAAATCTTTACCAAGACAATTTTGCCCAATGCCGTAACACGTATATCCACACGGTTCACCTTCAATTATCCCGCATGTACCTTCTTTACGAAACACCGTTATCATTGCCTTTTCAAACGCGGGCGAAATACTTTCATACGTTCCACTGGTAAGAATTTGATTTTTGAAATCATTACTTTTTGCCGCCGGATAGCACGAACCACCACGTATTTTGTTGTTGGCAATCACCGCACCACCACCAATCGTTGTTCCATAATATTCTGTGCCGTATGAAACATCATCTGCCACATCAATGACTTCTTGCCACGCATCCGGGGCCTGGGCACAATGTTCTTCGTCCAAAGAATAATTATTGCAATATTCGGCATTGTCCATCATTTCATAATCATATTCGCGTTCCATTTCCATCAACGCCATTTGTCGTTCAATAAAATGTTCTTCGCCTTCGACCACCAAATCATGATATGCGCGCATATCACGAAATGGTTCATAAGATTTAGATTTTAATGCCATACGATCCGTAAAACTTAGATCCGCCACCGTTGCCGGAAAATCCACAGGCCGTAACTTTGTGATTTGGTAATCTGTATTTGCCACATCTGGAAACGGCACAACAAAATCGGGCAAAAAATCCGCCCACACCAAACATGGTGCAAATCCGCACAACAAATAAAATATAAAACGTAACTCCCTCATATCCCTATCGTATAATTATACCAAATCTTTACAGAATAAATAACAAAAATCGGGATGCACCCGATTTTTTTATTTGTGGTGGATGTGATTGGACTCGAACCAACGACCTCTTCGATGTGAACGAAGCGCTCTAACCAACTGAGCTACACATCCAAAAACTATATTCTGTCCGTCTTCGCACACTTTGTGTGCTACGCCGCGACACTCAAAATTTCAACGCTCGCGTTGCTTGCTTGAAATTTTGGTGGTGGGGATAGTGGGACTTGAACCCACACGGTCGCAATGACCAAAGGATTTTAAGTCCTCAGCGTCTACCATTCCGCCATATCCCCAAGGACTTGGTGGAGCTGATGGGACTCAAACCCACGACCTCTACGATGCGAACGTAGCGCTCTATCAACTGAGCTACAACCCCAAAACTTTCTACATATGGTGGGCATAAG
>JAFZUT010000006.1 GCA_017618175.1 Alphaproteobacteria bacterium
CGATTTGGCAATGGCGCGGATATGCCGGTTTTTGTATTCAAACTGGTCAAAAAAAGGTACCTTTTTGTCCACCACTTTTTTTAGAAAATGTGATTCAGTAAAATCAATGACTTACGAAATCTTGCGGGGTGGTCAAAAAAAGGTACCTTTTTGTTACACTGTAATGCGAGGAATAAAGGGGAAATATTATGAAACAAGCATTATTCATCGGTGCAATTGCATCCGTTTTATCAATCAATGCATTTGCAGAAACAACAACATCAACCGTAACGTCCAAAAATTATGTCGATGCCCAAGACGCATTGAAACAAAATAAAATACCTGCGGCGGGAACAAACGCATCAACCCCCGGTGAAACCGTTGTTACATATACAACAACCGGTAACGGTGTAATCGGTGAACGTGGAATTTTTAATTATGATACGGACTATGATTGGGACAATCACTCGGTGGAAACGGGACACGAAGGTGACTTGGTCACCGCCGGCGATGTTATGCCACAACTGGATTATTTATCCGGTGTTTACCAGGTTGATAAATATTGCACAGAATGGTCCGGAACACCGTATACGGATGAAAACTGTTTATTATGGTATATCGGGGATAATATTATGGGCCCCTACAATCTGTGCCAAACTGACTCAGATTGCGATGGATGTGATGGTTGTATTAACGGCCTTTGTAAAGACGATGGAAGATGTGATACGTAAAAAAACATGGGTGCGAATTCGCGCCCAACTTTTTAATCTTTCTTATCTTCTTCCTTTTTAACCGGTTCTGCCATTTTAGACATTGCGATAACCATTTCCATACCGCGTTGTAATTGGTAATCGCGCGCGTCTTTTTCCGCATCGGTTAAATCTTTCTCGTCATCTTCATCATCTTTTTTACCGGATTTTTCTTTGGCTTTTGCTTTCTTTTCCGCCGCATCGTTCTTTAATGAATTGCGGAAAGACGCCTCGGAATACGCGCTTTCGCGCTTTTCAATTGGTTCGACTTTGGATTGCAAAACTTCAACATCCGGGGTAATCCCAGTGTTTTGAATAGATGTACCACTGGGCGTATAATACCGTGCAATTGTTATATGAATTGCCGTTCCGTCCCCAAGTGGCTTTTGTTGTTGCACACTGCCCTTGCCAAAACTTTGTGAACCCATAATAATTCCGCGCTTATTATCTTGGATTGCGCCGGCAACAATTTCCGATGCCGATGCAGACCCATGATTGATAAGCACAACCAACGGTTTCCCATTTGTTAAATCACCGGGTTTGGCAAAACTTCTGTCTATATCGGTTTTATTTTTTCCGCGGGTTGATACAATTTCCCCGCCATCCAAGAAAGCATCGGATACATCAATTGCCGCGGTTAAATATCCCCCCGGATTGTTTCGCACATCCAACACATAGCCTATCACTTTCTTTTTTTCCAAAGATTTAATTGCTTCACGCAAATCTTTTGCGGTTGTTGCCCCAAAGTCAGATATACGAATGTAGCCAATTTTGGGCGCATCGGTGTCCGCATCCGCCAATTGTTTTTCTTCAAACTTTATCGATTTAACCTTGATAATTGCACGTTTAAGTGTGATTGTTTTCGGTTCATTATCACCAGAAATAACGGTCAGTTTTACTTTCGTTCCGGGTTTGCCCTTCATTTTCTTGACTGCCTGATTCAATGTCAAATCAAACACCGGTTCATCATCAATATGTGTAATATAATCGCCGGCCTTGATTCCCGCATTATCCGCCGGTGTATCATCAATCGGTGAAATAACGCGCACCGCCCCACGGTCAGATGTAATTTGAATGCCCAGTCCGCCAAATTCACCGGTGGATTTATCATTAAAATCTTTGAAATCGTCTTTGTTCAAATACGAAGAATGCGGGTCCAGCGCCGACAGCATCCCGTTCATTGCGGCCTCAAGCATCTTGCGTTCATCGGCTTCTTCGACAAAGTTTTCACGCGACACTTCGAACACCAGTGCCAATTTTTTCAATTCATCATAAATCTGTTCATCGGTCAGGTGCTCAATCGGTTCTTCTTTTTTATTCTTATCGGCCGCCGCCGCAACATTCACCACCACCGGCAAACACATTACACACAAAACCAGAATTTTTTTCAACATACCGCTTTCCTTTTTTTATTATTTATAACGGCAGTCTAGAATAAAAAAGTCGCATTCGCAACCTATAAATCAGGGATTAACCCAATCAAAAAGCACGTGCGTATTTATGCAGCATATTGATTTGCTGTTTCAATCGATTCAGCATTTTGGCACGCTCATTTTTACCCAAATATTGAACGTCCGTGACTTCTTCGTTCATTTGTTCCAATACATTGGCCACATTATGATATTGGGCAATTTGTTTCCAACGCGCATCATCAACAAAGTCCGCCGGTAAATAACGCGCATCACGATAATTCAAATATCGCGCACGCACCGCATCCGCCACACCCAAATCATACGAATAAGATCGCAACATATCATAATGCAGGAAAGATGTCCCGACATCGGTAAAATCAATCACATTAAACTTTTTTGCCTTAAAATCATACAGAACATTATCTTCGAACAAATCGCCATGCACCCAAACAATACGCGTTTCGTACGAAGTATTTATAATATGCTGATATACTTTATCTATAAATTTTATTTCATCCCGGACAGATTTAATTTCTTTTTTTGAAAAATATTGGTCAACATCTTCAAGAAAATCTTCCAAGTATTTAACATCCAACCCACATTCCATTTTATATTCTATTGGGTTTGGAATAACATCTATGGAATGCATATCCGCGTAAAATTGCGCCAAAGAATCTATTACTTTTTCACGTGCATGGTCATCCAGGCCTCGAAACAACAACGGCGTCAACGGCACACCGGAAACACGTTCTTCCAACACGCAGAAACGTTTGGAATCAATGGATTTAATGTGTGGCACGCCGTATGCATTATTACCAATATCGTGTAATTTTTGAATCGTGTCGGCGGCCCTTTGCTGACGCGCCAACCATTCACGTTTTTGTGATATACTGCGCCCCGGCAAAGGTTCTTTGGAAACAAATTTGCCGTCCGCAATTTTTACCAAACTTTCGCGACCGTGTTTAATCATACTTTATTATATAATACAAAAATCATATTTTGTCAAACAAAATCAGTTTTCTTTGAACAGTCTTGCCGGGTCAATTGCTTTATCGCCACGCCGCACCTCAAGATACATTTCCGGCTTGTTCGGGTTCATACGCCCAACGGGTTCACCCCCCAAAACTTCTTGGCCCACAACGACATCTATATCACCAAGGTTGGTCATAACGGTATTATAACCGTTTTTATGCGATATAATTATTACACGACCAAATCCCTTGAAACTGTCGGCAAATTTGACAACGCCATCGGCGGGCGCGGTCACCAACGCATCGGCATTTGTTCGTATACGCCACCCATCAGATTTCAACCCCAGCGCGGTCTTTTCGCCAAAGCGCACCACAACGCGTCCGCGCACAGGTTGGTTTAACTTGCGAATTGAAAAACGCGAATCTGATGACATTTGCGAACTCCCTACGCCGGCGGACAATTCCGATATGCTTTTTGCGCGCGCCGACAATTCGCGCAATTTTTGCTGTGTTGCCATTTGTTCGCTGCGCAGTTTTTCATTTTGCGCCGAACGCCGCCGCAACAATTTATCCAACAAATCTTTTTCATCGCTGTATTTTTTTGCGGTCCGGTCTAATTTTTCTTTTTCAACCGCGCGCGCATCACGAATTTTATCTAACTCTGCGATTTTTTGACCGGCATCGATAATCTGTTCATCAAACCCGTCGGCCATTCCGGCCAAGACCGCATTGGTCAATACAAATTCATGCATATTTTCTGCATCAAAACTTGGGTTCGCCGCAATAAACACCATACCCGCCGCCGCATCCGCCACACGCGCCTGGTTTTTTTCCAATTCCGCAACAAGCACCGCCCGCCGCGCATCCAATTCCGCAATTTTCTTGGCGATATTGGCACGCAATTCTTCCAACGAAGAAACCTTGCCCGCCGCAGTCACCAATTGTTTTTTCGTTTTGGCCACATCACGGTCGGATGTTTTAACCTGTTGTTCCAATTGCTTATTTTTCTGTTCGGTCTGTTTAATCTGCGTTTGAATTTTGTCCAGTTCACTTGGCACGGCAAAAACCGAATTTGCCCCCCCCAACAAAATCGCCAAAGTCAAAATAAATCGCAACATTATTTTACAATTACCCGCAGAAAAGTTTTTTTACCACGTTGAACCATTATCTCTGGACGGGGTGCAATGGTCGTGTGCCAATCCGTAATTTTTTCACCGTTGATTTGAATACCGCCCTGTTCAACCATACGGCGTGCATCAGATTTAGATGCAAACATCCCAATTGCGACCAAGAAATCAACAATTCCCATCGGCGCGGCCATTTTAATTTCAACGCTTGGCGCATTATCGGCATTTCCGCCACTAAACAACGCCGCCGCCGCGCGCTCTGCGTTCTCTGCCGCATCGGCACCATGGGCAATTGTTGTTGCCGCGTTTGCCAAAATCCGCTTTGCCTCGTTCAGTTCTGCACCACGCAATTTCGCCAATTTGTTGATTTCATTGATTGGAATTTCCGTAAATATTTTCAAGAATTTTTCAACCAATTCATCCGGCGTATTGCGGAAATATTGCCAATATTCATACGGTGACAATTTGTCTTCATTTACCCAAACGGCATTTCCGGCCGACTTTCCAATTTTATTTCCCGCCGCATCTGTAATTAGCGAAGTGGACAAAACAAACGCTTCCTTGCCCAATTTTTTGCGGATAAGTTCAATACCCATAACCGCGTTGCCCCATTGATCTGCACCACACAGTTGCAACACACAACCATATTTTTTATACAGTGTCAAAAAGTCAACCGCCTGGAACGTCATATAGTTAAATTCCAAAAATGTCATACCATTTTCCAACCGGCGTTTCACACTTTCCATAGACAACATACGCGGCACGGTGAAATCAGTTCCAAATTCCGCCAAGAAATCAATATGCCCATAATTTTTCATCCAATCGTAATTATCAACAATAATTGCATCCGATTTGCCACGCCCAAACTTCAAAAATTTTGAATAAGATTTTTTTAACCCCGCAATATTTTTGGACAAAATTTCTTCGGTCATCATTGGCCGGCCCGTATCGCGTCCCGATGGGTCACCAATGCGCCCGGTTGCACCACCAACCAACATTAATGGCCGATGCCCAAATTTCTGCAACCAACGCATCATCATCACCGGGACAAGATGTCCCACGTGCAACGAATCCGCCGTTGGATCCGACCCCAAATACGCAGTAATATTTCCGTTATTTAATGCATCGGTCAAACCGTCCATATTTGAACATTGATTGATAAAACCACGCGCTTCCAATTCATGCAATAAATCATTTTTCATCAAAATCGCCCTTTTTATATTAGTATAATTTTACCAAAATCCGCACGATATTCAATGAAAAAGTAGCAAAACAAAAATCCGCCCATCAGGGCGGATCTTACATCATACAACCCGGTCCGTTAAAACATACCCCATTATTGCCAGAACAACAATAACCACTCGGACAATCTCGGGCTGAATTGCATGATTGACCAATAACACGTTTTTCAGCCAATTCCCACAAAATACAACTGCTATCAACATGTATCTCACTGTTCCATTCTACACAGGTTTTATATGTAACCGTCGTTTCTGGCAGGTTTGTTGCACTTTGTAACAAATCCCGTGTCACCAAGAAATTATCATTACAATCTCCATCACCATCCGCATCAGCATCACAAATTCCACGTTCACCCAATACACCCGCTTCATCGGTGTATGTAACAACCGTTTCTCCAACACCGTTTTCCTCGTAATTGACCCATGCTTCTGGTATCGTATTTTGTTTCAATGCGTCTTGGGCATCGACATAGTCCCGTGATGTGACGGTGGATGATGTTGCGTATGCATTTAACGCCAAAACCGATGCAATTGCACCGATGCTAAGAATTGAAATCCTCATATTCCCTTCCTTTGTTATGCTTGTTTGGTATGTTTATATGGTAACAAAAAGGTACCTTTTTGTCCACCATTTTTTTTAGAAAATGTGATTCAGTAAAATCAATGACTTACGAAATCTTGCAGGGTGGTCAAAAAAAGGTACCTTTTTGTGACCAGCTACCCCACCGCGTCCCGCGGTCCCCCCCTTCACGAAACGTGAAGGGGATTTATAAAAAACCGGCGGATTCCCGCCGGTTTTCACTAACCACTATCCACTTACACTAACCACTAATACAACCCGAACTTGGTTATATAGTTAAATGAAATGCCGATTATAAAATTGCTGCCGTAATGTTCGGCGTCACGCGCCTTGGCACGGCGATATTGAACATACGGTCCCATTGTAAAATCACCCCACAGGTTCGTATCCATACGCGCAACTACGCTTAAATCCCGTTCCAAATCTGTGCCAACATATTGGGAATAGTCCAGATACTCACGATAGTACCCATTTGTTGATAATTTTACCCCATCGCGAACACCGTATTCCAAACGCCAACCGATTTCGGCGGCCAGTTTGCTGACCTGGTCATGGCCGTATGTGAAATCATATTCATAAACGCCCGCGATATATAATTCTTTGATAATCGGCGAATCAAACACCGAAAAACCGGCCATACCGCGCAGCACCTTTAACCGGTTGTCCGAATCGTTTGCCGGCACGAATTCCGTTTCATACGCCGCACGCACCATTGGCCCCAATTTGAAAGAATCAAAATCCCAACACGCATAGTTCAAATTACTGGTCGCCAAGATTTTATCTGCGCTTTCGTTGACCAATGTTTCACCATCATACGGCTTTATCTTTGTCCGACCGTATTCCATAAACAAAGAATTATCCCAATTGAAACGGTCATGTTTATATTCCAAGGCCGTATCAAAAACACCTTTGATAAATTCTTGATCATCGGCACTTAATGCAGAAATCGGCGAACCTTGGTATTCCCCCGAATGGCGAACCGTGGTTTTCGACAAATCCAACCCTATTCGGCGAATATTCAAAATCAATTCTTTGCCCGCCAAATCGACATCGTCTGCATATGCCACGAATGGCAACAACGCCGCACACATAAATACAGAAAATTTTTTCATAATCGCCCCCATATTAAATTATTTGGAAATATACAAAACACCGTCACGATCTTGGTAATGCCACCCGGCATCACGCAATGCAATGGTCAACGCCCCACGTCGCGCCGCCGGCACCCGAAAAGTCATTTGATTTCCATCTATGGTTTTTGTATTCAAATCAATGCCATTATCCGCCGCGATTCTGCGCACGCGCGACCAATCAGTCAATTTATTATTCAACGACACAACAACCCACGATTCGTGTCCGGCATCATCACCATCGCCCAACCAATTTTGAACACCGTTCGACACCAACCAATTCCGCGCCGCGTTGCGGTCAACCGTCATTGTTATATTTGCAGAATATGTCGTATCAGATTGTTTTTCGCCACTTATTCCTGAACTTTCAATAAGTGTTGTTAAAACGGCGGACTTTTCATTTTTAACCGCGGCACGCAACGCGGTTGAATCCGCATATGGCGATAATGCGTCAACAATAACCTGACGCCGGGCCTCATCCATTGCCATATTTTTTGCCGTTGCGGCGGTATCACTGGTCACATTAACATGCGCGGTCGCGGTCAACGGTGCACCAAATGCGCCACCGGCCACCAACATAACCGCACCAAACACCAAGAATCTTATTATCGTTCCCATACGTCAACCACCGATTTAGAATTTTGCCTGGACCCCGATACGGATGCCCATAGATTTATAAACCGATTCGATTTCATTGTCAACTTTGCACACCCAACCCGGACATTCGTTTTTAATTTTTACAATGTTCTGGGCGGTTGGATCATTTGCCAACATATCGGATTCAGTATATCCTGCATCAATCCACGCCTGCAACAGTTCATTATAAATGCCGTTATAATACCCACTGTTCAGATAAGTGTTCGCCTCGCCACCCGACATAGTGTAATAATCGAACGTGAATCCAACGGTCAATGCAACGGTATCGGTTAATGCCGTCATATAATTTGCACCCAAGCCAATATGCCACGCATCACCAAATCCGCCCTTGTCTTCCACGCTTTTTGGATGTTGCCAATCAGACCGATACGGTTGATCACCGGTCGCGGTATAAAGCGGCAATCCAAATTCAAGACGTGCATTCACCAAATTATACCTGTCAATTTCATAATCTAAATCCAATGCCAAATATGGCCCCATCCATGTTGTTTCGTACGAATGGCTAACCCCCGGTAATTTGAACATATATGTTCCACCGGTGTTCACGCCATCGGCCCCGGCACCAATCACCCAGAAACCATTGGCATCAACCGCCGGATTCCACAAAACTTGTTGAGTGTCATTGTTATAATGTATCAAAACAATCGGGTCACATTGAATTTCATCGCCACCCGCAGATGTCCCAGAACAATACCCGGTATCAACGGTTAAACCATAATCTTGTTTTGTTTCCAATTTTGTCCGCAAATAACGGAACCCAATCGACGGTGTCAAACGCGCAGACCCCAACTTCATAAAATCACTTAACCCAAATCCAATGTTAAATCCCATCATATCGCCACTAGTACTGTTGCCAATGGAAAGCGAATGACCAATCTGCTGACCAATATATTCATCAACATTCGGGTCATATTGTTGGTTACCGTTCACATCGTCCCACCATTCGGTCACCAGATAACCACCATTTGTAATATCGTCATCAATCATTGGTGAATCGCCAAATTGCATACCATAACGGAATCCGGCATCAATCTGCATTTTTGTATTTCCACCAAAACGATACCCCGCCGTAATATCCAACACGTTCCAACGCAGGTTGTCATAGTGCAACTTACTGCCCGCGTCTTTCATTTCAAAGTTCCAATTTGCAAATTCGTGCGATAGTCCGCCACCCAGCCAGAATCCATCACCCTTTTGAATATTTGTGCCGTTTGCACCCGATGTTTTGGTTGTTTGCGTCCGTGTTTGCTGTTCTGTGCCAACCACACGTGTATATCCGTTATATGGTTGCCCGATATACGCATTATCATTTGGCGTAACGGTCCGCGTACGGGTGTATGTGGTATCTTGACTGTAATTAGTGGTTTTTGCGCGATTGGCATAACCACTGGTCGAATAATTTCTTTGTGGCGAATTATAATTTCCCGTGTAATAGGTCCCCGCCGCGGCCGCAATTCCCGGCATCAATGCAAACAAAGAGCAATTCAAAACAAATGAACAAAGTCTTTTTCCCATCTTTCACTCCATACTATTATCAAACCTATTTTATCATAAAAATATTGAAAAAAAAACAGGATTATGTAAAATGCCATCGGTTTTTTATCAAACCATGTGCGGATATGGCGGAATTGGTAGACGCTCAGCACTAAGGATGCTGTGGAGAAATCCGTGGGGGTTCAAGTCCCCCTATCCGCACCAAGAATTATCACATTTGGCGCATTTTCTGCTTGCCCGAAAAATCAAAATTTTGCTAACCTGTATGCGAAAGGGATGAAGAATCTTAGACTGCTTTTTGGTGTATGCCTTGGCGTGCTTGCCCTGCGTGGCGCGCATGGCGCGGATTACGATGAAATTGCGCGCGCCGCATCACGCACGACCGCAACAAATGTTTCAACATCTGCCCCATCGCGCGGTGCAAACACAATAACCCAATCACAAAAATCATCCGCCACGGCAACAACGCGTTCGGGTGCAACAAATGCGCGTACGGCAATCGCACCTGTGGCGGCCGAACCGCGCAGTGCAACAAAAAACGTCGCCGCACGCACCACAACCACAACAACCGTTGCACCACGCGTAACCACCGCCACACGTTCAACCGACACATCGGTAACGGCGCGCACCACCCGGCCAACCACGACGGCACGCAGTGCGACAAAATCACGCAACGCAACACCCGTTGCGCGGTCTGGGGCGCGCACATCATCCGCACGCGCGGCGCGCACGGTGTCACGTGCGGCCACGAACGAATCGCCGGTATTGAACACGAACTATACCCGTTGCCGTGAAATTTATTACGAATGTATGGATGAATTCTGCGCAAACAAGGACGCAAATCTGCGCCGCTGTGCATGCTCGTCCCGGGCGAACGAATTTGAAAACACGAAAAAAAATCTTTCCAATTTTGAAGACAAAATGTTGGAATTTAACCAACGATTATTACTGGTGAATTTAGATGCCGAAGATGTCGATGCCATAAACCAATCGACCGCGGGCGAAGATGCGTTCTATGCAACCAAAGACAAAACCAAATCTAAACAGGCGTTGGACGACATCGCCAAGAAATTGAACACAACATTTGGCGACGACGGTTTTGGGACATCACTTGCGCCGATATCGTTGTCGTTGAACATAGATTCTGCATTTGACACGGTCGATTCGTTTATGGGTTCGGACACGACGGCCAAATCTGGCACGGCATTGTATAATGCGGCAATTCCAATTTGCCGTGAAACCGCACTGGAGGTTTGTACCGAAGACGAATTATCTTTGGCAATCGGCGGATATTTAATGTTAATGGAACAAGATTGCAACACCGTGCAAAAGGCATACCAGGCCCAGGCCGATGCCGCCCGCACCAAAGTATTCGAATCGGGCGCACTGCTTGATATGTCGCGCCTTGACGCGTATCAAACCCGCAACGCAGACGATATTTTGACATGCAAACGCAAAATGATGGAAATGTTAACCAACACCACGGTTTGCGGCGCAAATATGGAAAAGTGCCTTGATATGACGGGCAAATATATCGACCCAACAACCGGCGCGGCTTTCTTGACCGCGAACCTTTCGGATTTGGGTTCGCTGATTACCCGGCCCGATGCAAATCAGTCTTGGACATCGGCAAACGGCGCCGGCAAATTTATAACATATTTGAAAAATAAAAAGCAATTCTTGGCGCCGGCTATGGAAAATTGCCAAGACATCGCAGACACGGTTTGGGACGCGTTTATCGAAGACGCATTGGCGCAAATCAAATTGGCCCAAGATGCCAAATTGGAAGAAATACGCCAGGCATGCACCACATTAACGACCGAATGTTTAACATCGGCCAACGATTCGATTGGGGAATTTGATTCGCGTGCATTATCGGTATTTGGGGTGGCGGCGAATCGCACCGTTAACGCAATGTGCGCCGATGTCCGCAATTCTTGCACGGCGTTGATGGGCGCGACCGGCGACACGTCTTGGGAATCCGGTGTATCTGCAATTGCCACCGCCACCACGTATGACAGTATTATAACCAGTTGCACCCAGGTTGGCCGCAATTGCATCATACAATCTTGCCGGTCGATTTCCGGGAACTTTGATTTGTGCGATGACCCGATTTTCTCGCCAAATCGGCACGCGATATTGGAACGCACGGCATGCTGGCCCGAAGTGTTGTCCTGTGTCGCGGCGGCCGGGAATGATGCAGTGTTGGCGATTATGGAATCTTTGGGTAAAGATCCGGATGACACTTTCTATCGTGATTTATACGGCAATAATGCGACACCAATTCACGATATATGCGCCAACAATTATTGCACAACCGATGCAGAATGCGCCACATGCCGCATTGCCGAACGCATCTGGGGCAATTGCGAGGCCGCACCCACCGACACCATTGGCGGCACCGGCAATGGCCACAATCGTGTATGGATGCCGCGCACAAAAAACGATACATTATTGTCTTGGTTTGCGATAAACACCGGCACCGCCGCATCCAATGGCACATCCAGTGATGACCGCAGTTGTGTCAACACCCGTTGCACATCGGACGCGTATTATCCGGGCTATATTGGCCCAGAGCCAGAAAATCAAATCTGTATCCCGGACGGCGACCAAAGCGGTAATATAACCGACGACGGCCTGTATTGCCCGATTGATCCCGGCAACCAAATGCGAATAATGAATGGCCTGACCAATTGTTGTTATAATCGGTCGGACAACGGTTGGGGGCACACACCGCTGAGTGAAAACGCATGCTGTGAAACCGGCAACGTCATTGATGGCATCTGTATGCCAGAAGATGAAACAAAATACAAAAAAACGGCTCAAAGGGGCAACGACGGACCAATCATCGTATGCATCGGCAACGAAACTGTTAGTGGTTCAAACAACCCATTAAAGGTTAATTGTTCTGGTACATTTATACAAATCGACCCGGACAACAAATACACCGAACATCAAAAGACCGGTACCGGCCAAAGCGGCCCCCAATATACCCCTCGTATGGTTTATTATCTGATTGGCGACGACGCCCACAACGAGCCACAAACCACAACCGGAACCGATGCATGGTTTATACGATATGACGAGTAGTCCCGGCGCAAGACCTTGACAAAACAATATTTTTTACTATAATGTACTTGAACAGAACAAAAGGGGGGCAACCCATGAAATTCAAACATAAATACAATATTGGCAAAACATTGTCATTGGCGGGTCTAATGATGCTGGCAACCGCATGCAATAAAGAGCGTGATGTTATAATTGATTGGGAATGGGGGTCGGGACTTGACGCGACCACACAAAAGGAAATTATAAGAAAAGAAATTAATAAAAAAAATGTTAATATGATATTTCTGGATTTTGGTGAACAAAATTTAACAGATTGGTATCCGGCCGCTTTTCACAGGGCTCGTGATACCTTACAAACATGCCTTGATATGGCTCCGGGTCGAATTCACGGTATGGGAACGATATACGTAAGCTCGCAAGATGGCGCGCACCTGCCAGATGTCACCGCAAGATTTCCATGTGGCATGGGATTGGAAGACAGCCTTTGGTACACCGCAAACGGTTGGAAAGTCCAACGTCTTCATCCAGAATGGATAAAATAAAAAATTTATCATAAAGGGCGTTCTAACGCCTTTTATTATTGAAACAAAAATTTTTATATGATAACTTTGAAACTATGAGAATGTTTCTACTTTTTATATTATTGCTTTGTCCTATAGCGACCAATGCTGTGGTAACGCCGGAGTACTGTGCCGATTTTACATATACTCCTGATACATGCAAAAATACGGCTGGTTGTCGCTATAACGATACTCTAAGAGAATGCACACAATGCCCTGAGGGTACATACTGTCCCAATAACCATAACAATCAACCACAGAATTGCCCCCAACCATCATTTTCCCAATCCGATAAAGGTTCAACATCTCCGGAAGAATGTTTTCAAAGCCCGATAACCTGCAAAAAAGCCGATGATTCTAATGACACCCAATGTCGCCACTATAACAACACCACCGACCCGTACAGATGCGGTGATAACCACGATATTTCCGCACATATGGAAGGTACACAGTGTTATTATAACACACGAAACTGTGACAAATTTGGTACACCAAGTGGGTGCAACGGTGGCACCGTTACCGGCCAGGCCCTGTGGGCGACAGAAGATGAAGAATGGTACATTAACGGAAATATATATTATTGTCAATGCGAACAAGGAAACGTGGAATATCCAACCGCTTCCTGTACTGCAACCGTCGTAAAAAGACCAACATCGGGCAACCCGACATCTGCAAACGCATCCATCACATATGGTAACGTATCATCATATTACTGTACACAATGTCCACCGGGTTATTATGTCCACATTGAAAATGGTTTTTTGCCGACAACAAATTGTACCGGTGGCAATACCGTGTGTGTATGTGATATCGCTAACCCAGGTCATTACAGCACCGGCTGCGGACCATTTAGTAACAACATAACAAACCATGCCTTTTGTCCATATCAAGACTGTCCATTTGGACAAACAAGCCCAGAGGGCGCAACCGCGATAACAGATTGTAATTATGCATCACAAACACAATTCTGTGATGCCAAGGGATGTTTTACCTTGGGCACCGATGCCACAAATTGGCGTGCATTATATTAACCCACCAATTTTATTTCATCTAATGTTTTTTCTATTGTTGACATTTGGTCATCGGTGAAACGGCCCAAAACCCAATCCGCCGCATCAATCGGCAACCCCAGATTCCGTGGGTGGTCAATTCCAATCCGTATGCGTGTATATTCCGCGCCAACATTTGCATCGATGGACTTTATTCCGTTGTGACCGGCACTGCCGCCGCCGACCTTGGTGCGCATATCGCCCAATTTCAAATCCATATCGTCATGAATTACAAATAAATTTTCAATTGGAATCTTGTAAAAATCCATTATTGCGCGCACTGCGCGGCCACTGTCGTTCATAAATGTTTGTGGCATCGCAAATATCACGCGCCGCCCGTCCACATTTGTGGCAAATGTTTTTGCAAACAATTCCCCGCGCCAATGCGCATCGACCCCCGCCAAATGTTTTACCGCCATAAATCCAACATTATGACGTGTGCGTTCGTATTCGGTCCCGGGATTCCCCAGGCCAACAATTAAAATCGGTTTATTTTCTTGCATATGTTTTTCTCTTTTTTTATTATATTATCATACAAAGGAGCAAAAGATGAAGTTAAAAACATCAATTATTTTATGTGCCGCCGCAATGACCACAACTGTGCCCGCATTCGCAAACCCGGTTTGGGATTTATATGTTGGTGCAACAATTGGCGCCGGCGCAGAAACTGTATTTGCCGATGATAAAAATGAAACCAATGCCGCGCAGTCTTTTGGCGGAATGTTCGGGGTTGACCTGCCGGCGTTTCGGGTCGAGGCCGAATATAATTACCTTAGCGAGACAGATTTGCACGCGCACCTTGGGATGTTAAATGCGTATTTCAAAATGCCGTCCACGGTTATTAAACCGTACCTGGGGCTGGGTGTGGGGTTGATGTTTGGGGGCGAAAACGAAAAGGCCCATGTCGATTTCGATACAACCGCCGCATACCAAGGTATGTTGGGTGTGACCTTTGACCCGACCGCATTACCGTTCAAATTTGATATCGAAGGTCGCGCAATCTATATGCCGGATGTGTACAAGGTCGCCGATATTCAACCGGACATTTTGCATTACGAAGCGCGCATCAAAATCCGCTATATATTCTAAATTAAACGGGGCGGCAACGCCCCAAAATGTTTAATGGGGGCAATATGCTGACACTGATTGACGGGAATTCAATTTTATTTCGCGCATATTATGGCGTACACAGCCGCCTAAGCCGAACCGATGGAACGCCGACCGGTGCGGTCTATGCATTTTTGAATATGATGTTGCCGGTGTTCGCCGCCGCCCGCCCCGATGACATTTTTGTTTGCGTGTTTGACGCGTCACGGAAAACTTTCCGCCAAGATATTTATCCCGAATACAAAGCGAATCGTGACGAAACGCCCGCCGATTTGATTTCTCAATCTGTTATGGTCAGGCGCGGCCTGACCGAAATGGGCGTGCCGGTTCTGTGCATTCCCGGGGTCGAAGCGGATGATGTTATCGCAACATTGGCCACGCGCGAATGCCGGGTTGCGGACAAGACACGAATTATGACGGGCGACAAAGACCTTATGCAATTGGTGTCTGATTGCATATTCCTGTATGACGGGATGAAGCAAAAAACAATCAATCGTGCCGAAGTCATTGAAAAATTTGGCGTACCGCCCGAACGCGTTGTCGATGTGCAATCGTTGATGGGCGATTCATCCGACAATGTTCCCGGTGTGCGTGGCATTGGGCCCAAAAAGGCCGCCGAATTGATAAATGAATTCGGGTCACTGGATAACCTGTACGCGCATATTGACGATATTAAAAACGAACGCACGCGCAATATGTTATTGCTGTCGCGAGAATTGGCGTATATCTCGCGCGATTTAGTGACGTTAAAGCGCGATGTTGATTTGTCGGGATTAAAACTTTTGCCGTTTCGGTTTAATCGCGCGGCGGCATTGGAATTTGTACGCAATGAATTGGAAAGTAATTCTTTGGTCGAAAAAATATTGCGCACTTTCCCAGATGCACCCGAAACACCAAAACAACCCGCGTTTAACTTTCCGGGGTCACAATGTCCGGTTGATACGGCGCCACTTGATAATGCGCCCCGCCCCGCCCCAAAAATGACTTTTGAAAAAATAACAAACGTCAAAGAATTGGAAAAATTTCTGGCAACGATTAAAGACGTTATCGCATTGGACACTGAAACAACGGGTCTGAATCAAATGACCGACAAAATGGTCGGTATGTCTTTGGCGGTGGACGCGACGCACGGCGTCTATATTCCACTGCGCCATCGCACCGCGGGCGGTGATTTGTTCGGTGGAACCGAATTGGCACCAAACCAAATTTCTGTGGCGGATTTGTATAAAAAAATCTGGCCGATACTGACCAACAAAAAAATCACCAAGGTCGGTCACAATATTAAATTTGACCTGCATATTATGGCAAACGAAGGTTGGGATATTACCAAGATTTCGCCAATCGATGACACAATGCTAATTTCATACGCGTTGCATGGAACACTGCATTCACATGGCATGGACGAATTGGCGGTAAAATATTTGAATCATCAAAATATAACCTTTGCTTCATTGTTTCCACCAAAAACACGTGACGCAGATATGCACTTTGATGCGTTGCCAATTGATACCGCATATCCGTACGCCGCCGAAGACGCCGCCGTCACAATGGCATTGTACAAACACATGCGGCCAGAGTTGGATGCAAACGAAAAATTGGCGCGGCTTTATGAAAATTGCGACCGACCTTTGATTATGGTTTTAACCATAATGGAACGTGATGGCGTTTTGGTTGACCGCGCAAAGTTGAATAAACTGTCGGGTGTGTTTCACGAACAATTGACCAAAATCAGTAACGAAATATTCGAACTTGCCGGACACGAATTTAATGTGGCCAGTCCCAAGCAATTGGCAACCGTTCTGTTCGATGAAATGCATATGCCAGAAAACAAACGCCGTTCCACGGACGCAGACGCATTAAACGATTTGATTGACCATCACCCAATTATTGAAAAGATTTTGAATTGGCGTTCGATTGCGAAATTGGCGGGCACATATGCGGATGCATTGCCACATCAAATTGGTACCGATGGGCGCATTCACACAACATATTTGCAAACCAGTACGAATACAGGCCGCCTTTCTTCGCGCGACCCGAACCTGCAAAACATTCCGGTCAAAACCGAATTGGGCGAAGAAATTCGCAAATGCTTTGTCGCGCCCGCGGGCCGTGTACTGATTGCGGCGGATTATTCGCAAATTCAACTTCGTTTGCTTGCGGATGTGGCGGACATTAAAACATTCAAAGATACTTTTAATGCGGGCGCGGACATTCACGAACAAACTGCGCGTAAAATTTTCAACATTCCGGCATCAACCATTGTTCCACGTGACCTGCGCCGCGCCGCAAAAACCGTGAACTTTTCAATTATATACGGAATATCTTCGTTCGGTTTGGCGGCACAATTAAATGTACCGCGCAATCGTGCCCAGGAGATAATAAATTCATATATGGCGGGATTACCCGAAATAAAAACCTATATTGATGGCGTCAAAAAATTTGCAATCGAAAATGCGTGCGTTTATACCCCATGGGGCCGCCGCATAGAATTGCCCGAGGCCAAAAATCCCCGTATGCGCGCATACGCAATGCGTGCCGCAATCAACGCACCGATTCAGGGATTCGAAGCCGACCTTATGCGGTTTGCAATGATAAAAACATTTAATGAAATCGTCACGCCGAATCGCGACAAAATCAAACTGATTATGCAGGTTCACGATGAAATGGTGTTCGAATGTGATGAAAAATTGGCCACAAAATTCGCCGAACAAATAAAATCCATTATGGAAAACGTGACGCGGATATCTGTGCCATTGCGTGCAGACTATGTAATCGCGCCATTTTGGGGTAAATAAAATTCAATAATTACATTTGGATAAATGAACCCGGCTTGTCGACCATTTGCTCGATGGCTTGGTCCAAGATTTTGCGATATTCCAAGAACTTCTTTTTGTTTTCCGCATCCAAATTGTTTATCGCCGGCAATTTAACCGTCATAGGATTCACGTGCTTGCCGTCCTTGATAATTTCATAATGCAAATGCGGACCGGTGGAAAGTCCCGTTGAGCCAGAATAACCGATAATCTGGCCCTGCTTTACGGTCGTACCGACCTTTACATTTTTAGCGAATTTAGACATATGCGCATACAGTGTTTCGAACGAACCATTATGACGAATTCTTATGAAATTACCATGTCCGCGGTTAAATCCACGCGCAACCACACGCCCCGCACCGGCGGACGGAATTGGCGTTCCGGTTGGTGCACGGAAATCGACACCTTTGTGTGCGCGGGTAAATCCCAAAACGGGATGTTTACGCCGGGTTGAAAAACTGCTGGTCACTTTGGCGTTATTGATTGGTGTACGCTTCAAAGATTTAATGGCGCCATTTCCATTCGGGTCGTAATAACCAACTGTCTTGTCCGATTTCCGGAAACGATACATTTTAACATTTCCGCGCAACGCATCAAAAGAAACCACGACCACAGAGCCATTATCAACCTTTTCCCCATCGCGATAGTTTTCTTCATAAACCACCGAAAATTTTTGACCGGCGCGCACGTCACGTTCAAAGTCCATTTCAAACGCCAACAAATCATAAACCTCGGCCAAGATTCCGGCGGGAATATCCGCGCGCATCCCGGCCAGATAAAAACTGTCCCCATCCAAAATTTCCCCTTGGCGATAAACCAGGCGCGTATCGCGTTCAATATCAACCGCATTGCATTGCCATTTGCCACCATCGTCACAGGTTAATTCCACACGGCGCCACGGTCCCGGAATAACGGTAATTTTTGACACGGCGGAATTTTCCCCATCACGCACAAATTCAATTTTATCACGATCCGCCCGCAGGCCGTTTATTCCCGCATCGGTTTTCAACACATTTGCAATTGCGTTTATATCGTTATGGCCCAGACCTTGCTCGCTTAACAACTTTGACAAAGTATCACCCGGTGCGACACTGACAACGACGGGTTTGTTGGCCGCCGCAACCACCGTTTTACCGTTATCCATCCGGCGTCCAAAGACCAACAATGTCACCACCGCGGCAACGGCCAAAACACCGGCAATCCACAAAACCGCACGGACAAATTTACCAGAGGTAAGAATATTTTTTGCTTTTTCCATGGGGCACATTATAATGGTTTTATGACAATAAATCAAGTTTTTGAAATCTTAAAAGATGCCGGTGGCATTCGCGCCGCCCGAATTATCACAGACAATATTAAAAATCCATCACGACTGCGCGTTTGGATTATGGCACGCGCCCTGCGCCGCGGCACACCGGTTGCCAAGATTATTCATCAAAAATGGTTCTATGGATTAAAATTTTATACAAATAAATATACACTGGACCCGCGGCCGGACACCGAAACATTGGTCGCCGCGGTTATTGCGGACAACCCGGCCGCCCCAAAAATTTTGGACATCGGGACCGGGACAGGATGCATAATAATATCTTTGGTAAAAAATATTTACGGCGCATACGGTGTCGGCGTTGATATCTCACGCAGTGCAATTCGCGTTGCACGCCGAAATTTGCAAGATTTGGGCGTGGCCGATAAAATAAAAATATGTCGCGCTTCGTTCAACAATCCAAATATGGTGCATGAAAAATTTGATATAATTGTTTCCAATCCACCATATATTGCACGTGGCGATACGCGTGTTGACACCGGGGCAAAACACGACCCACGTATTGCGCTTTACGCAGACCGGGGCGGCACCGCGACATACGAACAAATCGCAAAGAACGCAAAAAATTGGATTAAACCGAACGGCAAAATATATCTTGAAATCGGTGCGGGGCAAATGGCGGCCGTCAAAAAGATATTTGAATCCGCCGGTTGGAAATTCATCCGCGCCGAACACGACCTTGGCAACATAATTCGTGTTTTGGTATTTAATATTTGAAGAACGGATGATTTTGTTTTAGAAAGCCAATCATAGAATCTTCCCCGTGGCCGTGGACAACGTATGTATCATCGGGCAGGTTCAGTTTTTTCAGTTTTGCAATGGATTCTTGTAATCGCATCGCATCACCCCCCGGCAGGTCTGTACGCCCCACCCCGTCACGGAAAATGGTATCGCCGGTCAGTAAAATTTTATATTCCGGAAAGTAAAACATTACACCACCCAACGAATGACCGGGCGACGCAATTATTTCCATTTCTATATCATTCAAAATTTTTGTTTTTCCCGCGTGCAAGTCGTGTGGCGCCACAAAATCATCCGGAATGCGTGGTAATTCCCAAAAATCCAAAATTTGATTTCCCCACAGTATCAACGGCACATCGCGTGAATTCAAAAACCATGGCGCATCGTAATGCGCCGCCAAGCCGGGTGCCGCCGAAATATGGTCGCTGTGCCCATGTGTTGCATAAATCGCACGCAATTTTAATCCACGCGAATCCAATAATTTTATCCAATCATCCGCCCTTCCCCACGCATCAAAAATAACACATTCGTCACCATTTGACACCAATATTGAATTGGTGAACTTTGGTTCCATTTGCAAGATTTCAAATTTATTTTTTTGCAACCTTGGCCTTTTTGACTTTTGGTTTGGCGGGCGATTTTTTACCGACAATTTCCAAGATTTCTTCACCGGTTAATGTTTCGCGCCGCAACAATTCTTCGGCCAATTTTTTGACGGTCGCCTTGTTCTTTGTTAAAATTTTGACCGCGTCACGGTATGCATCCGCCAACCAAGATTTAATTTCGCCGTCAACCAATTCTGCGGTTTTTTCGGACGCATTTTCCAACGGCACGCGCGCGCCAAAGGTTTGTGCTTGGTTGATTGCAACCAACCCGATTTTATTGGACAAACCGGCGGTTGTAATCGAACGCCGCGCCAAACGCGTTGCCATATCGATATCAGATTCCGCCCCGGTCGTAATTTTATTTGCACCAAAGAATATTTCTTCGGCGGCACGCCCCGCCAACGCAATGGCCAGGTTCGCGCGAATTTCGGCCAAAGACATTGACACTTTGTCATCAATCGGCAAATGTTGCACCATCCCCAATGCCCGTCCACGCGGAATAATTGTCGCCTTGTGAATTGGGTCGGTGACATCGGCATAGGCGGTACTAACGAACGCATGTCCGGCCTCGTGATACGCGGTCAATTTGATATCTTCGGGCCGCATTTTACGAATTTTGCGCGGGCCCATCAGCAATTTATCGCGCGCTTCTTCTATATCATCGGGTGCAACCAATTTGTGACCTGCGCGCACCGCATGCAACGCCGATTCATTCAACAGGTTTTCCAAATCCGCACCCGAACATCCCGTTGTTCCGCGCGCCAATTCACCCAAATCCACATTGGGTTCCATTTTGATTTTCTTCGCGTGCAATTCCAAAATCGCCCGCCGCCCCGCCATATCGGGCAAATCGATATGAACCTGCCTATCGAATCGGCCGGGTCGCAACAATGCCGGGTCCAACATATCC
The DNA here is from genome assembly GCA_017618175.1 of Alphaproteobacteria bacterium. Lineage (GTDB taxonomy): Bacteria > Pseudomonadota > Alphaproteobacteria > Rs-D84 > Rs-D84 > Enterousia. The sequence goes on from JAFZUT010000006.1 coordinate 21,522, forward strand.
GGACGATTTGTCGCACCAATTACAATAATGCCGGTTTCATTAGAAAACCCATCCATTTCAATCAGCAATTGATTCAAAGTCTGTTCACGGTCTTGGTCATTAAAAGAATTCTGGCTGCGCCGTTGACCGATTGCATCGATTTCATCAATAAATAACAAACACGGTGCGTTGCGTTTTGCCATTTCAAAAATCTCTTTAATCTTTGCAACCCCCAGGCCGACAATTATGCCGGAAAAATCACTGCCCGATGCGGCAAAGAACGGAACATTTGCTTCGCCTGCAATTGCACGCGCCAAAAGTGTTTTACCCGTTCCCGGTTCGCCCGCCAACAATATTCCGCGCGGCACACGCGCGCCAACGGCGGCGAACTTTGATTTATCGCGCAGGAAATCCACAACCTCACTCAATTCTTGTTTTTCCGAATCGATTCCGGCAACATCTTTGAATGTAGTTTTCGGTTTTCCGGTAACGATTTTCGTTGGGTTTTGCCCAAGCAATGTACGCGAAAGGCCACCCGCCCCACCGCGCAACCCACGGAAAATCCACCATATAAAAAACAATCCCATCAAAATCGGCACCCATGTCCCAAGGTAATCAACCCAACCCTTGGACGCATCAATTGAAACGACCGTTCCACCATTAGACAATTTTTCCAATAATTCCGGATTATATGTAATAACCGCGCTGTATTTTGTACCGTCTTGTAATTGTCCGGTTGCAACATTATCGCGAATCTTCATAGTTTTTATTTCACCCGACCTGCGCAATACATCGGAAAAAGTCATCTCTATCGGTTCGGCCACAACGACATCGCCCAATTGGTTCACCCCCCCGCGCGACATAAATGCGCCACCAACCAACCCGGCAAATAAAATCGCAAACAAAATTAAAAACAAAGTGGAATTATTGCGTTTCTTATTTTTTAACATATTTTTTTCCATGATATTTTTTCCTGATTCTAAAACTTGTCTTTTGACCCTCGGGGACAATTAAAATCTTGTCACGCAACCGGCGCACGGTGCAATGTCCAATTGTAAATTTGCAATCGGCACGCAATTTGTCCAATGCACCGATAAGCGAATTCAGTCGCGGTTGATACCTGTCCCCCCCAACCGTTTGAATAACCGTTCCAAGAAACTTTAGCCTAATATCGGGGCTCTGGTCAAATAGAAAAGATTCACCAAACATCGCGCGATCATTCAACATAACGCGTCCAACCAATTTCGATACATAATCTTCCAAACTTTCGCGCACGCGCCCCATATTTTGAATTGCCAATAAAACACGTTCATCCGTAATTCCCAACGCGTCCCCAACCAAGTGACGATTTTGCCGAATCTTCACACGGGTATAGTGCGGGTCGTCATTCATTTCGTCTGCAAAATATTTAATGCCGCGCGTATCACAGTATTCTTGCAATTCACGCCGAAAAACATTTAATAGTGGCCGCACAATTTTGATACCGTTCATTTCGCCAACCCCGCGCATGGCGGCCAAACCATAAACCCCACTGCCCCGCCCCAGGTTCATCCAAAAAGTTTCAATCTGGTCATCGGCCTGGTGCGCGGTCAAAATAATTTTAATATGATTTTTATGGCAAAAATCCGTCATCAATTTATATCGTGCGCGGCGCGCCGCATCTTCCAATCCGGTTTCCGGTTTTTCGCCATCCCAAGAAAACACATGGCATTCCACGCCTAATTTTTCACACAAGTCTTGGACATATTGGGCCTCGGTCGCCGCCGCATCACGCAAATTATGGTTCACATGCAGGCATACCACATCTGCGCCAATTTCCACCAACCAGTGCAAAAGTGCGACCGAATCGACACCGCCACTGACCCCAACGGCCATTTTTTGGCCGAGATATTTTTGCATAAAATCCAAAAATTTTTTGTTCATAACCTTGGTATTCTATGCTATAATTCCGGAAAATAAAGGAAAAAGTATGCAAAAATTAAATTCTTTGGCGGTTTATTGTGGTCACAGTTTTGGCACAGACCCGCAATTTGAACGCGATGCGGCACGTGTTGGTGAATTATTGGCACGGAATAAAATTCGTATGATTTTTGGCGGGGGTAATGTCGGCCTTATGGGAACAACGGCAACGGCGGCAATAAATAATGGTGGTGTGGTATTGGGCGTAACGACACATAATGTTGTCGCCAAACAAGAACCCGCCCACGAAGAAATAGATGTTGAAGTGGTCGATGGTGTAAACGAACGCAAACAACGTATGTACGAAATGTCCGATGGTTTCATCATTTTGCCGGGTGGAATCGGCACGCTGAACGAATTTACAGATATTTTAACTATGCAGCAAATTGGCGAATCGGTAAAACCAATATTCTTTATGAACACGGCAAAGTTCTGGGAATCTTTTTCCCAAATGTTCTTGGTTATGCAGGACAGTGGATTTATTGAAAATGTTCACGACTATAATGTCCATGTTGCGGACACACCGGACGAATTGTTCAAACAGATATTAAATTACGACAAATAAAGTTATTCTGGAATTTCGATAATTTTATCGCGCGCGGCACATCCGCGCACGATTTTTATTTGTGATTTTGGCAAATCGAAATATTCCGCCAACAATTTTATGACTGCATCATTCGCCGCACCATCAACGGGCGCGGCGGTTATATGCACGCGTATGCGACCGTCTTCGGCGGTGACTTTATTTTGTTTTGCACGCGGAATCACACGCAGGTTTATTCGCCGCATAACATACTCCGCATAATTTCTAAACACGCCGGCGTTTTGTCCCCGGCAATAAGGTGCATATGAAAATGAAACACGCTTTGATTAAACAACGGCGCGGCCAATCCCGCGTTTGCGAAAACATTAAATTCCGCCTTGATGCCTAATTTATCGGCGGTTTTGACAAAGCAATCCCAAAAACCGGCCTGTTCGGCGGCCGATGCACGCCGTGCAAAGTCCAAAATATTTTCATATTCGCCCTTTGGCACAACCAACACGTGCGTTTTGCACATTGGGTTCACATCATAGAAAGATATGGCATATTCATTTTCTACGACTTTTTTTGACGGAATTTCACCACGAATAATTTTTGCAAACACATTATCTTTGTCGTACATAAAAATCCCCTTTGTTATCCCGATAAAATATAATACGCCTACAAAAATAAATCAAGCGGGTTAGCAGAACTGGTCTGTGCAAAAACCATTTACACATGCCCCACCACAAGAAAAACCATGACCGGCGCAATCGTTATCCGTATCACAGGACACCACGTCCCTTCCGTTCCACGGATCGTTACAATCATACGATGGTTCGCCCACGGCCATCAATAAACAGTTATTATTCGAATCATATTCCGAGCAATATACATTTGGCATTGCGTTATATACACATTCTGTTGCACGTGCTGCAACATCCGCCGTCACCAATTTATTCGCATCTGTATTCTCGTTATACCTGTTTCCGGCATATATTCCGCGTTCACCGATTGTGCCGGCGGTAGATGTATATGTGACAACGGTATCACCCGGCGTAGCACTGTTCGTGCCGGTGACGGGTATTTTATCTTGTTTCAATGCATCTTGGACATCGACATAGTCCCGTGATGTGACGGTTGAACTTGTTGCGTATGCGTTGAACGCTAAAACTGATGCAATTGCACCAATGAATAATGCTTGTTTCATAATATTCCCCTTTATTCCTCGCTGTACAGTGTAACAAAAAGGTACCTTTTTTTGACCACCCCGCGAGATTTCGTAAGTCATTGATTTTACTGAATCGTATTTTCTAAAAAAAGTGGTGGACAAAAAGGTACCTTTTTGTCCACCATTTTTTTCAAAAAATTTTCTCAGTAATTTCAATGGTCCAATTTTTGACCGAGGTGGTGGTCATAAAGGTACCTTTTTGTTACCATATAAACATACCAAACAAGCATAACAAAGGAAGGGAATATGAGGATTTCAATTCTTAGTATCGGTGCAATCGCATCCGTTTTAGCATTAAATGCATTTGCAACAACATCAACCGTCACATCACGGGATTATGTGGACACCCAAGATGCATTGAAACAGGATTTAATTGAGACAGATGATACCTATTGGGATGGTTATTTTGGTGTGACTGATACATTGGTAAGTAATGATGCGGAAGATGGCGATGGTATACAAGGCTATAAGTATGGGATATTTACAGATTCGTATGATATCAATAATATGGGGGGAGTTAGGTGGATTCTTTATAATGAAGACGCTTATCTGATTGGTAAAACCATACCAACCACTGCTGCCACCGCGGACCTTATAAGAAATGCGACAAAAATGACATGCGTAGAGTATATAGGTGGACAGCAAAATGGTGTTCCGGAAGATTGCCTTCTTTGGCGAATGCCGGATAACGCGGTTTGGTAGTTAAAAACAGCCGCGTTTTCAAATGCTTTTGTTGGTTTTCATTACTTCACGACACTAAAATTCACAACCGTTGTGGTGCCGGTGGTGTCGGTCGCACGCAGTGTGTGGTCGCCCATTGGAACATTGTATTCCAATGTTTCACCACTTTTGGTTGAACCCAATGTTTTGTCGTCCAAGAACCAGAATATTTTATCGTCCGGATTTGTCGCCAAACCCATAAATCCAATTGGTTCAAAATCGTGCGCGGATGTTATAACCACCTTGGTATCGGGTGTTGGAAATACAACAATCGGGGCGGTGCCATCATCCGGAATTTCGTTTATATCGCATCCCGGCATAAATGCCGGTGGGGTTTTGCGTTTGATTCCCGCGCGACGAAACATATCCAAATATTCCGCATCCCAAAATTCATAAATTTCCATATGTGTGGTCTTTGGGGCGGGCGAACACGCGCGCAGGCCCGTTTTGTTATCGATGGCAATTTGACGGTGAATGCGGTTGCGCGCAATTGGCGATTTGCCCGGAATAAAATAAGACAGTGTTTTTTGTGGGCAAAATTCGCCTGCAATATCGCCACCGATTTCGCACATTTCTATTTCGATTATATTCATATCGTCACGCAAAAATTTATTGTTCTGAATCGGTTTACCAACCCCGTTGTAGTATTCATTGGTTGCGTTTACCAATGCAAAATATATTGGTGCGGCGGCGCGCGCGCCACTGAACGCGTTGTTGGGTGTGCCGTCAAAATTACCCACCCAAACAATTAAAACAAAATCTCCAAATATGCCCGCCGTCCACGCATCGCGATATGACGAAGATGTACCGGTTTTCCAATAGTGTTGAATCGTTTGACGCCCGGTTTTTGTAAACGGAACTTTCTTTGTCGGTACCGATTGATGCGACAACATATCAAGTGTAAGGAAAAATGCCTCGGGCGATAAAATGTGGTTAATAACTTCGTCCGGCGCATCGATTTGTGTGCGCATCCGCCGATTGGTGCCAAGGTTCGCCATTGTTGCATAAATATGCGCCAATTCAAACATTGAAACTTCGGCCCCGCCCAGTGCGATTGATATTCCATAATGTTCGGGTGATTTAAGTCGCGCAACCCCCGCATCATTTAATAATTTATGGAAATTTTTGACACCGATTTCGCGCACCAAATTTATTGCCGGAATATTTCGCGAATGGGTCAATGCATCACGCGCCAGGACCGGACCGTAAAATTCGCTGTCCGAATTTTCGGGTGCATAAACACCAAAGTTTACACGCGCATCGCGCAACAAACTCATTTCGTGTATCAAACCCATATCCACCGCAGATGCATAAATCAACGGTTTTAATGTTGAACCCGGGCTGCGCCGTGCGCGCACGCCATCATTTTCACCGTATATGTCGCGGTTAAAGTAATCCGCCGAACCGATATATGCCAATGTTTCCATCGTTTTATAATTTATTAAAATTGCCGCCGCGTTCGTGACACCGATATTACGGCGTGCGTTTATTTCCGCGCTTAACGCGCGTTCTAATTTCTGTTGCAATTTCAAATCGATGGTCGTTTGAATTATTGATTTGTTGGTTTTCGTTTTGTTCATAAAATCTGTAAAGTGTGGCGCAAGAAACGGCAGGTCCGATACATTTTTCACCGCCAACGGCATCGCCGCGAAAGTTCGCAATTCTGTGTCGTTCGGGTATTCGGCAATCCATCGTTCAACCAAATTCGCGCGCATATTTTCGATGTTTTTAATTCCGCGTTCGGTGTTTAATCCGCGCTTGGTCGGGTTTTGTGGAACGGTCGCCAAAGTGATTGATTCTATTTTGGTTATGTCGCATGCGGGTCGACCAAAGTATATTGTGGATGCGGCCGCCACGCCTTCGATGTTTCCACCGTACGGGGCCAGGTTCAAATACGCTTCGATGATTTCATCTTTGGAATGAAACATGTCGATATAAATTGCCGCCGCAATCTGCATCATTTTCCCGCCGAATGTTTTACTGTTCAAATCGTATTTTATGCGTGCCAATTGCATAGTGATTGTTGATGCGCCAACGGGGTGTGGGATACCTGAAATATACTGGCGCGCCGCGCGCAGCATTGATATTGGGTTGATACCGGGATGACGGTAAAAATGTTTGTCTTCGTAAAGTACGACCGCATTGACTATATGCGGACTGATTTCATTTAGTGGTGTGTATATGCGATATTTGTCATCTGCAGACAATGTCAATCGCAACAGATTGCCGTTCCGGTCGTAATATGCATGCGAAAAAGACACGTTTGATAAAAGTGGTGCGGTAAAAAATATCCGTATAACCAACCAAGTGACGAAAATCGCGCCGAAAATAATTCCAATTTTTTTAGAAAATCTTTTAATCTTTGGCATTTGAAACAGTGAACTTTTCGGTGTCCGTTGTTGCGCGAATTTCCGAATTATACATATCCATTGCCGCGACCGGTGGAACCGTGAATTCACCCGCCACAGATAATTGAACGCGATATGTAAATGTTGTCGGGGTGCGCGAAAGCGGTGCATATATCAACACGCGATCTTCGCGAATTTCGTTGTGGGTCATATCGCCGGACGCAGAATCTGATATTGGAATAAATCCACCCGGTAATAAATCAGTTATGACCGCATTTCCAATATGATTTGTGCCACCGCGTGTACGTGCCGTGATTTTCACATCCAAAATGTCGCCGATTTCTGCGGAGTGAACCTTTTCACCGTCTGCATTATAATAATCGCGTGAAATATCAATGCCGTTTGATTCGGAACGTGCGATCCGTGGAAATCCCATAGTGACGATTGTATAAAATGCGGTGTTCTTGGATTTGCATATTTCACAATTTATACGTAATTTATCGGTGCCACGTGGAATATCAACGATTACGGTTCCGGCATTTGATACCCGGTCCAGTTTTTTGTCGCCGGCCAAAACCGATATTTTGTCGCCGTCTAATGCGTCTGGGCCGGGGGCGTTCGCGGTCCCCATAAATATTGCCGCCGCAGTGAATGAATCATAATCACCACGGTTTATATAGTTTTGAATGTTCCGGGTCGCACGTTCGGGAACCATATCAAAGTAATTGCGCGCAATAAATGTGTACATTGCATCGGCCGCAACCGCGCCACCAAATTGCCCATCATAAACATCATCACCCGATTTATATTTTGATATTAAATTGAATGCTTTGTCCGTTTGTTTTAACATTTTATAAGACGCCGCAATGTATGCACCGATAACAGTGTCCGACCAATTCTTGAAGTTTTCGGACATATATTCTTCCAATGAATCAATATAACTTGTTGTGACATAGTCATTCAAACTTAACGTATATATTGTGAACGCCTTGGCGTGGGCATCCGCCATCGATGTGGTTCGCATTCCCGCATATGAACGCAGAAAATCAATGCCACGTGCGAACATAGATTGTGGAACATTGAACCCGCCGCGCCGTGCGATGGTCAAAAAGTTCATCGTGTACGCGGTTAAATATGCCGTTGTTGGGTCGGTTTCATTATTTGGGGATGTGCCGGTGTCCGTCCACATTCCAAAAGAACCGTCGCCGTTTTGACGATTTGCCAAGGTTTGAATCGCCTTGTTAACTATGGCGGTGGAATCGGCACGGTTTGTTCCCAACAATTTATCTTCGGGTGATATCGCGTATGGCAATGCGCGCGAAACCAATTGTTCAGTGCAATCAAATTCATAATGCGCAAGATACATAAACATTGGTCGCGACAAAATCGATAAAGACTTTGATATGTACAGTATGTTTGAATATTCCGCATCATACATATTGTTGTCGGTTATTCTTAGGTTGGTTTTTCCGGAATCCAAAACACCGGTTTTTATGTCTGTGCGGAACAGTGTCGCGGGTCGAACAGACATTTCGTGCGTTGTGCGGCGTGCCGCAATTGGATGATTTTTATCGTCAAACAATGTTGATGATACATCCAATGTGCCCGTCCCGGGTGTGTCCGCCGCGGTCACATTAAATGTCCATAATTTTTCCGTGTTTTCCGGCAAATTTAACAAACCCGAAGACTTTTCAATTGGCATCAATTTGCCACCTGCGATTACATCATTTCGTGCCGTTGCGGCATTACCGGATTCCCCAGCAAGGTTTGATATTACCGTGTTCACGGTGAATTTATCGTTTGGCGCAACAACCAATGGCGCAGACACAGATATAATTACCGGCGATTGCACGCGGACATCTGTGTCGGCGGACCCGACACGCCCGGGTGCGGCGGCAACGGCATAAACACTTACACCCCCATTGAAATATTCGGGAATATCAAAGGTTATTGTTTTGGGTGTGTTTGCGGTTGTATTGATTATTCCGGAGTAAAATGCAACTGGTGGCAAAGTTTTGCGCCCAAATGGATTGGTAAGTGGCGTGTCAATTCCACCAAATTCGCCTTCAAAATCGCTGCCCCCGATTTTTGCAACTTCGCGCAGGACGTTATATTCAGGCAACAACAGTGACAATATTTGGTATGTTTCAACCTGAAGTGCGGCCTTTTGGAAAAAGTGCCGTAATGGGTTTGGAATAGAATAATTTGCAACCTGTAAAATCCCGGTGTTGACGGCAAACAGCATTACGCGCGCATCGGTGTCGGTTGTAATTTCTATTGGCAATTTGTTGTCGCGAACGGTTTTTGGCGTTTCTAATTTTACGTTGATTTTATGCTTGTCGATACTGGTCGAAAACGGCGCAACCGCGTAAGTGTACGGTGTCGTGAAAATATCGCGACTGTTGATATCACGGACAAATGAAACATTTACATAACCGGTGCCTTCAAAATCCGTGGGCAAAGTGATTTTCTGGGTCGATGCGGTTGTGTCGGCACTGAACCATTTGTGGGCGTACACCCGGTCGCGTTCAATGGTGATAAGACCCGTTCCGGCATAGGGCGCAATGACGCCAATATTTATTGTGTCACCCGGTTTATATGCAGACGCGTCCAATTTGATTTGCAATTCTGCGCGTGAATCTTCGCGCAGTTCTGTATTTTCATTTGACGCAACGAAATATTCTATGTTTGCCAAAATATTTTCATTTGAATCCAATAATTGAACGTAATAGGTTCCACCGTTCAATGTGTTCAATTTTATTTCTGAACCGCTTTTCGACACAGAAACCTGGGATTGCGCAATAATCACATCATGTGATGTTGTTTGGTATTTATAATGATTATCATAGTCTTTTAATAAACTGGTCAGGTTTTCACGTTTTATCAATTTCATAGTGATATCATCCGCGTCAACTGCGTCACCGGATGCATCCAATACAATCAGTTTGATTGTTGATGCGGAATTGCGGGGAATGTAATTCAGGTCTGATTCAGATTTATAACCAATCAATTTGTTCAGGTTTGATACACGTGAATTCAAAATTGTCTGGATGCTTTTGCCATCGCCGGCTTCAAATCCATTTATGGCCAAATTCAATATGTATGTGCCAATTGGAATTTCGCGGTCAAATTTTACATCAACCGTGGCATTGCCGTTTTCATCCGTACGAACGTCCATTGGGTCAACGGTAAACGTTTGAACCGCACGTGCCGCACCACCGGACATTCCCGTTTTGGAATTAAAGTTTGATGTGAATTTATAATCGCGATAATCATCAAATGTGAAATCAACGGGGCGCAATATCGCGTGCGCAGAAATACGGCGGTCGGTCGCGGGTGTCCCGTACAAATTATTCAGTGACACATTTGCCGTCAAATTGTCCGGTGAAACCCATCCGGATTCAGATGAATTATTAATTGCGGCGATAATTTTCATTGTGTCGGGAACAAATTCTTGGACATTAAAATTACCGGTACCGATTGTGTCTTGGATATGTCCGCGGCCGTTCAGGGTATAAATTGCGACTTCGTAACGCCCCAATGGTGCATCGGTTGTCAATTTATGCGTGATATCAATCATACCGTCACCCGTCAAAGATACCTTTTTATCCAAAATCGTGCGGCCACGTGGATCGGTAATTTCCAATTTGACCGGAATATCGGCCATTGGTGAAAAAGTTTTGTTTTCAATAATTGCGCCGATTGTCAATGTTTCGCCCGGACGGTAAATACCACGGTCTGAAAATATGAACGATTTTAATGGTGTGTCCATCATTGCATATGTGCCACCTACATCAAATTTGGAATATTCGGCGGATTCGGCCATGTCGGCATAGTACGGAATAAAAGAAACATCGGCATCGCGTCGGGCAACAATCGCAACGGGTTCTTTTTCATTTCGGTATTCATCACTTGAAAATCTTGGGATTTCGGCACGCCCATCGGCATCGGTGACCCCCGCCCATATTGGATAACCGTTGCGCCCCAATACCGTTACATCAATTTCCGCCGCGGGTTTCCCATTTGACAGGTTTGATACAAACACAACAGACGACCCATCAAGGTTTATCTTGCGAATAATGCCAAGGTTGGTCAGCAATATTAAACGCGCATCGCCATATTCGGCGGCATTTTTTGTCGCACCGGTTTTGATAATGAATATGCCGGTTTTATCGGTATATGTTCTGTCCAGGTACTCGCCAAGGTTTAATGCAGCATAATTTACGCGATTTTTTGCCGTGTCAGAAAACGGAATTTTCTTTTGAAATACGCTGGACATATCATAGGCATCGAAAATCCATGGTGCGCGAAATTCCAAATCAGAAAACAAGTTGTACGTTTGCGTAATAAGGTGGTTGATTGCGTTTGATTCAATCTTGTATAAATTTATATATGCCGCATCAACACCGCCACGTGCGACAATTGCCAATTTTTTATCGCCCGCCAAAGACAACAATGCCCCGCCACCCATAATTTTGACACTGCATTCTGGATATGCCACAGGAATTACGCGGTTGATGCCATTTTGGGTCGTAAATCCGTTTGCCGAATGTATATCGGGTTTGATTGTCACATACAAATACCTTGGCACCGTGTCGGAAACATCATAAGAAAACGCGTATTGATATGTTCCCGCCGGATTCACAAAATGTGCACGTGTTAATTTTATTTTTTGGGATTTATTTATAACATCCGCCGTAATTTCATCGTTTGCCCAGGCGTGGGATTCATCGGTATTTTCATCGCTAACGGTATTGCGCGGCAAAAGGTACGCATCAATATATTTATCCCAATTTGTGCTTTCCGCCGCGGCCGCGGTCATATCTATTAAAATCAATTGTTGCGGGGTGCCGTATTTATCATCTGCGGTAATTGTCGATAAATTTGATATTTTGAAAAAATTGTCCGCAGAATCAATTATCGTATGTGCAGTGATTTTTTTGGTACGTGACAGACCGTCCGCATCATATATCCGGTTCAGTTTGAATCGCAGTGTGCGCGATTTATCGGTTATTTCAATTGGGTCGGTGCGAATAATTGCGGTGCGCATATATCGGTCTATTTTGACCTCAAAGTTTAATCGTTGCCCGCCAAGTCGCATTGAAACCTTGTCCGCAAAGTCACGGGTTTGTATTGGATAATCAAAAGATATTACCGCAACACCAATAACCGCGCGATCACCACCCGGGGCCGGGTATATGTTAAAAAGATCGATTTTTGCGGTAATGGGCGCCGTTTTGAAAGATATGTGTCGTGTGTTGGGACGCACATCACGCGGGAATAATTTTTCACCAATCTTTACATTGAATTTTGTTTCGGCCGGCCAATCGGCATCGGGCGTGAACGCAATTTCGTACGGATTCACAAAAGACCATTTCCCGCGAATGGCGGGTGAAATCTTGATGTTTTGTGCCAATTCAGATCGTGACATATTCGTGTTGAACGCGGGGGCGCCCGGTCCAGATACATAATCATATGAAATACGCAATGAATCCGCCGGTGCAATGTCGCGATTGTTATTCGTGTCCGGTGTATCATTTAATAAAACCGTTGACTTATCGTCTGTAAAGTGTGCCGCAATTGGTGCATTGACCGAAACATCCACCCGGGTAATTTGTGCATTGTGTGATGAAATCCAATAGAAACCAAGGCCAAAGAAGACCGCGGCGGCGACAATAATCCCCAAAATTCGTATTATGCGGGACGTCCAAATGCCTGTTTTCTGCAACATAGATAAATTCTCCGTTCCTGATGCTTTTTTTATATTAGAGTATAAATATTAAAACACAAGTTTTTTGTTTGGAAAAATGTCGTAACAAAATGTTAAAAATCACTTGCTTTTTTTAATTTTTTGTCATATTATGCGGGCACGTGCCGAATGGTGCGAAGAACACAACCATCGTGGGAATTTCTGTCCGGGCGACCGGTTTTATGCATCCCCAGATGGCGAGGATAACAACAGAAATAAAAGGATTTACTATGGCATTGCCAACTTTTACTATGCAACAATTGATGGAGGCCGGCGTTCATTTTGGACACCACACCCGTCGTTGGAACCCGTTGATGACACCCTATGTTTATGGCGTCAAAGATAAAATTCATATTATCAATTTGAACAAAACTGCACCGCTGCTGCATCGTGCATTGGTTGCGTTGGAGGCGATTGCCGCCGCCGGTGGCAAGGTTTTGTTTGTCGCAACCAAGCACCAGGCCAAAGATATCGTCAAAGATGCGGCCGAACGTTGTGGTCAATTCTATGTGAACAATCGTTGGTTGGGTGGTATGTTGACCAATTGGACAACCGTTTCACAATCTATTCGCCGTCTGAAAAAGATGGAGGCGGATATTGAAAATGCCAATAAATTGGGTCTGACCAAGAAAGAAGTCGGTGTTATGACCAAAGAAGTTGCGAAATTGCGCGATATTTTCGGCGGTATTTTGGATATGCACGGTGTGCCCCAGGTTATGATTGTTATTGATGTTCCGCGTGAAATGAACGCGGTACGCGAAGCGAAAAACCTGGACATTCCAACAATTGCAATTTGTGATACGAATGCGAATCCGGAAATGGTTGATTATCCGGTTCCGGGTAATGATGACGCGGCGCGTGCAACACAACTGTATTGCGATTTGTTCGTAGATGCGATTTTGTCCGGTATTGAAAAACGCCTGGGCGGCGCGGCCGGCAAGAAAGTCGAATCGAATATGATTGATGAACACGATGCATTGGAAGAAGAAATGAAAGATAAAGAAGCCAAACAAAAATCCAAGGCTTCGGCGTCACGTGCCGAACGTCGTGAAAAATTGGCGGACAAGACAGAAAAAGCCGATAAATAATCTGTAATATAAATATGTGGGCGCGGTGGCGCGTCCACACAACAAATTTAGCAAAGGGGGAAATTATGGCAGAAGTCACAGCGAAATTGATTCAAGAACTGCGCGAAAAAACATCCGCAGGTATGATGGATTGCAAAAAGGCATTGATTGAAAATAATGGTGATATCCAGGCGGCGGCCGATTGGTTGCGCCAAAAAGGTATTGTCAAGGCGGCGTCCAAGGCCGGCCGCGTGGCGGCATCGGGTTTGGTGACCGTCGTAAAATGCGATAATATGGGTTGTGTCGTTGAATTGAACGCCGAAACAGACTTTGTTGCGAAAAACGACAAATTCCAAAAATTGGTTGCCGATGTTGCGAACAAGGCTTTGGAATTGTCCGGTGATTTTGACGCAACACTGGCCGCGGTCAAAGACGATATTGCATCCACAATCGCGACAATTGGTGAAAATATGAATCTGCGCCGTATTGCAAAAGTTTCAGGCCAACATATTTTCAGTTATATTCACAATGCATTGGTTCCGGGCATGGGGCAAATTGGTGTTGCGGTCGCAATTGATGGTGATTCGGATAAAATTGCCGAAATCGGTCCAAAAATCGCGATGCACATTGCGGCGAACAAACCGGAATTTATGACCATTGCCGATGTTGATCCGGCGGCGGTTGAACGCGAGAAAAAAGTGTTCATCGAATCTGGGGCAACGGCGGGCAAACCGGAAAACATCGTTGAAAAAATGGTGAACGGTCGTTTGCAGAAATACTATGCGGAATCGGTTTTGGAAGAACAACCATTCGTTATGGACCCGTCCAAGACCGTTAAACAGGTTTTGAACGAAGCCGGCGGTAAATTGGCAGGATTTGCTTACTTTGTGTTGGGTGAAGGCATTGAAAAACGCAATGATAACCTGGCGGATGAAGTTGCAAATATGTTAAAGTAAGTGTTAGTGGTTAGTGAAAACCGGCGGGAAACCGCCGGTTTTTATTGCTTTTCATACAGTGCACTTGAAATCACCTTTTTTATGACTATATTTTTGACAACGACATAGTATATGTATATAAAAGGAGTTATTATGTTAAAACCATTAAATAACTATGTTTTAATCCAACGAATTGAAGAAGAAAATAAAACCGCCGGCGGAATTATCATTCCCGACACGGCACGCGAAAAACCATCACGCGGTCGCGTTATTGCGGTTGGTGATGGCGTATTTGAAAACGGCAATCGTGTCCCAATGACTGTAAAAGTCGGCAATACTGTACTGTTCGCAAAATGGGCATCGTCTGCAAACGATGTCAAAATTGATGGTGCGGATTATGTTCTTATCAAAGAATCCGATATATTGGGTATTTTAGAATAAAAGGAAAGAATTATGGCAAAAGAGATTATTTTCGATACAGATAAATTGGCGGCCGGTGTTGATAAACTGGCCAATGCGGTAAAAATCACTATGGGACCCAAGGGTCGTACGGTTGTAATCGATAAATCATATGGCGCGCCGGTCGCAACCAAAGACGGTGTCACGGTGGCCAAGGCCGTGTCTTTAAAGGACCCAACGGAAAACATTGGCGCCCGCATGATTCAAGAAGTTGCGAAAAAGGCCGGTGATGATGCCGGTGACGGCACAACAACCGCGACCGTTTTGGCGCAAAAGATTTTCCGTGAAGGTCGTCGTGTTATTGCCGCGGGTATGAACCCAATGGATGTTAAGCGCGGAATCGACATTGCAACATCTGCGGTTGTGGCCGATATCGAATCGCACGCCCGCCCGGTTAAAAACAGTTCTGAAATTGCCCAGGTCGCAACTATTTCGGCAAATGGCGACAGTGACATCGGTAAAAAAATCGCAGACGCAATGGAAAAGGTGGGCAAAGAAGGTGTCATCACCGTTGAAGAAGCCAAAGGTTTGGAAACAGAAATCGATGTTGTTGAAGGTATGCAATTTGACCAAGGCTTTATGTCACCATATTTTGTCAGCAACAGCGAAAAAATGCTGGCGGAATTGGATGGTGCGGCGGTCTTGGTTTCCGAAAAGAAAATCACGGGGCTCCAGGCATTATTGCCAATTTTGGAACCCGTTGCTCAACAAGGTCGCCCATTGTTAATTATCGCCGAAGACGTTGAATCCGAAGCATTGGCGACATTGGTTTTGAACCGTCTGCGCGGTGGATTAAAGGTATGCGCGGTCAAAGCCCCGGGTTTTGGCGATCGTCGCAAGGCAATGTTGCAAGACATCGCGATTGTGACCGGCGCAACCGTTATATCGGACGATATGGGTATGACATTTGATAATATCACGCCGGCGGTTTTGGGTTCGGCCAAACGCGTTGTGGTTGACAAATCCACTACATTAATTGTTGGCGGCGCCGGCGACAAAGGCGCAATTGCCGCACGTGCCGATGAAATTCGTAAACAAATCAAAGAAACAACCAGTGACTATGACCGCGAAAAATTGGCGGAACGTTTGGCCAAATTAGTCGGCGGTGTCGCGGTTATCCATGTCGGCGGTATGACCGAAGTTGAAGTCAAAGAAAAGAAAGATCGCGTAGATGATGCATTGGCGGCAACCCGCGCCGCGGTCGCGGACGGAATTGTTGCCGGCGGCGGTGTCGCATTGGTCCGCGCGGTTGCCGCATTGGCCAAGGCCAAGGGCGAAAACACCGACCAAAATGTTGGTATCGATATTGTCCGTCGCGCAATTGTCGCACCGTGCGCGCAAATTGCCGAAAACGCGGGCACATCTGGCGAAATTGTCGTGGGCAAAGTTTCTGAATCCAAAGATTACAATTTTGGATACGATGCCCAAACAGACGAATATGTTGATATGATGAAGGCCGGAATTATCGACCCGGCCAAGGTGGTTAAAACCGCAATTATGGCGGCGGCATCAACCGCGGGCGTGTTGCTAACCACCGGTGCGGTTATGACGGAAATTCCCGAAGAAAAATCAACCGCCCCACAAATGCCGGGTGGTATGCCGGGAATGATGTAAAATATCTGTTATTAAAAAACGCCCCGTCCGGGGCGTTTTTTAATTAAAATCTATATCCAAATTTTCAAAGTCAGTATGACCCGCACCGGGAATTTCAACAATTTGGTCGGTTGGCCAAAATTTGCGTGATAATTCCGGCGGCACCACGCGGTCGCGCGCGCCGACATAATGAATCGCCGGCACATCGGGTAATTCTTCTAAATCCAAAGATTTGGTCAATGGGCTGTCGCCAAAATGTTTTGTCCACGCCGTATGATTCGGTACACCGGCAATCGTCACCCATTTTTTTACCTGAATTTCCGGATGACGATTTATAATCAGGCCCGAAATCAATCCGCCACCCGAATACCCAATCAATATAACCGGCCGCCGACCGGCAATACCTTTAATCGCCGCCGCCATTGAATCAACAACGCGCGCAGAAAAACGTCCATCGGTCCAATCGGATTCACTGCACGCCGGTGACATTATAAACTGGCACGGGCGCGCAACATATGCCACATTTGCCCACAAATCCCGCACCGCCAATTTACGCATCATTTTTCCGCGTGGCGTTGGGTCACGGGTTGGCGTCCCATATGCATTGAACGCATGGCCATCACCTTCGATATAAATATGAACCGGCGCATTTTTGTCAGTTATTTTTTGATATGTCGCAATTTCATATTCGCCCGCCGCAACGCCCCGACACTCAAAATCATCTGGCGACACCCACGCACCGGTACACCCCACCAACAATAAAAACACCAATAATAAGCGCATACGTATATCTTACACCAAATTCAAAATTAAAAAAATGATAAAAATATTTGACAAATGCTTTTTTTAGGCTATATTTAAGAACAAACAACCAAAAGGGTAGAGTATGTTTGATAAATTAAGAATGAAATTTGCCGCAAAACGTATGCAACGCGAATCGGATTATGCGTGGATTGCCAAGAATGTTATCGCGCGCGAAAACCCATTTATGACCGTGATTTCATGGCCTTTCCGTATGATTGGTCGTGCATTCCGTTGGATTTTTGATTGCATAACGGCAATTTTATCATGGATTTGGGATTTATTGGTATGGGTATTGCGCACCATTTGGGTATGGTTGTGCGGTATCAATTTGATTGGGTTGATAAACCTGGCTTTGCTGATTGCGATAATTGTTTTGTGTGCAATGTTGGTCATCAGCATGGTGAACTGCAAAAAACCGATTGTTGTCAACACCGCATCTGCAAACAAAGTTACGGTCGAGGCAACACAAAAAGTCGAAAGCGCCGATACGACGGACAACAAAAATATTCCGTTGCCGATTCGCCGTGATGCGCGTGGTGATATGCAAAAGCCAATAAACGTTGTCCCGGCAAAACCATGCGACAATCCTGCGCTGCGTCCCCAAGGTGATGGCCGCATCTATGGCGACGTTATCATCGAATCGCGCGGCGAAAGAATTATGTTGCGTAACGGTACGCGCATTCGTGGGAATTTATACCTGCAACGTATGCACAAATATGTTTTGCCGTGCAATGTTGTTGTCGAAGGGAATGTGTTCTTGCGTGATGTAAATTTGTTACAATTCTGCGGACCATTTACCGTCACCGGAAATATTTACGTCAGCCCGCGTTCGTCATTTGGTCCAATTCCATATAACGCGCGTTTGGGTGGCCAGATAATTTTATAAATCTATAAAATATCCAAAAAAACGAATCGCCAGACACCTGGCGATTTGTTTTTACATTTATAACTATTTATGATATAATAGACGCATAAAACAAAAGGAATGAAATATGAAAACACTTGAAAAAATTTTATCTGTATTGGCGAAAAATTTGGGTTATACGGTCGTATTGGTTTTGGCAATCATACTGTTTGCGATGTTCTCGGACGGGTTAATCAGTGGTATTATCACCGCAATATCTGCACTGTTGGGATACGCATGCATTATGGCATTGTATAACGAATTCAAAAAAGAACCCGCCAAGAAAACAACCAAAAAGAAATAAACAAAAATCCGCCAAATGGCGGATTTTTTAATTCTTGTTCCACAACCAACAATTTGCATCGGTGTGAGTTGCATCATATGTTGTTGTACCATCCGGCCACCCGGCACAGGTCATTTTCGCCTGGGCATATGTGGTGACACCGGCCATTGTTGGTATTTTCGCGGAATCATTTGTCGCATTGTACGCCGCCGCACCGGTATATGTCGCAACCGAACCACCAACCACACCATTTGAATTATATGTGACAACATTACCCGCCGTCCCGGTCGGCAGTGTCACCTGGTTATTACTAATCGCCGCCATAACCGCACCCATTGTGGGAATGGAAATTTTTTGAATTGCCTTTTGATTGGCCGTTAAATTTGATGCTTGGTAATTTGGTACATCACTTTCCTCGATTATCTTACGTTCACCAACAACATTGTCCATACCCGTTCGAGTAGCGATACCTGTTCCTTTGACACGAATATTCAAATAGTCAAACGTGCTCCCCCCGGATCCTTCCGTATAAGCATTTGTAACTCCAGAACCATTAATTTCTCCATAACCAGATTTTGGAATCCTATTTTGCAAATAATTATTCATATTGTCCCAAATTAATCGTGTTTCGTTTGCCACGGCACGAACCGTCGGTATCATTTTATCTGTGATTGTGGTACTCAATACTTCTACGCTATCGCTAAAACCCCACAACCCATCACCGTCACTTACGATACCAGCAATTTCATTGTTCACAATACCGTATTCATCCCCAACCAATCCATTTGTTGTGTCGTATGAAACAACGGTGGGGATTTCAAAATCATCTCCATAGGCACTAAATTCCATAGTGTCCGCATTGATTAAATCTTGTTTCAATGCATCTTGGGCATCAACGTAACCCCGTGAAGTCACGGTTGATGATGTTGCGTATGCATTGATTGATAAAACGGATGCAATTGCACCGATGCTAAGAATTGAAATCCTCATATTGTCCCTTCCTTTGTTATGCTTGTTTGGTATGTTTATATGGTAACAAAAAGGTACCTTTTTTTGACCACCCTGCAAGATTTTGTAAGTCATTGATTTTACTGAATCGCACTTTCTAAAAAAAGTGATGGACAAAAAGGTACCTTTTTTTTGACCAGTTTGTACACAAAAACCGGCGGAAATCCGCCGGTTTTTAATAATCGCCAATCACTATTTCACCGTCAATTCTTTACCATGCGTATCAACATAGACGGTTCCGCCCTCGCCCACGGTGTCGGCCAAAATCAAATCTGCAATTTTATCTTCAACCGCCGACGTAATAAGGCGTTTCAACGGTCGTGCGCCGAACACCGGGTCGTATCCGTTTTCACCCAACCATTTAATCGCCGAATCGGTCACGTTCAATTCTATACGCCGCGCCGCAAGGCGATTACGCAGGTTCCGCAACTGAATTTCCACGATGCCGGCCATAACGTCTTTGCCCAATTGGTTAAAGAACACAATTTCATCAATACGATTTATGAATTCCGGACGGAATTGCTTTTTGACGGCATTCATATCCGGCAAATTACTGGTCATAATTATAATCGTGTTCGTAAAGTTCACAATGTGACCTTGGCCATCGGTCAAACGACCATCGTCCAATATCTGCAAGAACACATTGAACACATCCGGATGTGCCTTCTCGATTTCATCGAACAATAACACTTGGTACGGACGGCGACGCACAGATTCGGTTAAAACACCACCCGCATCATATCCAACATACCCCGGGGGCGCACCAATCAAACGCGCAACCGAATGCGGTTCCATATATTCACTCATATCGATACGCGTCATCGCGGTATCGTCATTGAACAGGTATTCCGCCAAGGCTTTTGCAACCTCGGTTTTCCCAACGCCGGTCGGGCCCAAGAACATAAAACTGCCCGATGGACGCCGCGGATCGGAAAGGCCCGCCCGCGAACGACGAATCGCACGCGCAACCACCGCCAATGCCGCATCTTGACCCACAACACGTTTGCGTAATTCTTCTTCAATGTTCAACAATTTCGATTGTTCGGTGGCACTCAACTTATCGGCCGGCACACCGGTCCATTTGCTGACCACCGCCGCAATATGTTCTGGCAACACGGTTTTATATTCGCGCGATTCAGAATTCATCTTTTTAATTTTTTCTTCCAATTCTGGAATCTTGCCATACTGCAACGCAGACGCTTTTTCATAATCGCCGGCGCGCATTGCACTGGCAACCTCGGCCTTGGCGGCATCCAACGCGGCCATCGCATCGGACAGCCCACGCATCTTTTCTTGTTCTGCGCGCCAATCGGCGGTCATTTTTTTAGATTTTGCCTCGGTTTCCGCAATCAATTTTTCCAAATCACCCAGACGTTTTTTTGATTCTTCGTCTTTTTCTTTCTTTAATGCCTGTTGCTCGATTTTTAATTGCATCAAATGCCGGTCAACTTCATCCAAATCTTCGGGTTTAGACGCAACCTCGATACGGACACGGGCGGCGGCTTCGTCCACCAAATCAATCGCTTTGTCCGGCAAGAATCGGTCGGTTATATAACGGTTGGAAAGCCGCACCGCCGCAACCAACGCACTATCCGCGATGCGCACACCATGGTGACCTTCATATTTTTCTTTCAATCCGCGCAGAATTGAAATGGTGTCATCAACGGTCGGCTCGTCAATATAGACCGGTTGGAAACGGCGCGCCAATGCCGGGTCTTTTTCAATATATTGGCGATATTCATCCAAGGTCGTTGCGCCCAGACAGTGCAATTCACCACGTGCCAACATCGGTTTAATAAGGTTCCCGGCATCCATACTGCCTTCGCCTTTGCCGGCACCGACCAAAGTATGCAATTCATCAATAAACAAAATAATTTCACCGTTGGAATCTTTGACGGCTTTCAGTACGGCTTTGAATCTGTCTTCAAATTGACCACGGAACATTGCGCCCGCCATCAATGCCCCCATATCCAACGACAGCAATTTTTTATTCTGCAAATTTTCCGGTATATCACGTGAAACGATACGTTCGGCCAAACCTTCGACAATCGCAGTTTTACCCACCCCCGGGTTTCCAATCAAAACCGGGTTATTCTTGGTACGGCGGGACAGAACCTGGATAGTGCGGCGAATTTCTTCATCGCGTCCAATGACCGGGTCCAATTTTCCATCGGCCGCCAATTTGGTAAAATCGGTAGTATATTTTTCAATGGCCTTGGCCGGTGTTTCTTGCATTTCTTCTGGATTCATACGCGACTCCTTTTTTTATCAGTAATATATATAGTGCGCTTTTTCGAAATTCAAGGATATGGGAACAAAACCCGCCACCGAACAATTATACGAAAAATACAAAACAATACTTGACTTTTCGGGATTTTTATTATAAATTATGCCGCAGTGATTAAAGGATATGATATGCCACGTGTATGTAAAGTAACAGGTAAAAAAACAGAAGTCGGTATGAATGTTTCCCATTCGGAACGCCATACTAAGCGTACGTTCTTGCCGAATCTGCATGTATTAAAGTTTCACAGTGATATTTTGGGTCGCGATTTTTCATTGCGCCTTTCGGCCGCGGGTCTGCGCACATTGACCAAGCACGGCGGTCTGGACGCGTATGTTATGTCAAAACCCGTTTCACGTTTGACACCGGAAATGGCGGCAATCAAGAAAGCCATCGAAAAGAAAAATGGCAAATCTGAAAAGCCGGCCAAAAAACCAACGCACAAGGCGAACCGCAGTGCGCGTTTGGTAAAAAAAGTTGAAGCAAAGAAGGCAAAATAGTTTCTTTGCAAAATGGCCCTGTGGTGGAATTGGTAGACGCGCTTGACTCAAAATCAAGTTCCGCAAGGAGTGTCGGTTCAAGTCCGACCAGGGCCACCACGAAATTTTGTTAGCCCGCACCAAAAGTGCGGGCTTAAAAAATTTCAGTGTCGCGGCGTAGCGCCAGCGAAGACGGACAGTGTCCCGCCGTAGCATTGCCCAAGAATAAGAAACACCGGTTCACGACTAGCGGCGAAGGCGGACCTATCAACTTTAAACACCCGTTGGGTGTTTTTTATTTTTGTCCCGTCGCTGGACCGTCATCCCGGCGAAAGCCGGGACCTCTTCGGTTTCGTCGTGAATTAAAAAGATCCCGGCCTACGCCGGGATGACGAAATGTACGGGGGGGGCGCCCAAACTAACCACTTGCCCCGGCACCAACAACCCGTTATACTTTCCACTATGAAATTGGAATCGGTTGGAATTTTAATTGCCCTGCGCCCGTTCGATGAAAAAAATGCCATTGCCCAGATATTTTCGCGTGAATTTGGCGTTATGTCGGGTATGATGCGCGGCGCGGTTGTTGCACGCACAAATCGTCCATTGGTGGGTCAAATTGGTGCCGTCTCTTGGAACGCACGATTGGATTCCGCACTGGGTGTGTTTCATTGGGATGCGGAAAAAAATCTGGCCGCGCCAATTATGCAGAACGCAAATTTGTTGCCATTTATGAATTCCGCCTTTGATTTAATTGCAACAATGTTGCCCGAACGCGAATCGTACGAACATTTATATGATGAAACTGTGGAATTGTTAAGCACCCTGCCCGCATCACACGCGCCGGCGGACGATTATTTGAAATGGGAAATAAATTTATTGCGCGAATTGGGGTATGCATTGGACCTTGCCCACTGTTCGGGTTGTGGCACAACGGAAAACCTGAATTACCTGTCGCCCAAGACCGGTCGCGCGGTTTGCGATAAATGCGCCGCACCATATATAAATAAATTGTATAAATTGCCAGTGACATTGAATACCACTCTGCGATTTTTGGAAAACATTTGCGCAACGCTTGGCGCGACCGTGCCACAATTTCGCACAATGTTGAAAAAAAATTAAAAATTTATTTTTATTTATTTGTTGCACATTGCAAAAAAAGTTTCTAAGATTATGTCGTTCAACAAAAGGAGAAAAAATATGTTTTGGACAATCATCATCTTGATTGTTGGCATCACGCTGTTCTTGTTTGGCGGCATGCTCGTTAAACACGATGGCAAGAAACCGACAACCGCTTCCATAATCGTTAAAAAAATAATCAAATTGATTTCTATCTTTTTGATTGCGGGTTGCGTGTGCCGTTTGTACACACCAATCTACCTGACGCATACCAATCCTATGATATTACAGGAAATGGTCACCGCGATGCAGGAACAACAAAACGCCGAAAAGAACAAGGCGATTCGTTCATACATTCGTTCCAACATGGGCGAAATGATTGCGGATGCACCTGTTTGGGGCCCGGAAGATGCGAAAAAAACAATTTTCTTGTGGTCTGATTATTCATGCCCATATTGCCGCCGTGTTCACAGCGAATTGGCGCGCGTTATGGCAGACCGCGATGATGTCCGCGTTGTGTTGAAAAACTTCTCGATCCACGGCGATTTGTCTGATGCCCCGGCCAAGGCGGTTATCGCGGCAAAATTGCAAAGCAACGAAAAAGCGGCGGCTTTGGATAGAAAGTTGATGGAAAAAGAATATTACACCCAAGACGATATGAAAGATCGTTCAAAGTTGGGCGAAAAGGTCCAGAAAAACGTTATGGCGTTGGCGACCGAAGTTGGTTTGGATGCCGAACAATTGGAACGTGATATGCGTGGCCCGGTTGTTGCACGTGAATTGAAGAATGTTCGCGATTTGGCGCAACAGTTTGAAATCAGCGGCACACCGTACCTGATTATCGGTGAAAAGGCATTCCCGGGTGCGATTCCCTATGACCAAATCATCGAAGCATTGGATAAATAATTTTATTGCTTGTTAGGTAATCCCCGCCGAATGGTGGGGATTTTTCGTGCATCAAAACAGATTGACTTTTTTGCCGTTTTTTGGTATAATACCAAACACAGATGACGACATTGTGTCGCCATTTTATTTTGCCCGAACATAACCCGTTCGGGCCATTTTTATTTAATATATTAAATCAAAAAAGGATAAAAATATGGAATATTACAATAACATGATTGGGGACGGAACGACCAAGACTTTTTATTTTACGTTCCCGTTCTTTGGTGTAAATGATGTGCAAGTCACAATTGACGGGGTTGCCCAAACAACGGATGAATATATTATGACACCAACACTAACACCAAATGATGCCGACACCCAATACACCGGTGGCAGCATAGAATTTTTAACCGCCCCCGCGAACGGCGCAATCGTCACAATATATCGTGAAATAGATTTGGTACGGCATATTGATTACCAACCAACCGAAAAACCGTTGTCATATCAATTAAACCAAGAATTTAACCAGTGCATTGGGGCACTGCGCGAAATCAAGATAAAAATACAAAACATACTGAATTTGGCAACATTGCCGACATTGGTAAATTTATTGACAACCGTGACAGACATCCAAGAAAGCCTTCCCGATTTCTTGACCGCCGATGATTTGACCGATATTAATACCGCCATCGCCACATTACCGAACAAGGCCGACATAGATATGGATAACCTAAGTTCAACCGGTAAATCCACCATCACAAATCTTGGTATGCCCGATTATGCCAACGGAACCCAATTGTCGGTCAGTGCGGGTCAATCTGTTCAAATTGAACAGGATTGCTGTCTTTACCTGTACGCCAGTAATAATGGTGGCATACAAATCAGACAGACAAACGCCAACGGCATAATATTGGCTCAATTAACCCAAAATTCATCTATTGAAACATCGTGTATGATTTACGTCCCGGCCGGAATAACGATTTACATAAAAACAAAAACCGGAAATTCTGGTATCACGAAATATCCACTGCGCGGGCAATAATAAAACCCGTTCATTTATTGAACGGGTTTATCATATACAAACTTTTTTGGTTGGCCAAACAATATTCGCATTAATTTATTTTTGGGTTTTGCATCTATGGATTCAACCAAAAATTGCTTAAAGTTTCTGTTCATATTTGGATATGTTCCAAAACCCAATCTTTTCGCAGAATCGATATCTTGGGCAAACAAATTATCCCACCAATCCAAATACAATTTATGGTCCCACCTATACTTTTCTTCTTGGTCGGCGGTCATAACCGGTTCTGACAACATTTTGCAGTATAAATCATCATTTGAATCCAATTGTTTTATTTTTTCCAATACCTCATCCAAACTCATTTCGTTTGCATTTATAAAACGTTTTGGATTGAATGAATCCGCAACCGATGGATCACCCCAATAAATTGGAATAGTATATGCCTGCAAGGCGGTCAATAACTTTTCACTGGTATAACCGCGATAGGTCGCGTTTTCCGATGCGATTGTAAATTTGTAATTTCTTTTTACCCGTTCATCCACAAATTTTTCGGCCGATTCAACATTCCGCAGATGTGTTCCCAACGCATCAACCGGTTTATATTGCGAAATCGCATAAAACAATCTGTCCCGCATTGGATGCGCATTTGGGTTTGTGTAAATAAAATTACAGAATTTTGTTTTACGTTTCAATTCGTCGTGCGCATCTGTACATTTTATCCAAAAATCCGGTGTAAGGCGCTTATGGAAAAAATCTATCGTTGGCATACGAATAATTCTGTCATCACATTTTAAATTCCGGTCAAAACTAATCGCATAATCAAACCAATTCAAGTCGGGCGCCATGGCTTCGCCACCATAAAAAATATTTATCGTACGATTATTCGACAATTTCAAAAATTGTTTATATAAATTTACATCTTTATAAATCCATTCGCTTACTATTAAATAATCTGGGTTGGTATCATCCCAAATTAAATTATACTTTTCGCGTGGAATCAGCAGATGTTCATACAAAAAACTGATATCATTATATAAAGGATGCAAAAAATAAATTCTTATATTTTTCATTTATTATTCCTTTGGCAATTTCAACAAATCCCCCAACCTTCTGTCCCATTCTTGGGGTTCAAATTTTTCCATACCATTAAAATGATAAAATGTTATTTCACCAAAATACAACGCGTCGCCCACAATATAGAAATCGACCCGACAATGAACAAATTTTTCCGCCAATATGCGTGCGATATTTAACATTTCGTCAAATTGTTTTGGTTTTTTTATAATATTATTCGAATTCTCATAATGTTGCTTAAAGGGCAATTTTTGAAAGTCCAAGTCATAAAAATTAAATCTTAAATCCTTACCTCTATCAATTGCCACAAACAAGAAATTGGGTTCACCATTATTACAAAATATTTTATAATCCAACAGATTCCCATCCATTTGTTCAATATACTTTTCCGCGATAATTTTTGGTTTAATATCCTTATAACACCATTCAAAAGACATAAAATAATGATTGCTTTCTGGGCGCATCCATTTTGCCAATTGGCGACGCGTTTCACGTATATTTAATTTGGATTTATCTTTTACAATAATATTTTGTCCACTGCCCCAATTGACCTTTAAAACAAATTTATCGGGCAATTTATCAAAATCTATATCATCGGGATTGTCCCATACACCAATGCACGGAATCAAATATTTTTCACCAATTTTCTGTTTGATATATTCGCGTACCGCAACCTTGTCCGCACATTTTGTCATTAACGGATTACGATAATAAAATTTTAACCATTGCAATTTTTCATTAAATGTTTTCGGGTTGTCTAAATTCAGTGGATACCCAACACTGCGCATAAATTGTTGTTCAAGACAATAACGTATTTCTTCCGGGCTCAAACCATCAAAACGTCTTGCGTATATTTCATCGTACTTAGACAGTTTCCGTTTTTTGCTATAACTAAAAATCTTTATACCACAAAAATAGATATGCCGGCGTCCATTTGGATAACGTTCTTTTCTAAAAATCTGCATTTTTATTACTCCAATCAATAAACTTTTTTATTCCATCGGTAAAAGTTGTTTTCGGGGTATAGCCCAACAATTTATGCGCCTTGGACCAATCGCACACCGTTTTGTCCACATCCCCGGGTTGCATAGATTGTTGATGAATTATAGCCTTTTTACCGATTGTTTTTTCTATTGTTTCTATCATACGACTTAACGTTATCGGTTCGCCACCCCCAAGGTTTATTATCTCGTACCCTGTTTTATTATAATCTATTGCGGTGCAAATACCATCGACTATATCATCTATATATGTGTAATCGCGTTTTGTCGTTCCATCCCCATACATTTGGATGGGTTCACCCGCATTAATTTTATGGGCGAATTTACGAATTGCCAAATCTGGACGCTGGCGCGGACCATAAACCGTAAAAAATCGCAACGCAACCACACTTATTCCATACAAATGGTGCCAAGTAAACAACAATTGTTCGCACGCAGATTTCGTGGCGGCATATGGTGATATGGGTTCTGTCACTTTCAAATCTTCGCTGAATTCGGTTGCGGAACAATTACCATAAACCGATGAAGACGAAGCAAACACCATTTTCTTCACACCATATTGACGCATACATTCAAGTATATTTACCGTACCAAATATATTCGTTTTTACATAATCCATCGACCGTTCCAAACTTGGGCGAACACCGGCACGCGCCGCCAAGTGAATTACCGCATCAAATTTATGTTCTGCAAAAATTTTTGCGATTTCGTCCTTATTTTCAATATCTGCACGATACAAAACATAATTTGGATTTGATAAATTTGGACGAACATTTTTCTCTTTGATATTCACATCATAATAATCGTTAAAATTATCAACGACGACAACGTTATGACCTTTGGCCAATAACCTGTCCGCCAAATTAGAACCTATGAAACCTGCCCCGCCCGTTATCAAATACTTCATTTATACCTCGCTTGCAAAAATTTTTTTACCCGGGTTTTTCTTTTTATGTCCACAGAATTCGAAATTCACCGTATCAATCCTGTAATTGACATCTGACAAATATGGAATTTTCAATTTATTTTTCCATAAAACATAAAACAACCCCA
Organism: Alphaproteobacteria bacterium; assembly: GCA_017618175.1. GTDB lineage: Bacteria > Pseudomonadota > Alphaproteobacteria > Rs-D84 > Rs-D84 > Enterousia. The sequence goes on from JAFZUT010000006.1 coordinate 49,994, forward strand.
ATTGATCCCGTTTAGAATATTTCTGTAAAACATCCCACCAATCCGTCATTACCTTTATGCACTTCTTATCATGATGCCTGCGCCAAATAACATTATTTTCACCCAAACCATAATGCGCCGGGAATTTTTCTTTGCCCAAGAACGCCTTGTATCGCCGCAAATTTTCATCTGTATCCAATTCGTAATGCGCGACCGCATCTATTTCTTCGTAAATACAATCCCTTTTATAATGTTTTGGCACAGACAAAACCGCACCGTCCGGAATTTTATCTATATCATCAAATAATTTTGCGGTTTTAACATTGATATTGGCATCGATATAAATGCTGGTTTGATAATCCGGAAACAAAATATGCGGATGAAATTTATGCCAACGATTTATTTCGGCAAGACCACCCTTATTGAATGCCAATGGCCTAACCTTCCACACCCCGACATTTTTCTTTTTTATATATTTCGCGTTATCTGTGAACAAAATATAATCATAGTTTTTGTTTATACAACTTGGTTGTATAAGGTCATCATAATCGCCCGTAATACAGGTATATATAACCCCATCATTTTTGCCGCCTGTTTTTTTCGGGATAATAATATTGGGACATAAATGTGGTTTTTTATACCAACTTAAAATTTTTATTCCCATAAAATATATATGTTGGCGTCCAAATGTCTTGCCGTCACGCGAAAACAGTGTCCGTCGACGTTCTTTTTTCAAATAGTCATTATATTGATCTATTATTGATTGAACCTGGCTTATATGTCCTGGGGCACTTAAAACATCGTGCCATTTATTATTAAATTTAATGGCATTTTGGGCGCACAAATCCCGGGTCTGCATTATCTTGTCCCCATAACTGACTGTTTCAAAATGCAGAATGCGCGATTGAAAAACATTAACAACCCTTAGCCCCAATTTACGAATTTTGAAGCACAAATCTGTGTCTTCATAATATGCCGGATTAAATATGGGGTCAAAACCACCGACCCGATCCCACAATTTCTTGTCCAAGACAAGGCAACAACCGCTTTTATAATCAAAATCTACATTTAATTTTTTTAATCGGGAACGATATTTGCAATCGCGCCCTATGCGCACAACCACATTATCGCCCGAAATGACACCGCCCAATTCGCTGACCGTGCCATTTGGTGCAATCAATGTCGCGCCTGCCGCACCGACGCTTTTATCTTTTTCCAAAGTTTGAATTATTGGCGCCAACCAATTTTTATAAAACAACATATCATTATTCAAAAACGCAATATATTTACCACAGGCATATTTTACGGCATTTGTACAATTCCTGCCAAATCCAGAATTCGTTTCCGTGCGAATATGCCGGATGCCACCTATCTTTTTTGATATGTCCACCGTTTCATCCGTTGAACAATCGTCCGCAATGATAACCTCATACGGGACACCCGTTGTATGTTTCAATATAGAATACAGGCATTCCCGGGTCATTTGGAATTTGTTATATACCGGTATAATCAAAGACACAGTCGGTTTTTTCACGACCGGGAAATCAAAAGTTTCCGGCGCATCATAATTTCCATACGTCTTTAACAATAATTTTCTAAGACTGTCCATTTTCGTCCTTTCCAAATATTATAAATTTGCCGAATAAAATCCTAATGCACTTATAATCATACCATCCGCAGAAAAATAAAGCAAACCAGAAAAATATATTATTCCGCATTGCCCAAAATCGTATTAATAATCAAATCTGCGGTTTTATCCCAAGAAAATTGCTTTGCACGCGCCAATCCGCGCGCACGCATATCTTCACGCAATTTCGGGTTATTATAGTAATTTTCATATGCCGCAATATGTTGATCATCACTGTCCCAATCTATCATTATGCCGGCATCACCTACGACCTCTGGCAAAGACGAATTATTTGATGTAATGACCGGACATCCACATTGCATTGCCTCTAACGGTGGCAAACCAAAACCTTCATATTGCGAAGTATAAACAAACCATTCCGCACCACTGTAAAGTGCGGCCAGGTCCGCATCATCAATATATCCGGCACGAATAATTTTATCTTTGTAATTGCCTAACCCATCTATCTGGGCCTCTAACTTGCCAATAAATTCATCCCAATGACCACCACCAAGCACAAATACAATATCATCCACCTAGTTCTTTTTTATAAATTCAATAAACGTTTTCACCGCACGAATTAAATTTTTACGTGGTTCCAAAGTGCACAATGAAAACACATACTTTTTATCGGTGGGAATATTATATTTTGCACGCGCGGCGGCAATTTGTTTATCGTCTGTCACGTGGTAAAAATTATCATTTGCCGCCAATGGAACCATTTTGATATCATTTGAATTTACATTAAATAATTGCACAAAATCATTCTTGGTTGCCGCAGAATTTGCAAAGTATTTACACGTATTCTTGGCGTTCCGTACATATTGAACCAACCCATCAAACCAATAATGATTTTTTGAACGCGCGTTACTGTAATAATCGGGAAACAACACAGGAATTGTATCATGTAAAAATATATATTTTTCCTTGGCCTTGATTTTTTTGGGAAACACATAAATGGGCGAAAAAGCAACATCAAAATTCGGTATTCTAATATGGTATCCCGAAAACTTTAAAGGTTTGCGCACGAACACATTTAATAACAATTTTGTGATATTGTGTTTTGATGCGCGCAACCTTTTATCCAATTGAACCATTTTAGATAAAAACTTTGTATATCTGTTGTCATAATAAACGCGTACACTGCCAAAATTTTGTTTTACAAAATCGTCAAATCTATCATCAAAATAACTGCTGTATAATGACACATCAAATTTCTTTTGTGCCATCAAGTTTTTCAGTATATTATATGTCGCAAAATAAATTCCCGAACGCCCACGTCCATTATTAAGATTTTCTGCGATGACCGATGCATCGAAAATCAATGTTCGCTTGTTTTCCATTTTGATTGTCCTATTTCTCAAATTCGCTTTCACGCGGGAATTTCGTCTCAAAAAATTCCCGATTATGGTCAAAATTTGCGTTCGAATTGCACCAACTGTCATTTATGCACATTATCTTGGCCCTGCATTTTAATGCCCCTGATTCAAATGCATCAGTACAATAGAATGCAGAATCACGCACAGATTTATAATGAACCAAATTATACATAAAATCCAATATGATATTATGCCCAATGTGTCGTGAATGCGCGCGAATTATCCGTGAACGCCCCTTGACAACATCATACAAATTGAATACCAAACGGTGGACATCCGTTTCATCACGAAAACGATTATATCGTGTGGCATTTATAATCGGGTTCAACACCGGATGCGCCAAACAATCAATCATTGAAGATTTGATATATGGGTCCATACCATGCGACGCCTTGTAATTATAAAGCCGAACGCCAAATGCGCGTTCTATCGCCTCCGCCGCATTTATCAAATGCAATAAATAAACACTGTTCTTATCACGGGCAATATGACCGTTTTTGCGGTAAATTGCGCGGAATTTCGCCCTGCCCTGGGGGTCAAAGAAATAATCCGGCGATGTAGGCGCATTAAAAAACATATCATCGTTGGCCAATATGAAATGTTCCGCCAATCCCGGAATATTCGCCAAAGACGCCTCAATCGCGCACGAATTAAAAATCGGTGACGCATCGGCCGGCAATATAGATTCTTGGGGAATAACGGTCACGCGTGGATTGTCCGTATTCAACCATTTTGGAACCTGGCCAAAACCGGTCACAATATAAATGTGATTTATCCAAGGCGCGTTTTTTTCCACAGACCGCATTGAATACTTTAATTCATCATTGTCACGATAAATTTGTTCTTTGTTATCATCAACATATTTGCTGTCGTCTTTACCGGCCGCGCGCAGGTATTTTGCCTTGGTCTTTCTAAAATCCGGACTGCTGCCATCAATCCAAAGATACACCAAATCTATGGGGAACGGAAATTTTCTATCAAACGAATGTTTATCTCTTTTCCTAATCATGTGAAAAATTCTGGCATAAAACATACCCAAAGTCAAATATCAATATATTTTTCAAATAAAAACTTACCCCGGCATTAACCGGGGTAAAAAAGCAAGAATATTTTGCGACAAATTATTCCGCAACTTCCGTTGTGGCCTCTGGTGCCGCGGCCACATCTGCCGTTTTTTCTTCGGCCGGCGCTTCTTCTGTGGCTTCTTCTTCAACCTTTTTGGTTCCAAATGTCAAAACCTTGCCTGCGACCAACGCTTCGATTTCATCATTGGTACGTGCAACATAGACTTTGATTGGAACAATAACATCCGGATGCAGTGCGATTTTTGTATCGAACGCACCAACCGATTTAATCGGCGCACCCAACATAACCTGGGCCGAAGAAACATCAACATTTGCAATTTCTTTCAAAGTGCGTGCGATATCGCGACTGGACACAGAACCATACAATTGACCTGTATCACCGGCCTGGCGAATCATATACATCTTGGCATTCTTGACCGCATCAACCTTGGATTCGGCCGCCTTCTTGGCGTTTTCATGACGCGCCTGCAATTCCGCCTTTTGCGCTTCAAACAATGCGACATTTTCACGTGACCAACGCAACGCCTTGTTATTAGGCAACAAGAAATTGCGTGCATAACCCGTTTTAACTTCGACTGTATCGCCAATATTACCCAAACGTGTAATTTTTTCTGTTAAAATAACTTTCATTTTATCTGTCCTTATTTTGTTAAGTTAGGGAAATTCCCAAATAGTTTAACCAATGTTGTTACGTACGAACGGCAAAAGTCCCAAATGACGTGCACGTTTGATTGCACGTGTCAATAAACGCTGATCTTTTTGGGAAACGCCACTTATACGGCTTGGCACGATTTTACCACGTTCGGTAATATAGTGTCCCAACATTTTAACATCTTTGTAATCAATAACCTTGCCCTTTAACGGGTTAGATTTTTTACGATAAATTGCTGCACGAACTGCCATTATTCTGCCTCCTCGGTATTCTTTTTCATCATAATCGACGGACCATCTGCCAATTTTTCGACACGCACGTTCAGATAACGAATAACGTCTTCATCGATACGGCAACGGCGTTCCAATTCTGCAACCGCGGTCCCCGGCAATTCAATGTTCATCATAACATAGTGTGCCTTGCGATTTTTGCGAATTATATAGGCCAAGTTTTTCAATCCCCAAAATTCGGTAGATTTCACATCGCCATTTAATTCTTTGATAATACCTGCATATTTTTCCGCTTTTTCTTTGACCTGCGGTTCGGTCAAGTCCTGGCGAAAAACCAGAACACTTTCATAGTAAGCCATTTTATTTCCTTTGGTTTAGTTTAGCCGTTATCACCATTAATAACGGCAGGAACGAACGCAATTATTACAATTTTTTACAAAAAATCAAGTGGTTTTATAATTTTTCCCATTTATTTAGAATAATCCCTGTTGACACGATGTCCAAAATTTTTCTAAGATAGCAATATAACGAGAGAAAGTACCATGAATAATTTTCACAGAAACCTTAATCGTATGGCGTTTTTCACGGCATTCGTACTGTGCGCTATCATATTGTTTTATCGAACATTTTTTGCGATTGCAATTGCAAATATATACCTGAACGGAATCATTATTGGGACCACCCTGTTCGGTATAATTCTGTGTTTTATTAAGGTGTTTGCGTTATTGCCTGAATATCGGTGGTTGAACGCGTACACACGCGGTGCGCGCGGTGCAAAAATGCCGCCACGGTTGTTGCATTCGGTCGCGGTAATGCTGCGCACACGGCCCAAAAAATTGACCGAGGGCGGTCTGCGCGGAATTTTGGACACGATTTTGGTACGATTGGAAGACGACCGCGAACCGTTGCGTTATGTGACAAACACGTTGGTGTTTTTGGGGTTACTGGGCACATTTTGGGGGTTAATTTTGACAATCGGTGGCTTTGCCGAATTGATTGGGAATTTGAATTTTAATGATGAAACGGTCCTTGAAACTATGCAGGTTGGCCTTTCGCGGCCACTGGGCGGAATGGCCACCGCATTCACCAGTTCGCTGCTTGGCCTTGGCGGAAGTTTGGTTGTTGGCTTTTTATCACTCCAGGTTCAATTGGCCCAAGGCGCGGTTTTCCATAAATTGGAAGATTTCTTGGCGGCGCGCACCAATGTATCACACGTGGAAACAGGTGCATGGCCGAAAATAGAATCTACGCTTGATAAAATCGGCACCGCCGTTCGCAGTATAGACCGCAAAACCATACCGCAACAATAAAGACGAAATAAAGAGAGAGAAAAATGCTGAACAGAACATTTAACACCAACAAAACCAACACTTGGCCGGCGTTCGTAGATTTATTTTCGAACCTGGTTATCATATTGATATTTCTGCTGATTGTGTTTGTGTTTTTGTGGACCACAACAAGCGTATTTAACAAAAGAACCGGTGTCAAAACAATCGCAGAATTAAAACAAACCAATGCGGAACAAAGTGAAAAAATCCGCCAAATGACCGCCGATGAACAAGAGGCTATGCGTTTGTTGGTCCAGGCGCGCGCCAATTTGGAATCGGCACAAAGTGATTTGGACAACAAAGATTTATCCATCATTGACCTTATCACCGCATATGAAAACCAGGTTAATAAACTTCAGGCCGAAGATGACGCGACCAAAGCGCAACTGGTTGAACTGCGTGAACAATTGAACGCCGCATTGGTTGCCAAAGAACAATTGGCGGAATTGGAACAACAACGGCGCGAACTCCAGGCGCAGATGTCTGAACAAATGGCGAATAAGACCGCCGAATACCAAGAAGAGTTGAAAAAGTTAAACGATGCATTGGCGGCGGCCGAAGAATCTGCGCGCGAACAAGAGGTTAAATATGTCGAAATGTCAACACGGTTGAACCGCGCGTTGGCTGACAAGGTTGCAGAATTAAATGAAATGAAGCAATATCAATCTGAATTCTATCGCGCCGTGAAAATGGCATTGGGCGACCGCACCACGGTCCACACAGACGGCGACCGATTCATTGTATCCAGTGATATTTTATTTCCAACCGGTTCGTATAAATTGTCGGCCGAAGGCAAAAACCAATTGCGTCTTATATCCAACGTTATCAAAGATTTCGAATCCAAGATTCCATCTGATGTAAATTGGATTATCCGTGTTGACGGCCACACAGATAAAACACCGGTGGTTCCCGGCAACCGTGCATACCGCGACAATATGCAATTATCATTGTTGCGCGCAACGGCGGTGGCAAACGAATTGGCCGCGGATGGCGTTTCCCCACGCCGTTTGGTCCCAAGTGGCTTTGGCGACCTGCACCCGGTGGAATTAGGCACAGACAAAGACAGTATGCAGAAAAATCGCCGCATAGAATTACAATTGACGAATAAATAGAGGATAGTGGTTAGTGAAAACCGGCGGTTCCCCGCCGGTTTTTGTTTTCAAACTGGTCAAAAAAAGGTACCTTTTTGTCCACCATTTTTTTCAAAAAAATTTTTCAGTAATTTCAATGGTCCAATTTTTGACCGAAGTGGTGGTCATAAAGGTACCTTTTTGTTACACTGTAATGCGAGGAATAAAGGGGAAATATTATGAAACAAGCATTATTCATTGGTGCAATCGCATCTGTTTTATCGATCAACGCATACGCAACTTCATCCACGGTTACATCCAAAGATTACGTAGATGCCCAAGACGCATTGAAACAAGACACTATACCCGAGGCGGGTGTCAATGCCGATGAAAACGGTGGCGGAGAATCGGTTGTTACATATACTGATGCAGAGGGCGTACTTGGTGAACGAGGAATTTGTGATTCGAATGCAAATGCCGATGGTGGTTGTGATGATAATTTCTTAGTTACGCGGGATTTATTGCGAAATGTGGAAAATCTGCCAACACGCACGGTGACATATAAAACGTGTTATGAATGGTCTGGAACCCCGCATACAGATGCAAATTGTATATTATGGAACTTATCGGATAGGAAGGTAAAAGGTTGCATTGAAAGCGGTATAACCGGTGAAAACGTATGTCAAAACGATGCGCAATGCTGTAGCAGAATGTGCGTCGATGGTTATTGCATGGAACCACAATATTAGAATTTACATATAAAAACGGGGCATCGCCCCGTTTTAATTTGAACGATTAGTTACCCCGTGCGCGGGCATTGCGTATGCGATAAATTTGTTTCAAACTGTTTTTATATTCGTTATAGTTTATCTTAAACTTATACTCTTTGCTGGCGCCATTTCTAACGCTGTCGCCGTATTCCCATTCGCCATTTTCATTGATAAAACTGCCGGGGCCGTATTCGTATGACAATGGGGCGTTTTGTATTTTTTGCCAAACCGCACCCGCACTGTGACATTCGCCGGCATAATCCAACACAATATCCGCATCGCGTTCCAACGCGGCGCGATATCTTATGGAATCGTGTTTGGCCTTCATCAACCAAACTTCGCCCGTGTAATCAAGGCCGGTATCATTGGCGGTTTCGGCCAATGCCTCGGTATTTGCCTTGTTCAACATCCATTCGGCAAATCCGCGCGTAATTTTTTGATTGCGTTTTTGTTCGGTTTCACATCCGGCCAACATCAACAATGCCAACAAAGATCCAGAAACCCCAGTGGCCAACTTTTTGTTTTTCATATGTGCACCCCTTGGTTGCGTTATATTTTTAACACGTATAAATATAATACAAATTTTTATAATGTCAATCCAAAAGGCGGCAAACAAGAAATCCGCCAAACGGCGGATTTTTATAATTTTTTAATTGCGGAAACGTCTATTTCCATCATCGACATCCCATTTTTATCAACCTCGCCCCATACTTCAACCATATCGGTCGGTGACACGGTCAGCCCGCCCCAATCTTCTTCATCAATTTCCAAGTTGATTGTCCCGGTGGTATCTTGGAAAACATAGGAATTTTCACCATTTTGACGCAACAGGTATCCGCGCACTATGACCGGGGAATCATCCGGCATGGCCCGGACTTGTTCTACGGTGACGACCTCCATCATATTATTATTCATATTGTTGTTCATATTTTGGTTTGCCATACTGCCCGGGCCCGCGAACGCGGTCGCGGTCGCCATAACACCGACAACCGCCAAGATTGATATTTTCTTCATTGTTTTTTCCTTTGGTTAAATAATGATTTTGTGCTTTTGACACGGTTATATTATACCGCGAACACGCCAAAAAATATTTAGGTATGGTTTCACTTGAACCGCACAAAAACATTGCTATATTTGTATTGAACCAAAAGGAAAAACGATGGAAGACCACGGTATATCAACCGAACCAAAATCACAAACCAAGACACTTTTTTCAATTCCAATACCGGGGTGTTTAATGGTAATTATACTTTCGGCGGTTGCGGGTATCATAATTAACGAATGCAAACGTTCACAAATTCGCCTTGAAAACGACCGCCAAAAATATCAGCAAAACGATAATATAAAACCAAAGGTCGCACAAAACACCCTGTTTATTCGCGCATTGCCACGTTCACGTTAAAGAATTTGATGCAATCGCGCACCATTTGTGTTCAACCAACGCTTTGCACGTTCCACACCAAACCCATACAGTTCACGCACGGTCGCCCAAAATTCCGGCGAATGGTCCATGTGTTTTGTATGTGCCAATTCGTGCATCACAACATATCGCATAACGTCAAACGGCGCCAATCCCAATCGCCACGAAAAAGATATCGTCCCCGTGGTTGACCGTGAACCCCACCGCGAAGAAGTATCCCGCAAACAAATCCGCCGCGGCCAAAATTCGCGTGGTGTTTTGCGTATCAAATTTTTGATTTGTTTCAAAAGTTCCGCCTTGACGAACATACGCACGCGACTTTCAATCATTTTTTCATCACCACCAACAAACAGAGTATACGTTCCATCATCGTTCAATACAAATTTATTCGCGCGAATATTCGCGTCGTAAACAACGTGCACGCGCAGATTCAAGAATTCAAACCAATCACCCGATTTAATATGGACCCGCGTTGGCGCATTTTGAAAAAAACGTTCCAACCATCGCCGCTTTTGTTCTACGAACCGCAAAGCCGCCGTGTTCGATGCAATCCACGGTCGCGATATTTCGATACGCCGCACATCACCCGCACGTGGCCGCAAAGTTATATTGCGCAACCCACGCCGCACACTTATTATGATTGGGATTTTTTCACCCGCCGAAGTTACAAATTCAAAATCTGCCATATTTCATCTTGGTACGTATTGCGTGGACAATTGCGTTCACATCAAATCCACACTCACGATACACCATATCACCCGGACCTGACAAGCCAAAATCATCAATTCCGATAACATCATCGGCAAATTCGAACCAAGACGCAGTTGCACCTGCCTCTATTGCAATCACACGTCCGCGCAGGATATTCTGTTTATATTCATCGTCCATATCACGGAAATGGGAAACAGACGGTATACTGGCCACCTGGGTTCCACCAATGCATCGCGCAACGGCAATCGCCAATGGAACTTCGGCCCCGGTGGCAATAATCGTTAAACGAATACGCTGGGCCTTGGGTTTATATATCAAATAACCGCCTGCATCAACATATCCCCAAACCGGCGCACCCACACGCAGTATCTTTTGTCGCGACAAAACGATACACGAAGGACGGCTGGTTTCGGTCAATGCCGCACGCCAAGCCCACGCGACTTCGGTCATATTACACGGGCGAAACACATTCATATTTGGAATCAAACGCAGGCCCGCCAATTGTTCAATCGGTTGATGTGTCGGTCCATCTGCACCAACGGCAATGCTGTCGTGCGTCAAAACATACACCACCGGCAAACCGGCCAACGCCGAAATTCGCATCGCCCCGCGCATATAATCACTGAATACCAAGAAAGTCGAACCAACCGTGCGCAATCCCGAATACGCCATACCATTCATAATTGCCGCCATAGCGTGTTCGCGCACACCATAATTTATATAGTTTCCTGAAAAATCGTCCGCCGTAATATCGTGCATACCATCAACCAAGACATTTGTACTGCGCCCAAGGTCGGCACTGCCACAGATTATGCCTTGGGTTCTTTGAATAATTTTCGACAAATACATACCCGACATTTCCCGCGTAGAAATAAAGTGCGGAACATCCGGCAACAACGGGTTCGGTGCCGTCACATATTTGTGGTTACGCCCCCCAGAATGCGACCGCGCAATCATACCCCACAATTCGCGACCGTGCACAGAATCCAAATTTTCTATCAACGCGGCAATTTCGGCATCCGGTGCATCAAACCCGTGTGCGCGCGATGTTCCGGCGGCACCAATCCCAAGGCCCAAAACGGTATTGCATTGAACAAATATGGGGGAATCAGCCGGCGCAGATATCGCATCGTATAATTCATCAAAGTTATGCCCATTTGCCGTGCGCACATCCCAACCGGCGGCACGCATACGCATTGCAACATTTACATCCGTTTGGGCCGCACCATCTATGGATACGCCATTGTTATCCCACAACAGTATAAGGTTATTCAATTTATACCGCCCGGCAAAGCCGATGGCTTCGTTCGCGACACCTTCCATCAAATCGCCATCACTGCACAGGCAATAAATTTTCCCTTTTGTTTCAAAGTGTTTTTCCGCAATTGCCATACCGACCGCGTTCGCCACGCCTTGCCCCAATGGCCCCGTGGTTGCGGCAACGCCATCAATGCCAAATTCTGGATGTCCCGGCAAACCATTCAATCGTCGCAAAGAATCCAAATCGCCAACACGATATCCCGCCAATTTTAATACAGAATACAGCAACGCCGAACCATGCCCGGCCGACAAAACGAATCGGTCATATTCTGGATTCAAAAACACCGCATAAATCATCGTGATAATGTCGGCGGCACCAAGTGCGATTCCAATATGCCCGCTTTTTGCGTGACGCAACGCGCGCAGGGCCGTTGCCCGCACCGCATTGGACATTTCACCTAAATTCTTGGAATCTATTACCATTTTGTGATATTATATCATAAAAAAGGTGGTAAATAAAATGTTAAAAATCTGGACAGACGGCAGTTGCCTGGGCAACCCCGGCCCTGGCGGGTGGGCATTCGTTGCAACCGACGGAAAAAATATTGCACACCGCAGTGGTGGTGAAGCCAACACCACAAACAATCGTATGGAATTGATGGCGGTTATTCGCGCAATTACCGCGGCACATCGCCACAGTGAAATAGAAATTCACACCGACAGCCAATATGTAAAAAACGGTATGCAAACATGGATAAAAAATTGGCGCAAGAATAATTGGCGCACTGCGGATAAAAAGCCGGTAAAAAACCAAGACCTGTGGCAGAAACTGGATGAATTGGCGGGTGCGATAAAAATTCATTGGGTTTGGGTACGTGGCCACAACGGCGAAGAATTTAACGAAATGTGTGACACGCTTGCACGCACCGCCGCCGAGAAATTGAAATAAATTTTATATAAAAATACCCGCATCTGCGGGTATTTTTTAGCACTCACCTATACCGCAAATGCCATTGTTACATACTTCGCTGTGGCATCCGTTATTTGGATCGTACCCTGGACAATCAGCATCCACCGTGCAACGTACCGTACCATACCACGGTTCATCACAATTATATGATGGTTCACCAACCCCCATCAATAAACAGTTATTATTGGAATCATATTCCGTACAATATATATTTGGCATCGAATTATACACACATTCTGTTGCACGATATGCAACATCCGCCGTCACCAATTTATCCGCATCGGTACTTGAATCATAACCATTTGTTCCATCAAAAATTCCACGTTCACCGATTGTGCCGGCGGTGGATGTATATGTTACAACGGTGTCGCCGGGTGTTGATGCATTCGTTCCGGTCGCCGGTATTTTATTTTGTTTCAATGCATCTTGGGCATCAACATAATCTTTGGATGTAACCGTGGATGAAGTTGCCAGAACTGAATTGATTGTAATAACCGATGCAATTGCACCGAATGCAAGAATTGAAATTCTCATATTC
>JAFZUT010000007.1 GCA_017618175.1 Alphaproteobacteria bacterium
CTTTTGCGAAGAATTTCCATCGCTTGGCCCAGGCGGTTTTGTTCCTGGGTCAAATTCTTTGTATCCACACCGGCTGTTTTCAATGATGTGGACATTTCTTTCAAGGCGGCTTTGTTCTGCTCATATGCAGATTTTGCAATTGCTGCCTCTTTTTTGGCATTGCGGAAACTATTGTTTAATTCCTTGCTCGGCTTTTCAGTATTCTTGATTTCCTTGGCCAATCGTTTGACCTCGGCCTCGGCTGCATTCCATTCTTGCTTTGCCGATATCGTGCTTTGGCGCAGATCCTTAAACGCATTCACATTTTCTGATGTGGTGTTTAATTGTTTAATGCTGCGCCCCAGGGTGTCCAATTGCTTTTTACTGGATGTAAATGCACCCTTGAAAGTTCCGCCCAGTTCCGCGCCGATAATAACTGAAACTGCTGTTTGAACACCCATGTTATTCCCCATTTATTTCCTTTTGAATGGCAACCGCTGAACGGTGCCATTCATAGAAATCTTCTTCGGTCATTTCCAAAATCTCGGATAATGGCCAATGTGTTATTTTTGAAAGCACGATTATTTCTCGTCTGATATCGCCGCAGGTCCGAAAAAACCCATATATACCTTTTGAATCTTGGTGTAATCGGTTTCATCTAATTCCTTGATTATCTGTGGCGATACTTCGCACAAATTTGCAAAAAGATTGATCTCTTTTTCTTCATCCGTTGTCTTCATGACAGAAACTGCCAATCGGTCTTTGACTTTGCTGCGCCGCATTGTCAATTCCGTATATGTCATTTCATCAATCTTGACCGGGTATTGTAATTTTATTTTTTCCATCTTATACCCCCAATGCTGAACGGATGTCGCTTAAAACATCTTTGCCGTTTATATTGCGGACCATGTTGTCCACATCGATTTCAATGACCTTTGTGCCACCGATATCCAATGAATAATATCGGCATGCTACTGTGCATTTTAATGTTGCCAAATCGCCGGCTTTGAAATTGCCCATATCGACTTCGGTAAACATGCCGCGCAAACTGATTGTCATTGGTGTGGTTGTCTTGTCATCAACCAATGCGCCGCGCAATGTGACTTGGACATTGTTGCCGGATATCAATCCGAATTGCTTTAATACATCCGGATCATATTCAACAATCGAAAAACTGCCCTCTAATTTTTCCATGCCCATATCAACCGCCGCAGGCACATCCATTCCGCCACCGCGGAAATCTTCTGTCTTGATGGTCAATTTCGGTGGTGTTACTTCTTCTGCCTTGCCGGCATATCCGCGACCATCGACAAACAAACTAAAATTTTTCAATATTTTTGCCATATTTTCCCCCTTTGTTATTCAAAGATTTCTTCCAAATAGTCATTTGTTAAACGGCTACGGAATGTGATATGTTCTGCCGGGAACGATGGCGTGAAATCGAAATCAAATGTGATATTCCCCAGCTGGATGTTTTCTGGTGTATTCAAATTCTTATCGGCCCAGCATGTGCCATTTATGATCGCGCCGATATTCTTCAAATAACGCAGATAATTGTTCACGCTTTCGCATACATCTTCGGTGTATGTGCGATTAACATTTCTGTCTATTGCCCACAATTGTGCTGCCAATAAACTATCATTGATCATGTCGGCTGTGCGGCGGACAGATAAGAATTGCCATTTGGTATCTGTTGCCGCGGTGCGGTTGCCCCATAATCTGAATCCGTCTTGTTGAATAACCGTTGCCACTTTATGTTCATTCAAATAATTGGCCACGCATTGGCTGTCGCCCAATGTAAAATCAACCGGCTTGGATAATCCAATAA
>JAFZUT010000008.1 GCA_017618175.1 Alphaproteobacteria bacterium
CATTTCGTTCCCGGTTCGGGCCGGCATTGCGAACGCACTTATCAAAATACCCAAGGCCACAATTTCCCAAGTAAATGTTTCAACCGGTCTTTCGCGTGCAACGGTGAATATGACGTACGAGTTGTTGGTAAATGGTATAAATCGTGTGTGCGAACCCACAATTATGGATATTGTTATACCGAATAATTCATCGGCAACACTGTCGAACCGCGAATTTACATGCAATATGACCAGTGACGGTTTCAGCAACGTTTCATTATTGGTGAACCTGGATTATATTGATTTAGACTATGGCATTTTGGGCGGATATTATTCTTTGGGAACCCAGGGTCCAACCGCCGGTGGCGGAACAGGATACGCGTTGTTCAAAACCGAATTTACAACAGGTGGTATGCAATTCCGTGCGGCGGTTGATGAAAACGACAACCTTATTCAAACCATTCAACCCGGTGAATATGCGGTCGAACCGTTGCGGAAATAATTCATAGATTTAATGTGTTGGGCTTGAAATCGGCATAAAAAACGCCTAGAATAAGACAAAAGGCCCGAATATGAACAAAACCGTTCTTGTTATTGATGACGATGATATGTTGCGCACGACGCTTGCGCGGGGATTGCGTGCAAACGGTTTTAATGTTTTGACTGCGCACTGTGCCAATGATGGTGGCGAAATATTGGGCCGCATTTTGGTTGATGCAATCGTATTGGATCGTATGATGACGGACATGGACGGTTTAACATTCCTTAAGAAACTGCGGGCAACGGGCAACCATACGCCAACGATTATGCTGACCGCGATGGGGGGCGCAGAAAACGCCATCGAAGGTCTTGTCGGTGGTGCGGACGATTATTTGGCCAAACCGTTTCAATTACAAGAATTGATATTACGCATAAACAATATTACGCGCCACGCCATCAACACCACACCAAAAATGCCCGATGGGTTGGCTTTGATTGATAATGAATTTTTTGTTCAATCATCAAATGGGGAAATGCGTATATTGGCACTATCGGGCGAAGAAAAAAAATTATTGTCAAATTTGACTTGCCCGGTCGGCAATATTGTGGCGGCGGCACCAATGGTTGCAAAACGCTTGCGCAACAAATTAAATAGTGTATTATCACATCTGGACATTGTGACCATACGCAGTCGTGGTTACAAATTGGTATGTTCAAACCCAGGCTGCAAAACAAAGGCAGAATAGACTTATGAGATTGATTCCACGCAGTTTTTTCTGGCGCACAATTTTATTGATACTTGTTCCACTGGTTGTGGCCCAGGTTATTATTGCCAACGTATTTTTTGGTAATCACTGGGCGCGCGTGCACGCAACTTTGGCACGCACCTTGGCCGGCGAAGTGACGACAATGATGAATTTTATGGACGCCGGCAACACCGGTGCGGCGCAAACAATGGCGACCGATGTCGGCATAAATTTCTCGGTTCACGACAAATTGAACCGCCCAAAGCACAGCGACAACGCCTCGCGCGAGGCTGGATTACTTGCGCACGAATTGTCCAATCGGGTAAAAAGACGCGCAAATATATATATCGATCGTGCTTCGCGCCTTATCTATATTGATATTCCAACCCAGGACGGCAAAATTGCAACTTTCGGGACAAGTCTTTATCGTATTTATTCTACCAGTACCGAGGTGTTTATAATATGGCTTATTGGTGCGATTTTAATCGTTTCGATTTTGGTTTCGCCGTTTATCATATTGCACAATCGCAGCATTCGACGCATTGCACATGCGGCAAATCGTTTCGGGCGTGGGCTGGATGCGCCGGGATTCCAACCGACCGGTTCGCGCGAAATACGCGAGGCCGCAACCGCAATGATAACAATGAAAGAACGATTGGACCGGTACAACCGCACCCGCACAGATATGTTAAACGCGGTCAGTCACGATTTAAAATCGCCACTTGCCCGAATGCGTCTTGCAATTGAAACCGACACCGCGGACAAAAACGCATTGTTGACCGACATTGACCGTATGAGTGCGATGATAAGTGGGTATTTGGCATTCGCCCGCGGTGAAATGCCGGAAATAGAACAATCCACCGAATTGCCACCGATGTTGTTGCGCATCGCGCGTGACGCGGCACCGGACAAACGAATTATAACCGAATTTCCGGATACACCGGTTCAATTCTATGCACGCCCGATGGCCTTGGCACGTGCGTTTGGAAACATAATTGAAAACGCCGCACGCTATGCGAACAAGATTATTAAAATAACCGAAACAGACGCCGCGGGCGAAACAACCGTTATCATAGAAGACGATGGCCCCGGCATTCCGGACGATAAAAAGGCCGATGCGATGCGCCCATTTGTCCGCCTGGACGATGCGCGCGCGACGGATACCGGCGGAACGGGTCTTGGGTTATCCATTGCCAAAACGGCGATAGAAAACCACGGCGGGCAAATATTCTTGGAAGACAGTGAA
>JAFZUT010000009.1 GCA_017618175.1 Alphaproteobacteria bacterium
TTGTGCTTGTTTATGTATGTATAAAGTGTAACAAAAAGGTACCTTTTTTTGACCACCCTGCAAGATTTCGTAAGTCATTGATTTTACTGAATCGCATTTTCTAAAAAAAGTGGTGGACAAAAAGGTACCTTTTTGTGACCAGGTTGAATACAAAAATCGCCGAATCCCCGCGGAAGCGCGGGGTAACAATTTAATGATGAATAAAAAACAGAATGCAATTCGTTTTTAACCTTGCAAACGCGAAAAAATATGAATATAATCATAGTCGCGTTAAAAGCATAAAAGGAGAACACATGAAAAAAGTTATCTTGGCATTGTTTGCTGTTTTGACTTTGGCCGCCTGCACAGGTGCATATAAATCCGGGAATTGCGAATATCATTTCTTGCTGCACAAAGATATTTCTATTTCTAAATGGATTGGCAGCGCGACCGGCGGTTGCTAAAAACAAAAATTATCCCGCACACATAAATGTGCGGGATTTTCTTTTACTTTATGACGGCGGTTTTTATCAAAGTAACATCTTCTTTGATGCCGTCTATTTTTAATTGTAATTGGCCTATTCCGGTTTCCAACACCGTTGTGCGATTTTCCAGTGTTGTCATACGAACCGTCAATCGGTCCAATTCCACCAATGCGTTATCTTGGCGCGCAACCCAATAAATCATACCCGCAATAAACGCGATTAAAAACCATCCACTGCGCAGAGTATCAATAATGTTTGATAATCCATTATGTTTTTGCATTTTCACGCCCCCGCAATACTAATTGTTCTATGTTATGAACCAATGCACGTTGGGCTTCGACACTGCGCAGTTCCGATTCAGACGCATTGGGTCCCAACGACCTTTCAATTGTAATTTTACGCAAATGTTCCAATACGATTTGTCCGGATGCATTACCAAAGGTGCGCGCATATGCGATTTCTATACGTTCCATATTCACCCCACTAAATTATTGTATTATTTTCTGCAACCATTTGCGCGATGGGCGCGATGTATTTCAATTCTGCATCACCGTGCAATGATATCTTGTCAATCACGCCACGCCGTGCCAAAATTTGCAACCCACGGTCGCACAGTGGCCGTATAAATTCATGCAACAGACGGCCATATGTCGCACCCAAAATGCGCAGCATATCCGCATTGCGTGCCAAGATTTCTGTTGCGGTCATTTCTTTTTCAGATAACAAACCGATTCTGTCCGCCAACAAAGTGTGCCGTATACGTTCGCGCAAATCTTTCAAAATAATTTGCGACACATCAAAATTTGCACCCGATGCCAGTGGCGTCAGGCCCGAACTGCCCACGGCTTTTGGTATTATCGCACCCGGTGTTAAATTGATATTACCAAGGTTTATAACACCGTCATCATCGGCCTGCCATATACCACTGACCGCGATTGTTGCATTTTTCAAAACCAATTCGACAACTTTGTTTGCGGTTTTAATGTCCGGCAATGCACGCAGAATTGGCCCACGACCATATAATTCGCCACTGGCCACGGACCAACGGAAAATCAAATACGGGTTCGTTTCGAATGTTCCGCGCGACACTATGTTATTTTCAAAGTCCCCGCCAACGTCAATCCACGCGGTAAATTCAGTACCCACCAAAGATTGTACCAGGCGAAGCCTGTATTCTGCATCTTGCTGCATTTTTTTCATTATATCGCGTGGTGGTGTCCATTCGGGATAACGGCGTGAAATTTCCGCCGCCGAAAGCGTTGTGGTATGAAATATCGCATCCGGTAAAATCGCAATGTCTGTGATTGGAATTGCCGTAAATGAAAATGCACTGGCCGCGCCAATGGGTGATTCTGCCATAAACAGGCACGCCGTCCCCAATGTCACCAAATCCATATAGCATTGATGAATCGTTGTGTAAAAATTCGAATCATTCAAATTCGCACGCAATGCCGCGGCTGCAATATCGGGGTCGGGCGAATCATCGCTTTCACGAACAAGGTTTAACCACAAAGATTCTGGGGGCGTCAAAAGCGAATACATACACGCCGCCAAATTGTCCGCGGCATCGGATGCGGTCGCATCAAACAGTGTCGCCAAATCTTCATCTGTTGACGGCATAGTATAACGGCGCGCATCCGCCCATCGACGCAACCAAGGTTCACGCATATTCATTGCGCGATTGTACATTTGTTGTAAATCATATTTCATATTTTTTCCTTTTGTTATGTATTAAATTTTGAAATCTGTGTTTGCCATATACCGCGCACCGCCAAATGTTGGGTGCACAGGTACCGGCGGACACGTAATTGCCCCGGCAACCGCATCCAAACCGTCATCGTGTTCGCATCCGCCCAATGGCGACCACGCCAACATTTCTGTAATAAATGGAGTTTGGGTGATTCGCCGATGGGCGAACAATCGCCCCGTTGACATTAATGGTTCTAATGCGTCCAATATACGGTCTTCTTTGCGCCGCGAATTTGTTATGGGCCGCAGATTTATTCCGCCACCATGTCGATTTATGATGTCACGCATAATTTCAGGCAATGCCGCACCAAGACCATTTGTTTCTAATGCAATTTGGTGCATATTGCTGTGCCGCACAAATTCGATAATCCGGTCACATTGATATGCCAATGGATAATCTATTTCATCTGGCACAACAACATAGGTAATATCGTGTATAAAGATACGGCGATTTTTATCGTCACGATAAATCAACGCACAAACACTGTTATCGGCACCACGGCGTCCGCCCGATGGATCCCAATAAATTGCCGCACCCGACATCAAATTATCACCGATGCGGGCGGTGTGTGGGTCAAATTCGTCTTCATAAAAATGTATTGTCCCGGGATCCAGGCGGATTTTTTCGGGCGACACATAATCCAGCATCATTTGCGCCGAAAAATGCCTTTCGCCGACCGTATCCCTGATTTGGGCAATTTTTTCAGGCGGAAAAACCGCCGGCCAGGCTGAATTTCCGTTTGAATCCAGTATTGGAATTTTTAATTCGGCATACCCGCATAAAAAAGGCGTTGAAAAAACATTTTTTTCATATACTATATTGGACATGGACTTTACTCCCAAAACTTTACCAACGAATATAGAGGCCGAACAGGCCGTCTTGGCGGCGGTGCTTATAAACAACCGCGCACTGGAAAAAATTTCCGAATTTTTGAAAGCAGAGGATTTTTCCCATCCCGCACACCAGGAAATATATCGTTTGGCGATGCGCCAATTCGCGGCCGGAATACCGTTCGACATAATTACCGTTAAAAACTATCTTGACCAACAGGGAACATTGGAATCTGTGGGCGGAATCGATTACTTGACCCAATTGGCGGGCGCGGGCGCAACCGTTGTGAACGTTGAACAATACGGACGCATCGTGCATGAAAATGCGATGCGCCGCGAACTGATTCAAATTGGGCAAAATATAACCGATGACGCATTTGTCGAAGATTTGGACAAACCTGTGGCGACCCAAATCGAAAACGCGGAACAAATGCTGTTCAATATGGCAACAAACGGTGATTCTGGGCGTGATGTCACACCGATTGCAAACGCGTTAAAAAGCGCGCTGGCTGAGGCCGAAATTGCGTACAAGGCGGACGGAAAATTGTCCGGGTTGACAACGGGACTGACCGATTTAGATTCCGCAATAAGTGGTATGCACAAATCAAATCTGTTGATTATCGCGGGACGCCCGGGTATGGGTAAAACAACACTGGCCATGAACATCGCATTCAATGCGGCAAATGCGATATTTTCGGGACGTGCCAATCCGCAATATACCGGTGCAGTCGCGTTCTTTAGTTTGGAAATGGGTGCATCCGAATTGGCGGCACGTGTTTTGTCTTCACAATCACGCATCCCGTCCAGCGCGATGCGCGAAGGTTCGCTGACCGATGAAGATTTTCTTAAAATGACGCAATTTTCGGATGCAATAAGCCGGATTCCGTTATTCATAGATGATACACCGGGAATGTCTGTCCCAATGATTCGCACACGTGTGCGGCGCCTTGCACGGAAATATAATGGAATTGCGTTGATTGTGATTGATTACCTGCAATTGTTAACCTCGCCCGGGGGCAAAAACAAAGATAACCGTGTCCAAGAACTTTCCGAAATAACGCGCGCCCTTAAAATGCTGGCCAAGGAATTTGAGGTTCCGGTTATCGCCCTGTCCCAATTATCGCGCAGTGTTGAAATGCGTGATGATAAACGTCCGCAACTTTCGGATTTGCGTGAATCCGGTTCTATTGAACAAGATGCCGACATTGTTATGTTCACGTATCGTGAAGAATATTATTTGGCAAATCGCGACCCATCGCATCGTCTTTCGGGTGCCCCGAATGAAAAGTCCGTTGATTCGTGGCAAAATCGTATGGAGAAAGCCAGGGGCAAGGCCGATATTATCATTGGCAAAAACCGTCACGGAAAAACAGACACTATTAAATTGGTGTTCTTGCCGGAATTCAGTTTGTTTGATAACCTGAACGAGATGGCAAACCGTGGTGGTATCCAATTTGCCGAAGAAGGCGCACCCGTACCACAAACCAATGATGCAATGCCTATAGACCTGACCGAAATACCTGACGATATGAATTAGTGTTACTAATCACTAACACTAACCACTATTAAACTTTTTCCTTGCCAAGTTTTCTAAAATTGACTATTATTTTGTCAAGATTTATCCAAGGAGTTTTATATGGCCCAAGAAGAAATCATTTTTCCCAACAATATAAGAAACATTCGTCTGGCCACGGGTATGAAGATGACCGAACTGGCACGCCGGTCGGGGTTGTCGTTGTCGGCGGTTTCCAAGATTGAAAAGGGTGTGCGTCGCCTGAACCAGAAACAATTATTAAATATCTGCAATATACTGGGGTGCAAATTGTCTGATATATTTATCAAGGACACAGACGAAGTTGCGACAAAATGGCAAGATGAAATCAAACGCCGTATGAACGATAATGAAGACAGCGGGCTTAAAGTTTTCGGCAGTGGCCTGCGCAAAATACGTCAACAGGCCGGCAAAACCATTGCCCAGGCCGCCAAAGATGCGGGAATGACACTGTCTGTGTATCACAAGATAGAGGTTGGCCAACGCGAAGTATATAAAAACGAAATCGAACCATTGGCGCGCTCATTTGCGCATTCTGTTGACAGTATGTTCGATAAAATCGCAGAATTATATAAATCGGGCGACCTTGACAAACAAATGAACAAGGTCAAAGAACGCGTAAGGGCCGTTCTGGTCCCCGGTGATTCTGCGGCCGATTTGGGTGATATGCAAGGACACTTGTATGGCGCCAAATTGTATGACAACGCACGCAAAAAATTAATTCCCGTGTTCGGCAAACCCGAAGGTAAAGGAATCGCATTCAAAAAATCTGATTCAACAATGATTGCAGCACCGGCAAATCTTGAAGGTCGCCGTGGCGTGTACGCGATTATTCCAAATTCTAAACGGCTTGGCGGGTTCATTCCGGCACGTTCCTATGTTTTTGCAGATGTTAAATCGGTACCCGCGGTTGGTGATTTGGCGGTGTTTATTGATTCAGATTTCAAAACGTTGCGTGATGATAAAACACTGGTCGCACAAATCGCCATCGTACGCCAAGATTCCAAAGGCAAAATTTATGGTCAAATAGTGTCGCCCGAAGAAAAAATTTCTGCACAAACTATGCACAAGGTTATTATGGTCACCACAGAATAACACCATCCAACGGAGGGATTGAACGAGATGAAAGCCAAAGCAAGCGTAATCGCACAAAAATTACTGAATCTGTATCGCCAGGCACACGTTATTGTCGGCGGGTGGGGCGCGGTGAATCGTGTCTTTGTTGACGAAGCCACCGATGAAGTGCTGAATGAAATGGCCGATTTACCCACGGGCAAAATGTTGGTGCAACACATAAAAAATTTGCGTGATGGCAAAACGCCCATGAATTCAATTGCACGCGAATTATTGCCGTATGGTGGAATGATGAACGAAACTGCAAATGCGGCCGATGTGCCATCCGCAGATATGGATGAACTTATCAATGCGATTGATGATTTTGAACCAGACCAAGATAAATTGAACGCGTTTCTGCAAAATCCAACGGTTAAAAAATTTGGTCCGGATTGGGCAAATTCCATAAAACAAATATTGAACAACCATCCCGAAGCATTGAAAAAATTTGATGCGATTATTCGTACCTGGAAGGCCTATAAACTTTGGGATAACGCAAATGATATCTTGGCAAAACCAATAAACGAACGCGCACGTGCACAACTCCAGGTTGATATGTTGGATTACGAAACATACCTGCCGATGTTCGGTGACGAAGGGCGCAAATTGTTGCGCAGACTGCACAAGATTACAAGTTCTTTACCGCATACCGATTCTACAAACTAGGCCGTACGATATATGGTATCTAATGTGTGTGGCGTCCCGATATAAATCATTGTGCCACTTGGGGACAACACGAAATCCAATTCACGCAATCTTTCACGCAACGCCGCACGTTTTCGTGCGGTGTTGCATGTATTAGGAACCTCGACATCATCACAAATTATCAAATCTGCGCGCATACCAGTTATATTCCCATATATTCCTTGGCATAATACCGACGGTTCACGAATGCCGATTGGGCGATTTATGGTTATTTTATTTTCTGCCCATTCACGACGATTTTTTGGGATCATATCTTGGCACCATGGATGATTTTCCAAAATGTTTCTTATATGCATAACCATTCGGGCGGCCTGATGTGTCTGGGCCGATAAAATAAGAATTCGCGTTTGGGGTCGCAAAAACAGAACGCACGTTGCAAAAATTCCAACTATCGTAGATTTGCCCGAATGCCGAAACGCCATCAACAAACCACGATGATTTTCGTTATTTAATACATCGGTCAAAAAATTTGTCATACGATGGTGATGCGCGGGCGTGACCAATCCCAATACTGAATTCCAAGAATCCAAAAATTGGTTATATTCCGTCATTTTACCCGACCAATTTTTCCATATGTTCCAATGCCGACAATAACAGATTCTTTTTCTTGGCGCGCGTATTCTTTAATTTATTCAAATTGGATTGCTTTTTTTCATTATATGGTTGTTCTGTTTCTTGTTTTAACCGTGTCAAAACCGCGTCTTCGGTTTGACCACGGGTTTTCATCCCCGACGCCCCATATTTCGCGCGTTGGGTTGCCAAGACTTTTTTTACCAGGTTTTGTTTGGTATTTTCATCCGTGGCCATTTGTCTTAAAATTTCTTTGCGGGTTGATGTAGTTTTTTTCTTGCTATTTTGGTAATTCAAAATATCTTTCACATCTGAAATAACTTGTCCCATTTTTTATCCTTTTGTTTCTTTATATTTGATATCGGCCATATATTGTTATCGATAATACGGTCAATGGTAATTCATCACTGGTTGATATTTCCCATGGACTGTCCACCATATCACACAGTGTTCCCAAAACATTTACTGACATATCGCCCGAAAAACCGGGTGCACCATCAACATAAACTTCATTTGGAAATGCGGTTCGAAAATTGTTTATAAATAAAGTTTTCGAATCGTGAACACGTGCGACAATCTTTTTAATCCTTATATATTTTGCATTATGTCCCGATGTCATTATCGGCAATCCACAGGCACGTGAAGTATACGAATATTCGTCCGCATCAACCATTTTTGAATCATCAAATCTTTCAAACATAAATTCCGAATCGCGTTCCGTCACGACATATGTATATCCATTGGACACCGCAACAGATTTGAATTCACCCGCGGTTATATAATGTCCCCACCCGGAAATTTCCAACTCTGCATTTCGATTTAACACGGCCATTTCGCCATTTGACATAACAACAAAAAGTTTTTTGTCTGTTTTATTGTATGCAATATCAATTGGATTATTCATTATATGTTCCGCCAATGCACACAAATTATCGGCCCTGTAATTTTGGCCCAAATCGTCCAAGACCATTTGCCTTATGTCACGTTTATTGTTTGATACAAATATTGTTGAACCGTCAATTTCTTGGGGTGGCAAATATCTGTCCGCGACACATCCAATTGTGGTATGCATTTTTATATTTACTGATTCCGGGGTCAATGGTTTGCTTGAAACCGCCCATTCACCTTCGGATGTTAGGATTTGCAAATTATCACTGCTGACCAGGGTGCAAATATGTTGACGCCGTGATGACAACAGCGTGAAATATACCGCTTCGTCATCCAAACCTGTGCCGGTATTAAAATTTTTATGTTCGCCGACATGCGACATCCACACACCACCCGGCCAAGATTTTGAACCACCAAACACTAACCGATTCTGGTGAAAAGTTATACTGGTCGGCCATCCACGACGTGGACTGAATACGGCCTCTTGCCAATCGGTAATCGGCGAATTCGGGATTGTAAAAACCCCATTGCACGCCGCGGTAACTTCGCGCGGTCCAATATATGATGTTATCAACCACGTTTTGCCCAAAAGAGATAAATGACCATCAACATTTTGTACTGTCCAAAAATCTTGATTCGTATTAAGGTGCGCCGTATTGTCCACCATAGTGATTGTGATACTTATGTTATTTGAATCTTCAAAACGCATAAAAGGCATATCGACATTTTCGCCACCATCGGCTGATGTGAACGAAAAATTCATAAATTTGAAAACGCCATTATCGCGGTAAAGAATCTTGGGACTGTAATCCGGGTGAACGAAAATCATCGTTCCAAAACGTTGCGCATATTGTAACAGTCCCACAGCCGCATCCGACCACGGCGCAAATACATCTTGGACAAACGAATCACCCGCAAAAATGCGAACTAACCCATTCATTATCGCCAAGACATAATGTTCCGTTTCAGAAATAGAAAACGGGACCAATCGCGCATTCGCAGATAATTTGGCAATCTTTTTTAATCCGGGCCGACGACGAAGGCCGCCCCCGGGTATCACGTCCATATTTTCTAATCGCGAAAGTCCGTTTATATTGGAATTTGTGAAAAAATTTGGTGACACTTCGCCGTTGGCAAACGACGTTTGCGTTTTGATAAAGTTTCCCATATTTATACCCCTTGGTATTAAAAGCGACTGTCTAACAATGAAAAGTTTTCTATTGCAGAATTTAGTGAAGTTGTACTGTCTATGAATTTTGCTGTTTGCAATTCTGTTTCATATAATGCGACCAATGTCCT
Organism: Alphaproteobacteria bacterium; assembly: GCA_017618175.1. Lineage (GTDB taxonomy): Bacteria > Pseudomonadota > Alphaproteobacteria > Rs-D84 > Rs-D84 > Enterousia. The sequence goes on from JAFZUT010000009.1 coordinate 9,172, forward strand.
GAATACTGTTTGATCCGATGTCAACGGAATACAAAATTCCACGGCCAGTTTTGTTGCAACCAACGATGCGAAATAACTTGGAAATTTATCGGGCGAAACACGCCGAATCACCGTAACATCCACCGAAGACGAATCCGATATAATTTTATTATCAACAACACGCGCATTTGTTTTAAGAATACGCAAAACATCCGTTGGAATATTCAAATCGCCGTTTTCATCTTTGACAACCGTGTATGTATGACACGCGAAACGCCACGGGTGCATAGCCAATAAAGTATCTATTACAAAATCAATCAATGTGCGTCCCAGTTTTGCGGCCGTTGTATCGTCCGACAAAGATTGAATTGGGTTTTCGCCCAACTTTAATAACGCCATTGAACATAAATCTATTTTTGTTAGCATTATTTCCCCCTAAGAAAAATACAAGGGGCCGATAATATCGACCCCTTGATATCAACACAAACAAACAAGGTATTAATCCAATGCCGCAGTTGTAACCGCGCTATCGCCAACCGCAATTTTTTTAATTGAGGTTTTATCGGATGCATTGACCAAAACAATGTCGCCACTGTTCATCAATGTTTTAACCGCGTTAAAGTAACCACTTGCCGTAATCGTTGCCAATGTTTCATTGGCGGCATAATGCCACAATGTGAATCCATTGGCATACGCAATCACAGATAAATTTTTATTTTGAAAAGCCATTTTTTACCCCTTGGATTATTTGTTTTATTCACCACACTTGACACGAACAATACCGTCATTATCAATCAGCACCGCCCCTTGGGACATACTGTTGCTGATGAAATGTGCGGCACGTTCACCGTGCCATGTAATATCCGTCTTTACTTCTTGACCACACGCATGACCAATACTGGATGCATGATAGATAAAGCAGTCACGATGTGTAGCGGCCGGAACCGGCAAATCGTTGTACATAACCCATGTGATACCAAGCCATTTTCTTGTTTCGCATCCATTGATAAACGGCATATTTTCACCAACATAATCCGCCGAAGAAAATTCGGTAATGCCCAACAATTCATTCCACTGTTTTACGCCGACAACTGCAAATCTGCGGCCATCATCTGGGACATCATTTTCATTCAGTTTTTCCAATGCGCTTAAAATCAATGTTTTGGTAAGACCGGTTGAATAATCACCAACATATCCGGTTGCACCATTCATCGCATTCACAATTAATTCATCGGTTTTACGACCCAACGCATATGCACCGGCCGATGCAACCACACGACGTTCATCAATATTGATTTTCAATTCATCCAATGCATCGACCCAATCACCGGCATAGTAATCTTGCAATGTGCATTCCACCGGTGTGTGATTCAGGTTCATCACCGGAACGATGCCATGACGTGATTTGGTGCTGGCCGTGCCTTTACCAATTTTTTGAAATGTTGTAGATACGCCGACAACACCCGATTTGCTGCGAATCGTTGAACGCAATTTTGTTCCCATCTGCTGATACGCAAGATGGACATCCGCTTCAAATTGTTTCACAAATACTTGATCTATGGAAACAGACATTATTATTCCTTTTTTTATTAAAAATTAAAATCCAGACGAAAAATATCGTCCAACCAAAAATTTATTTTTGGTTATGCCGCACGCGGCGCCGCAAACAAATTCAACAGGGTCCACAATGTGGATTGTCCAAGGAAAAAATTCAGTCAGACACAAAATCTGACTGAAATTTTTTATAAAAAAAATGCCCGACATGCGGGCATTTATATATTCAGTGCAATGCCATTATTTTCTTTTGGCACATTTTGCACATGCTTTTTTAGCAGCCGGTTTTTTTGCAACTTTCTTTGCAACCGGTTTTTTTGCAGCAACTTTTTTAACCGCTACTTTTTTAGCAGCCGGTTTTTTTGCAGCGACTTTCTTAACCGCTACTTTTTTAGCAGCCGGTTTTTTCGCAGCAACTTTTTTAACCGCAGGTTTTTTAGCAGCCGGTTTTTTCGCGGCCGGTTTCTTTGCCGCCGGTTTCTTGGCAGCAGGCTTTTTCGCAGCAGGTTTCTTTGCCGCAGTCTTCAAGAATGTGAATGCCATTCTTCTCTCCTTTTTATTTTTTTGGATAGAACAAATTCTTTTTGTTCTTGTTTTATATTTTATATTAAAGAAAAAAATTAGTAAAGAAGAAAAGTTATTTTTTATTAAAAAAATTCATCACGAATATAATTTTTTAAATCCATTTTCAATTTTACGAACATATTCCGCATCATGATCACGCCAATATTTTGGATCACGCATCATACGGCGCAAATCATCATCGGATAAAGTTTTTGTGTTCGATGAATCAGTTTGCACCGATGGTTCCATAGATTGCATCATCTTGTACATCCCTTGAATTCCCTGGGGTGTAGAGCACAATTCATTAAACGCATCGGCGGGCAAAAATCTTTCACCGAATGATTTTATTGCGACAAATGCATCGTACATTTTTTCGTCATTACCGAAAAATTTTTTTAATTCGGACATCGCTTTTGATTCTTGTTCCACAGATAAAATTTCATCAACAACCGGTGATAAAAATTTTTGTGCAATGTCATAAATTTTTTCAACTTGGTTTTTTGTTAATCCAATTTTATGAAATTCTTGTCGCACATTTTCGTCATCAAACATTTCATTTTGCGGATATTCATCGGGACTTTCCGGCACGCCAATCGCACGGCGAAAGCGGCATACCACCGATTCGTCTGCGTTTTCATCGGGCACAGAAATCATACCGCCAATTTTCTTTTCCAATTCCGTATAAGATTTTATAAGTGCATCTGTATTTAATGTTCCGTCTTCTTTACGAAATTTTTCTGGTATATTTTCCATATTATTTTCCTTTGTTTTGTTTTGATTTATGCAACATATATACTCCGCCAACCGCAATCAATGCCTGAATCAGCGCGAATAAATCAGAATCGCCCACCAAATACGCCGCGATTGCAGATATAATTCCAACGCCGGTCATTATTTGTGTTTTGCGATTCGCAAAAAAACCTCCATTAATGAATTTACTCATATGAAAACCTTAAAAGATTATGCGTAAAATAAAATTCCATCTATGTCCGCGACATATCCACGTGCAATCGCCCAATCAGGTAATAATTCTGCGCGATGAAACATTGTCGCGCCACGGCACATATCTGGCAAATGCCCGTGCAACATACGCACCGCGATTCGCACACACATTTGAAATTCACGTCGATTCGAATCGATGTTCATTTCCATATGACGCATCGAATCGGTATTTAACGATTCGAATATGGTCGCATCAGATACCACATCACAAATATCACGATTATTTTTCCGTGCACAATTTGAAATCATAGATGTCAATGCTTCAACCACCCGCAAAGAACGCGCATACGTTTCCGCATAAACAACACGTGCAATACGATACGCCAACGCCATCGTTTCGCTTTGCGATTCTATCACACTAAAATTCATATTCCTTCCTTTTGTGCAAAGAAAAAACCGCACAGACGTGCGGCATAAAAAAAATTCACACCAACGTGTGAACACAAATCTCTCTTTTGACGTGTCGTATGGTATCACAAATCGCACCAAAAGTCAAGTATTTTATAAAAAATCCTGGAAAACCGCCGTATACATCACATCAAAATTTCATCACCGTGAACCAAGAAATATTCTGAACCGCGCCGAACAACCAATGCGCCGCTGTCGTTTATACCAATCAATTCGACCATTTCGCCACGATATTTTACCAAACCATTTAACCCCGCCGCCGATTCCATCCAACGCAGACGCACCGAATCGAATTCTGCGCCCATCCATTTGTCTAACTTTTTTGCCAATCGCGCCATCAGGTCCGGCAATTCTATATCGGCATATTTATCCAACTTGGTTGTTTTATATTCATCCACCGTTGGATTTGAATGCACATTTATCCCAATTCCCACAATAACGAATCGGCCTGCGTATTCTATCAACACACCGGCAACCTTTTTCCCATCGATAAGTATATCATTGGGCCATTTAATTGTTGCGTCAATCCCGTACGTGGCCAAAGTATCAACAATTGCGACCGCCACGGCATAAGACAAACGTGAATCGCGTTCAATACACCTGAAAATAAAACTTGCATACAAATTACCGTGATGAGAAACCCATTTTCGGCGATATCGTCCACGGCCGGCATATTGTGCGGCGGCACAAACAACGGTGTGGTCGGTTGCCGTACCATTTGCAATCATATCGTGCGCATATGTCTGCGTACTGGATATTTTATCAAAAGATAATACCTTATACCCCGCCAATTTTGAATGTTCCGTTTTCGTTCACTATAAAATTCCGCCCAAACAGTTTGCGCAACCCATATATTGCCGTATCAACCGTGTGAGTTGTTGTATCGCGCGCATATCCCAACGCCAATTTTAATTCGTCCGCCGTCATACCACCGGTTTTCTTTAACCGCACGACAATTCGCCGTTGAATTGGTGACAAAGACACCGGCCGCCCAAACACAGACACTAAAACCTTCGTATCATCTAACGCAGAAATTACCGCAGCCTTCATTTCCAACGGGCTAACCGGCACGTGCAATTCCAAAGAATCCAGATCAACATCCGCCAAATTCGCATCATCGACCAATACGGCGTTAAAATCCGTCACTATTCCCCGCCAATACGGGTCAGATGTGAAAATCCTGATTCCGGTCAACATATTCAAAGAATAAACAATCAATTGCGGGCTGTCCAATAAAAAAAAGGGGCCGATACGCGTATGCGCACCGGCGGGGCTGCCAAGAGACCCTTTTTCTTGTCCTAACCGATTCGTTCTTGGTCGTTTCCATCCACAAATTTGGTAAAATCTTGGATAGACGAACCGGTTGAAGACAAAATTTTAGAAATACTGTTGGTTGACGGCCAACGCGGCTGGCCCTCCTTGGTCCAACGTTTGCTTTTGTTAAAGGTCGTTGGATCCAATCCGCTGCACCGCGCCAGGCCTGAACACGACATTCCGTGCTCGGTTGCGAATTTTTCTATGGCGCGCCAAATATCTTCGTGTGTCATATTTGCCCCCCTTGCTACATTGGAAATTTTATTCGCAATCAATCCGCCAGACAACAAGCACCATTTCCTAGGAAATTAAAGGGTTCGATTTGACATAAAATTTTTTTTGACAAAAACACTTGACAAATGGTTTTGGTTGTATTATATTTCGATTCGTCAAAGGGGCAAAACCCGGCGACCGGACACTTAAATGTCTGTGGGGCCCAGAGATTCCAGACTCCCTCCTACATTCTCTCTCCTCTGGACTTTGGACCCCAACCAAGTTTAGAATGCCCATTTCTTTTTCTCCTTTCCTTCCTTTCAGGGCATTCGGAAA